>NC_014833.1:2379244-3032326 GCF_000179635.2 Ruminococcus albus 7 = DSM 20455 | reverse complement strand
TTTTATTTTCGCTGCGTTCTTCCCAGTCGGATAATATCCTTAATATCTCTTTTGTGTTATCCGACAATCTTAGAATAGCTATGACCATTATAAGCTGTATTAAAGCAACACATACCAAACCGATCAATACTCCTACTCCGTCTTCCATAGTTATTTCGACCTCCATTCTGAATTAGTAATTTAAGATTTATATTGATATCATTGCAATGCAAAAATATCAACATTGTTTATTATCATAATTAGTTATCACACTCATTGTATTGCAGTAGTCACTAATAGTATCTATTGGACGTTATTCTATTGCAAACATATCTTTCAGTTCCTGTGTTTTGTACTGTTTATATGCCGAAACTCCAACATCATCTTTGCTAAGATACTCACACGCTTCGTCAAAAGATAATCCTTTGCTTTCAATATCAGATTTGAAGTATGTTTCAAAATCATAAGGTGCAAACTCCATAGATGACCAATTATCATCATATGTACATACTGCACCACTATATATAGCCTCACTATATACAAATGCCCTTCCAGTAAAATCGAAATAACTATCGGCTTTGTATTTTTCAACGATTTTATTCCCTATCTCACTGTTAGCTTCTGAATTTGAAAAATCTACAATTTCAGCCATTTTTCCATTCATTGTATCCATATTTCCAGTAAAAACATTATATCCTACTGCCGCAATTTCCCTTGCTATATTGGTTAAATCTAAATTATTGCATCTGTCAGTCTCGGGATAATACACTAAGCAATAGTTTTCTTCTGTTCCGCGATCAGTAATTATTTTGATGGAGTCAATACTATAATTGTTAGTTGTATTATACTCAATAGAAACATGACAATCTGATAATTTACTGTCATAAATACCATTTACAGTGTTTACAATATCCGCTTCTGTTGTTCCTGATTCATATTTATCCCCCCCGTCATATGTATCTCGTCCCAATTCTATTCGTATCTCTTCTATGGGATTTCCATTACTGAAAGGATGATCTTTTAAAGCATCATAAATAGCTTTAAGCTGCTCCTTGTAGTCGTTCTCTGTCGGCTCTCTGTTTTGATCATCCTCCGATGAAACCTGCTCCGTTGTTTTAGCCTGTGTTTCAGTTTGTTCCTCACTTCCGCAAGAACCGAAAACCATTCCTGCCATGACCATTGATAGTAAAATTGCTAGTATTTTTTTCATACTAAGACCCTCCTTTTTATCCGTTTCCGTATAGTTGTTTTGCCACATCTAAAGCCTTTTGGATATGTTCATCATCTGTATCGGTAGCCATATCAGTCACCCACGAGCATTTATTTTTATCCTCGACCTTTACAACTACCAGATCACCACCTGCTTCTCCGTACATTGCAGTTTTTGAAGTGACTTCCATATAAACAAAACATGGTTATCCCTTTAACACACCACAGATAATTTACAATGCTGTCCAAATAAACAGACCTCAAAAACCGGAAAATATAGTATAATAGTGACAGGAAACGAAAGGAGCTGTCGCTATGTCAAAAAGATTTCCGAAACCTGAGATCACACTTGATGGGATATATTCAAAGTTCGCAGATGAAAGCTTTTGCAAGGATTTTCTGCTTGATATCCGCTTTGAAAAGGGCTTTGCCTGCCCGTTTTGCGGTGGCTCTGAGTACCGCAGGATAAGGTCACGCCATCTGCTGCGCTGCAAGTTCTGTAAAGCAGATATATCCGCCACAAACGGAACTTTTATGCACAGAACACATATTCCGCTCAGACTGTGGATAGTCACCGCATTCCTCATTATGAGCAACAAATGCAGTGTTTCTGCTGTTACGCTGATGAGGTCTTTGGGGGTGACCTACAAGACTGCATGGTACATCCTTCACCGCATCAGAAAAGCTATGAAATGCCGTGAAGAACGCTATTTGCTCGACGGAATCGTTGAACTTGATGACACGTATCTCGGTGCTCCGACTCACGGTAAAAAGCGCGGCAGAGGTACTGAAAAAGTCAAGATGATCGTAGCTTTATCGAAGAACGCAGCAGGAAATCCCGAGTACGTTAAAATGAGAGATGTGCCGAATTTAAAGGGTATAACTGTGGGTAGATTTGCCAGGGATAATATCCGCGCTGGCTCGAAGATCGAGAGTGATAATGCTCGAAGTTACAAGAAACCGTTGGCACAGAAATACTTCCATGTTTTTGAAACATATGATCCGACAAGCGGTCAGCTGAATTGGATGCATAAAGTTATATCAAACTTCAAAGCAATGATCATGGGAACTTACCACGGAAACGAAAAGATCCACACAGCGTTATATGCTGCCGAATACTGTTACAAATTCAACCGTCGTAAGCTGGGAAACAGTGCGTATTTAAGGCTTTTGGCTGCTTTGGTGCAGTGATCTTACTTGTGGTGTGTTAAGGGGATAACCATAAAACAAAATACACATCACCCGAATGATCAAGTATCTTGGGTTTTGTATGGCTCACCGACGCATTTACTTCCGTGTCTTTTACTGCCTTTTCTTTATCTTTCATTATGTCCTCAACATACTTCAATACCTGTTCTTCTTTGTTCACAGGCGTATCGGGAATAAAATTCAGCACAAATGGCGTTGCAAAAATAATGATAAGTATTATTATACCGATCACAGCACCCTTTTTTTGAGACGGTGTCATTCCGTTTTGGACAGCTTCCTGTCCTTGCTCTATCTCATCAGCCTCTCTCCTCAATCCCATTCGCCACAAAAATACTCCCAGCGCAGTTACAGAGGCTGAAATAAGAAGGAATAAACCATCACCGGATTCACCCAATGCTAAGAATACATATAAATCATATAGTAAAAATAACCCACCTATAAAAGTAATAATAATTCCTAAAGCTATCATGAACCGCTCCTCCTTCAATTAGCTATAATCAACATTAACTCATATCGGATTAACTACATTATACACTGTTCTGTACTATTTGTCAATATCATGACATACAGTATATTTACATCATATTTGTTCATAATGTATAATGTTGGTGGTGATGTAAATGAATGACGGCAACAATAATTTAAGCCTTACCGCCGTTGGCGAGAGGATACGCTCACGCAGGGTAAAGCTGGGGCTCAGTCAGGAACAGCTGGCGGAGCTTTGCGGTATCACGCCTTCCTATGTGGGGCATATCGAACGTGCTTCAAGGCAGCTCTCACTTAATACTGCCATAAGCATTTCGACCGTGCTGGAAATAAGCCTTGATTATCTTCTGCTTGATGTCAAAAACGAGAACGGTGATGTGGGTGTTCTCGAAAGCATTTCGGCAGAATTAAAAAATCATTCACCCGAGCAGGTGAGCAAATTCCTCAACACGGTCAAAATATTAGCGGAGAATATTGATGAACTTTAAAGATCCTCCTATGGTGATTATACCACAGGAGGATCTTTTTGTCTTATGCTGACAGCATAATTTTTATATTTAACGAAAGTGCGCCAGTACATCTTCGGCAGAGTTAAAACGCTTGTCGGGGCTGATATTCGTTGCCTTGACTATAAACTTACCGAGCCTGCCTTTGGTGTACAGCGAGGCAGACGGGTGCTTGCCAGTGACTAGCTTGTTTGCGAGTATACCGAGAGAGTATATATCGCTCCTGCTGTCGGTCTGTGCAAGTCCGTACTGCTCGGGCGGGGCATAGGTAGACGTACCCAGAAGCTGTGTATCACGGCTTTTGCCCTCGGTGTATATTTTTGATATATCGAAGTCGGTTAGCTTTACCGTGCCGTCCTCTGTTACTATTACGTTGTCCTCTTTTATATCACGGTGTACGATGCCCAGCGTTTGCAGAACATACAGCGCCCTCGCTATCTGTATCACTGTCGTCCGTGCGCCCTTTTCGTTCATCGGTACAAGTTCCGAAAGGCTTATGCCCTCTATGTATTCTTCAAGGATATAGGTATAGTCCTGCTCGGTAACGACATCGTATATCCGCACTAAGTTCTCATGGCAGACCCACGAGAGACTTCGATAAACATCTGTATTACTGTCAGTGCTTAACTTACGCACTACTATATCTCTGCCCAGTCTATTGTTCCGATAGCGTATCAGTGTACTGTTTTCCTTGCTGTTAAGCACCGATACAAGCGTGTATTCGGCAGATAAAATTTCCGAGAGGTTTATATTACCGCCCCCTTGTAAAATCAGATAAAGCGTGTTATTATAATCTATAATACAGCAAATAAAAAGGAGTAGATCACCATGAAAAAATCCACAGACGAACTGCTTAATGAAATCAGATCTGCCGATAGCATCGACAGCTATCTTTCGGACAACGTCGAGAACATATCTTGCAAAAAGGTTTCCGAAATGCTTGAAAATATCCTTGCCGAAAAGGGTCTTGTAAAATCCGAAGTTATAGCTAAGTCGGAAATAAGCCAGGTATATGCCTATCAGATATTTTCGGGGGTCAAGGAAGCTCCTGCCCGTGACAAAGTGCTCTCTATACTTATAGCTATGAGTCTTTCCCTTGACGAGGTGCAGAGCTTTTTAAAGCTGTCGGGATATCCTTTCCTGTATGCAAAAAAGAAGCGTGACAGCATTATCATCTTCTGCATAGAGAACAGAAAGTCCGTCATCGAAACAAACAACGAGCTTTATTCTCGCGGTGAAGCAACATTATAGCTTTTCGGCTGTGATAATGTACTCTGTATAGAACATATCGGGGTAGTCATTGCATATTATCTCAAAAGAATAGCCATTCTCGGTAAAATTGCCGTCCCTGCCGCTGAGATCAGTGCTGAAAAATATGTCACCCAGTGCAGATAATATCTCTTCTCCATGCTCGTTATTGCCCTCTGCGGAAATATCATTCAGCCGTATGATAAAGCTTGCATTACCGTCCGTATCCGTGCCTATAAATATCCTTGCCCCGCCCTTGTCGGCAAACGAAAACATTGTGGTGTCTCCGTCCTGCTCGGCGGATATATCTTCAGCACTCTCCACACCGAAATACTTAGGCGGATGTGTACCGCACCAGTCCTTTATATCGGCATACAGGCTCTCGGGTGTGATGCCTTGTTCCGTGATATGCTCATTTACCGAACTGTCTGCAGAACTCTCAGTTTCATCGTGACTTTCAGCAGAACTGCTTTCATCAGTAACAATATTATCAGGTATGCTTTCGGTCATACTATCGACCCACGAATCAACATCACTTGTAAAACTTTCTGTTTCCGATACATCGGCACTTACTTCAGTGTCTGTGTTATTTTTTTGTACGGAAATATCGTTATGTCCTCTTGCAGCAAAATATACAGCCGCCCCTGTCACGATACAAGCACACAGGACTATTATAAAAACTAAACTGTTCTTTTTCCTGCCTTTCGCTCCTATCTCAATAGCCTGCGGCTCGGCAAGCACAGTCATGCAGTGCGGACAAAACCGCATACCCTCGGGAACTTCACCCCCGCAGTGAGGGCAGACAAATGTGTTCATAAGCCCCTCCCCTTAAATTTCTTTATCGGGTATATTATAACATTAAATCCTACAATATGCAATACGAGTATGTTCGGATAGAGTTTATATATTTTTTATAACTTAAATAAATAATCATGTGAAGGCAGCCTAACAAAATAAAAATATCTGTTTTCTTATTTTTGTAGTTAACATAAAAAGGCAAAATAAAAAAAGCAATGCCGATTTTTGTTTACGACATTGCTTTTGTATAAGTAGTTTTTATTTCAGTTTGTGTAGTTGTGGTTTATTCAGGTTTATTGCTAATAAAAATACTGTACAATGCGTTTTACGTTCTCGTCAGTATAAACATACTGCCACACTGTCCGCTCCTTTATACAAGCTAATTTAATAGCTCATACGAGCTCCGCAGTTTGCGCATATATGGTCTGCATCTTTCCTGCTGATATCATATCCGCAGTAACTGCATTTTAAATAAAAGCCATCTGGAACACCATCACACTCAACATATTTCCAATACGCTCTTTCAGCTCTTCTATCATGTTCATTTATTCTAAGTTTTTTATGCTGTTCTGCTAAGTTCATTATAATCATATATTTTCTCTCCTCAATCATAGTGTTAACTCAACTAAGACAAACCAAAACAAACCATCTAATATAAGAGTAATGACTGTTATTTAGACATATCAAAAACACTATTACATCACTTTTCCTACTATCTGCGAGTTTATATCGCTTCATGAATAATTTTAAAAATGTATTTTTTATACATTTAGCTTTCAAAAAAGCGATCACCTAGAGTGATCAACTCATTTACATAAAGCGATAATTCTTTATGGCTTATATATTTAATATCCAATTTGGAGGCAGTCTGTTTAGGATCTTTATAGCCGAGCATATTGCATAATCCAATAGCTTGTTCTTTCATAAAAATATTATCACTATATTTTTCTAAAAACCCTCGTTTGGAAATATTTTTTTTCTCTTGCTCCCATTTATCGTTCAAACAATCATTTAAATATTCAGCCACATTAAGCAAATATTGTTTACTTGTGATTTTAATCAATCTTTCAGAGTACAGATCAAAATATCTCCTCTCATCTCCTACGTGATACGAGCCTGCTTTGGCTCGCATTTCAAAGCGCGACTTGATTCCCGATTTCGGCTCTTGCTTGAGCTTATTATAGTACTCTGCTTCCCAATATTTTCCTTGAGCTCGAATACATAAAATGTCTTGGGTCACAGGATCATAGCTTTCATAACTCTGAATGTTATGATATGACATCGCTAAACAAAGAATCATAAACTTATGTAGTTTATAATGCTTCTCATATTCATCGACAAAATTATCTACACGAAAATCTATCCTCCTTATTACTGGTGCTTCTATCCCTGCAACTTGCAGTGCTTCACCTATCAACGACATATAATCACTATATTTTTCAACAGTTATACCACCGTTGATGAAATCTGGGTTCATTACGTACTTGGTACGGACTGAATCCAGATAATGAGTCGGAACAAATAGCGAATTATAAGCGTTTATCAAACGCTTGTTCGCAACTATTTCTATGGTATCAATACCAAATATATTATTCATTATCGTATCCTCCATTATTTTCAGTTTCGCCGTTCAAAAAGCTGATAAACAAATCGAGATTTATCAAAACTCTCTTACCCGATCGTACATAATAAATTTCCTTGTTTTTTACAAGCTGCCTTACAAAGTATTCGGAAACCCCGGTTTCTAAAGCCGCTTGTCTAACTGTTCTCATTCTCGGTATTGGTTTTTCATTCATAATTATCCTCCTTATTTTTTGCTTTCGATTGTCTGAAAGAGTTCATATGTTTTTCTCTTTTCAGACTTTAGTTCCTCGATGGCAACAATAACTTTTTGAAGCTCCTCATCGGTAAAATCTTTGCGCAGTTTTCTTGAAAAATTGCCGTCAGATATCCCGAATGCTTTTTTTGCCACTTCCCAAAGTTTTACATTATTTGCCAGTATCAGCTTTCTTACTTCTTCTCCGCTCATGAACTCACCCCCTTATTATTTTTTAGCAAGATAATATCAAAATATGGTTATCCCCCTGACACATCTGACTTAATATCGTTTAAACGAATATAATGAGAGTTTGGCAGTTCTCTCTTTCCCACCGTCGGCGGTGAAGAAAGAGAACCTCAGCATAATATATTATGGTTATCCCCTTAACACACCACAAGTAAGATCACTGCACCAAAGCAGCCAAAAGCCTTAAATACGCACTGTTTCCCAGCTTACGACGGTTGAATTTGTAACAGTATTCGGCAGCATATAACGCTGTGTGGATCTTTTCGTTTCCGTGGTAAGTTCCCATGATCATTGCTTTGAAGTTTTGATATAACTTTATGCATCCAATTCAGCTGACCGCTTGTCGGATCATATGTTTCAAAAACATGGAAGTATTTCTGTGCCAACGGTTTCTTGTAACTTCGAGCATTATCACTCTCGATCTTCGAGCCAGCGCGGATATTATCCCTGGCAAATCTACCCACAGTTATACCCTTTAAATTCGGCACATCTCTCATTTTAACGTACTCGGGATTTCCTGCTGCGTTCTTCGATAAAAGCTACGATCATCTTGACTTTTTCAGTACCTCTGCCGCGCTTTTTACCGTGAGTCGGAGCACCGAGATACGTGTCATCAAGTTCAACGATTCCGTCGAGCAAATAGCGTTCTTCACGGCATTTCATAGCTTTTCTGATGCGGTGAAGGATGTACCATGCAGTCTTGTAGGTCACCCCCAAAGACCTCATCAGCGTAACAGCAGAAACACTGCATTTGTTGCTCATAATGAGGAATGCGGTGACTATCCACAGTCTGAGCGGAATATGTGTTCTGTGCATAAAAGTTCCGTTTGTGGCGGATATATCTGCTTTACAGAACTTGCAGCGCAGCAGATGGCGTGACCTTATCCTGCGGTACTCAGAGCCACCGCAAAACGGGCAGGCAAAGCCCTTTTCAAAGCGGATATCAAGCAGAAAATCCTTGCAAAAGCTTTCATCTGCGAACTTTGAATATATCCCATCAAGTGTGATCTCAGGTTTCGGAAATCTTTTTGACATAGCGACAGCTCCTTTCGTTTCCTGTCACTATTATACTATATTTTCCGGTTTTTGAGGTCTGTTTATTTGGACAGCATTGTAAATTATCTGTGGTGTGTTAAAGGGATAACCATGTAATATATTCTTGTCGAGCCGAATTTTAAGTGGTTGGTAAAGGTATAGTCAGATTTCAAAATTATAATATAAGTAAGTAGGGTCCTCATGATTTTTTCTTGTTGTTCCTGAGGATTATTTCTATAAAATCTTTTTAATTTTTTTAACTCTGAAGGCAGCCATCTGCTTTACTCATATTTCCGTCTTGGTAAATTTTTTATAAAATTAATAACATTAGCGTCCTTTCAGTTTACAAAACCCATGATACTGTCTTATACTATATGCAGTAACGTAATACAGCACTTTAGTAAAAGTTATTTGCGTATTTTTTCAATAAAAGAATTTTATTTTTTGGAAAGGACTGTTTTTATGGCTTACATCAAAAAACGTGGCAATAGTTATCTTATTCGTGTATCGTGTGGTTACGATGTCAGCGGACGCAAAATTACGCAATCGACCACATGGCACCCCGACCCCAAAAGGAGCAAAATGCAGAACGAGAAAGAGCTAAACCGATTTGCTGTTATGTTCGAGGAACAGTGTAAAGGGAACATGATCGTCAATGCGGCAAAATTCGAGACAGTGGCTGAGGAATGGTTTTCAACTTATGCCGAAAAAAACTATAAGCCCAAAACTCTTGAACGCACTAAACAGCTTAAAGCACGAACATATAAGGCTATAGGTCATTTACGAATCGATAAGATAAATACACGCATTATACAAAAATTTATAAACGATCTCGGGGGAGAGGGAATAAACATTCGTACAGGCGGTAAACTTTCTCCCAAAACCATAAAGCATTATTCGACATTTATTTCAATGGTTTTCAGCTATGCCGAGAAAATGCAAATGATCTCGGATAATCCGTGCAAAAATGTTTTATTACCTAAAATTGCAGAACATGAAAAGGAAATATATACGCTTGAAGAAACACAGCATTTATTATCACTTCTGCAGGAAGCCCCAACAAAATACAGAGCCTTTTTAACACTTGCTATATATGGTGGCTTCAGGCGTGGTGAACTCCTTGGACTGGAGTGGAAAGATGTCGATTTTAATACAAATGTTGTAAGCATCAGACGAACCGCTCTTTACACCAAGGAAAAAGGTCATTATACCGATACTCCTAAAACAAAAGGCTCTGTACGTGATCTTAAATTTACTGCCGATGTAATTAACATTTTAAAAATTCACAAAGCGGAACAAGCTAAACAAATTTTAAAAGTCGGCGACCAATGGAATGAAACAGATCGCTTATTTACAACTTGGAATGGTAAAGTAATGGACGGTGCAACTCCGTATAATTGGCTCAAAAAGCTTTGTGACCGTAATAACCTAAGATTCCTTGGATTACACAGCCTACGTCATTTGAACGCTAGTTTACTTATCCATAGCGGAGTTAATATACGCACTGTATCAGCTTGTTTAGGGCACTCCCAAACCTCAACGACTTTAAACATTTATGCTCATTCGATGGCTAAAGCCAATGCAGAAGCTATGGAATCAGTAGCCGACACTTTAAGGCTAACAATAAGTGATAGCAATAACGACAGCCATAATTCGATAGAAAAATATGGATAACAAAAAACGGCAGATCCGGAACAAAATCATTCCAAATCTGCCGTTTTTTAACACAGTAGTACACAAACAGTACACAAACGCCAATAATATAAAAACAAAAGGCTTCTAAAACTACGCATTTACGCTGTTTTAGAAGCCTTGTTGTTGGTGCGGCAAACGGGACTTGAACCCGTACGTCTAGGACACACGCCCCTCAAACGTGCCTGTCTGCCAGTTCCAGCACTGCCGCATTGTCGATATTTATGAGGGTTTTAACTGAATCTCAAACATTCAGCTTAATTATTATATCACGATGGAATGTAAATGTCAAGCCTTTTTTTCATAAAATCTCCGATATGTGAAATATTGAATGATGCATATGATATAATATATGGCGCAACATGGATCTACTTGAACATTATCCGCTGCGAGCTGTTCTGCATATGATATGGTAAACGTAAAAATCCGCGTTACATTGAATCATCACATGAAAAACGGGAATAATGACCACAGAGATTATTTTCACAAGGAGTGTTTTTTATATGACTGTTCACAGAGGGGATATCTATTATGCTGATCTCAGTCCTGTCGTCGGGTCGGAGCAGGGTGGGTTAAGACCTGTACTTATCGTGCAGAACGACATCGGGAACCGCCATTCGCCAACGGTTATAGCTGCGGCGATAACCAGCAGGCAGGACAAGGCGCGTCTGCCGACACATATAACTGTCGGGACAGGCTGCGGACTTTCAAGAGATTCGGTGGTGTTGCTTGAGCAGATACGCACCCTCGATAAGCGTCGGCTGAGGGAGAAAATGGGACAGCTGGATAAGGGGGCGATGTCGGCAGTGGATTCGGCGCTGTCGGTCAGCTTCGGGCTGAACTGAAGATATCTTTATATCGGCTATACAGAAAGCCCGGGGCTTGAGCCTCGGGCTTATAGTTATTTATCATTGTTTCCGCTGAATGTGTCAAGTATGGCATTAACGCCCACAAGACACTTTGCGTATTCCTCGGTGAAGGCTTCATGGTTCCGCATGATGTATTCCGTGTCGCCGTCCCTTGCAGCAAATTCAAGGGCTTTTGCTCTTTCTGACAGCATCTGTGCACCTATGGTCAGTGAAGCGCTCTTGACTGCGTGTACGTCTACCCTGTAATCATCCCACCGTTTCTGGATAAAGGCAGCTTTTATCTGGATAAGTCTGTCAGCTTCAGCGTAGCCTTCCAGTGTATCAAGATAGAATTCTTTTGAGTTCATGCAGTATTCAAGACCCACCACAGGGTTTATTCCCGAATACAGAGAGCATATCTTCTGCAGCTCGGTAAGAGTAAATCTGTCTTTTATGGTGTCATCCTGTGTCGGGGCGTTATCATCTACCATAGACACCTTTTCAGAAGGCAGATACTTCTGCAGTATTTTTTCCAGCAGACCGCTGTCAATGGGCTTGGATAAGTAGTCATCGAAACCTGCCTGCAGATAGGTCTCCCTTGCACCGACAACAGCATTGGCAGTAAGTGCTATCATAGTTGTATCAGCTTCACGCATACCCTCGTCGCATATACGCTTCAGTGTCGCGATGCCGTCCATGCCGGGCATCATGTGATCGAGCAGTATCATATCGTAATGTTTTTCTCTTATCAGCGACAGCGCCATATATCCTGAGGGTGCGGTATCGGGTACTATGCCGAATATTTTCAGCAGGCTGACAGCCACCTTGATGTTCATCTCGTTATCATCCACTACCAGCAAATTTGCCTCGGGCGCATATATGTGTTTTCCGTTATTCCTGTCTTTTGACTGGATCCTGTGGGTATAATCGCCCATGGGGGAGGGGTCTGATATCTTCTGCGGCAGGCTGAACCAGAAGGTGCTGCCCACGCCGTAGATGCTTTCAACATGGAGCTCACTGTTCATCATTTTCAGCAGTTTTGTCACAATGGACATACCCAGCCCTGTGCCTTCGATACTTTTATTTCGCTGTTCATCTAGTCTGCGGAAGGATTCAAACAGTGCGCTCATATCCTCCTCCCTTATACCTATGCCCGTATCACCAACTTCAACATACAGCATGATCTCTTCCTCGCTGAAACTTTCTGTACGCACTGTAAGGGTGATGCTGCCTTTTTCGGTATACTTTACAGCATTTGTCAGCAGGTTGGATATTACCTGTTTTATGCGCATATCATCGCCTATCAGCTTGGCAGGGAGGTAAGGATCGGCATTTACTATGAACTTCAGTTCTTTGTCGGCTGCCCTTGAAGCTACTGATGTAACAAGATCATTGATAAGTGAAGCAGTCCAGTAGGCGGCAGGTATTATCTCCATTTTACCGTCCTCTATCTTGGAGAAATCAAGTATGCTGTTTATCAGTGAAAGGAGAGTGTGTCCTGCGCTCTGTATATTCAGTGCATATTCCTTGATATCATTGTCCTTGCATTCACGGATTATCATTTCGTTCATGCCAAGCACGACGTTTATAGGTGTACGTATCTCGTGTGACATCTGTGCCAGGAATGTGCTTTTGGCTTCATCTGCGGCAATAGCGGCATCGGCAGACTCTTTGAGCTGACGGTTTGCCCTGTTCTGCAATTGTATAAGATTATTCATGAGTATATATACCGTAACGGTACATCCCAGCAGTACGAATACGCATATTGAACCGTATACCAGCACGCTGCTGTATACGCTCAGTACATTCTTCATGACATATACCGTAAAGCCGGACTCTTTCTGGGTGCTTGCGATAGCAGCACGCAGTTTGCCGTCGAAGTCGGATATTATGGAAACGTTGCTGCTGTCGGGGTCTGCGGCAACGTATGAGAGTTCTGCCACATTGGTACTGTTATTTTCGCTGAGCCTGTAGCTGCCGTAGGGGTGGCTTATGATAATGCCGTCGCTGTCGGTTATGAAAGCGTATCCGTCCCCTGAATAGCTGCTGCCCAGCAGTTCCACCAGCTTATCCATATAAAAATCTATACCGAAGCAGCCTATGGTTTTTCCTGTATGGGCATCGAAGACCTTCTCTGCAAAGGTCACGCAGTAAAGACCTGATGCTTCATCGTAATAGGGTGCGGATATACACCAGTTTTCCTCTCCTGATGTCAGCTCTTTATACCATGCTCTGTCTTCTACGTGCCATTTTTCGTCAGGCTCCCAGCCGCTGTTCATGATAACGGGATGCTCCCATTCGGGGTTGACGATATAGCTGGCGGATATATCGCTGTACTGCGAGGTGATATCATCCAGCTTCTTTACAGCAGCATCGTAGTCATGTACTATCTCAGGCTCGGTGGATATCATGGAGCAGAACATATCAAGCACGCTTTTTTCGGTGCTGACCCATGAGGAAAGACGCTGGGTGTAGGTGTCGAGCTCCTCGTTCATCTGTGACCTTCCCCACCTGATGGTGGAGGTGGTATTCACATACATACTCATTATAAATACCAGCATCAGTGCGATGACGATAAGCCGCCTGAAGCGCACACCTATCATAAGCCCTGCAGTTTTGCTGCGCTTGTGCTTATCTGTGTTTTCTTTTTTTACTATACTGTTATAGGAAACTATCTTTCCTATCATCTCGTTGAGCTTCAGCCCTGCTTCGCGTATGCTCTCGAAATCCTTCTCGTAGTTTTCGGAGTTCCTGAGGTTCTCTGGGCTTGCCGCTGCTATCATCCTGTGGAGCGGTTCCTGCAGTCCTGTTGTCAGGCTCCCGAGAAAATCCTCGTTGTTTTTCAGCATAGTTCTGGCGTGTTTTGCTTTGCGTTCGCTTGAAAGGTACATCACCGCAAGCATGATGAATACTATCAGTGATATGCCTATCATTACAAGCATCTGGATATACGATCTGCGGTAGAGTGACCAGTTATCCTCTGATACAATAAGGTACCAGCCGAACTCCGAACGCACAGCAAACAGGTTGCTGCCCTTCTGTCTTACGTGCACAGAGCCGTCGCTGCTTTTGGCAAGTGAGAATATGCCGCCGTATTCGGGCAGCTGTTCAAGCAAGTCCTTACCGACTATATTTTCATCGCTGCAGCCTGCGATTATGCCTTTTTCGGTGACTATCACAGCTTCATTTTTGCCGTCTGAATACATTTTGGATATGTGTCTGCGAATGCTGTCCATATTGTAGTCCAGCGCTGCGACGGTTTTGCCGTCAGCGAGCATCACGGATACCGTATAGCATATATCTCCTGTGGCAGCATCTATATACGGGTCGGAAACATATGATCCGCCGCTGCACTGCAAAGCGCCGCGGTACCAGTTTCTTCTCGTTACATCATAATCATCGGTGTCGGTGAGATCGGGGATGAAGAACCAGTCTTCGCCTGCCACATAGGCATTATAACAGCTTCCTTCGGTCTCGCGGAACATATCTTCCTTGTAGCTTTTAACGAGTTCTTCCAATTCATCACGGTCATCCAGTACATTCTGTGCGGTCACAGCGAAGCGCATAGCTTTTCCGCGGGCATCATTTATGTTATGTTCGAGTTCACGGCTGACAAGTTCCAGCCTGCTGCTGCCTGTTTCGTTCGCCTGCTGAGAGTTTACGGTGAACACGAGGGTTATTTCGGATATCATAGCTATCACCAGCAGTATTACAGCTGTCAGGAAAGCGAATGTTGTGTTCAGTCGTTTTTTCAATGATCTCACCGCCCTTGAGGGGATATATCCCACGTAATTAATATCTATTTCATATTATAACATATTTTACCTAAAAAGTAAAGGGGGAGAGGGGTATGATATGTATCTTTCGCCCTGCACGCTGTTCAATAATATTCAGTTGTCAAACCAGACAAATTATCTGCGGCATGGTTGTGTAAAGGGGCTAAAAATCAAGGGATATCCTTTACAAGACAGGTTTGGTGTGATATAATTTATAATAAATGAACATGGTTATCTCTTTGGTATATCGGCTGTTATTTCAGGTTCTGATATTACACTGATTGATCCGGTATGTAAGAGGTATGATCATGCAGATAAATATGTAAAGGAGTGGTCTTATGACACGCTGGGGTATCATTGGTACAGGTAAGATAGCACGAACTTTTGCACAGGCACTCAAAGAGCAGGGAAGTTCGGTTACTGCTGCTGTTGCTTCAAGGTCTGTAGAAAGTGCACAAAGCTTTGCGGATGAATTCGGCTTTGAAAAGGCTTACGGCAGCTATGAGGAGCTGGCACATGATGAAAGCATAGATATAGTATATATCGCTACGCCTATGCACAGGCATTATGATGATACCATGCTGTGTCTTGAAAACGGCAGGAACGTGCTTTGCGAAAAGAGCATAGCCCTGAACACAAAGCAGGCTGAGGCTATGTTCGCGAAAGCCGAAGAAAAAGGACTGTTCCTTATGGAAGCAATGTGGATGAAGATGCGTCCTGCCTACCTTAAAGTTAGGCAGTGGATAAAAGAGGGGCGCATTGGCGATATCCGCTACATCAAGGCGGATTTCAACAACTTTATCCCCTTTGATAAGAATGACAGGCTCTTCAAGCCCGAATGCGGCGACGGAGCTCTGCTTGACCTCGGCGTGTATCCTATAACCTTTGCTGTGTCACTTATGGGCGAACCGAGTAGTATCGAGACCCATGCGCACATCAGCGGCGGTATCGACCTTTCAAACAGTGTGACACTGCTGTATCCCGACGGCGCATACGCATCTACCACATCGGGATTTGAGATACAGAACCGCAACAACGCTGTCATCGTGGGTGATAAGGGCAGTATCATCATGGGCGACTGGTTCTTCTGCTCACCCGAATGTACACTGTACGATGCCGAAAGCAGACAGATAGAGGACAGGCTATTCCCGCCCGAGATAAACGGCTACGAATACGAGATAAGAGAAGCCGAGAAATGTCTTGCAGAGGGACTTAAAACCAGCAAAGCTGTTCCACCCGAAGACACCCTCAGCATCATGCGCATAATGGACGAATGCCGCAGTAAATGGGGCTTAAAGTTCCCGCAGGAAGTCTAGCTAATTCACAATTCATAATTCATAATTGTTGACAGGGCGGATAGTGTGTTTTGCTATCGTAAGTAAACATCAAGAATACGTTCCAACTCTGACAATTTTAAGAACACAAAAATGCGCTTACCGCAATTCCGCGATAAGCGCACATTTTTTATTAGCTATATTTTCAGTATCATAGATACTATCTTCATCACAATCCTTTGACCCGCCGTCACACGATACTTATCTTCACCGCGAACCTATAATAGGCGGAAACGGCCCGCCCGGCCGAGGGCAATTATGAATTGATAGAAGTGAATTACTGAACCATGAGCTTGCATACCAGGTTTGCGAACTCAACGGGGTCATCAATGGAAAGACCCTCTATCAGCAGTGCCTGATCGTACAGCAGCTTGGTGTAATCTTTCAGGGTGTCCTTGTCCTCAGCATACAGCTTCTGCAATCTGCCGAATATCTCGTGATTGGGGTTGATCTCCAGTGCCTTGTCTGCCTTTACGCGGTTAGCGTCGTTCTGGGGCATAGCGTTGAGCACCTTCTCCATCTCAATGGATATCATGCCGCCGTCACTGGAAAGGCATACAGGGTGAGATTTCAGCTTCTTGGAAAGACGTACCTTGTTTACCTTGTCAGCGATAGTTTCCTGCATGAAGGCGAACATATCCTTGTTCTCCTCGTCCAGCTTCTTGACTTCTTCCTTCTCCTCCTCGGTGTCGAGATCAACATCGGCATCGCTTATGGACTTGAATGTCTTGCCGTCATAGTTCAGCATTACCTTCAGGCAGAAGTCATCAACGTCCTGAGTCATGTAGAGAACCTCATAGCCCATGTCCTTGATCTTCTCGATCTGGGGCAGCTTGTCTATACGCTCCTTGGTCTCGCCGCAGGCATAGTAGATGTACTTCTGATCTTCTTTCATTCTGGATACGTACTCTTTCAGAGTTACGCTCTTGCCGTCCTCAAAGGTGGACTTGAACAGAAGCAGGTCTTTCAGGGTATCTATGGCAGCACCGTAGCTCTGATAAATGCCGAACTTGAACTGGAGACCGAATACCTCAAAGAACTTCTCATACTTCTCACGGTCGTTCTTCAGCAGCTTTGCCAGCTCGTTCTTTATGGACTTCTCAACGTTCTTTGCGATTATCTTGACCTGTCTGTCCTGCTGCAGCATCTCACGGGAAATGTTCAGTGAAAGGTCTTCACTGTCAACAACACCCTTTACAAAACTGAACCAGTCAGGCAGAAGGTCTGCACACTTGTCCATTATCAGCACGCCGCTGGAGAACAGCTGGAGACCCTTTTCGTAATCCTTTGAATAGTAATCGAAAGGCGCCTTTGAAGGAATGTACAGCAGAGCATCATAGGTAGCAATACCCTCGTTCTTGGAATGTATGTGAGCGATAGGCTCCTGATAATCCATGAACTTTTCGGAGTAGAACTTGTTGTAATCCTCATCGGTCAGCTCGCTCTTGTTCTTCTTCCAGATAGGTGTCATGCTGTTGAGAGTCTCTGTCTCAATGGTGGTGGTAGGCTCCTCGCCCTCCTCAGCATAGTTGGAATGCTCAACGTCCATCTTTATAGGGAAACGGATATAGTCGGAATATTTCTTGACCAGCTGCTGTATGCGCCATGTCTCGCAGTACTCTGAATACTTCTCGTCCTCGGTATCTTCTTTCAGCACCATAGTGATGACAGTGCCCGCAGTCTCCTTCTCAGCAGGCTCGATGGTGTAGCCGTCAACGCCGTTGGACTTCCACAGGAAAGCCTTGTCGCTGCCATAAGCCTTTGTCAGCACGCGAACTTCCTTGGCAACCATGAAAGTGGAATAGAAACCTACACCGAACTGTCCGATGATATCAACGTCCTCACCGAGGTCGTTGTCTGTCTTGAATGCAAGAGAGCCCGACTGTGCGATAGTACCCAGATTGTTCTCCAGCTCTTCCTCTGTCATACCGATACCGTTATCCTCGACAGTAAGGGTCTTGGCTTCCTTGTCAGCCTTTATCTGTATAGCAAAATCGTCCTTGTTGAGACCTACGCTCGTATCGGTCAGGGACTTGAAATACAGCTTGTCGATAGCATCGCTGGCATTGGAGATTATCTCTCTCAGGAATATCTCCTTGTGAGTATAGATGGAGTTTATCATCATATCCAGAAGTCTTTTGGACTCCGCTTTGAACTGCTTGGTTTCCATTATATTTCAGCTCCTTACAAATTATAAACAAAAAGATTTAGCACTCAACATATCCGAGTGCTAAATCTATTATACCTCATATAGATAAAAATGCAAGAGTTTACATAAAATGTCTACATTTTATTTACATAAACTAAACATTTTCTTCTGCATTCAGCTCAAGACTTTTTTTGAGTTCTTCAATATACTTCTGCCCTATCTCGCTGAGAGAGCCGTGTTTCTTACGTATATAGCCTATTTCCATGATGCTGTTGGGGTTGTCGGTATCATCGCGGTATGGGACTACCACATATTCACTTGAGAATTCTTTGCACAGTATACCCGAGCACAGGGTGTATCCGTTCAGCTTCTGCATAAGCTCGCCCATGGCAGCGCGGTCGGTAGCTTTTATGGAACGGGGGTATATGTTCTCACTCAGTATCTCTTCGGCATACAGGTGGCTGTTATGACCGTTCTGTTCAAAGAAAAGGCATGGGTAGGGTGCAAGCTGTTCAAGGCTGAGAGAACTCTCCTTTGCAAGGGGGTGTCCCTTCCACATATATACATAAGCCTTGCACTTTATAAGCTCCGTGAAGGACAGTTCATTTTCTTCGAGGAGTTTGTTTATTGATCTTCGGTTGAAGTTGCTTATATAAAGTACACCTATCTCACTTTTAAGGCTGCCCACGTCCTCGATGACTTTCAGCGTTTCTGTTTCACGTACAGCAAATTCAAATTCCAGTGTATCGAACTGTCTTACGGTTTCAATGAATGCATTCACCGCAAAGGAATAGTGCTGGGTAGATACACCGAATTTTCTTTTCATATCCTTATCCGAATATTTCTCGCATACCAGCTCGTACTGTCTGTATATAAGTCCTATGCTGCGCAGAAACTCGGCACCCTCTGCTGTAGGTACAGCGCCTTTGTGGGTGCGCAGGAATATTTCAAAGCCAAGCTCCTTTTCAAGCTCACGCATGGCGCTCGTCAGGGTCGGCTGGGATATATTCAGCTTGTCCGCAGCTTTGTTCATTGAACCGTTTTTGTCTATTGTCAGTGCATAGTGCATCTGCTGAAGGGTCATATTTCCCACCTCTTTACTATGAATTATTGTTTTCTAATATATCATATTAGTTTTTGTTTGTCAAGGCACATAATGTATAAAAATAATCGAGAGATATAAAAATAATTTAACTTTCCGGCATTTGTGATAGCGTTATCTTATACTGCGCCGTATTTCGGTTTTCTGATGCTGCCGCACAGCGTCTTGCTTTGGAAAAACGCCGTAACAGCAAAGTGATAACGTTGTCGTGTTTTGGCAGGAGAATTCATTTATGAGAGATCCGATGAGTGCCGCAGGTGCACCATAATGCCCTTTGCGAACATTCCCGACAGGCTGTTATGATAACGTTATCGTGCTTTATTATTGACCTTTGGAGCATTTTCGGTTAAACTGGATTCATCGAAAACAACATACCGAAAGGAAGTAATATTATGAGCGAACTCGCATTCGACACCAAAAAAATAAGAGCAGGCTATGAGCCCGGAGATAATCAGCAGGCAGTATCGCCTCCCATATACCAGACAGCGGCATACGACTTCAGAGATACCGAGCACGCACAGAACCTTTTCACCTACAAGGAGGCAGGCTACCTTTATACCAGAGTAGGCAATCCCACTGTAACTTACTTTGCAGAGAGAGTAAAAGCTCTCGACGGTGCAAAGAACGTTGTTGCAGTAGGCTCCGGAATGGCTGCTATATCTTATACTCTGCTTAACCTGGCTGCAAAGGGCGGTACGATACTTGCATCGCCTTACGTATACGGCGGCACCATTGATGCTTTTGACAGACTCTTCCCTGAACTGGGTGTTAAGATCAAGATAACCGATGCAGTGCTTGACCCTGCAAAGCTGGAGGCTGAGATCACTGACGATGTAAAGGGTATATATGTTGAATCCATCAGCAACCCTAACGCTTATCTGCTGGATATAGATGCTATATCCGAGGTGGCACACAAACACGGTGTTCCCGTGGTGGTAGATAACACCCTTGCGACACCTTACCTTTACAGACCTCTTGAACACGGTGCTGATATCGTAGTATATTCAGCTACAAAATCTCTTACGGGTCACGGCAACCTCATCGCAGGACTTATCCTCGATAACGGCAATATGAGCTATTATACCCCCGAGAAATATCCTCAGTTCTATGAAAAGATAGTAATGCTAAAGGGCAAGTCGCCTGCTGATATATTCGCAGACAACTTCTTCATATTCAGACTTACTCTTGTATACCTTAATCTCCTTGGCGCAGCACTTTCGCCTCAGGATGCATATCTGGGTATCATAGGTCTTGAAACACTTTCGGAGAGAGTTGCAAAGCAGACAAGGAATGCTGAGAAGATAGTTGCGTATCTCGAAAACAGTCCTGCTGTTGAATGGGTACGTCATCCCAGTGCAAAGAATTACAAGTTCAAGGCACTGGCAGATAAGCATCTCACTAACGGCGGCGGAGGAGTGCTCAGCTTCGGCATAAAGGCAACACCCGAGCAGGAAGCGACATTCCTTAATAATATAAAGCTGTTCCACTATCATGTAAATCTCGGTGATGCCCGTTCACTGATAGTTGATTCTCCGAATACCACTCACTCTGAGCTGAATGAGGAAGAATTCAAGCTGGCTGATATCCCTGCTAACCTCATAAGGATATCATCGGGACTTGAAGATGCCGATGATCTTATCGCAGATCTCGAGCAGGCTTTCAAGGCAGCAGGCATCATCTGATACAGAAGAAGTATGGAAGTATAATGAGGAAAAAATGATCTGAAGCAGCGCCGTCGGCGTGTGATATATCGATACATTATAAGACCCCGATATCGTTGCGGTATCGGGGTCTTGCTGTGTTTATGTTCTTATATCATTCTTCCGTGTACATCGGAGCAGGAGCTGCGCCTATCTCCGCGGCGGTCTTACAGAGTGCCTCCTCGTCATCTAGGTGCATTATGAATACTTTGATATTTCGCTTTGCAAGTTCGGGCATGACTGCTCTCAGCTTATCTATATGCAGGTGTACAGGTGAGTTATAAGCAGGTAACTCCGTGTAGAGGTAAGCTCCGTTTGTGAGATAAGGCATGAACGGTTCCGGCGAAGAAGTATCGCCTGTGAAAACCACCGTCTTTCCGCCTGTTTCAAAGCGTCACCCGAAGCACCTGCCTTCAAGGGACGCTGCATGGCTCACCGCTATGGGCGTGAAGCCTGTGCCTTCGGGTGGGATGATAGTATATGCTGAACTGTCACAGCCATCCAGCCTGTCAAGCACATAGAATATATCCTGTCTGAGATCATCGTTTGCTGCGATCACGGCTCATAGGGGAATAATCCTGTGAATACAGGCATATCATGTTTATAGCAAAAGGCTATCCTATAAACAGGAGGAAATAAACATGAACGATGAACTCAGACTTATATCAGACACTGTGTGCGTGACCGAAAAAGCCCTTGACCGCACTGAGGAACTGCCGCTGGAACGGGATATAGTTCTGCCTGATTATTATCCTGATGTTTTCAGGATACTCAGGTGTACTGCAGAACCTCAGCTCACATCCCAGAGCGTGAGCGACGGGAGACTGGCATTTGATATCACCGTTACCGTGAGGGTGCTGTACCTTACCGAGGGAAGCGGCCGCATAAACTGCATAGAGCAGAATGCGGAGATCAGCCGTACCCTGGATATAGAAGGTGAATGCAGTTCGCCCGAGGTAATGATAGACCTTAACTGCCTGCGGCTGTCCTGTCGGGCAAAGGGCAGCAGACGGATAGATGTGCGGGGTACTTTATGCGCATCGGTAAAGGTGTGCTGTCAGCGGGAAAAAACTGTTGTTACAGGCGGCAGCGGCTGCGGAATACAGCTGCGTAAGCAGACGGTCACCTATCCTGTTAAAAGGCTGTATGCATCAAAGCGAATAACAGTTATCCAGCAGACCTCCCTCCCTGATGATAAGCCCTCTGTCGGAACAGTGCTTCGCACAGGCTGCTCAGTAACAAGGACAGAGCAGCGTATAGTGGCGGGAAAGCTAGCGGTAAAGGGAGAAGCCGAGCTGGAAGCACTGTGTACCTGTATAGATAAAACAGGCGCTGACCGTGTGCAGGATCTTCGTTTTACCCTGCCCTTCAGCCGTATGATAGATATGGAAGGTCTTGATGACAGCTAC
Source organism: Ruminococcus albus 7 = DSM 20455 (assembly GCF_000179635.2). Taxonomy (NCBI): domain Bacteria; kingdom Bacillati; phylum Bacillota; class Clostridia; order Eubacteriales; family Oscillospiraceae; genus Hominimerdicola; species Hominimerdicola alba. The sequence goes on along the minus strand of NC_014833.1, from coordinate 3,009,781 downwards.
AGGGTCAGTGTCAGGGTCAAGCCATCGGGCTGCAGTATTACGGCGGGCGGCGGAGAGGATAATACCGTGGAGTGGGAACTGGAACTTGATGTCTTTTGTACGGCAGAGAAATCGGGGGCAGGTGTCGGTGTGACTGATGCATACTCCACCGAGTATGATTGTCTTCCGGATGAGATAGTTGAGATATCTTCAGACAGCGGAGATGAAAAGCATATATCCTGTATATCCGAATGCACCCTTGCCGCACCTGACGGCACAGTCGGCGCTGTGTATGACCACTATGCATCATGCACACGTCCTACCATAAGAAAGGACGGGAATACCTTTCGCATATCCGGCGGAGTGACCTGCTCAGTCATGGGAGAGGGCAGTGAAGGCGGTATCTTCTGTATAGAGGGACAGAGTACATACGAAGCCGAAGCGGCTGTTCCCGAAGAAAGCAGTGAAAGTACACTTGAAGCCTATGCTGAAACAGCAGGCTGTTCGTATTATCTCGGTGACGGCGGTACTATCAGGGTCAGGACGGATGTGCGCGTAGTTTATAAGCTGAACGGCGGAAGCGGCACAAAGCTGGTAAGCAGCGTTATACTTAATAAGGATAAGCCGGCGACCCGTGACAGCAGCTGTACACTGAGATTGTGCAGGTGCGGTGAGAATGAGGATATATGGGATATAGCCAAGCGCTGCCGTACAACAGTTGAAGCTGTCAGAGAGGACAACGGACTTCCTGACGGTGCTGACAGTATAGACGACGGCAGGATGATAGTTATCAGAGGGTAAGGGGGCATACAAGGGTGAGCAGGGATATATATACAGACATAGCCCGCAGAACGGGCGGAGATATCTATATAGGCGTGGCAGGACCCGTGAGAACGGGCAAATCCACATTCATAAAACGGTTCATGGAAAAACTGGTTATACCCAATATCAGCAGTGAGTACCGCAGAGAAAGGGCGCAGGACGAACTTCCCCAATCCGCAGGGGGACGTACTATCATGACCACCGAACCTAAATTCATACCCGAAGAAGCGGTGAATGTATCGCTGGAAGGCGGAGCCAGCTTCAATGTGCGGCTCATCGACTGTGTGGGTTATATAATTCCCTCGGCACAGGGGTATATCGAGGAAGAAGCTCCGCGTATGGTGATGACTCCCTGGTTCGATACCGAGATACCTTTCAATATGGCGGCAGAGGTCGGCACCCGCAAGGTGATAACTGAGCATTCCACTATAGGTCTTGTGATCACCGCAGACGGAAGCTTTACCGATCTCCCACGTGATGAATACGAAGAAGCCGAGGAGAGGGTCATAAACGAACTCAAAGCTGCAGGAAAACCATTTGCGGTCCTGCTGAACACCGAAGACCCTGACAGTGATGAAGCCCGACAGCTTTGTAAACAGCTGAGTGAAAAATACAGCACCGATGTCATGGCGGTAAACTGCACCGAGCTTGAAGATGAAGATATAATGGGCATAATGGCAAATGTGCTGTATTCATTCCCTGTTCGGGAGATAGGTATAGCCATGCCGGGCTGGATAAACACCCTTGGCAGGGGGCACTGGCTGAAAGAAGCTGTATTTGCTCATATACGTGAAGCCGCCGAGGGCGTTGAAACACTCAGGCAGATATCCGCGTGTGCTGATACTATCGGCGGATGTGAGTATATAGAAAGCTGTTCTGTCAGATCCATAGATGCAGGAAGCGGTTCGGCTGTCATATCAGCAGAACTTTCCGGCGGACTATTCTACCGCGTGATAGGCGAGGCAACAGGTATTGAGATAAACGGAGAGAACGAACTTCTGCCGCGTATACTGGAACTGGTGGAGATACGCAGGAAGTTTGCAAAGTACAAAGATGCGATCACACAGATGGAGAGCACAGGGTATGGCATAGTCATGCCCGGACCCGATGAACTCACTATGGAAGGACCCGAGATAATAAGACAGGGCGGCAAGTACGGGATACGACTGAAGGCGCAGGCCCCTGCCGTTCATCTGATACGTACTGAGATTAATACCGAGGTAGCACCCATAGTCGGATCGGAAAAGCAATCCGAGGAGCTGGTTATGTACATGATGAGCGATTTTGAGAAGGAGCCCGATAAGATATGGGGCTCAAATATCTTCGGAAAATCACTGCATGAGCTTGTGAGCGAGGGGCTTTACACAAAGCTTTCAAAACTGCCCGATGATGCACGTATGCGCCTTAAAGAAACGGTGGAGCGCATGATAAATGAGGGCTGTTCGGGACTTATATGCCTTATACTCTGATATCCATAACTGCGTATACAATAACATAGGGGACAGCAGCGCTGCCCCCTGTTTTCGGTGTGCTGCCTATCAGCAGCCGCAGTTGTTATTGCATCCGCAGCAGCCGCAGCCTGACATACCGATGATGAGGATGAGAATGATTATCCACCATACGTTGTTTGTTCCGAAATTCATAGTATCGACTCCCTTGTTGTTTATTTAAGGCTGCGTGAGCCTTATGGTATATATTATGCTGCTTTGGAAAAATGGTTACAGCGCTGCATATTTCAAGCGGCTCTGAATACTTTTATCCTATAAGGCTATACTTTCTGCGGAGGTGTTTTGCATGAGCTATGAGAACTATACTGAAACGGGCAGGAAAGTCCTGCGGAGGGCTGCTGTGCTGGCAGGTGAACGCGGTCATACTTATGTGGGCAGTGAGCATCTGCTGCTTGCGCTTGTAAGCTGTTGCGGTGCGGCGGAGGCTGTGCTGAAAAGGTACGGCGTTACTGCTGAACGGGTATGTGATGAAATGGATGATCTTATCGGCAGGGGCACTCCCTGTATGACACCCGAAACTGCACAGACCGAAAATGTACGCAAAGCGCTGGAGGCTGCGGAACGTCTGGGAGGAAAAAGCGTTGGCAGTGAGCATATACTGTCAGGGCTTATGCGCTGCAGGGACAGCTGCGCCATGCAGATACTCCGCAGGCTCAATGCCGAGGAGCGCAGGATAGCATCTGACTGCCTGACCGGTGCCGGAAGCTGTATCTCCCGAAGAGATCAGCCTCACCTTAAATCACTTTCACGCTATGGTACCGAGCTGACCGACCCTGCAGTGTGTCTTGGATTTGATCCGCTTATAGGCAGGGATGATGAGCTCCGCCTTGTTATGGAGATACTCTGCCGCCGCCGCAAGAACGACCCGTGTCTTGTAGGTGATGCAGGTGTAGGCAAAACAGCACTGGCTGAGGGGCTTGCCGTAAAGATAATATCAGGCAGCGTACCGCCTCAGCTGGCAGATAAGCGCATATTCGCACTGGATATAACTCTTCTGCTTGCGGGCGCAAAGTACCGCGGAGATTTTGAAGAACGTCTGAGAGCCTGCCTTGATGAAGCTTCGCTGGCAGGAAATGTTATCCTTTTTATAGATGAACTCCACAATATCATGGGCGCAGGTGCGGCAGAGGGTGCCATAGATGCCGCTAATATACTGAAACCCGACCTTGCACGCGGAAGAATACAGATAATAGGCGCGACAACTCCCGAGGAATACCGCCGCACCATAGAAAAGGATGCTGCTATGGACAGGCGCTTCTGCAGGGTGGATATAAGCGAACCGGATGAGGATACCGCTTACAGGATACTCGTGGGGCTGAAGGGAAGACTGGAGGATCATCACGAGGTCAGTATACCCGAGGAAGTATGCCGCAGTGCGGTGGAACTCAGCGGACGCTATATGAAGCATAAACATTTCCCGGATAAAGCACTGGAGCTCCTTGACGGTGCCTGCAGTGCGGCAGGGCTGGCAGCAGGTGAAGACCGTACCCCCGAGCGTGCCTTTGAAAAGTATCTCGCGGGTGAGATCGACAGAGGCGGATATCTCGATGCGATATCAAAAGCACACAGGCGCACCGTTCTGACCCGTGATATACTGGAACAGACCGTCAGCAGATGTACCGGTATCGTATGTACCTGTGCCGATACAGATGAACGTGAGGCTCTCAGACATCTGGAGGAAAAACTCAACAGTACCGTCATAGGTCAGGAAAGGGCAGTAGCGGCAGTGTCCCGCGCCGTAAGGCGGCGCAGACTGGGGCTTGAAAGGGGAGGCAGACCAGTGGGGAGCTTCGTGTTCGCAGGTCCGGCAGGCGTTGGCAAGACCATGCTCGCAAGAGAACTCTCAGCTCTGCTTTACGGCAGTGACAGCCTTATACGTCTGGATATGAGCGAGTATATGGAACCCCACAGCGTCGCAAAGCTGATAGGTGCACCTGCAGGATATGTGGGTTATGAGGACGGCGGCAGACTGGTTGAACTTATCCGCCGCCGTCCCTGCGGAGTGCTTCTCTTCGATGAAATAGAAAAGGCTCACAGGGATGTTTTCGGTGTTCTGCTGCAAATGCTGGAGGAGGGTGTCATTACCGACAGCGCAGGCAGAACGGCAGAGTTGTCAGAACTGACAGTGATACTCACCACAAATGCAGGTGCGGCAGAACTGGCAGACAGAAAGCACGCAGGCTTTTTCAGCCATGACGGAGAAAGCTGCAGGCGCGATATCGGGCAGGCGGTGAAAAAAGTCCTCTCTCCCGAACTGATAAACCGCATGGATGATATCATCGTATTTGAACCGCCCTGTATCGAAACTTTGCGCCGTATCGCAGGTATGGAACTTGCTAAACTTTCGGAGCGTGCCGCGAAGCTGGGCTATACCCTGGAGATATCCCGCGAATGTGAAAACTATGCCGCTGAAAAGTGTCTTTCCTCAGGCGGCTCTGCCCGTGATATCCGCCGATTTGTCGAGCAGGATGCCGAGGACATCCTCTGTGACAGCATACTTGCAGGCTGCGGCAGGGAACTTCGTCTTGCTGTTAAAAACGGCAGGCCTGTTATATTTGCAGCCGATATGTCGGGGGCAAAATAGTGCCGTAATATTTTTCACGCCATTTTCGCCAAAAGCCGCTTGCAAAAGACACGGGATTGTGCTATACTGATAATGTTTAAGAATTTTGGACAAAGAGGTCATGTATAGATGAAGAAGAAACTACGTGTGATAGCAGCGCTGCTCTGTGCGGCACTGATATTTGCGGATATGGGCAGCTTTACAGCGTCAGCGCTGAGCTTTGTGCCGACTACAGTCGATGCCGACGGTGAGCGCAGTGAAGTGAAGCTTTATTCCGATTGTGTTTATATGGTAAATATGGATTCGGGCGAAGTGGTTGTGGATATCAACAGCGAAAAGGAAGTACCGCCTGCATCCCTGACAAAGCTTATGACAGCCGTGGTGCTGCTGGACGAGCTTGGCGGTGATGAAAGCACCCTGAGAAATAAAATGATGTCCGCAGGCACCGAGGCTTTTGACGAACTTTATGATACGGGTGCGGCTACTGCGGATATCCAGCCCAACGAGAGTGTCAGCGCTTATGATCTGCTGGCAGCACTGCTGATACCCTCAGCCTGTGAGGCTGCCAATATAATAGCGATAAACGTCGGGGAAAATATATCGGGATTTGTCGATATGATGAATGCGAAGGTATCCGAACTGGGTCTGAAGCACACCCATTTCTCAAATGCCCACGGCCTGTTTACCCAGCAGAATTATTCCACCGCAAAGGATATCTCTACGATATGCAGATACGCCCTTGATAAATACCCTGTCTTTGAGGAACTTGTAGGCAGTCCCTCATTCACCATGGCGCCTACGGATTTCCACCCCGAGGGCACGTATATCGCCAGCACAGACTATATGATAAATGAGTACACAAAGTACTATTATGCAAAATGCCGCGGCATAAAAACAGGTACCACCGAATCTGCGGGACGCTGCTTTGCCAGCTATGCTGTAAGCGACGGTGTAAGGTATCTGGTGGTGACAATGGGTGCACCTATGGAAAAACTGGCAGAAGATGTAAAAAAAGGCGAGGCTGATCCTGAATCCGTATATGCGGATGATGTGGTGTATTACAGCTTCATCGACCATATAAATCTGTATGAATGGGCATTCGATACCCTTGTACAGAAGGATTTCATCAATGAATCCAGTGAGGTCAGGGACGTTAAGGTAGGCTACGGCAAAAAGCAGGATTATGCCAATCTCAAACCCGCAAACGGCTACAGCCGTATGTGGCCTGTAAACATCCCTATAGAAGATGTTGAAAAAAGGATAACCGTTAGGGATAACATTGTCGCACCTGTTGAAAAGGGCGATGTCCTCGGAACGATGGAACTTATCTATAAGGGTGAGGTACTTGCGGTGATAGACCTTATATCCACCACGAAGGTAGAACGCTCACCGGTCAAGGAAAGAGCCAGGATCACAAAGGCTTATTTCGGTTCAAAACTGTTCAAGGTGACAGGCAGCATCGTACTTCTTTGCATAGGGGCATATTGCGTGTTCTGCTTCCTGCTGGCACAGAGAAAGTATCTGCGAGGTCTGAATCCCGGTCCTGAAAGCGGAAACGATGATACGGATAGTGAGGAGTAAGCATCCGAAAGGTAAAATAACAGGGGAGATACAGGGGAATGGAAAGGAAAATGTTTATGCTTAAAAGATTTCTCTGCATCGGTACTGCTGTCCTGACAGCGCTGCTGTCAGCGTGTACGGCAAATAAAGATAAGATCGATATCAGCGAGATAGGTGAAGGTCTGACTATATATAGTTTCAGTGCCGGCAAGGCTGATGCCGAACTCATATACAGTGAAGACTGGGCAGTGCTCATCGACTGCGGTGAAAAGGGCTTCGGCAAAGAGATAGTCGCCTATATGGAAGAAAATGGTATCAAAAAACTCGATTATCTCATAATCACCCATTTTGATAAGGACCATGTTGGCGGCGCTGCAAAGGTGCTTAAAGAATGTGAGGTAGGGACAGTGCTGCAAAGCAACTCCCCGAAGGAAGGTAATGAGTACGAAAACTATCTTGAAGCACTGGATAAAAAAGGCATGACCGCGCAGACGGTTCGTGAGGTGCTGAACTTCACTCTGGGGGAAGCAACTTTCACCGTAGACCCGCCTGCACAGGAAGTCTATGACAAAGACCCCAGCAATAATTCCTCCCTGATAACATCGGTGACACTGGGCGATGTGGATATGCTCTTTGCAGGTGATGCCGAAAATGAAAGGCTTGCAGAGTTCAATGCGAACAACGATAAAGTCTACCGATTTGTCAAAGTGCCCTATCACGGTCACTGGCAGAAGCAGTTAAAACCCTTTGCCGAAAAGATCAAAGCGGATATCGCCGTCATTACCTGCTCCGATGAAGAACCCGAGGATGAGGAAACGGTTTCGCTTTTTAAAAAATGCGGTGCAGAGGTGTTCCTGACCAGGAAGAATGCGGTCATAGCCAAATGCGACGGAAAGAATATCGCAGCGGAATATGAGAAGTGATATGTAAAAAGTTTATGAACTCTCTTTACAAACAGCACGTAATGATGTATAATAAATAAGTCATATTGTGCGGATAGCGCGCAGGCATAAGTATCCCTGCATCAGAATACGGGTCACGCTTCGGTAAGAAGAAAGTACCTGCCGTATCCCGACGCAGAGGAAAATATTTTAAGAAAGAGGTACAAGATTATGCTGAGAAAAGACGAAAAGACAGCCGTTATAGAGGCTAACAGAACACATGACACCGACACAGGTTCCCCTGAGGTACAGATCGCTATACTGACAAGAAGGATCAGCGACCTGACAGAACACCTGAAGGTGCACAAGAAGGATAACCACTCCAGAAGAGGTATGTACAAGATGATCGGTAAGAGAAGAAACCTTCTCAACTACCTGAAGAAGAACGACATCGAGAGATACAGAGCCGTTATCGATAAGCTGGGTATCCGTAAGTAATCAAGTTAAGATCATCAAGGCAGAGGCGGACTACCGCCACTGCCTTTTGGTGTTTTTAAAAACAGTAAAATTATGTTCGCGTGATGGTTTTTTAGCATTGAACGGAGAGTGTAAAAGTCGGGAAAATCTGCACTCTGCGCTTTATGCTAAAGCCTTTGCCGGACAGTGACAGGAGGATTTATTTAATGTTTGAGAACGCAAGGACTTTTGAGACCACTTATGCAGGCAGACCTGTAGTTGTAGAAACAGGCAAGACCTGCGGACTTGCAAACGGCTCATGCTGGGTAAGATACGGCGAGACCGTTGTAATGGCTAACGTTACAGCTTCCAAGAAGCCCAGAGAGGGTGTTGATTTCTTCCCTCTTTCCGTTGACTTCGAGGAGAAGATGTATGCAGTAGGCCGTATCCCCGGTTCTTTCACCAAGCGTGAGGGCAAGGCAAGTGATAAGGCTATACTGACTTCAAGATGTGTTGACAGACCTATCAGACCTCTGTTCCCCAAGGATATGAGAAACGATGTTACTGTTGTTATGACAGTACTGGCTGTTGATCCCGATAACTCACCTGAGATCACAGGTATGATCGCTGCTGCTATCGCTATCTCTATCTCCGATATCCCGTGGAACGGACCCGTTGCTTCTATCAACGTAGGCTACGTTGACGGCGAGCTGGTGCTGAACCCCACTCTGGAGCAGAGAGCTAAGAATGAACTGAACCTGACAGTTGCAGGTTCTGCAGATAAGATCGTTATGATCGAGGCAGGCGCTAATGAGATACCCGATGATCTGATGCTCAAGGCTATCGAAACAGGCCATACCGAGATCAAGAAGATGGTAGAGTTCATCAAGGGCATCCAGAAGGAGATCGGCAAGCCTAAGTTCGAGTTCGAGTCTATGGAAGTTGATCACGACCTCTTCGACGAGATCGAGGCTATGGTAGGCGAGGACGTTAAGAAGGCTCTCGATACCGATGACAAGAACATAAGAGATGCAAGAATGCAGCCTATATATGATGCAGTTCACGAGAAGTATGACGAGCAGTATCCCGATCAGGGCGCTATGCTCGAGGAAGTTCTCTACAAGCTGCAGAAGAAGATCGTTAGAAACTGGCTCTATGAGGGCAAGCGTGTTGACGGCAGAGGCATCGACGAGATCAGACCTCTCGCTGCTGAAGTAGGCGTACTGCCCAGAGTTCACGGTTCCGGTATCTTCACCAGAGGTCAGACACAGGTAATGACTATCTGTACTCTCGGCCCTGTTTCCGATGCACAGAAGCTTGACGGTCTTGACGAAGAGACCAGCAAGAGATATATGCACCAGTACAACTTCCCCAGCTACTCTGTTGGTGAAACTAGACCTTCAAGAGGCCCCGGAAGACGTGAGATCGGTCACGGCGCACTGGCTGAGAGAGCTCTCGTTCCCGTACTGCCCAGCGTTGATGAATTCCCCTACGCTATCAGATGCGTATCTGAGGTCCTTTCTTCCAACGGTTCTACTTCTCAGGGCTCTATCTGCGGTTCTACCCTCGCTCTGATGGACGCAGGTGTTCCAATAAAGGAACCCGTTGCAGGTATCTCCTGCGGCCTTATCACCAAGGAAGACGGCAGCTGGATGACAATGGTAGATATCCAGGGTCTTGAAGACTTCTACGGCGATATGGACTTCAAGGTAGGCGGTACCAAGAACGGTATCACCGCTATACAGGTAGATATCAAGGTAGACGGTCTGACTATGGATATCATCGCAAGCGCATTCGAGAAGACCAGAAAAGCAAGAATGTATATCCTTGATGAGATCATGCTCAAGGCTATCCCCGAGGTTAGACCCGAGGTCAGCAAGTGGGCACCCAAGATGCTCTCCACCAAGGTTCCTGTTGATAAGATCAGAGAAGTTATCGGTTCAGGCGGAAAGGTCATCCAGAAGATCTCCGCTGAGTGTGATGTCAAGATCGATATCTCCGAGGACGGAAGTGTATTCGTTTCAGGTCTTGATAAGGAGAAGGCACAGCAGGCTATCAATATCATCAATACTATCGCAAACGATCCCGAGATCGGTGCTATATACAAGGGCAAGGTAGTTCGTATAATGAACTTCGGCGCATTTGTTGAGATCGCTCCCGGCAAGGATGGTCTGGTACATATCTCCAAGCTGGACAATCAGAGAGTCGAGAAGGTTGAGGATGTTGTTTCCATTGGCGACGAGATCGTTGTAAAGGTAATGGAGATCGACGATCAGGGCAGGATCAATCTGTCAAGAAAGGACGCTCTCGCTGACCTTGCAAAGAGAGCTGCCAACAAGGAATAATTTTTAAAAATAATTGCTTTATGCAGGACGTGTCTACGGGTGCGCCCTGCATAGCTGTAATTATATGAAATTGAGTCGGGTTACGGAATATTCACATAATAGAATATACATAAATGCGTAACACAAAAGAAAAAAGCAAAGGAGTAACAGAATATGAATTGTCCTATTTGCGGTGCCCCTTTGGGCGCAACAGACAACGAATGTAAAAACTGCGGTACAAGAAGAGCAGAAATGGGTCCTGCGTATAACAACACAGGATACGGTCAGCAGAGCAGCTATGGCTACGGCGGAAATCAGGGCTATGGCAATTACGGTATGAACGGCGGTGGTCAGGGTTACGGAAACTACGGTATGAATGGCGGCGGTCAGGGTTACGGTAACTATGGCATGAACTCGTCTTTTGACAGCGGCAGTTATACAAGAAAACGCTCGGCTTCTATACCGACCACCAAGCTGATAAGTATTCTCATTACTGTCATTATTATATTGGTATCCATTCTGGGTTATCAGATAAAGTATAATTCTCCGCAGACAGTAAGCTTAGGCGATATCACAGTAACTTTTCCGCAGAAAGTGGAAAAAAAGAGCAGTACGATATTCGGCGATGTAGATGCAGAGGATGTTACTGCGTATGCTAACAGGGATATGGGTTTCGTATATTCCAAGTATGATATGTCAGATCTTGAACTTGGTGACGGAGATGAGGAAACATACCTCAACTTTATGTTCCCGTTCATGGATGCAGCTATGAGCAGTGATAGTGAGATCAAAGGCTATGAGAAAAAAGATCAGCTTGGCAATCACATGAGATTTTATTTTACAGAAGACGATACAGATTGGTTCTGTGATATGATGATCGATTTCGAGGGTGATTCCTGTTATATGTATTATGCATACTGCAATAAGAAAAAAGAGAACAAGTTTATAAGCAAATTCAGGAAAATGTATGATTCGATAGAGTATGATAAATAAGGGGGCGGAAGTATGGTTTGTAAGACCTGCGGAGCGATCATCAATGATGGCGATACGATTTGCAAAAACTGCGGAGATATCGTCAAGGTCGCTGCTGATAAAAAAGTATCACTGGGTAAGGACAGTTCAGCCGATAACGGATTCAGCCGACAGGCAGAAAAGTTCGGCGGAGTGATCGTAAAGGAGAGACGCAGCCGTTTCCTTTCGGGCGTAGATCCCAAGATGATGAGCATAGTTCTCGTGGCGCTGATATTTGCGGCTTTTGTACTGGTGTTCTTCGTTTATGACCGTAAGCGCACCACCGTTAAACTCAAAGGTTTTGAGGTCACCCTTCCGGCATCTATGAGATCGGTGGATGATCAATCCTTTGAGGTCATGGACTCCGACGAATGTAAGTCGTATGCAAATACCGAACTGGAGTTTACATACGTTATTTATGATGTGGAAACCATTATCCCCGAACTGAGTAATCAGCCTGCAACCAATAATGTAGATGCACTTATGGAATACTACGAAGGCAAGGATAAGCTGGCAACGCTTGAATCGGATTTTACAGATGAACTCAACGAAGCTTTCAGCGATCAGCTCAAGGATTATGATCTGGTCGAAAAAGACAGCGGTTTGCTGAAGTTCCGTTATAAGGATACTACTATGACCGAGAATTATGTCGAGATGCATATAGAGGTGGTAGGAGAAAAGGTATATCAGTTCAGTGTCCTCTGTTCGGATGGCCGCAGAGAGAAACTGGATAAGACGTTTTCTGAGATATATAAGTCTTTGAAACTCGATAAGTAATCGTTTTAATGCCCCCCGGACCGCATCAAGCCGGTCCCGGGGGCGTAACGTTTCAGCCCCGTACAGCATAGCATATCTGTAAACTGTAATGACGGGGGTGAGAGTATGGGAGTATTGGCATCGGTGATATTCCTGCTGACTGTGACAGTACTGGTATTGCTAATGCTTTCTGAGGAAAGCAGAAACAATGTTGCAGCTGTGGTGATATGGTACCGTGAGGAAGATAAAGATATCGAAAGGACGGTACTCGGCTGTATCAGGGAGGAAGAAGCATCGGGCGTCTGCGGCAGACAGGTCATAGTCGTAAGCGCTGACGGCAGATTCGGTCAGGGTATATGCAAACTTGCGGAAAAGTACGGCATCAGGCTGGTGTCGGCAGATGAACTGTCAGATACAGTAAGCAGACTTGGTAAGGACACATGGGAGGTCAAAAATGAGTGAAGCGGAAAAAATAGAAGGCGAGGTAGACCGCGTTCAGTTCAAGAGCGATGACGGCAGCTTCTGTGTCATAGATGTCAACACCGGTGATGACCTTATCAAGGCTGTGGGAGAACTTGGCAATATCGAAGAAGGCGAGAGCGTTATACTTACAGGTGAGTATGTAAAGCACCGTACCTTCGGTAAACAGTTCCGCGTGCAGATGTTTGAGAGAAGTCTGCCGACGGGAGAAGCTTCGATACTTCGCTATCTGGTCAGCGGAGCACTGGATTCGGTGAAGCCTGTGACCGCCAAGCGTCTGGTAGCTGCATTCGGCAGTGATACTCTTGAGATAATTGAAAACGAGCCCGAACGTCTCACCGAGGTCAACGGCATCGACGCTAAAAAAGCCGATGCTATACATGAGGATTTCAAAAAGACCTTCGCCGCCAGGGCACTGCTTGTGTATATGAGCAAGAACGGTGTAGCCACAAAGTACGGTGTCCGCGCATGGAGAAAGCTGGGCAATTCGGCAGAAGAACTGATAAAGTCAAATCCATATCTTCTGTGTACTGATGGTATCGAGCTTGGCTTTTCAAAGGCAGATGAGATAGCCGAGGCAGAGTTTATCCCCCGTGACAGTGAGCAGCGGATAAGGGCGGGCATGGCTTTTGTGCTGAGAAATGCAGCGCGAGAGGGCGGACATACCTGTATACCTGTAGAAACACTGAAACGTGATACAGTCCGTCTGCTGGATATAAATGCAGAATTGTTTGATAAAGTCAAAGAGATCGCTCTTGAGGAACAGGACATTTTTGAACTGGATATAAGCGGTGTCAAATATGCCATGCTGCATTGTTATTATAAGGCAGAGGAATATATTTCCAGAAGACTTGATGTCATGCGAAGTATCACCTATGATAACAAGATCGACTACTCCGAGATAATCGATATGGAGGAGCAGGAGAGCGGCATAAAGTATGAGGAGAAACAGCGCAAAGCCATAAACCTCGCAATATCCGAGGGCTTTCTTGTCCTGACCGGCGGTCCCGGTACAGGCAAGACCACCACTCTGAATGCCATAATCTCCCTGTTTGAACAGCAGGGTCTTGATGTTATGATAGCCGCTCCCACAGGTCGTGCGGCAAAGCGTATAAGCGATATGACAGGCTGTGAAGCCAAAACTATCCACCGCCTTCTTGAAGTCATACCCTCTGACGGTGACAGGATGCTGTTCGTACACGATGAGGATGACCTGCTTGACTGTGAGGTAATGGTGGTTGACGAGATGTCCATGGTGGACAGCGTGCTGTTTGAAGCCCTGCTGAGGGCGCTGAGCGTTACCTGCAAGCTGATACTTGTGGGTGACAGTGACCAGCTGCCGCCCGTAGGTCCGGGTAATGTACTTCGGGATATCATTGACAGCGGTGTAATGTCCGTAGTAAGGCTGACCGAGGTCTTCCGTCAGGCGCAGGAATCCGACATAGTCATGAATGCCCACAGGATAGTTTCGGGAGAAATGATAGACCTTAAAAAGCGTGACAGGGATTTTGTCTACCTCCGCCGCCCCGAAGCCGAGGATATATATACCACACTGGTTGAACTCTGCAGCGACAGACTTCCCAAGAAGTACGGTTTCTCTCCGATAAGGGATATTCAGGTGCTATCACCCACAAGACAGGGGCGCATAGGCACTCCCGAGCTCAATAAGATACTTCAGGCGGAGCTTAATCCTCCTGATAAGAAAAAGGCTGAGCTGAAAACTGCCTATGGTATATACCGTGTGGGAGATAAGGTCATGCAGACCCGCAATAATTACGAGATAAGCTGGACTCGCACAGACGGCGGAAAAGAGGAAAACGGCAAAGGTGTGTATAACGGTGATATCGGTATAGTCACAGCTGTGAGGACTTCACTGAAGATAGTCACCATAGATTTTGACGGCAGGATAGCTGATTACAGCGGTGAGATTCTGGATGACCTTGAACTTGCATACGCCGTCACCGTACATAAAAGTCAGGGCTCTGAGTATGATGCGGTCATACTTACCCTCTATGACGGCATGGATAATCTCTACTACCGAAACCTGTTGTATACCGCGGTAACAAGGGCGAAAAAGCTGTTAGTTATACTCGGCACTGCTCAGAGAGTGGGCTTCATGATAATGAATAACGGCAAGAACCGCAGATGTACAGCCCTGCGGACGATGCTCATGCAGGCTGTCAGCGGTGATGATATGGGTCAGCTTCAGCTTGAAGATCTGAACGGACAATAAAAGATAACGGAGGGGATAGTATGCCATTCAGTCTGATACGTGCAGACATAACCAAGCTTTCTGCCGATGCGATAGTTAATGCCGCAAACAGCTCACTGCTGGGCGGCGGTGGAGTTGACGGTGCCATACACCGCGCGGCAGGCGCTGAACTTCTGGAGGAATGCAGGCTTCTCGGCGGCTGTGAAACAGGTCAGGCCAAGGCTACAAAGGGCTACCGCCTTGATTGCAGGTACATAATACATACCGTAGGTCCTGTGTGGCATGGAGGCGAAAACGGCGAGAGCGAACAGCTTCGCAGCTGTTACAGAAATTCTCTTGCCCTTGCCGAAAAACTTGGATGTACAAGCATAGCCTTCCCTCTGATATCGGCAGGTGTCTACGGATATCCCAAGCGTGAAGCGATACGGATAGCCGAGGACGAAGCCCGTAAATTCCTGGCAGAACACGATATGGATATCACTCTTGTGATATTTGATAAGGACAGCTTCGATATAAGTGCGGAACGATTCGACCGCATACGGCAGTATATCGACGATGCCTATGCAAAACTCCATGACGACAGCGAGCGCAGACCTCTTATGGGTGCGGCGGTCATGCGTGATGAAGCATCCGTCAAGCCAAAAAAGAAAAGTATATTCGGCAGACAAAAAAGTTCCGAAGCCGCAGGTTCAGTACCCTGCGAAATTGCAGAGGAAGCATCGGCAGAGGATTATTTCTCCATGCGCGATGAATCCTTCTCACAGGCATTACTCCGCCTTATAGACGAGCGTGGAATGACTGATGTTGAAGCCTATAAACGCGCCAATATCGACCGCAAGCTGTTCTCAAAGATACGAAGCGATGTTCACTATAAGCCTAAAAAGCAGACAGCGGTAGCATTTGCCGTTGCACTTAAACTCGATATCCGCGAGACAGAAGAACTGCTTTCAAGAGCAGGATATGCGCTGTCCAATTCTCTGGACTTCGACCTCATCGTGAAGTATCATATCACACATGGTATATACGATATCTTTGAGATAAACGAAGCCCTGTTCAGGTTCGATCAGACACTTCTGGGACAGAACTGAATATATCAAAAGCAAAGCAGCAGTACTAAAAAATGTACTGCTGCTTTTTGTTTATCCTATTATTTTTTGCTGAAATAAACCGTGTAAACCTCATCAGTCACCTCATACAGCGGCTTGAACTCAATATTCACAGGCTGATTCCGTGTCACATAGGTGTTCTGCTTCCATACGTAGGTCTTGTACTCATGTGTGGTGCGGCGGTGCAGAAAACTCTCAGGTGCTGAAAAGTCCCCTGTAATACCTGCATCCTTGTCGGTCATACCTGCCAGCACGATAGGACCGTCCAGCAGTGCCGCAGTTTCGGGCATATCAGCCAGAGGTTCGGTGTATAGCGTCGGTATGAGCAATAATTGTATGGTATCATTATGCCATGTTCTGCTGATCGTAAGATAATTATCCGCAATATCTGCCTGTACCGATCCGCCGTCAATGATAAGCTGCGGTCTGCCATTCAGCCACTTCGGCATACGAAGCCACAGCGTGAAAAACGTCGGTTCATCGCACTTGATATCGAACCTTATCGACCATCTGCTTTTCTCACCGCCTTCGTCCTCATCGAAAAACACCTGATTATTAAGGTTTTTAAGCTCCGTACATTGTGATACCTTTATTTTCTTGCCGCCTATATCAAGTTCAGCCTCTGAGGGTATGTACTGTGCGACTGTCAAAGTGCTGTCTTCAGTGTACCATATCAGCTGCGGATATAGGGTCTGCGCCTGCACCATAGTACCGTGACAGCACCAGAAATCATGTCTTTTACTGCCCCATTTCTTGCGGCTTCCCGAGGATAACGGCAGAAAATATGCAGGCATACCGCTGTGCATATTTTGCTGTGCAAGAAAACCGTTGTACAATGCACGCTCAATATAGTCAGCGTATACCGTATCGCCTGTTCTTCTGTACAAAAAGTCAGCCAGCCGCACCATGTTGTATACCGTACAGAACTCCTGATCTGTATCCCCGAGATAACTGCCCATGCTGTGCGGCGGTACCCAGAATTCCCCTGAATTAGCACCTGTTGTGGCGAACATACCTCGCTCTGTCACAGCCTGTCTCCAGAATTCGTCGGTTATGATCTTCCAGCGTTCTTCACCCGTTATATCATACATCCTTGCCGCCCCATGAGAAAGTGGTATGCTTGCGTTGGCATGGTCATCGGTGAGTGCCTCTCTGTGCTGTTCCAGCTTGTGGTACAGTCCGTTTTCACGGTATATATCCATAAGCTTGCGGTATTTCGGGTCATTTGTCAGCTCATAAAGTATGCACCATTCCTCAAGCATACCGCCCTGTTCCCCCTTGAATACAGTGAATGGTGCTGTCTTTTCAACAGATGCCGCCCATTCGATGTACCAGTCAGCAAGCCTGTCCGCGATGTCCAGCGCTTTTTGTATACCTGCAAATCGGTAAGCATCCACCAGACCCATCAGCGTTTTGTGCATGGTGTACTGCGGCGACCAGATATATTCCTCGCTCTCCATGAGCTTGAAATATTTTTCGGGTATGGAGCCCACCCATTTTCCGCCGTTCCTCTGCTGACAGCGCTCCAGCTCATCTACGATTTTTACAAGCTTTGCCCTGAGCTCAGCATCTCCGTCCGAAGCTGAAAGCATGGCTGCTGCCGACATCCAGTGCCCGAGGAAATGTCCTCTCAGCTGACAGGCAGGAGATTCCCACCCCCAGTGCAGTTCAGCCTTTTCGGGCTCTGATATCACTTGCCTGTCAGGGAGAATGATACCTGCCTCCAGATAGTGGTTCTGCATCAGACATACAGTATCAAGCTCTTTGAGATACCTTTTGTTAAGCTCCATTCTGTCGCGGAACACTCCGCCTGTTACTCTGCAATTAGTGTGGTTCGGTGTTTTCAGCATATCTATACGCCTCCGTCATTGTTATATTTTTCTGCATATATTATATCACGATATCATGCATCTGTGGGTGGATTTTTCCGCGGTCATGTTGAATTATCCCGTGATGTGTCAGCGACCCTCCTTGCTGCATAGTATACTCAGGGGTGTTTTTATGGATATACAGCGCGACGGCACACAGGTATACGCATTTATAGGCAGTGATGAGCTTTCCGATATGGGGCTGAGTTTTGAAACACTCAGGGAGCGTGATATAAGCAGCAGGATATTCTTGGCAGCGGTCAGGGCTCATATTATGAATGATCTGGGCTGCAGTTCCCATGGGGATATCAGGATATCAAAATGCACCGACGGAGTCAGACTTGCTCTCACGGTTTCGCTCCATGCACAGTTCATATCCGATCCCGCGGAAGTCATCGGATACCTTGCCGATACCTGTACGGATACAAGGATATACCGGCTGAACGGGAGATTCGTTCTTGTTCCCCGGGGCTGCGACGAAGTTGAAGAAGCTAAAATAAAGGAGCATGGCAGACTTCTCTCCCATACTCCCCGTAATGTTATTCAGACATAGTATTCTTCCATTGTATCCAGACAAAGGCAGGCGAGCCGTCCTCCCATGCAGGCACCGCAGTCTATACAGATATTGTGATGACTGTGGTATATCTCTGCCTTGCCCCATATCAGTATCGTGGGCGTATGTCCTGTGATCACGTATATATCATCGTCTTCAAAATAGTCCTTCTCAGGGTCTATCCTGTCCATAAGAAGCTCCTGAAAGGTGTATTCACGCAGCTTTTTGCCTTTGCGGAAATTACCCAGTCCCGCATGGACAAGCACGAATATCTTTCCTCCGGCTTCTGCAGATTCGCATACCGAGAAATCTTCCATATAGTCCAGTACGTCAGCCTTTTCTTCCTTTGTCAGATCCCTGAATTGAGCCAGAGTTGTCTGACCGCCGTCATGCAGCCAGCAAGCCATTTCATCCATCGTGTCCGCATCCAGATGAACGGCATAGTTTTCTTCTGTTATCTCAACATTCAGCTTTTTCAGTATATCCAGTGCCAGCAGATCGTGATTGCCCATAAGCGGATAAACGTTCGGGCGCTTCATCATATCCTGAAGTATATCGACGGGTCTGGGACCCCTGTCAACGACATCGCCGAGGATGTACAGCGTGTCCTCGGGTCTGAGGTCTATTTTATCAAGCATCTCACGGTATTTGTCATATTCACCGTGTATATCGCTCATTACATAGACAGCCATGGTATCTCCTTGATCATCGTGAAAAATCTTCTTTTGTATACATTATTAATTAAGGGCAATGAATTCATCCCTTAATATATTATAACATATTCTATGCCTCTTGTCAATGTGAACAAGTTTAGTTTATGGATGCACCCATAAATACAATTGTTTGATATCACAATAACAAAAGTACGTACATATTCTCTAAAAAAGGAAAAAATCTGTATTGAAATCTAGGTTGTTTTGATACAAATCTTTATATATTACTACATTGCGCAATTATATACAACTCAAAAATTGCGATTTTCAATACATTTTTTGCGATTTGAATGTACCCAAAAAAGGTGAGTATACAAATTTTGCTCAATTGATAAAAAATATTTGCAATTATTGCTTAGTTTCCTGATAACTATTCACAAAGCAAGATTTATTTGGTATAATAAACTCAAGAAAAATAAAACAAAATTTAGCTAATATGTTCAAAGCTAAATTAGTCGTTTTTTGGAGGTTGATATTTATGAAAAGACTCAAGAGAGCATTTGCAGGCCTTATGGCTATAGCAATGGTAGTCGGAATGGCAGCCTGCGGCCCTGCAAGCAAGGATGAAAAGCAGGAGACCCAGACGATCGAGACCAAAGATGGCAAGAAAGTTGAAGTAAAGGTATTCTCCGCTTTCTTCGCAGTTCCCGGCAACAAGGTCGATAAGGGCAATGTTGTACAGGACAAGATCGCTGAAAAGATCGGCGCTAAGTGCGATATGGAGTGGCTGGTAGGTCAGACCGCTGAAGAAGCTATCGGCGTTATGATCGCAGGCGATGAGTATCCTGACTTCGTTGATGCATCTTCCGGTATGAAGAGCATGGTAGATGCAGGTGCATTTATCGCTATTGATGATTACTGGGACGAGTTTCCCAACATCAAGAACTTCTACACCGAGGCTGAGTGGAACTCTATAAGAGCTGAAGATGGTCACGTTTACATCATTCCTCAGTTCGGCAAGACCTGGGATCACGATACAACTTGCGTACACAATGACGAAGCTTTCTGGATCCAGACAAGAGTTCTGAAGTGGGCAGGCTATCCCAAGATCGAGACACTTGACGAGTACTTCGACCTTATCGAGAGATACATCGAGGCTAATCCTACAATGCCCGACGGTACTCCCAACATCGGTTATGAGATACTCTGCGATGACTGGAGATACTTCTGCCTTGAGAATGCTCCCTTCTTCCTTGACGGTTATCCCAATGACGGATGCTGCATAGTTGACAGAGAAACACACAAGGCTATCGACTATAATACCACCGATACAGCAAAGAGATACTTCAAGAAGCTGAATGAAGAGTACAAGAAGGGCATCGTTGACCCCGAGACCTTCACAATGAAGTATGACGCTTACATCTCCAAGCTGTCCACCGGCCGTGTTTGCGGTATGGTTGACCAGCACTGGGATTTCAATGACGCCGAGCTGGCTATCAAGGCTGCAGGCACTCTTGATGACTGCACATACGTACCTGTTGGTATCACAATGGATAAGGGTGTTGAGGAGCACTGGCATACCAAGCCCGCTCTGGACGTTTCCAACGGTGTAGGTATCACCAAGTCCTGTAAGGATCCCAAGGGCGCTATGAAGTTCATGAACGACCTGCTCGATCCCGAGATCCTCACTCTGAGAAACTGGGGTATCGAAGGCGTTAACTACAATAAGGGCGAAGACGGCGTATTCACTCGTACCGATGAAATGAGAAAGAATGCTGATGATCAGAAGTACATCAATGCTAACCTCTGTCCTTACGCTTATTTCCCCAACTATTCAAACGGTATGGATCACGACGGTGTCAACGGCTGTGACGCTAACCACCAGGCAACTGAGTTCTATGAGTCACTGTCCGATGATGTTAAGGAATGCTTCGATGCTTACGGCGTTAAGACCTATGTTGAGATGCTGAACGAAGCTCCCGATAACGAGGCTTGGTTCCCCATGTGGTCTTACTCCAATGCCCTGACAACAGATACCGATGAGGGTCTGGTATGGACTACAATGGCTGAAGTTAAGCACGAGTATCTGCCTCAGGTTTGTATCGCTGAAGATTTCGATACAGCTTGGAACGAGTATCTGGATAAGTACAAGGAAAAGTGCGATGTTGACGGCGTTCTGCTTCCTGCATTCGATAAGGAGATCCAGAGACGTATCGACGTTGCATCCGGTAAATAATTATACTTTAACAGTTACTGACTGAACTTTTTTATGAAATATATACTGCATCAAGTCCCCGCTTGTCGGGGACTTGTGCGGGATATTTCGGAATAATGATAAGCAATATGATTTCTATCCCCTGATATCTGTATCATGATGTCAGAGGTTAGAAAAGGGGTTCGCCGTTCGGACACTTTTTCTAACCTCTTGCTGCCGGCAGCCTTCGGGCAAGGCGCAGGGGATGTCCACATCTCGGAGGTGCGCAATAATGTTTAAAGACCCGGACTTCGGCAAAAAGCTGAGAAATCAGAAATCTCTGCTGCTGCTGTCCATACCCTTTGTGATCTATGCCCTGATATTCTTTTATACTCCGCTTTTCGGATGGATAATGGCATTTCAGAAGTATAAGCCCAGAGACGGTTTCCTTCATTCCCAGTTTGTAGGACTTGATAACTTCAAGTTCCTCTTCAGAAACGAAGATTTCCTCTTATGTGTAAGAAATACCCTGGCTATGGGTTTGATAAACCTGGTGCTCGGTACGATATGCCCTATAGTATTTGCTATACTCCTTAGTGAGTTAAGATTTAAGATAGGCAAAAATGTTGTTCAGACCATTTCCTATCTGCCCCACTTCCTCTCCATGATAATCCTGACAGGTATCGTATTCGATGTCCTCTCTATGGAGAACGGCACACTGAACAAGTTCCTTATAGCTATCGGTGCGATAGATAAGCCGATACAGTGGCTGGCTGATCCTAAGTACTTCTGGTGGATAGTCGGTTTTGCTAACAGGTGGAAAGAAACAGGATGGGATTCCATTATCTATCTGGCAGCTATAACATCTATCAACCCCGACCTTTACGAAGCAGCTTCAATAGACGGCGCAGGCAGAATGAAGCGCATCTGGCACATCACTCTCCCCGGTCTGAAGCCTACCATACTCATACTCCTGATAATGAACGTCGGCAACGTTCTTAACGTTGGTTTCGAGCTCCAGTATCTGCTGGGTAATGACCTTGTAAAGTCTGTAGCTGAAACTATCGACATCTACGTACTTAACTACGGTATCAGTAAGGGTAACTACTCTATCGGTATCGCAGCTGGTATATTCAAGAGCCTTGTAAGTATCATACTCGTAATAGTAGCCAATACATCAGCTAAGTTGATGGGCGAAGAAAGTCTGTATTAAGGAGGGCGCAAAATGGCAGAATTAACTAAAAAAATCGTTTCGACTCCGTCCGCACCTATCCCGCAGGCAGAAAAGCCCAAGCGTGATGCGAAGGACATCGGTTCAAAAACCAAGCACAGCATCGTAAGCCGCCGCACCAAAGGCGATAATGTGTTCGATGTACTGAATACTCTCTTTATGATAGTATTCACAATAGTTATCATGTATCCTCTGCTGAATATGATAGCAGTATCATTCAATGATGGTCTTGATGCACTCAAGGGCGGCATCACATTGTTCCCAAGAGTATTTACACTCAAGAACTACCAGCACGTTCTCTCACAGCAGAATATGCTCACCGCTGCCAAGATCAGCGTACTCAGAACCGTTATCGGTACTGTTTCCTCAACACTGATAACCGCACTGCTGGCTTATGTGCTCAGCCGTAAGGAATTCCTGTTCAAAAAGCAGCTTTCACTTCTGTACGTTGTAACAATGTACGTATCAGGCGGTCTTATCCCGATATTCCTTGTATACAAGGCACTGGGTCTGGTCAACAGCTTCATGGTATATATACTGCCCGGTATGGTACCTGCATTCAGTATGCTGGTTCTGCGTACTTACATGAACGGTCTCCCTGACAGCCTTGCTGAATCCGCTATGATGGACGGCGCAGGTCACCTGACTATCTTCATCAAGATAATCTTCCCCCTGTGTATGCCCGTTATCGCAACAGTTGCTCTGTTCACTGCAGTAGGTCAGTGGAACTCCTGGTTCGATGCTATGCTGTATAACAGAATGAACGATGGTCTGTCAACTCTTCAGTATGAGCTGATGAAGACTCTGGCTTCTGTTACCAGCAAGAAGACAACAGCCGAGAGCATGAAGAACGCTTCTGCAACAGTTACTCCTACCTCAGTCAGAGCAGCAGCTACTGTTGTTACAGCACTTCCTATCGTTATCCTGTATCCTTTCTTACAGAGATACTTCGTTGCAGGTCTTACTATCGGCGGCGTAAAGGAATAATTTCAGATCTTATTGTAAACAATATCAGAAATTGCAGTTTGAAACACCGTCTGCAGGACGCAGGCGGTGTTTTTTTAGGAGGAATATCCTATGGAAAAAACAGTCATTGATATAAATAACAGCATCCCCTTCAACAACAATGTTGATTACTGTGTCGGTACAGGCAGACTGGGTCTTGCGTTGACTGCTGAATATCTTGAACAGCTGAAATTCGTACAGCAGGAGATAGGCTTCAAAAATATCCGCGGACACGGTCTGTTCTGCGATGACGTTGCTATCTATCAGGAGTACGAGGAGGACGGTGTCACAAAGGTTGAGTATAACTACACCTATATCGACCGCATCTTTGACAGCTACCTTGAACTTGGTATACGCCCGTTTATCGAACTTGGCTTCATGCCCGAAAAAATGGCAAGCGGCACCCAGACCATTTTCTACTGGAAAGGCAATACCACTCCCCCCAAGGACTATAAACTCTGGACAGATATGGTCATCGCTCTGCTGAAACATCTGCGCTCACGCTACGGCGAGGAAGTACTCGACTGGAATATCGAGGTCTGGAACGAACCCAATCTCCCGGGATTCTGGTACAAGGCTGATATGGAAGAGTATTTCAGACTATTCAAGGAGACTTTCACAGCTATCAAGGCTTACGACGAACGTTTTCAGGTAGGCGGACCTGCTATCTGCGGTGTCAACGATGCTGAGTGGATACAGAAGTTCCTTGAATTCTGTAAAGCCGAGGGCATAATGCCCGATTCCGTTACCCGTCATCACTATACCGTTGAATTTCCCGAGCGCATTGGTCACTACGACTATTCAAAGCTTGAAGACCCTGTGGCAAGACTTGCAAACCTGCAGTCCACCCGCGATATCGTTGAAAGCTTCGATGAGTTCAAGGGTCTGCCTATACATATAACCGAATTCAGCACATCCTATACACCCAAGGGCGTTATCCACGATACCAACCTGAATGCGGCGTATCTTGCAGGTCAGCTTTCTCATCTGGGGGATATGAACACTTCCTATTCCTACTGGACATTCGGTGATGTCTTTGAAGAACAGGGCGTGCCCTTCACACCTTTCCACGGCGGATTCGGTCTGGTGGCAAACGGCTGTATACCCAAGCCCACTTTCTATACCTTTGCTTTCTTCAAGCAGCTGAAAAACTTCGGTACAGATTGCATCTTCCGTGATGATACCGCAGTTATCGTCAAGTCTGACAAAGGCTTTGCAGGCATTTTGTGGAATATTGACAGTGATGATTTCACCCGTACATTCACTTTGCCTGTCAGCGGCGAATATACCCTCATCACCAAAACAGTTGATGAAGATACCTGCAATCCCCTGAAACTGTGGCACGATATGGGCGAACCCTCATACCTCACCAAAGCACAGACAGAACTTCTCCGTGATTGCGCAAAGCCGCTTTTCGGCAGCGTTGTTATCTCCGCTGAAAAGGGAAGTGCTGATATCTCACTGACAGCAAAAAGAAACGGTGTAGTTTACTTTGAACTCACTCCCCGCACCTTCACCCCTGACCGCGGTTACGACTACGACAAGGTATTATCTTTCCACTGATACAAACTATATGTAAAACCGAGGGAGACCCTTTTGACAAGGATCTCCCTCAGAATTTTTTCTTGCTGACATCGGCAGATATCTTATATCTCACCGACCATGTTATAGATGAGTGCTATATGTTCTTTCATCTTCACTTTTTTCAGGTTGTTTACAGATTCATTTCCGCCCAGTGCAAGCAGAGGAACATAACCGAAACATTCATCGTATTCAAGTTCGCCGTATTTTTCTACAGCTTCATCGTATTGTTCAATAGTGAAAAATTCTTCATCAAGTTCACCGAACTCAACGTCCATCATAAAATACTTGAATCTCGCCTGGATAACATCATTGTCACCGTATCTGTATTTGACGATACCAAGAAATTCGTCTTTCTCCCATGTTATAATATCACCGAAAGCAGTCGCCATTATAGGTATCGAAACGTTCCCAAGAAAATAAGATCTTTCAAGCAGTGCCTGATATTCTTCCGGGTCAATTATCTTCAGATAGCCGTTATAGAATGTGCAGTAGCCATGTTCCTGCCATATCTCCAGATATTCATCGGGCAGTTTGCCGCGGTACTTCTCTATGGTCTCTTTGTCTACGTCTTTTACTTTTACAAAATCTTCGATCATGATATTTTCTCCTGTTTCGATTATTTTTATGCAAGCCTGACCACCAGCGTCACAAGAAAGCATTCGTCCTTGATATCCGCATATACCTCGCCCCCCATAAGTGCCATAAGCTTGCGGCATATAAACAGCCCCAGACCGTTGCCGCGTATATTGCCTGCGTTGCTGCCGCGGTGAAAGCTTTCAAATATCTGCGGCAGTTCTTTAGCTTCAATAGCACAGCCTGTGTTTTTTACTGTTACAAGTTCACAGCCGTCCATGGTGTCGAAGCATATCTCTATCCGTTTGCCGTCACCGTATTTTATGGCATTTTCTATTAGGTTCTGCAAACATTCCGCTATCCTGTCACCGTCGCAGCTGAGTATGCAGTCGTCATACTCGTTTATCACAAATTCAGTATGTGTAAGTTCCAGCTGCGGCTTGTATCTTGCCTCTATCCTTGATAGTATGCTGCTCAGGAATTCCTCACCCATGCTCACCTCAAATTCCATAAAGTCCTCGCTGGATGCCTTGGTTATCCTGCTAACGAAGTTTTCTATCTCGTCTGCACGTGCGTTGATATGTTCAGCAGCCTCACGCTGTTTTTCCGCGTCCTTGTATAATCCTCTCGACAGAGCCTTTGCATTCAGCTTGATAGCCGAAAGGGGAGTTTTGATATCGTGTGAAAGTGACAGCAGCAGGAGCTTTTTGTCCTTCTGCATAGTAAGTTCTTTGTTTCGCTTATCCTCAATGCTCTCCCTCAGCAGATTTACTCCCCATGTGAACTGCCCGAAGAACCTGCTCTTTTCTTCAGGCAGGGGCACTGCCAGATTTCCTTTTGCAAGCTCCTTGGGTACATCGTTGAGCCTGCCGAAGGGCTTTATTATATTCCTGTGGATGTATAAAAGCAGTACCGCCAGCACTGCGATCATCCCGACAAGTACTATATCCGTTATCAGCAGTATCTGTGAGCTGTTGTACATATCGTATTCAACGCGGTAGAGTCTTCCGTCTGCTTCCACTATAACATAGCTGTTGTTAGATGAGTACAGATCCCCGTCATCCTCGGTGAATACCCCTGTTATATGTGGATACTCAGAAATATCATAGCTTCCCGTATCTTCAATATCGTCTGCCAGCCGCTTTGCTTCCAGTCGGTATATGCCGTTTGTAACGGTGCTCTGCCTTGATATCTCATGGTTCAGGAATACTGCCAGCGCTATGAACAGTACCACTACTACCGCTGAAAGCTTTTTGAATGCACTCATACGAACTTGTACCCCACGCCCCATACTGTCAGCAGACGCTTTGCGCTCTTCGGGTCATCACCCAGCTTCTGCCGCAGACGGTTGATATGCACATGAAGTGTCTGCATCTCCGAATCGCTGTCGCTGCCCCATACATTATTGAACAGATATTCCTTTTTCAGTACCTTGTCCTTGTTCTGTACCAGCAGTGTCAGCAGGTCGAACTCCTTTACCGTCAGCTCAACTGCCTCACCGTCTATCTCGGCGGTTCTGTCAGCCAGGTTAAGCTTCACGCCGTCGGCAGATATGGTATCCAGCTGATATCTTCGCTTGAATATGCCCTTGATCTTTGCTATAAGTATGTCGATATCGTAGGGCTTTTCGATATAGTCATCCGCCCCGAGACCGAAGCCGTTCAGCTTGTCATCCTTGTCTGTACGGCAGCTTACGATGAGTATGGGCGTATCAGCCTGCTCCCTGAGTTTTGAACATACCGCGAACCCGTTCACATCAGGCAGATTTATATCCAGTACCACCAGCCTTGCACCGTATCTCTCAAAAAGCTGTAAAGCCCTGTCACCGCTTTCCACAGCTGAGACCGTGTATCCCTCCGCACGAAGAAAATCCGTCAGCAAAGAGGAAAGCTCAATATCATCTTCTACAATAAGTATATCCGTCATATTCTCCTCCGTAATATCTATCATGGTTATTCCTTTAACACACCATTACATAGTGCAATATAACAATGAATCATCGTGTTGATGTTATCCTTACTCCGCCTGCGGCGGGGGAAGGATAAACGCCGAGTGTTTCTGGTTCTGATATTACACCAAATTAATTGGTGAAATATCAGAACTGGAAATACCTGTATTTTATACAGCGCTTTGTAGTGGTGTGCTAAAGGGACAGCCATATATCTATATCACAACGCAAAGCAAGAGGCAAGCAGGATATCTCTTACCTCTTACATTTACGTTTCTTTACCAGCCCAGTTCCATCAGCCAGTTGTTCAGATCTCTTTCCCTGTCCCGAATGTCTTCCTTCTCACTGTCGAAACTGCCGAGCATCTTCTCACCCATGATGCCGCCGTCCACAATGAACAGTACCCTGCTGCACTTAGCAGCCACCTTAGGATCGTGTGTAACACACATGATAGTAGTACCGCTGCGGTTCAGCGTGGTAAGCTCATCCATTACCTCGTCTGAGCTTGCGCGGTTGAGGGCGCCTGTGGGTTCGTCAGCAAATATCATCTTCGGGGTATTTATAATGCTCCTGCATATACAGGCTCTCTGCAGCTGTCCTCCGGATACTTCGTTGATGTCGTTGTTTTCTATCTCCGCTATGCCCAGCTTACGCATCAGCGTTCTGCCGCGCTCCTCAGTCTGCTTTCTGCTCTCGCGGAGCTTCTTGGAGCTTACCGCAGGCAGTATAATATTGTCAAGCACCGAAAGGTTCTTCATCATGTACATCTGCTGGAATATGAATCCCATTTCGTCAAGCCTGAGCTCGGCAAGCTCTTTTTCACCGAGTCCTGTTATCTCCCTGCCGCAGAAGTTCACCTTTCCCGAAGTAACTCTGTCCATGCCGGAAAGACAGTACAGCAGCGTACTTTTGCCCGAGCCCGATGGCCCCATTACAGCCGTCATCTCACCCTCATTTATGGTAAGGTCGATATTTTTAAGTACGTTGTTCTGACGCTTGTTCACTATGTAAGTCTTGCAAAGACCCCTTGCCTGTAATACTGCAGCCATTATATCATCTCCCGTTATTCGATGCTTGCTGTGTCAGCCGCACGGATCGTTCTGGTGTAAAGTGATGTGAGCATGGCTCCCAAAACGGTTATGACTACAACTATCGCAGGGCATACCGCGAATACCTCGAATGCATTGAGATCACACCTGACCCCGGATACATCGCCTACCATTGAGCATATATAGTCCATCATCACGTTACTTATGGGCAGCAGTACTCCCGATGCGATACCGCAGGCTGCCAGTGCAACTATCACAAAGCGCAGTGTGTGCTGTGCGATTATGCTCCTGTCGGATATGCCCACAGCCTTCATCAGTGCTATCTCGCTCTTTTCCTTTGATATGAAGCTGCGTTCCATCAGTATAACTATCATAGCAGTAACTATCACAGTCAGTAACATCATCATTTTCTTTATCATGTTCAGCGTGTCAGAAAGACCTGTTGCTTCTTTTATCATATCGCTGGTGTTGTATACCTTCTCGCTGTTTATGGCTTTCTTTATCTTTGCTATGGCAGCATCTATATCATCCTTGTCATTGTCACCCGTCAGGCGTATCTGCAAGCCTGATCCGGTCATAATGCTGGATGTGACAAGTTCCGTATCAGGGTGCATAAGGCAGCAGTGTCCGCCGCCCATGAACGTTGAGTATTTTCCTGATATTATAAACTCCTTTGTGGTATCACCTATCTTTATCTTTACACGGTCACCTATCCCTGCACCGATGTCATCCATGGCGTAACCCGTCATCGCTATCTCATCTGTCTTTTCAGGCAGATATCCTTCACTGCATTTCAACAGATCATTCTCGCTGCCCTTGGTCACCATGCACATCTCTGTTTCAGTCTTATCTCCAAGGCTTACCTCATATCCGAAGCCTGCGGTAATGCTGCATTCGCCCTCTATGCCGTTTTCTTCCAGGATCTTTTCTGTCTTATTCATGACGTTTTTGTACTCATTGAAATCTACGAAGTATTCTCCGAAATATGATGTATCCATTATATGTATATCACTTGAAGGTACACCGAAAAGCCACAGCAGCTTATCGCTTTTAAGCGTCAGGGCGAATGTTGACATCAATGTTGTAAGCAGTATGCAAAGAGTGAATACCACAGTTATTATGCTGAACTGCTTAGGTGCGCTGAGTACATCGTTTATCGCCATAAATCCCGTTGCAGGCAGTTTTGAACTTCCCAGATGTATGATACTCTTCTTTTTGAAACGCTCACCTGTCTGACCGTTTCTTACTGCGTCTATGGGAGAGAACTTCTTTATCCTGCGGGTGCTGATGTAGCAGAACAGCATTATCAGCAATACTACCCCGATCGAACTGAGTATACCGATAGTGATATTATTGTTGCTTTCAAGCACTATGTCACGGGATACGGTTTTCATCATATATGCCGAAAGCGGTATAGATCCGAAGAAGCCTGCTGCTGCACCTGCGACCGATATCGCAAGATACTTTATCATATACAAAAAGCGTATACTGCCGTTATTGATACCGACCGCCTTCATAACACCTATCTCACGGAATTCTTCGCTTATTGTGAAACCTATGGTGAATCTCAGGACTATAAAAGCAGTCAGCATCAGCACTGCACTCACCATAAGCAGTGCGTATGCAGCCAGCATATCGTAAAGGAACGAACCCTTCATATCATCTCCGGTGTTTACGCGCATTGTCGGATAGTCCAGATCCTTTATCGCCTGCACATCATCGGTCTTGACGTACATGATCGTAACGTTGACCATTTTGTTGAACTTCCTGATCTCGGGATCGTTACTGATGATCTCGTGATCTGCACTGTTTACTATCAAATGTGGGGATGCGTTGCTCTGAGTGTCAAATATAACGCCCTTGGCTGCGCCTGCATACCTCAGTGAGAGTTTTGTGCTGCCTGTATCAAGTATTACCTCATCACCTATCCCGATCTCCTTGTCAAGACCTTTTGTAAACTGAGATGAAGCATAAAACCAGCCCTTGTCAACGCTCTCTATCACGTTATTGTCTTCATCGAAGTAGTTTATGCCCATTTCCTTATCGGAATGAACAAGGGGCGGATTGATGAAATTATCCATTTTTTTACCCTTGTACAACAACATCTTCGATTCCATTATGCTTATCAGGTGCTCGGTCTTCGTTTCATGCACAGACGGCAGTGCCTTGATCTTTTCTTCTGCATCTGTTTCAGCAGGAATGCTTACTATGGCATCCGGCATATCCGAGATCTCGAAATAGTGGTCGATACCTCCTGTTACCGCTGCGATATTGTTCATGCTGGCTGCTGCGAACAGCGAACTGAGTATCACGAACAGAAACAGTATGATATTCATAGTTTTTTTGCGTTTCAGGTCTTTTTTCATTATTCTGAAAAACATGATGTATTGCCCCTTTTCTTTTGTTCTGCCCACAGTGACACGGGCTGTGTTTTATCTGTGTGTATATGATAGCACATCAATTCTTAAATAGTCTTTAAATCGAAAAAGGACAACACAGTGCGATACATATACAATCATATTACCATACTTCCCCAAAAAAGTAAAGTCCCCCCTCGCGCGGTTACGCACCCCTCGCGCGGGTACGCAGTACGTCACGTACATGGCTAGTAAAGGGGAGTTGGTTGCTCGGTATCCGATGTAGGCTATGGTGGAGGATAGGGTGTCCCTCGCGCGGGTACGCAATACGTCACGTACATGGCTAGTAAAGGTGAGCTGGTTTCTCGGTATCCGATGTGGGTTATGGTGGAGGACAAGGTGTCCCTCGCGCGGGTACGCAGTACGTTACGTACATGGCTAGTAAAGGGAGTTTGCTTCTCGGTATCCGATGTGGTTTATGGTGGAGGATATGGTGTCCCTCGCGCGGGTACGCAGTACGTCACGTACATGGATAGTAAGGGAAGTTGGCTTCTCGGTATCCGATGTGGGTTATGGTGGAGGATAGGGTTTCCTCGCGTCGGATGACACAAAAAGAGCGTGGGCATATTGTTGCTCACGCTCATAATTGTACTTTTTTGATTTTCATACAAACAGCTGCCGAGTGGCAAATTTCCCGACATCACAATGTCAGTGACGTGTCGAGCCGTCCGCCCGAGGACTTTTCCGTTATAGCTGACAATGGCTACCGAGAAACATACTGACCGAACTAACCATATAAGTGACGAGTTGCGAACCCGCGCGAGGGATTTTTCCGTTATAGCTAACAATGGCTACCGAGAAACATACTGACCGAACTTACCATGTAAGTGACGTGTCGAGCCGTCCGCCCGAGGACTTTTCCGTTATAGCTAACAATGGCTACCGAGAAACATACTTCCCGACATCACTATGTAAGTGACGTGTTGCGAACCCGCGCGAGGGCTAGAGGAGGGTTATGCCTTTTTCTGCGCACTTTTCTATCATATCCTCAGGCCAGATGCTGGACTGTACCTCACCGATGTGTGCCTTTTCAAGCAGAAGCATACAAAGTCTGGACTGACCGATACCGCCGCCTATGGTCAGGGGAAGTGTGCCGTTTGCTATCATCTTGTGATAGTCATACTGCATCCTGTCCTCAGCGCCTGCTTCTTTCAGCTGTGAAGCCAGTGACTTTTCATCAACACGGATACCCATAGAGGATATCTCGATAGCGTTGTCAAGTACCTCGTTCCAGAAGAAGATATCGCCGTTCAGTGACCAGTCATCGTAGTCGGGGGCTCTGCCGTCGTGCTTTTCTCCGCTCTTCAGC
Organism: Ruminococcus albus 7 = DSM 20455; assembly: GCF_000179635.2. Classification (NCBI taxonomy): domain Bacteria; kingdom Bacillati; phylum Bacillota; class Clostridia; order Eubacteriales; family Oscillospiraceae; genus Hominimerdicola; species Hominimerdicola alba. Next base: position 2,977,739 of record NC_014833.1, on the reverse strand, counting down.
TTGCCGCCTATCTTCATTATGAATACTGTACCATGCTCCTTGGTGATGAGTCTTTCTCTCTCCTTGGAGGTCTTGTCGGGGTACATATCTTCAAGTTCCTGTGTGGTCACAAAGAATACGTCTTCGCTTACTGTGTTTTTCAGCTGGGGATATCTCAGGCTGACCTTTCTCTTGGTGTATACTATCGCCTTGACTACGCACTTAACGGTATCTTTCAGGAAATCCTCGGTGCGCTGGTCACGTCTGATGACCTTTTCCCAGTCCCACTGGTCAACGAAAATGGAGTGGAGGTTGTCGGTATCGTCATCGCGGCGGATAGCGTTCATATCGGTGTATATGCCCTCGCCTGCCTGATATCCGTAGCGGTAGAGAGCCATTCTCTTCCACTTAGCCAGTGACTGTACTACCTCAGCCTTGCCTTCGATCTCCTTGATATCGAAATCAACCTTGCGCTCAACGCCGTTGAGGTCGTCGTTTATACCGCTGCCTTGTCTTACAATAAGGGGTGCGGATACTCTGTCCAGCATAAGCTGTATGGAAAGTGCCTGCTGGAATACATCTTTTATGTACTTGATAGCGTGCTGAGTTTCTCTCAGCGACAGTGCCGAGGTATAGCCCTCAGGCAGATAAAGTGATTTTGACATAAGTTCACTACCTTTCAAAACTTACAAAAACGAAAAGACGCTCCGACCGCCTCAGCGACCGGAACGTCCTTGTTCCTAAACTATGCATTAAGTATACACTAAAACTGCATAAATGTCAAGAGGTTTTGCTCGATTTTTCCGTCTTATCTTATTTTTAATGTATAATCGCGGATATCTTTTGCAGGATATATCATATCCTCATTCATTTTAAAAATCAAGTATCATCACGGGATGATATCTTTTCTTGCTCCGCCTGACTATAAGATTCACATATCTTCCTGCTTCAGCTTTAGTTCCGCTGACGAATGTTGTGTTCTGAGCAAAAATGAAGTATCCCAGCCTTTGCATATCGTAATAAACTGCGGCGGCATCGGTGCTCCTGCTCCTGAAAACAAAGGCTTTTACTTTCATAAGACTTGATACATCTCTCAGCCTGAACAGGCGGCAGAGCATATCAGCTATCGCTGCGGCACAGATCGGTAAAGCGCCAAATACAAGAAGGAGATCCCACATAATTGCGGAAAAACCGAATATTGCCAGCGCTATCCCGCACCACAGCAATCTGATTTTCACGATATGCCCCTTTATCATCGCCATGACGGGCGGGTCTATCGCACCTCTGTTCTCCGAGGATATAAGTTCGTCTTTGATGCGCATATCCAGCTTTCGCAGGCATTTTTTGTCAGCACTGTAACGGTGATATCTCATAATTGCAAAGGGCAGCACAAATATTATCAGCCCAAGCAGAACAGGCATGATACGTTCCATTTATTATCTGATAGAACCAACAGTTCTGGGGAACATAATTACGTCTCTGATGTTCTGTACGCCTGTTACGTACATGATAAGTCTTTCAAAGCCCAGACCGAAGCCGCCGTGGGGAACGGTACCGAACTTTCTCAGGTCGAGGTAATCGCTGTACAGGTCGAGGTTCATATTTCTCTCCTTCATAGCGGCGATGAGCTTATCGTAATCAGCCTCTCTCTCGCTGCCGCCGATTATCTCGCCGACGCCGGGAACAAGAAGGTCAACTGCTGCAACGGTCTTGCCGTCGGGGTTCTGCTTCATGTAGAAGCTCTTGATATCCTTGGGGTAATCGGTAACGAATACAGCCTTCTTGAATACCTTTTCGGAGAGGTATCTCTCGTGCTCGGTCTGGAGGTCGCAGCCCCAGTCAACGGGATATACGAACTTCTCGCCAGACTTTTTCAGCAGTTCGATAGCCTCAGTATAAGTAACTCTGCCGAATTCGTGGCTGATGAGTTCTTCAAGTCTTGCTTTCAGACCCTTTTCAAAGTGTGCGTCAAAGAAAGCTATCTCATCGGGGCACTTTTCAAGTACGGTACCGATAACGTGCTTTACCATATCCTCGGCTACCTCGATAACGTCTTCCAGTTCAGCGAAAGCTATCTCGGGCTCAACGTGCCAGAACTCAGCAAGGTGCTTGGGGGTGTTGGAGTTCTCTGCTCTGAAAGAGGGTCCGAAGGTGTATATCTTACCCATAGCGGTAGCAGCCATTTCGCCCTCAAGCTGACCGGAAACGGAAAGTCCTGCTCTTCTGCCGAAGAAATCAGCTGCATCGTAATCGTCCTCGGTCTTGTACTCGGTGGAGTAACCTATGGTTGTTACGCGGAACATCTCGCCTGCGCCCTCACAGTCAGAACCTGTTATCAGAGGAGTGTTGACGTAAACGAAGTTTCTTTCCTGATAATACTGATGTATAGCCTGTGCCAGTACGGAACGTATCCTCATAACTGCGTTGAAGGTGTTTGTTCTGCCGCGGAGGTGGGGCATTGTACGCAGAAATTCAAGGGTGTGACCCTTCTTCTGCAGAGGATAATCCTGAGGGCAGTCGCCCAGCAGAGTGATATCTGCGGGGGTAACATTTATCTCGGCAGCGTTTCTGCCTTCAACAAGTGCGCCCGTAACTTTCAGGGAACAGCCCACACGGGGGATATCCTTATAATCGGGGTCGTCAGCCTTGTCGATAACTATCTGGATATTTTTCAGTGATGTGCCGTCGTTGAGTTCAACGAAAGCCACGTTCTTAGAATTTCTTGATGTTCTTACCCAACCGCAGACTGTTACCTGCTGTCCGATAAGTTCCTTGTTTGTAAGTACTTCCTTAATGTCGATATGTTTCATGATGATCTTTTCCTTTCTCTATGAAAATTAAATTCTTTTAGATCATTCCGTTCGGAATTTTAGTTTATGTGGTTCAGCTGCGCGGAGTTCTATATAGCCGCATTTACGGCAGACCAGACAATTCACTCCCGATTGCACAGGTGCTGAAAGAATGCCTTTTCGCGTGCGCTTAACTATGGGCTGCGATCCCATATATGTATATGTTTCAAAAATTGCTTCTATCATCTCTGTACCGCACCGCAGGCACTTTATATTATTGTTATTATCGGTATCGTTCATATAAAACCCCCATACCCCAAACGTCAGCTTTGCTGATGTTGTGCACACCAAAACCCTCACGCTCGGGAAGCCTTGACGCTCCGCGACCCTGTCAACACAATTAATGAACACACTAACGCTTCGCTTTTAGTGTTATGAATTATGAATTAAAAAAGGCTCCCGTCCCGATAACAGGACGAAAGCCATAGACTTCGCGGTACCACCTGAATTTACAAGCGCTCAAAAGCTTAAAAAAAGTATCCGAGCGTTGTCACTCTTATCCTCATAACGTGAGGAACACGTCTTTCCTACTTGGCAGAATGCCGTTGGGTCTGCCGCTCACGGGTGTTATTCACAAAGGCTCTGCTGCGCGGCTCACACCTCTCCCGCGCTCTCTGTGAGTGAATACCAGAGTTACTTCTCCCGGTCATAGCGTTTCAAAAATATTGTGTACATTATAGCACTTTTCCATTCGCTTGTCAAGGGGGGGATAAAAATATTTTTTCGGTTATCCTGCTGACACACCAACTTGATCCGTGTAATACTGAAACGGACATACACGGCGGTTATCCTTCCCCCGCCGCAGGCGGGGGAAGGATAACATAAACAAGTTGATCCATTGTTATATAGCATTTTGTGGTGGTGTGTTAAAGGGATAGCCATAAATATTTTTGTTTTCCTGAATGACGGCTGTTCAACACAATAAATAAGCAGTTATCGTTATGGCGTAAAAATATATATGGGCTCGCGGATGATCGGGTCGATACCGCGAGTATTGTCAAGATGCTGAGGACTTTCTCCGGTTATACAGTATGACACGCACCTCATATCCCGTAGTCATATTCGGCGCTGCCTGCCATCGTGCGCATAAGCGGTAGAAATATCAGGTAACGAAGCTTTATCCAACATCCGCACTCACGTACCCCGATGGCGATAGTGTCGGCTGCGTTTACATCGTTTCACGCTTCGCAAACTCGGTCAGTATCTCGGTCGGGCATCGTAGTGTCGGCGGTGGCTTCGTTCTGTTTGTCGGGCATTAAAAATTTATGCCTTTCTACTATCAGCGATTTTGGTCGAAAAGTTGTACGTTTTTGTACAACTTTTGCAGAAATATGTCCGAGTTAAAAATAAAATCATTTGTTTGCACAATGATGAGGCACGTAATATGTATGTTCTGACAAAGAATTTGGATGCGAAAACGATGACAGTGTAATAAAGGGTGTACTAAAAGTTAAATTACATATATTAACAGTTGATTCATTTACATTTGTTTATATATGTTGTGTAATATGGTATAATATCCGCATGAAAGGGAATGCGATGCTGTTAATTATGTATAAATTTATACAGAAAACAGCCGCAATTATGAACAGAGAAGATCTGACAGGAGGATAGTAATGGTAAAGAAGATCATCGCATTAGCTGCTGCGGCAGTTATGAGTGTCGGGTGCATTTCGGCGAGCGCTGCGACATACGGCAAGGTAGATATCAATCTGGACGGAAAAGTAAATGTAACGGATCTGTCGATGCTTTCAGCCTATATCAAGGGCAAAAAGGCGATATATACAAGTGTTGTTTCCTCAGCCGATCTTAATCGCGACGGCAGAGTGAATGTCACGGATATATCCATGCTGGCTTCATACGTCAAGGGCGGTACAAAAGCCCGTGAGACCACTATGAGTCAGCTTGCTAAAGAACTGGCTGTGCTTGTGAACAATGAGCGCAGATCACGCGGATTGACTGCTTATGTTTATTCATCCGAGCTGAGCGCTGCTGCCTCAAAGAGAGCACAGGAGATCTCAAAGGTGTTTGACCACAAAAGACCCGACGGCAGGGATTGCTTCACGGTGCTGCCCGAATACGGTATAAGTATTACTTCAGCAGGTGAGAACATAGCCTATGGTCAGGATTCGCCAAAAAGCGCTTTCAACGGCTTCATGAATTCCGCTCCCCACCGTTCAAGTATACTTGATGCCAATAAGAAGTATCTTGGCGTAGGCGTTTACCGCGACGGCAACGGTACTCTCTACTGGGTGCAGCTTTTCGCAAGCGGCAGCGGTATGTCCGGCTCGCAGGTGTAACTTATAAATGATCACTCCCGCAGAGGGTGGGTGCTTATACAGAATATTTGTGGTAACTACTGGAGGAAACCTTTCTGAAGAAAGGTTATCCTCCAGACCTCTTTCCAAAGACTTCTATTTCTATTTGGCAGGGGCAGACATTCTCTCAAAGAACAGAGAATGTCTGCTTTTTGTTGTGCTATAATAGTATAGCTGCCCCTGCCAAATAGAGTTAAAAGTTTTCGGAAAGGAGTTTGAGGGAAACCCTTTTTCAAAAGGGTTTCCCTCAATAATTATCACAAACGTTCTATATGGACACCCACCCTCTGCGGGAGTGACTATTGTATGTTATACGTGACCGATGTCGGTTGTGGAGAAGAGTTTTACGTAGGCGCGTTGATTTTCGATAACGCCGAAGGCGCGGGCTCTCATATATATTTTTACTGCCCAGTTTGTGTGGGGGCGGATCTCGTTCATTTTATTACTGCCCGAGCCTTTGACAACTCCGCCGGCCTTATTGCCGAGTATCATACAGGCATCGTCGTATTCCTCTTTGGTGACAGCCATGAGGGCATTTACGAACCTGACGTGGGAGGGGTGTATGACTGTTCTGCCGATGAAGCCGTTGGCTTTATCGAGTATGACTTCGCGGAGAAGGCCGTCGATCTCGCTGTTGACGATAGTCTGTCTTTTGAGCAGGCAATCATCGAGGCTGTGGGTAGGTAATTCACCGAACATAAGCTCTTTCGGGGCGCGGAAGTATTCCCACACGGGGCCCGATATGACGTAGTCATTATTTCTGCCGCACACATTGATTATATCGCACAGGCATTCGCGGACGGTGAGTATATCGTATATTGAATGGTCAACGCCGCGTCTTACGCCGAATACCGACGAAAAATCCGTACCGCCGACGCGCACCTGCAGTACCAGATCGCGGTATTTGTCGAGGATATTCTTTATACCGAGCAGTTCGGTCATGCGGCTTTCCTTATAGGCTACCTCGGGGCTTTCGATAATGGGCATACCGTAGAGGATATCACCGAGTTTTTCGTTAAGCTCTCTGAGAAGTGAGAAGTAGCCTTCGCCGTTAACGGAATTGAATTTCGGGAAATTAATGCCGCACAGCACTTTTGATCTGCGCTTGTTCAGACCCTGAGCGAAGTGGCTGAACTGTTCAAGATTCCTGATCCTGACGAATATCAGCGGAACTTTATCCGGAGAAAGCGTGCCCTGTTCGGTAGCGAATGCGACTGTATCCAGCAGTCGGTAGACATTTTTTTCGGCAGCCTCGACACTATCCTCGGGACAGGCATCTTCAAAGCACAGCACCACGGTGGTAAGCCCCGGCATAGCACCGCTGAGTATCTTCGGGGTGAAGTCCTTAGTACCGGGCATATACATGGTGGCACCAAGGCAGTACTGCAAAAGCTCCCTGTCGGTATACTTGTTGAAATCCTCCGGGGGAGAGATGAATTTGAAATCCGGATTATACAGATGATGACGCATCGGATAACGACCTTTCAGAATAAACTGTTACTGTTATATTATATCATTTGCTGAATGATATGTCAATGAAAATACCTGGAAAGTCGGTTTGACATGGCACTACAAAAGTTAAAATGTATGCTTTGGAAATATGAGGTTCATTTGTAGTTAACAGGAATTTGTTCGTTTTTTAATATCAAATAACAATGAAAAAATATCAAATACTTAATGTAACTTTTGTGGGATATTCGATTTTTGATAAAAACTTATATGTTTTTAATATATTTTTCAGAAATACGATGATATAATGTAGCTGTCATAAGGGACAGAAAAACCGAACATCAACTAAAAAAAATGTGCTGAATGCACAGTTAACAGATGGAGGTAATTGAAATGAAAGTAAAGAGGATAGTAAGTTTTCTGACAGCTGCAGCCATATCTGCGAGCATGATGCTCAGTGCAAGCGCAGCGGAACGTTTCAACGGAAGTTATTTCGGAACGGGATTTGACAGCTACGAGTGGGGCACTATGGAAGCTTCTGACGGCTGGTCAAACGGTGGTATGTTCGACTGCACCTGGAGCAGGAACAATGTACAGTTCTCGGGCGGAAAGATGAATCTTTCCATAACGGGCAACAGCTGGCAGGGCTACAAGGGTGCTGAGTACCGTACCACAAAGACCTTTGGTTTTGGTATGTACGATGTAAGCATGAAGCCTATCAAGAATGACGGCGTAGTAAGCTCGTTCTTCACCTACACAGGACCTTCGGACGGCACTGTATGGGACGAGATAGATATTGAATTCCTGGGAAAGAACACCAATCAGGTACAGTTCAACTATTACACCAGGGGACAGGGCAATCACGAGTATGTATACAATCTCGGATTCGATGCTTCGCAGAGTTTCCACCAGTACGGATTCTACTGGGACAAAAGCAGTATAACCTGGTATGTTGACAAGAAGCCTGTATACACAGCTTACAGGGATATCCCACAGACACCCGGCAAGATAATGATGAACGTATGGAACGGCAAGGGCGTTGATGAATGGCTGAACCATTACAATGGCAGAGCGCCCCTTACTGCACAGTACGACTGGATATCCTACACTGCACCCAACGGCAGCAGCAATACTCAGCAGAAGCAGAACAATAACAACCAGCAGAACAACAATAACAACAGCGGCTCCTTCAATTCAAGACAGAAGTACGCTATAAAGTCTGTAAACAGCGGCAAGGCACTTGATGTAAGCTGGGGCAGCAAGGATGACGGTGCTAATGTACTTCAGTACAGATACAGCGGCTATGAGAACCAGAAATGGTACCTTGAAAAGCAGTGGGACGGCTACTATGTCATCAAGTGTGCCAACAGCGGCAAAGCTCTTGACGTAAGCTGGGGTGACAAGAATGACGGCGCAAACGTTCAGCAGTGCAGCGTGAACGGCAGTGACGCTCAGAAATGGGAGCTCAGGAAGGTAGGCAGCAGCTACGCCCTTATAAACAAAAACAGCGGCAAGGCACTGGATGTTGAAGGAAGATCTAAAAACGATAATGCAAATGTTCTCCAGTGGAGATACACAGGCGCTAGTAACCAGCTTTGGAATATCGAAGCAGTTAACTGATAAACCCTCAAGAAAAACGACAGCGGCAGCGGTGGATATCATCGCTGCCGTTGTCGTTGTAGTAGTATATGGAATCAGCCAGGAATTATTTTGAGTGTTCGATCAAAGCATCGGTAACGGTATCGGTGAACCATGAGCAGTTATTTCTGTCAAAGATACCGAAAAGCTCGTTGCCTGAGGAGTAGTAGCCGTTATCCCACCATACGCATGGGATGCCGCCCAGCTTTTCGGCATAGTCCAGATAGCAGGATACCCACTCGGCACGTTCTTCATCGTTGTTGTCCTTATTGACAGCGCCGTACTCGGTCAGTATGACGGGGACGTTCTTGTCGATAAATGTTTCTTTGAGGTCTGACATAAGGGATATTATCTCGCCCTCGTGACTTTCATCCCATTCAAAAAGCTCCCAGTCGGCATTGGCATTATAGGTGAAGGCATAGGGGGTGTATGCGTGTATCGAGAAACCGATATGCTCGTCTTCGGGTATGGCTGCATCCCTTATAGCCTTGCCCATGCTGGATGATGCGTATGTAGTCATGAGCAGCAGTCGCTTTTCGTTATTGCCGCCTGTTGCACGTACGGTATCAAGGAAGGTCTTGTTCAGCCTGTCGATGCAGCGTCTGCCTTCTTCGGTGCCGCCGTTCCATTCTTCGGGAGAACCCTTTACGCGGGGCTCGTTCAGACCTTCAAATATCAGGTGGTCGCCGTAATCCCTGAAGCGTTCAGCTATCTGTTTCCAGATGGCAGCGGTCTTTTCATCGACAGTGTCGATATGCTCGTTATCGGGTATTCGCCAGTCCTCCTCATGGTGGGAGTTGATTATAACGAAAGCGCCGTCGTCATAGGCATAGTTAACTACCTCCTGCACACGATCCAGCCATGCTTCGTCTATCTTGTAGTCGGGAGCCTCACCTACGTGGTTGCCCCAGGTAACGGGCATACGTATAACATCGAAGCCCTTGTTGTATACTGCGTCTATCATTTCCTGAGTGGTTTTTGGATTGCCCCAGCTGACCTCGGACTCCACACCTGAGCCGCCTGTGGCATCAAGGGAGTTTCCAAGATTCCAGCCTGTTTTCATTTCGCCCACAAGCTCCATGGCGGATATATCCCTGACCTCACCGCTGCGTGCAAGATCTGTCGGGACGGTGGTATCATCATTGTTGTCGGTATTATTTTCTGAACTTTCTTCTGCAGCGGAAGATGCTGCTTTTTCGGCTTTGGAAGATGAACTGCTGTTTCCCTGTCCGCAGGAGGAAAGTACTGCGGAACATACAGCTAGTGCGGAAATAAGTGTGATGATATTCTTTTTGTTCATAGCTGTCACCTCGGTAGTTCGTCGGTATACGTGGTTGTCTTTATAAACATTTTAACCCATTTGAGAATTTGGTGCAATATCATATAATGCAATTAAACTAACATATAATGCAAATGCAGAAAGTTTACAGAAAATACGTCTTGACTTAATTTGCACGATATGATAATATGTTTTAAAAGAGGGAGGGGTGACTGTGCGCATAATAAATGTTGGCTGCGATCATCGGCACGATGCGGATTTTTCGATAGAACGACCTGAGGGCTCGGGGGACTGGCTGATGCTGCTGGTCAAAACTCCGGCGGTGTTTGTGACATATAAGGGCGAGATCGGTACAGAGGCGGGCACCGTAATGCTGTACAGCAGGGGAACTCCTCAGTACTACCGTTCGGACGGCGGAGTGTTCGGGAATGACTGGTTCCATTTTATGCCTGAAAATACTGAGGATGAGCGGCTGCTGAGAGAACTGGACATACCATTTGATACGCCTGTAAAGCTTGGCAGTCTTTCGGAGCTGACGGTATTTGTCAGCATGATGTGCCACGAGCATTATTCCGGGGGACTTTACTGTACAGATACCTGCGACCTGCTTGTGAAGCTGTTTTTTATGAAGCTGAGCGAGAAGCTTCACAGGACGGCTGATAAGGGTATGGGCAGCAGCTATGAGAAGATGTCGGTGGTAAGGGCGAAAATATACAATGACCCTGCATACAACTGGACTATCGAGGGGCTTGCCCATGAAATGAACATGAGCCGTTCATCTTTCCAGCACAGCTATAAAAAGCTTTTCGGGGTAACTCCCATGAACGATGTTATAAATGCGCGTACCGAAAGGGCAGGGTATCTGCTTGCATCCACGGAACACAGTGTGAGCAGGATAGCGCAGATGTGCGGGTATTCATCGGATATACATTTTGTAAGACAGTTTAGAAAGGTGACGGGGGAAAGACCTACTGAGTACCGTACAAGGGTGAGGAACAAAGCGGAGAATGATCGGGCTGAGGAGGTGTCAGGATATGAAAAAGAGAATGGCGGCAGTGATAACAGCGGCGGCAGCGCTGTGCGCCTGCGGAACGGTCCGTAAAAGCAGTATAAAAGAGGAGATATCTTCTGGCGGCGGCGAGGTATCATCGGTGAGGGATGAAAGCCCGGCTGTGACCGTGACAAATGAGGTGTCCGTCAGAGCGGATATGCCGAGACATCTGACGCAGGAACAGGAGATACTGGAAAAGGCGGGTGAGAGATTCTACCTTCTGACCGACAGCCGCTATCCTGTTTATACCAATACCGAGGTCAGCTATTATCCGACGGGGGAGCGGTTCTATGAGGCGCTTATCAGGGAGCTTGCCGCGGCGGAGGACTTCATATTTATGGAGTACTTCATCGTGAAGGACGGTGAGATGCTGGATGGTATACTCGATGTGCTTTGCGAACGCATGGATGCAGGAGTTGAGGTAAGGATGATATGTGACGGCTTACAGCAGAACGATGCGTTCTGCGAGGAAATGCGGTCGTATGGCATAGACTGCCGCCTTTACCGCGAGCCTGACCGTGTGAGCATAAATGAGCGAGATCACCGCAAGCTGACTGTTATAGACGGAAAGACAGCATTCATGGGCGGAGTGAATATCTCGGACGAGTACATTAATGTGACATCGCCATACGGACGGTGGAAGGATGCGGCGATACAGATGCGCGGCGATGCTGTGAGAAGCTGTACGGAGCTTTTCTTTGAGCAGTGGGACCGTGGGGCTGAACTTGATGTATGCGGTGAATATCTAGATAAGACAGAGCCTGCAGCGGCGGAGGGCTATGTTATGCCCTACGGGGAATCTCCCTTTGACAATGAGGATGCGGCGCGGGACATATACCTTGAGATAATGAACGGTGCGGAGGACTATCTGTACATAACAGCACCGTACCTGAACATAGATGATGAGGTGGAGGATGCTATATGTTCGGCAGCTGAACGGGGCGTTGAGGTGATACTGATAGTACCCGGGATACCCGATAAGCTGTACATGGAGATACTGGCGCGTACCCATTATGAAAGGCTGGTGCTTTCGGGGGTGAAGCTGTACAGGTATACTCCCGGATTCATACATTCAAAGGTGTTTGTCAGTGATGACCGCGTTGCTACGGTGGGCAGCATAAATCTCAACAGCCGCAGCTTTTACCGCGACTTTGAATGCGGTGCTGTACTGACGGATGTTAAGTGTATAGCTGATATCAAGGCGGATATCCTTGACACCCTTGATGAGTGTGTGCTTGTGACGGAGGACAATATCATACCACTTTCTCCTGCTGAGGAGATAAGGGCTGCCATGATGGCGAATCTTGAAGGGTCTATGTAAATGACTGAACGATGACTGCTATGAAAAAAGGGAGCAGCTGCGTTTGATGACGCAGCTGCTCCATTATATTTCAGAATGCGTTGTTGTTAAGTCTGTTCCTGATATCACTGAGTGTATACTCCCTGACAAGTCTGCCGTCTTTGAATACTGTTTCAAGCAGGTTCCCTTCGGGGATAGTGCTGCCTACATAGCCGTCTTTATAGGCGAGTTCACCGTTGTCATCGCGGTAAACATAGCACAGACCTTTCTGGCTCTTTTTGAAACCGCCCTCTTTCGGGTCTTTGAATATGGGATACTCCTTGCCGTCTATCTCGGCATAGCAGGCTTTTATGCAGCTGGAGAAGGTATCGCGGGTGAAGGGCTTGAGGACTGTGTGTCTGCCTGTGAACTTCTGACCGTCATCGGCTGTGACGGTGATATCCTCGGTCTCCTCGATACAGTGCATAGAGAAGGAACCTACACCGAGGGCAACGTTTGAGCAGGCAAAGCCGTTCTGCATGAGTATCTCGTATATCTGCTCGCAGCGCTGTACAGTTATGCTGTCACCGTATATCGCCTTTACGTGAGGGTCAAGCACCTTGTAGCCCTTGCTGTTGACTGTTCCGCCGAACTGTTCCCACAGTTTGAAAACTGTTTTTGTAACTACCTCAACGCAGTCGCCCGAATCGCCTCTCATCAGCATACAGCCGTTGTGCGCCATTATCTCATTGTGGAGTTTTGGCAGTATGTTATCGATGACGTTCCAGTAGTCATAGGAATCGAGAACGGCGGAGAAGCTGGTGTTTGGGTAGAGCTCTGTAAGCATTTTTCTGAGGAAGGTTTCCTCGTCGCCGTCAACTGCGAAGTTTGAGCACATAACAAAGTGCTCTGTGCTGACAGCGCCGTATGCTACAGCTTCCTTTGTACAGTCTGCGCCGAACATCTTTTCAAGGTAGGGGATAGCAGGTACGGTAGCGGTATTCACGAAAGACATACACCAGCCTGCGGCAGCTTTAAGCGCGGCATCAAGTCCCTGGTCACCGCGGAAATCGAAAGAACCCAGTGCCTTGGCACGCGGGATATCGTCCTCGCAGGTGAGTGCGTAGTACTTGTCAACGATATCGCGGTAGGTCTTGCCCACGGTAGCAGTTATCTGCGGATACCACATTTCAGCAGAGATAAGGCTTTCAAGTGCCTGCGGCAGCCATGCGAAATCGGGGTGGGTATTGGTTATTCCGAACATGGGGACGTGTATCGGTACAAGAGTACCCTCGGGGAGTGCGATTATCTCCAGTGGGAGATATCCCAGTCTGTGAAGTTCGCGAATAGAAGATGTATTGTATATGCCCTTACCGAAGGAATTATCCAGTACGCGCTGATAATCGGCAACTATCTCCTCCTCGGGGACTTCAAAGAAATTCTCGTTGAAGTAGTCGAGGAGCCAGGTCTTGCAGAACATCTGCAAACCGAACATTACCACCTTATCCCAGCGCTTTACACGGCTCATACGGGGGGTGTAGTAAGACATGGACTTTGTCATCTTCTGATTTATCATATCCCTGTGGACTATCTTATAGAAATCGCACATCAGTGCTGCGTTTATACCTTTCATAGTGATCCTTCTTTCAGTTCAGTCAAGACTGATTTTTTTGAGTATATCGTTATCGGGCAGGGTGCATATAGAATCGGTGGTATAGATATTCTTTATCATGCCGCATTCAAACAGCTTGCCCTTTGCTATTGAATCTTCACAGTGGCTGAAAAATACATTTATATCCTTACAGCCCAGCTCTTTCAGCTTCTGTGCGGAGTAGTAGACAGTTCCGCCGTAAGCACATATATCATCTATTATGAATATATTTTTGCCTGCAGGGGAGTCGCCTTCGACTTCAAGGCCGAGTATCTTTCCTGTTGACCAGTCACGCTTTTTTATGCCGAAGCTGACGTGTCTGGCATCGAACATGGAGGAATACCTTTTCATAGAACCCTCATCGGGGAAGAACAGACAGTCATCTTCAAAGCTGAATCCTGCCATTTCCAAGGCTTTCAGTATATACTCCTTCGGGGAGAGGTTCACCACCCTGTCGATAAGTGCCGCACCCACGCTTGAATGAACATCGAGTACAGTTACCTTATCAAAGCCCATGGAATTTAGGAAACGGCAGAAATATTTCAGTGTGAAGACTTCGGTATCAGCGTGTACCCTGTCCATACGTGCGTTTGGCAGATAGGGCATGAACAGCGTGAATACTGCTTTCGGGAAACGCTCTTTAAGGTTGCTTACCATATAGTACAGCTGCATCTGTTCAAGTTCATTTTCATAGTGCCAGCTTATGTCCACACGGCTGCATACATCAGCGTGGGAAAGGTCTATCTTCATGGTGCCGTCGGGGTAGTTTTCGATATTCGGCACCATATACTCTCCGTCATCTATACGGTATCTGAGCATCAGGTATCATTCCTTTCTATCTTCATCTGGCATACAGCCATAGCGCTGAGTGCATTCTCGTGGCTTTCGGGAGTTACACCTGCGCAGCATTCCTCGGTTATCACTATGGGTACCTCGGGGAAGGCTGCCTTGACTATCATGGCATTGGAGATGACGCAGATATCGGTGCATACTCCGATGAATTCTATCTGCTCGATATCTTTTCCGTCAGCCAGATTTTTCAGCACTTCGGGAAGTTCGGCAGAACCGAAGGCAGGCTTTTCCACTAGGATATCATTGTCCTTTCTTACAGCTTCGATACGGGGGTCAAGCTTCCAGCCATCGGTGCCGCGGATACAGTGTACAACAGGTAAGTTTTTTCCCTCCTGAGTATTCATATAATCCTCGGTGTGAGTATCAAGCGTGAACACGACGGGGACATCGGGCTGTTCCTTGCGGAAGGCAGCTATCCTTTTTGCCGCCTTATCGGCAGCCGCATCGCACTCGGCATTACCGAGAACGCCGTTTGTAAAGTCTTTCTGCAGGTCAATGGCAACTAAGATCTTCATAATGATACCGTCCTTTTGATTCATAGTAACTAATAGTTATTATCTTTTTGTTGTTATCATTATAGCACGATATACCGCTTTTGTCAACAGGACGCTTTCAACAAATTTGAAGGGTGTGTATTGTGCAAAGAGTGTAGAATATAACAAAAACCTCCGTAAGCCTAAGCTTACGGAGGTCATACGCGGATTGAGGGATTTGAACCCTCGCGCCCCTTTCGAGACCTACTCCCTTAGCAGGGGAGCCCCTTCACCACTTGGGTAAATCCGCATAAGTATTCCGGCATAATCCTCAAAGGATATATGCCTTGAAAAAAAGTGGCGGACAGGGTGGGATTCGAACCCACGGTACGTTGCCGTATCACCGGTTTTCAAGACCGGCTCCTTAAACCACTCGGACACCTGTCCAAATAGTCACATCTCTCAGCGACTTAATTATTTTAGCATATTTTTTTTCATTTGTCAATACTTTTTTTGAAAAAAATAGGAAAGTGTTTTTTATTGATGCTGACCATAAGTCAGAATGCCCAAAATGATCGGGGAAGATTTGATGATAATCACGTATTAACAAAAAAACCCGGATGTGGTATAATAAAAAAAGTATATAATGTCGCAGGGAGGGGTGAGCTTGGATATCAGAATTTTTCCGATGGCAGCTGTGCTTTCGGCTGCGATATTTTTTTCGGGCTGTGCATTTTCGGATCATTACGTCAAGGATCCCGACGGAGTAAACAGTGCTGCGAATGTTCAGCAGGATGACAATGAAAGCTTCTTTCTGAACTGGCAGGGCGAAAAGGTCACTCCCGGCACCGCAGCGGAGAACAACTGTGTTTTTATGGGCTGCAGTGACAGCGGTATATGGCAGAATTTCCTTGTTGACATAATCGCGGAAAGCACAGCTTCGGTAACGGTATGCAGCGAGGATAAAGTGATGCATATCTCCGAAAGCGGCACAGGCAGTACAGCGCTTGTACGAATAAAGGAAAAGAAAGATGACGGGGTCGAATACGCTGAAAGGCTTGTCAGCCCTGTGGAGGTATACAGTATATACAATGAAGAGGAGAAGCAGCTGGAATATTATCTGAGTGATATACTCCTGAACAAGGTGCCTTCTTCGGGCGGTGACGGGTCAGTGAATGTACCTGTTGAATATTCCGATTACAGGGTGTCATCAAAAGCTGCGGCAACTTTTCCGTATCAGAAATATTTTTCATCCTACGGAGATTTTGAGGATTACTATGATATGTACCACAAGACTCTGGGACTTGACAGCCTGAAAAATGCCATGAGAAAATTAGATGATGATGGCGGTTTCAACACAAATGTAGTATTCCTGTACGCTGACCGTTCGGTGGGAGATGCAAAGTACAAATTCCTGAGAGCGGTAGTAACGGATAAAAAACTGACCATATATATACAGCGAGATTGTTCGGGGAATATGAGCGGTGTGTCAAAATGGCAGCTTACCTGCACTGTTCCCGGGGAATATCTTTCCGATGTTGCTCCCGATGCGGTGCACTGGGTGATATATGATGACGTATCACAGGGATAGAAAGGCTTTTATATATTGACAAAAGTATATAAATGTGGTATATTGTAAATATAATGTTAATGAGTGAGGTGCGTCCTTATGAAAAAAGACGTTTTTGATTATGTATGGACAGATAAGAAGCGCACATTTCTTGGGCTTCCGTGGTCTTTTACCAGATATTACCTGACAGAGAGCAAGTTCATCACCAGAACGGGTATTTTCAGTGTTCAGGAGGATGAACTGGAACTTTACAGAGTGCTTGATAAAAAGCTGGTGCTCACCATGGGCAACAGGATGGTAGGCTGCGGCACTATCGTTATGAATGTGCGTGATGTGGATACTCCCATCAAGGAGATAAAGTCTGTAAAGAAGCCTCGTGAGGTAATGAAGCTGCTTGATCAGTACATCGATATGAACCGTGACAGGTACCGTACAAGAGGAAGGGACCTTTACAGCGGGTACGATCATGACGATGACGGCATACCCGATGGTGATGAATAAACATAAAAAATCATAGGCGCAGATGTGTTCTGCGCCTTTTTTGTGAGGTTTGGAAATGAACTTTGAGGAGCTTGCGGCACTGCCTGAATGTGCTGCGGAAATAAAGCGGAGCGGTCTGCCTATATATATATATGGTATGGGCAACGGCGGCGAGAAGGTGCTGAAGTGGTGTGCAGACAGAGGCATCGGAGTGAATGGAGTATTTGCCAGCGATGATTTTGTAAGAGGGCAGAGCTTCATGGGATATGAGGTGAAGAAGCTTTCGCAGGTCGAAGCTGAAGTCGGGGAGTTTACGGTACTGCTGGCTTTCGGTACCTGTCTGCCCGATATAATGGAGAGGATAGACGATATCGCAAAAAGGCATCCGCTGTATGCACCCGATGTTCCCGTGGCAGGGGACAGGGCTTTTGACAAGGCTGAATTTATTGCGGATATCAAACGGGCAGAAAAGGTGTGCGGTATGCTGGCTGATGAGGAGTCAAGGCAGGTGTTCCTGGGGCTGACGGCTTACAAGATAACAGGCAGGCTGGGATATCTGAAAGAGGTATTTTCTGACGGCACCAAACCCTCGCCTCTGCTGGGGCTGAAAAAAGGGGAGATATACTGCGATCTCGGGGCTTATAACGGTGATACCGTCCTGCAGACCGTCAGGGCGACGGGCGGATGCAAAAAAATATACGCCCTCGAACCCGAGAAGCGCAACTTTCAGAAGTGTGTAAAAAACTGTAACGATATAGATGAGATAGAGCTTATAAACGCGGCGGCGTGGTCACATGATACGGTCATGGGATTCGACGGAGGTTCGGGCAGGCAGGCCAGGCTTGACGGTGAGGGCAGAGGACTTATCATGGCAAGAAGCCTTGACAGCGTGCTGAACGGTAGGGAATGTACCTACATCAAGTACGATGTTGAGGGGGCAGATATCCCTGCGCTGAAGGGTTCGGAGAAGACTATCGCAAAATATCATCCGAAGCTGTGCTGTGCGCTGTATCACCGCTGTTACGACTATATCGACATACCTCTTGCGGTGAATGACATATACGGCGGATACTCGTTCTATATGCGGCAGGAAAGCTATTATCCCGCATGGGAGACGGAGCTTATCTGTGTGCCTTAAAGGCAAAAGAAAAACACCCACTTTAGCTGTGGGTGAAAACAAATAAAAAAATTATAGGGGAGAAGCCGGCAGATCTCTCTGCCAACTATGTATATATGCAGGCTTGGGGTAAAAGCCAACATACCGAAACATAAGCCGTCGGATCCTTCCGACAGTTATAATATACTTTAAGAATGTGTTAATATTGTGAAGACGGTTTGTGATAAGCATGAAAGATAATAAAAATATACAGTTATCCCGTTGTTATGCCGATATACAGTTATTTCGGGGTATGATCAGTGAGATGTATCCTGTAAGAATGCTGTATAGTGTGGTGCATCAGCAGGATGACCATATGATCATCAATTATAATGTCAGCGGAGGTATATATCATGCCAAGATTTTTTGTTAACAAAGAGGATATCAATGGTGACAGTGCGGTGGTGCGCGGCGCTGATGCGGTGCATATCGGGCGAAGCCTGCGTATGAGGCTGGGTGACGAGCTGACGGTCTGCTGTGAGGGAAAGGACTATACCTGCAGGCTTGATTCGGTATCGGACGAACAGTGCGGGCTTGCGGTGCTGAGTGTCAGCGAGGGCAGCGGTGAGCCTACGGTGAGGGTGACACTTTATCAGGCTGTGCCTAAATCGGACAAACTGGAGCTGATAGTGCAGAAGGCGGTAGAACTTGGTGCGGCGGAGATAGTGCCTGTGCTGACTTCAAGGTGCGTATCGCGTCCCGATGAAAAAAGCTACCGCAAAAAGCGTGAGCGGCTTAACAAGATAGCCCTTGAAGCTGCCAAACAGTGCGGCCGCAGTATAGTACCCACGGTGGGAGATATCATATCTGCGGAGGAATGCGCGAAACGTCTTGGAGAACATGAGCTGGGACTGATATGCTATGAAAAGGGCGGTGCGCCTTTATCGGAAACTGTCGGACGGGAGTGCCGTGACATAGGTATATTCATCGGCAGTGAAGGCGGATTCGATGAAGCGGAAGTCGATAAATGCCGCGCGGAGGGTGCGAAGGTCATCGGTATGGGACCCAGGATAATGCGCTGCGAAACGGCTCCTCTGGCTGCGATAGCTGTGGTCATGAGCCTTACGGGAAATATCTGAATATTATGCAGGGTACGGCTTTGGAACGATACCCATAAAGAAGCTTTTTCGCCATAGTATTTCCGATGTTCAGTCGGAAGTACTATGGCGTCTTTATTGACAGCACTTCGATGTTGTGATATAATTTTTACTAACATAAACCAAATCGGAATTTTCGGAGGAATCATAATGCCCTCAAAAAGTGTTTTTGTTGGAAGCTGGTCATATTTAATGCCTAATACGAATGCTGACTCGGATGGACATATTGTTCTGATTAAGAGGCTATCATTCGGACCTTGTGAAGTATATGAATGGGGCATAGATAACAACAGCTTACCGTATGAAGAATATCAATGGTGTGAAGATGAGTATTTTAAGGATGAAAGTTATTTTAAGCACATAACAAAAAAGGAATTAACAAAACAAATTGAGAGTGTAATCCATGTATTTACAGAGAATGAATTACCTGAATGGGCAAACATCTATTATAAAATACTTGATTGGTTAAATACTGGTTTATCTTAGCAGCAATAAGTACAATTCCCCCTTAGCACTTTGAAGTGCTTCGGGGCAAAATTTCTATATGGGTATCTTTCTTTGGCTGTGCCCTTTTTGCGTACAAAAAAACGCCCTGAATGTCAAAATGAGTATCTGTACAAAAAAAGTTACCACAAATGAGAAAGTATGTGCTATAATAGATTCACGCCAAAGGGAAAACGGCGTGGAAAGGAAGTAAGAAAAAAATGGTACTTGTAGGCATACTGATATTACTGGTAATAAACGAATCTTCATCGGGAGAGGGCTGGTACAAGGGGGTGATAAAGGGTCTGCTGGGAGCAGCCGGGCTGGTATGGGCGGCAACGGTATCGCCTGCGCGTACATTAGTGATCTGCATTATGATAATGTGTGCGCTTGTGGCTGTTGAACTGGCGCGTATAGATGACAGAAGGAGCTCTGCGGCAGAAAGACTCAGAGAGCTTGATGAACGTGATGCGGAAAGAAAGGCACGCAGAGCGCGCGGAAGTCTGAGAATGACAAAGAGCGCGGGAAAGCGCAGAGCGGCTTGACAAATAGTCCCGTCCGTGTTATACTGGCACTGTTGTGCGAAAAAGTCTGAAAGAATGACGAGGTTCGCATTTGACATGGAGGGATAATATTTGAGCAGAAAAAAACGATACGGTATAGTGTTTCTGATCATGGCGGCAGCTGCGGCTGCTTTTGCGGCGCTATTGTGGTTCAGGGTGATAAGCCTCAATCATCCCGATGGTATAAAGGGTGCGGATATATCGTCCTATCAGGGGCAGACGGACTGGGCTGAACTTTCAAAGCACATGGATTTTGTATTTGTCAAGGCAACAGAGGGCAGCAGTTCAACGGACGATATGTTCATGGACAATTTCACGGGGGCGAAGGAAGCAGGACTGGTGACGGGGGCGTATCACTTTTTCAGCTTTGACAGCACAGGCAGCACTCAGGCAGACAATTTCATCGGTGCGCTCGAAAGTACGGGTCAGACCGACGGTATGCTGCCGCCTGTTATAGATGTTGAGCTTTACGGGAAATATACCAACGATCCGAAACCTGCGGAGGAAGCGGTGCCTGAGATAAAGGCGATGATATCCGCGGTGGAGGAAAGGTATGGTGCGAAGCCGATAATATACACCACCATGAAAACACGCAAGCGCTACAAAGAGGCATTTGATGGCTGTATGCTGTGGGAGCGCAACGTATTTTTCAGACCGCTGAACAATGACTGGACTTTCTGGCAGTACAGTGACCATGAGAAGTTTGACGGCTATGACGGTGACGAGGAATTCATTGATATGAACGTATTCAGCGGAAGCAGGGAAGACCTCGAGGCACTTACGCTGCACACCCGATAAATCAGATAACAGGGCATTATCGTGCTAATGTGATGTAAAAAACGGTCTTCCAAATTTGCACAAAATGACGAAATGTGCAAGGAGTTAGCTTACGCGCTTGATTTTTTTTACAATGTGTGGTATACTATGAATAATCTGAACTTTGATTTAGAGAGATAATTTTTAGAAATGGAGTGTTCAAAATGGGAAATATTTTTAAGGCATTACTCGCTATCGGCGTAGTTGCAGGCGGCGCTGCTGCTGTTATGGCATATAAGAAGCGCAAGGAGCTTGAAGATTACGATTACGAGGATCTTGACGACGATTTCGATGACTGCATCGATGACACCACACCCGAAGAGGATCTTGATAAGGTTGAAGAGCCTGTTGATGACGTAGATCTGGCTGACAAGGTCGGTGAGGCTGCTGAGGATCTGGCTGAAAAGGCTGAGGAAGCAGTTGAAGATCTGGCTGACAAGGTAGAGGACTTCAAGGATTCTCTGACAGATGATTAATGAATGATCATTGATATTACGGGCTGTGCAGAAATGCACAGCCTTTTTTGTGCGAAAAAAGCCGTTCTCTAATTCCGGAAGAGTTAGAGGAACGGTTGGATACGGACGGCTTAGGGGGATGACTTTTCTACAGAAAGGTCATCCCCCGGTCAATAATATAAACATCTGTATCAGTTCCGCATTATGTGCGGTGTGTGCGCTTTTTCTGCTTTTCGGCGTACATCCGCGCGTCGGCTATGCGTATGAGTTCTTCGACTTTGAATTTTACTGAAGCATCATGGACATAAGCACCGAAGCTGGCATCGAGGATATATTCTTTATCCGATCTGCTGTTATTATCAGCAATAGCTGAATGCAGCTTGGTTTTTATCTCGGCTACCAGATCTTCATCACAATCGGGTACGAACACATAGAATTCGTCACCGCCTGTTCTGCCTGCGATAGCTTTGTCACAAAGCACATGGGAGATCATGCCTGCGAGACATTTAATGGCTTCATCACCCTCTGCATGACCGTAATGGTCATTTATCTTTTTTAAGCCGTCCATATCTATTACCATGGCACAGGCTTTGCCTGTACCGTTCATGCTTTGTGCAGCTTCGGCAGAACGAAGTTCAAAACCACGGCGGTTATAAAGTCCGGTAAGACCGTCCCTGACGCTGGTATCCTCCAGACTTGTTATAAGTCCGCGGATATTATTGCTTCGCAGCAGGGATTCCATAGCCACAGCCATTGTAGCTATCCATACATTGTAGAATTCATTGAAGGTCTTGGTGCCTGTCATGGATATAGAACAGTAGCCGAAGCATCTGTCGCCGCAGTGCATACTTGTTATATAAACTATCCTCGGTTCGTCGCTGGATTCGGCAGGAAGGAAATCATCGGTAGATATCACCTTGCGTTCGATATCCTTAAAATCTCCGTATCTGTCAACGATTATGGCGGGGTATACTTTATTTGTGGGTGAGGACATACCTCTCTCAAGAGATGTTTTTCCGTTCTCGTCAACATAAGTCATAACACAGAAGCTTCTGTAGCCTCCGAAGTTGACAGCATAATCAGCGAATGAACGCTCAAGCTCACCTATACTCTCAACGATATTCATTTTAAGTGTTGCACCGATTATATCACCGAGATAATAGCGCACAGATCTGTCCTGATTGGCGTTGAGATTTATCCTTTCGATCTCTTTTGAAGGATCGGCTTTGGTACAGCCGCAGGAATCACCGCATATCAGCTTTGGCGTTATAAGTGTGATGCCCGGATACTTCGCGCCGCGTGAGATATTATTTATCATGTTAACAGCCTGTATAGCAGTATCGTCGCGTCGGCGGTCAACGGATGTAAGTCTTGGTATATACAGCTGACCTTCCTTTACACCGTCGAAGCCGGTGACTATTATATCTTCGGGCACACGGAAACCTCGGTCTTTGAATCCCTTGATAAGCGCCATCGCCATATAGTCATTTGCACATATAACAGCCTCGGGGATCTCTTTGCATTTGGTTATGAAAAAATCGGCAGCCTCCCTGCCTTTGTTGAACCAGAAGTCGCCCTCAAATATACCTGCGCCTTCCTCGGGGAGCCCCAGCTTGGTCATGGCTGCTTTGAAAGCATTGTACCTTTTTACACCGTCCATATGCTTCAGCGGACCTGACATGAAGCCGATCCTCTTGCAGCCGTGGTGCTCATGGATATGTCTGACAATAAGTTCTATGCCTGCATCGTCATCAAAGCTGAGATTATAAAACCCATCCATTATGCTTGAAGCACTGATAACAGGACAAGTCGCCCTTTCTCTTATCCGTGTGACCAGTTTTTCAACGGTAGTCTTTATCTTGAAAGACTCCTCATCTATGATTATACCGCTGAATCTGCTATATGGGATCACTTCGATAAGTTTATATTCGTAGTCACCGTAATCCGAGTGATTGTTGCCGACAACGTCAAGAAAATTATAAAATACAGCATTGTATCCCAACTCGGTAGCAGCCTGATTTACAGTTTCACAAAACTGCATACGGTAGCCTGTCGTGACCTGGCAGGTAAAAATTGCTATGCTTTTTCTGCTGTTTATCATCTTTATCATCTCCCATTGTTGGCATATGTACAGACATATATAAGGATATATTGTCCTATATTACTAAAATTATAACACGTTTATTACGTGAAGTCAATAATATAATTTGCTAATTTGTCCATTTTTTATGCAAATTTTGCCTAAAAAAAGCTAATATTAGCTAAATGATATCACCAAATGGAAAATCTACAGCAAAAAATAACCGTTTAAACGCAATTATTGATAGGAAATATGTTATGGATGAATGTATAATGTAATTATCCGAAAAGTTATAGATCGCCAAAATGCGGGTGTGACCGAGATTTATCGGGGAGTTTGCTTAAAGTTTATGCTGATGATAAAGCGGTATTAGTCAAAATTAACGAAAATTGCATCCAAATCATGTTACAAAAGCGAATTGACAACGAATGAACAAACTGTTAAAATAATACTTGCATAGTAAAGTGGCAGGCGTCAACACTATAACCGTTACTTTGACGCACTATATTCCTGATTAGGAGGGTTTTTTATGAAAATGACTAAAAAGATTTTGGCAGGTCTGTTTGCTGTTACAATGTGTTTCGGCGTTGCTTCATGCGGAAGCAAGGATGAAGACAAAGGCAATAAGAATGATGCCTCGACTATTGAGATGAATGAAGCGGACAAGCAGGCTATCAAAGATGCTGCTAAGGAACTCGATACTACCGAACTTGCTAACAAAGAAGTTAAGTTCCTTTCTCACTGGGATATCAACCCCGGCGACGGTCAGGTAGTACCTCCCGATATACAGATGTTCAGAGATACCTATGACGGTACATTTAAATACGTACAGACAACATGGGATGATCGTTACACCGATCTGGCTAAGTATGTAATGTCCGATGATTCCCCCGACTTCTTCTCCGCTATGGATATGGACGGCTTCCCCAAGGGTGCTATCAAGGGAATGTTTGAACCAATTGATCCGTATATAAAACTGGACAGCGATCTGTGGGCACCTGCAAAGGCTACCTGCGATGCATTCGTATTCAAGGGTGATCACTATGTAGCAGGTATACAGTCATATCCTCAGTATGTATGTATCTACAATACAAAGACCATTGAGGATAACGGTCTGGACAATCCTGCAGAACTTTATAAGAATGACGAGTGGACATGGTCCAAGTTCACTGAAATGTGTACTGAGTTTACTGATCAGGATAACGAAAAGGTCGGTCTGGACGGCTGGTGGTATGCAGCTGCTCTGAACGATACCTGCGGTGTTCCTCTTATCGGTCTTGAAAACGGTAAGCTCGTAAATAATATGGATAATCCTAAGGTCACTAAGGTACAGGAACTGATGTACAACCTTGGCAAGAACGAAGTATTCTTCGACAGAGCTTCAAATAACTGGTCTATCAGAGGCGACGGTACTACAGGTCTTGGTGTTGGTACTTACCAGACACTGTTCTATCCCTGCGGCCTGTGGGGCATCGAGAATTCACCTGAGAATGTTACCGCTTTCGGTGACGTAGAAGCAGGCGAGATCATGTTCGTTCCTATGCCCAGAATGGATGACAGTGATACCTACTATGTAACATCCAGAGTTGACGGCTATCTGCTTTGCAAGAACGCTCCCAACCCTGAGGGCTTTGCAGCTTACATGAACTGCCGTATGCTCACTCTGTCCAAGGCTAACGAGATCAGTATCAATCAGCTGAAGAACGACTACAAGTGGAATGACGATATGATCGAGATGAGAGATGAAGTTATCAGACTCTGCAACGATCATCCTCTGTATGATTTCCAGGACGGTGTTTCCGAAGAGCTGAAGAACAGTATGGAGGAAGTTAAACAGGCTACTGTTATCACCGGCGGCGGTGCTAAGACTTGGACTCAGAACGTTGAAGAAAACAAGGCTACCATTGATTATCTGCTGAAGGAAGCTAACGATAATATCGATACTGACGCAGCAGACAAGGCAGCTGAATAATCAAGCTTTCCAGATTTAACGCATTGATCGTGTGCAAGCAATTGATGCGCAAAATATCCTTCATTTTTACCCTACAGAAAAGCCGAGGTCTGTCCTCGGCTTTTCTGGCTTTATGACGTAAAGATATCCCGTCAGCGCAAGGCGGGTACCGATATAGAAGTTTATAATATTTATCGGGGGAAACTTTTCTGAAGAAAAGTTATCCCCCGAACCCGTCTGCAAAGGCTTTGCCTTTGTAGATCCAAACAGACTTTTAACTCATTTGGGCAGGGGGTAGTTTTTTTATAAAGACAGAAAAAGACAGGGGGTAGCTATGTTTGCAAACATAGCTACCCCCTGCCCGAAATAAATAGAAGTTTTCGGAAAGGGGTTCAGCATCAGCGAAGCTGACGCTTAGGAATCTCCCAAATAGATAACATAAACTTCCGTATGAGTATCCGCCTTGCGCTGACGGGATATTTTGCATTTATATAGCTGATTCAAAGGTGGGGACGAGTCTTCCGCTTACGCCTTCTGCTGCAGGGGAGTCTGCATCGGGCAGCCATGCATAGCGCACCTTATCTGCATTCTCGGCGGAGCAATCCAGCAGGAGACCGCCGCGGCTTTCTCTGACGTTTACTGGTGCCCAGCCGTCAGGGGTGTGTACCTCAAAATACCTGGTATTTTTATCTGTCAGGCGGACTTCCTCGCGGAATGCTACGAGGATACCTTCTGAGGTACGGCGGATATCAGTGGGATCAACGGGGCGGGGATCGCCTCTGCCATATATAAGGCGAAGCACGCAATCGCAGAGAGCATCGCCGACACTTTCTTTGTCTATGGGATGAAGATCGTTATTTTCGCCCATACCAAGTGTAACAGCCATAGTTGTATCGGGTATATTACAGCATTCGAGCTGTTTCTGGCGAATCTTTACCCAGCCCTCACCGCCGGGTGTCCAGTTTGGCAGCTGTACAGAAACGACGGGGATATTATAACCGCAGCGCTGTCTGTAATATTCAACAAAACGTCTGAAAAGACCGTCATAGATATCTGCGTTGCCGCAGTTGGTCTCGCCCTGATATACCAGCATACCCTTGAAAGGCAGCCTGTATGCAGGTGCTGTCATGTGGGCATATACAGCCAGTTCCTTTGAAGGCAGAAATTCTACTATGCCGCGGCGGGGAGCTTTTACGGCTATACTGTATGACCATTCGCCCTCAAGCCCTATGATCTGCTCGCCCAGCTTGACACAGAAGCGTTTGCCTTCGGTAAATCCGCCTGCTCCGCTGTTTATATCAAGGCGCACAGCTATACGGTTGACACCTGTCTTAAGTAAACCTTTTGGTATGCGGTAATACCTTGGGGGATAAAGATATGTAGTTTCGCCTACATTGACACCGTTAACATAGGTCATATCGGCATCCACCAGAGTACCGAGTATCAGTATGGCATCCGTGAGGTCAGATCCTTCGGGGATGTCGAACTCTTTCCAGAACCAGATACGTCCGCTGAAATCATTCACATCGGGCAGATCGTTTACCCATAAAGGCACTGTACATTTGCTGCATTCGGGATATCTGCCTGCGATTATATCCTTGCCGATCTTGTCACGGCTCTCAACGTATTCGTTCCATTCGCGCTCTGTCTTTTCACCCTCAGCCAGAGTATTTTCCATATATCCCTTGGCTGTGACCATATCTGTCACGGGATCAAGCTCATGGAATTCTCGGCATACCTCAGCAGGGATACGTCCCTCGATAGCTGAACCGCCTGCCGATGTATTCACAAGACCTATGGGTACGCCTGTTTCCTTGAACAGCTTTTTAGCGAAGTAATAGCCTGCTGCGCTTATATTAAGATCCTTGTCATCGCAGGCACGCACCCAGCTGCCGTCTGAAAAAGTAGTAGATTCCTTGCCTGCTTCAAAGCAAAGCTCAATGGGTACACGGAATTCACGTATAAGCTCCTCTTCGGGTACGGGTACATCTCCCTTGAAGGGATCATAGGTACGGTTCAGGGGCAGCTCCATGTTCGATTGCCCTGTTATATGGAATACGTCACCGAAAAGCACGTCGCTTATGACCTGCATCATGTTGCCGCAGCGTATCTTTATGGTATATGGCATACAGTCTGCCTTGCCTGCGGGCACAGCTATGCGCCATCTGCCGTCGGCTGCTATGCGGGAACGTCCGCATATCCTGTCATCGCGTTCAAGTGTCAGGGTCATTTCGCCCTCACCGCTGCCTGTAATAAAATTCTCAGCATCTCTTTGAAGGATCATTCCGTCGGAAAAGATGTTATCTGCCTTAAATTCGATCATATCAAATCTCCTAATATATTACTCGTCCCTGTTCGTCATCAATACCTGAAAGTCTGTGGAAGAAACAGTTTATAATATCGCGCCATTCTCTTGCGCATCTCAGCTGTTCGGCAAAACGTTCGCAGCCGTTTTGGTATATACTGTCATCTATCCTGCCTTCAAGACTTTTCCAAAGTTCAGCAAAATGTTCAGCTTTTGCGTATCCCTCAAAATGGGTGTCATATATATGCTGTATCACGGTCTTTCCGCTGTGAAGGATATGGGTATACGGAACACGGTGGAAGAACAGCAGCAGTTCATCGGGGCATTTGTCTGTATCTCCGTATATCTCAGCCCATGAAGGTGCGTACTGGAGGCTGTAGCCTGTTCCTTTGGCGCTCCTGTCCACTCCGACGGCATCTCTGTCGGCGCGGTTGTATGTACCCCATCTGTCAAATTCATATCCCCAGGGAGATGGTCCGTAGTGGTCATTAGGGTGACACATCCAGCCGATGCCCAGTGGTACGGTATAGTCCTCGTAAGCCTGTTTTGAATCCAGTAATATCTCCTTTACTGCTGATATTACCTTATCATCATCACCGAAGGTCAGTTCAGCCCATTCCTCGGCTATCTCGGTGCATGAAAGTTTTTCATCAAAGAGAAGTCTGCCGTAGCCGTAGAGGTTGGCAGCTGCAAGCTCACTGCCTGTCCAGCAGTAGCTGTCGCCTGTGTTTGCCACCGCAGCTACTCCGCAAACTATCCTGCTCACGCGGTCATCAGGCAGGTCGTGGCGGGTATGATGCTCCATTATCTCCCTGAACATCGGTATCAGCCAGCAAACGTGTTTCTGCTGACCTGTATACTCCTGTGCCAGCTGGAACTCTATTATAAGATTGGTATTGTTCATGGCACCGAAGAGAGGATGAACAGGTTCTCGTATCTGGAAATCCACAGGACCGTTCTTTGCCTGAAGATACACATTGTCATCAAACTGTCCGTCAAGCCCGATGAAGTTTTCGTAGCTTGCGCAGGCTCTGTCAGTATTCTTGTCGCGCCAGTCCTGAGTGCAGTTATAAACAAAGCAGCGCCATATAACTATGCCGCCGTAGGGCTTTACAGCCCTTGCCAGCATATTAGCACCGTCTGCGTGAGTCCTTCCGTAAGCCATAGGTCCCGGTTCGCCCTCTGAATCTGCTTTCACGAGAAAACCTCCGAGGTTCCCGACTTTTTCAAAAAGGTGTGCACAGGTGGACTCCCACCAGTTTACAACTTCTTTGTTGAGCGGGTCAGCGGTGTCCATTCCGCCTATGGTCTTTGGTGCTGCAAAATCAGGGCATATAAAAAGCTTTATGCCGTATTTCCCGAAAAGCTCACCAAGGTCGGCAAGACGGTCGGAAAACTCATCCGTCAGGAGGAGTTTAGCCCTTCTGCGGACGTTAACATTATTTATCACCACACCGTTTATACCTATGGAAGCCATAAGTCTTGCATACATCAGGGTGCGCTCATTTATTTCCAGATCACCGTTCACGAAGAAGAATGACTGGCCGGAATAGCCGCGCTCGATATCTCCGTCGGCTTCGTCCCAGTGGTTAAGCATACGCAGCGGCTGAGATGGCTTGCCGTGGGCAGTGAAACTGCAAAAGCCTCCTGCAAGTGCTGTTTGCCTGAGATAAGCGAAAACTCCGTAAAGAAGACCTGTTTCGCTGCCGCCGCAAATCTCTGTTATATCCATAGAAGCCGCTATATCGTATTCCTCGTGGGAAAGCTCCGGGTGGAGCGTGAGCAGTATCAGGTATGAATCGTCATCGAATACTTCAGACTTCCATATAACTATAGCATCAGGCACCATTGTTGTCATCGCGTTCTTTAATTCTTCAAAAGCGGCAGAGTCATACAGAGTGCGGTCACAGCTTATTATGACCCTGCGGCGCGAATCCGCGAGCTTTCTGTAATCGAGCCACAATTTGGAAAATCCCATACTATTAGACCTCCTTTTTTCGCTGTGCTTCGGTATGCATATCGGCAGACATGAAGCATGATAATAATTGCGGTATTATAATGTGTTCAGTTTTATTATATTTCAAACACAGCGTTCAATGCTATCCATTTATTGCGAACTTTCCGTCATAAATTGATAACATACTTATGACAAGTATTTCAGCCTGAGAGCGAGCAAAAGGCGCAGGCAGGGCGTTTTTTGTTACGACTTTACTTTTTGGACAAAATATGCTATAATTATAAAATGCCGCGAAAATATAAGCGGAGAAAGGAATGTAATTATGGATATAAACAAGGTCCTTGCACAGGAATTTAATTTAAGACAGGAACAGGTGGACAACACCGTTGCACTGCTTGATGATGACAAGACTATACCTTTTATTGCCCGTTACCGTAAGGAGGTAACAGGTTCGCTTGACGATCAGGTGATACGTGAACTTTATGACAGGCTGACCTATCTGCGCAATCTGGAAAAGCGCAAGGAAGAAGTTGTAAACGCTATAACCGAGCAGGAGAAGATGACCGACGAGATAGCTGCTGCTATCGAAAAGGCAGTAACTCTTGTTGAGGTGGAGGACATATACCGTCCCTACAAGCCCAAGAGAAAGACCCGTGCATCTATCGCAAGAGAGAAGGGTCTTGAACCACTGGCTGAGATCATACTGGCTCAGGCTGACTCTACCGATCCCACTGCCGAGGCTGCTGCTTTTGTAAGTGAAGAAAAGGGCGTTGCTGATGCAGCGGCTGCTGTACAGGGCGCTATGGATATAATCGCGGAAGATGTTTCAGACAATGCGGAACTGAGAAAGGCTTTGCGTGAGGCTTACAACAATTCGGGAAAGATAACCTCGTCCGCAGCATCGGAGGATGCTGATGCTGTATATCAGAACTATTTCGAGTACAGCGAGAATGTATCAAAGACAGCAGGACACCGTGTTCTCGCCCTTGACCGCGGCGAGAAAGAGGGCGCACTGAAAGTCAGCATAGATATACCCGAGGGTATGGGCGAAGAGATATGCCGCGGACAGTACGTGAAGAATGATTCCGCCTGCGGCAAACTGGTGGCTGCTGCCTGTGAGGACAGCTTCAGCAGACTTATCGCGCCCTCCGTTGAGCGTGAGATAAGGGCTGAACTTTCTGCAAATGCACAGGAGGGCGCTATCAAGGTGTTCTCGTCAAATCTGCGTCAGCTGCTCATGGCACCCCCTGTGAAGAATACTGTTACACTGGGTCTTGACCCGGGATATGCACACGGCTGCAAGGTGGCTACTGTTGATGAAACAGGCAAGGTGCTGGATACGGCTATCGTTTATCTGACACAGAGCGAGCGCCGCAAGGAAGAAGCGAGAAAAGTTCTGACCGATATGATAAAGAAGTACGGAGTTACAACTATCGCTATCGGTAACGGTACAGCATCCCGTGAAACAGAGGATTTCACAGCTGAGCTTATACGCGGTATAGACAGCAAAGTCAGCTACATGGTGGTATCCGAGGCAGGCGCTTCTGTATACTCGGCTTCAAAGCTGGCAGCTGAGGAATTCCCCGATTACGATGTATCGCTGAGGTCTGCGGTATCCATAGCAAGACGTTTGCAGGACCCTCTGGCAGAGCTTGTTAAGATAGACCCAAAGGCTGTCGGTGTTGGTCAGTATCAGCACGATATGCCCAAGGCACGCATGGACGATGCGCTGAAAGGTGTTGTTGAGGACTGCGTTAACTCCGTTGGTGTTGACGTTAATACAGCGTCCTACTCTCTGCTTTCGTATATAGCAGGTATAAATTCCGCTGTGGCTAAGAATATCGTACTCTACCGTGAGGAGAACGGCGCATTTACTGACAGAAAGCAGCTGCTGAAAGTCAAGAAGCTGGGCGCTAAGGCTTATGAGCAGTGTGCAGGCTTCCTGCGTGTGCCCGAGGCTAAGAATCCATTTGACAATACAGGCATACACCCCGAAAGCTACGCTGCTGCTAAGGCTCTGCTTGAAAAATGCGGTATAGCTGAGAGCGATGTGGGCAACACAGAAAAGCTTTCCGAAGCTATGAAGGGACGTGACCTTGCAGCACTTGCAAAGGAACTGGATACAGGTCTGCCTACCCTTACGGATATCGTAAAGGAACTTGAAAAGCCCGGACGTGACCCCCGTGATGAGCTGCCTCCTCCGCTGATGAGAAGCGGTGACGTTATGGAGCTGAAAGACCTTACTCCCGGTATGGAGCTCATGGGTACAGTAAGGAACGTTATCGACTTCGGTGCATTCGTGGATATCGGTGTGCATGAGGACGGTCTGGTGCATATATCCCAGCTGTGCGACAAGTTCATCAAGCATCCGCTTGAAGTGGTCAAGGTCGGTGATGTAGTAAAGGTATGGGTACTTGACGTTGATATGCAGCGCGGAAGAGTATCCCTTACCATGAAAGACCCCTCCAAGCCCGCAGCACCCAAGCCAGAGCGCAGACAGGGCGGCGGAAAGAAGAAAAAGCAGTCCGATAAAAGGGATAACAGAACTATCGAGTCCATAGGCTCGAACCTTGGCGGAATACAGGTCAGAAGAAGAAAAAGCTAAAGGATATTTATGAATCCTTTTGCGAAATCCCCTGCGAAAATCCGGGTATTTTGTTCAACATGACATAGTGTGAAAAAATTCCGATTTTTTTGTTAAAAACGGTTGATTTTTGCCGCCGTTTATGTTATCATATTTATATGCCCCGAAATGGGGAGCGTATGTAAGGAATCAAATACTGAGGGGAATGGTATATAAATGAAAACTAAAACTTGTCCGTACTGCGGTAAGGAGCTTTCGGGCGAGGCGGTGCTTTGTAAGTTCTGCCACAATCTGCTTATCGATGAGGACGGCAAAATGACTTCCGAGGGCGGAGTGGACGATGAAACAAAGGTGTTCAAAAAGCCTGACGATGATATGACTAAGCGTTTCGTGCTTCCTGAAAATGCCAGAAATGATGGCGGCAGCGGGAAGAATGGAAAAGCAGTGATCGCTGATTCGGACGCTGAGGATGTATTTCCTGACGATTTCGACGATTATGGTGATGACAGCTACGACGATGACAACTACGGCGATCGTTACAATGATGACAACTATGGCGATGACAGCGAGGAAGATGCTGCGAGAAAGCGTCTGTTCGTAATAACTGCGGTCATCACCATTGGTATACTGATAATCGTGATAGCTGCTATATTCGTAGGCATGAGGCTCTTCGGAAAAAAGGGCAGCAGCGACAATAATGCCCAGAACGGCGGAGCAAGACCTGCGGCTACCAGTGCGGCAGAGAAGCAGCCGCAGACCGATGTGGCAGAGGATGATGAAAACACCGAGCCTGAGGTCACAACTCCTGTCGATGATGTGGCTTCACAGCCTGTTGAGAGTGCGGCAGAAACAGAATCGGGCGCACAGCAGACAGAGAGCAGTGCGGCAGATACTTCATCACAGAGCGATACTGACAGCAGTGCTGTTAATTTTGCTGAACCCGGTAATGATTCTTCTTCGTCAGCTGCTGACGGTGACAGCAGTTCGTCACAGGCTTCTGACAGCAGCCAGGCTGAGGTAGATATATCGGATCTTGAAAACACAGTACGTGCAGCAGTTGCAGGTGAGATCAACGGCGATATCACAGGCAGCCAGTTCAGAACAGAGTTAGATGGCTATGCTTACTACTACTTCTTTACTGACAACGGTGCACACGGTTACAGTGTTGCTTACAATATGTCCACAGGCTCATATGTCTGCGAGCAGAACTACTAAATAAATAAACAAGCACAGGCAATGGCGCTACAGCGGCGGACAGCCTGTGCTTTTTTGCTGATATCCGGCACTTGAATTGAAAAGGAAAGTGTGGTATAATCTATTTGAATGCTGCAGTGAGAGCTGCATACATCAGGAGGAATATATGGTAGAAAATGGCACACTTATCGAGAAGATAGAAAAACATCCGAGGATATGGTTGGCAGCTGCTGCACTGCTGGCGATAATGTGTATCCTGGGTGGACTATCGGGGATAGTGATAAGACCCGATGTTACTGTCGGTGATATGGAAAATGCACCCTATTTCGGTCATGCGGAAGGGGAAGTATCTGAACATGACAGTGCGGAGGATATAGGCATAAGAAACAGCTTCTGCAGGTTCATACCTACGGGAAGTGAGTATTATTACAGGGTATGCACCGATGACGGAGCGTGGATATACGTGCGTGCGGGCAAGAATGATGAGTTCGCAGGCGGCAGGAAGATCGAGGGCAGAGTGAGAAAGTTCAGCGATGATGAGAGAGAGTATCTTCGTGACAAGTTCGCTCACAGTGATGAGTATTTTCTTGATATGACGTGGCTGCGTACCGATCTGCTGCTTATAGCCTCGGGAGTGCTGATCGTGCTTGATATAGTGCTCGCGGCTTTGATGATAAAAAACAAGATAGCTGCTGACAACCGTTTTAGGACACCGACAGAGATAGTGTTCTGTGCAGTGCCGTTCGTGACAGCAGCGATATGGATATATCTGAAGGCTTATATATAAGGAGGTCATAAAATGAGATATACCGAAAAGGAAGTACTTCAGTTTGTAGAAGAAAATGACGTAAAATTTATAAAGTTGATGTTCTGTGATATTTTTGGCGCTTTGAAGAGTATTTCTGTTCCTGCATCGGAACTGCCTAAGATATTCAATAAGGGTCTGCTGTTTGATGCTTCAAAGCTCAGCGGATTTATGAATTTTTCAAATACCGATCTGCTGCTGTTCCCTGATCCGGATACGCTTGCTCTGCTGCCGTGGAGACCTCAGCAGGGCAGGGTAGTAAGATTTTTCTGTACTATAAAATATGCAGACGGTACGGTCTTTGAAGGCGACGGCAGAACGTTCCTGAAAAATGCGGTGGAATATGCAAGAAGCAAGGGATATAATTTCCAGATAGGTACTTCCTGCGAATTCTACGTATTTGAGAAGAACGACAACGGACATATAACCAAGATACCCCACGATTATGCAGGCTACTGCGATATAGCACCTGCTGACAAGGGCGAGAACCTAAGGCGTGATATATGCCTGACACTAGAACAGATGGACATATATCCCGAAAGTTCGCGCCATGAGAGCGGCCCGGGACAGAACGAGATAGATTTCCAGTATTCAAACGCACTGAATGCGGCTGACAATCTTGTTACGTTCAAGAACGTTGTAAAATCTGTTGCGGACAGGAATGGCCTATATGCGACATTCATGCCGAAGCCGCTTTGCGACAGACCCGGCTCCGGTCTGCATATAATGCTTCTTTGCATGAAGGGACTTGAAAATATCTTCAAGCCAAGACTGGATGACCTGGGAAATGAAGCAAAGTCCATGATCGCGGGTATACTCAAAAGAGTAAGGGAGATAACTTTGTTCCTTGACTCCACTGCAAGCTCTTACAGCAGGCTCGGTACTTCAAGAGCACCCAAGTATATCACCTGGTCCCATGAGAACTTTGCACAGCTTATAAGGGTGCCGATGATAAATACCGATGAGAATGCTATGATACTTCGTTCGCCTGATAATACCTGCAATCCGTATTTTGCACTGGGTCTGGTGATATATGCGGCACTGGAGGGTGCGCTGAATGGTGAGGAACTCTGTTCGGCTACCGATCTTTCACCGGATAATATCGAGGAGCTTACTGAAAAACTTCCCGCAACACTGGATGAAGCAATTGAAGCAGCCAGAAACAGTGAATTCCTGGCAGAGAGGTTGCCTGAGAACCTTATTGCCCATGTCCTTAATGAAAAAGAACAGGAGGCAAAGGAGTATGCAGCCTGCGAGGACAAGGAAATGTTTGAGACCGTGAGATATTTCTATACACTGTAATGGTATCGAAAAAGGGAAAGCGAAAACTTGTATATGGTGACAAAGTGTTTTACTGGTACGTCAGGGTAACGGAGGGGCGACATCGTATACACGTTATCTCGGAGGATAAGAAGATAAGGATATGTTCGCCGTTTCGTGACACAGAGGAAAGTGTTACATCGGCGGCAGTGCGGGCGCTGATCGATAAGCATTATCCTGAGAAGGAGCCCGTATGATCGTAGAAAGGGGGAAGAATTTTGGACAGGATACTGATAGCTGCAGGGTCTGACAAGCACGTATCAGCGCTTGTGGGTCAGTTGAAAGAGATTTTTCCCGGGGTAAGATTCTCAAGTGCTTCAACGGGACGTGAGGCTCGGCGTGCTGTGTCGGAGCAGGATTTTGATATGATGGTGGTAAGCTGTCCGCTGCCCGACGAGAACGGGATAGATCTGGCGGAGTTCGTTTACTCATCATCTGATGCCATGTGTGTACTTCTGGTAAAGGGCGATATATCCGATGATGTGGCTGACAGGGTAGAGGATTTCGGTGCGATGGTAATATCCAAGCCCCTCAACCGTGAGATCTTCTACCGTGCGATGCGATTCACTGCGGCGGCAAGAAAGCGTATGCTTGGTATACGTTCGGAGAATATCAAATTGCAGAAGAAGCTGGAGGAGATACGCTCCGTAAACCGCGCAAAGCTGGCGCTGATGCAGTACCTCGGCTTTACTGAGCAGCAGGCGCACAGGTATATCGAGAAAGAGGCTATGGATATGCGCTGCACAAAGCTTGAGGTGGCACGAAAGGTCATCAAGATGTATGAGGTGTGATCTCAATTCATAATTTATAACATGGTTATCCCTTTAGCACACCATTACAAAGTGCTATATAACAATGAATCATCGTGTCGATGTTATCCTCCCCCCGCCTTCGGCGGGGGGAGGATAACCGCCGATTATTTCTAGTTCTGATATTACACCAAATTAATTGGTGTAATATCAGAATTTATAATTCTCAATTCATAATTATGAGCAGGGGTTTGAACGGAGATGAGTATGATATGAGCAATACATTCGGATTGACCCGTGAATTGGGGGATAAAGAATATTTCCGTTTAAGCAATGCTGCGTCTGATGAAATGATACACGCATTGGTGGCAGCAGGTTCTGCTCTGGCTGAGACCGAGCGTGAAAAGCAGCTGATAGTCTGGCTGGGAGTTCAGCATACAGATATATGCGGTATGGGCAATGTTGGTTTTGATATCGTTGAAATGCCCTGGACTAAGGACGGTTTTGAAAGCTTTGGTGGGACAGGCTCAGGTATACGCTTGATGAAGAGCTTGTTATACCGTGGCTGGAAAGCTTCGGGAAACTTGTTGAAAAGATGACGGCAGACCTTGTAAATGAGGAAGAACGCACCGAATGGCTGTCATGGTTCGGCAAGCTTAATAAAGAGAATATCATCAAGGAATACCCTGCCTGCGAAAAACATCATGGTATACTGCTCTCAATGTACGGGTGCAGATTTTGTATTGAAGAAAAGGAAGGATAATAAAAAATATGGTTATCCCTTTAACACACCACAAGTAAGATCACTGCACCAAAGCAGCCAAAAGCCTTAAATACGCACTGTTTCCCAGCTTACGACGGTTGAATTTGTAGCAGTATTCGGCAGCATATAACGCTGTGTGGATCTTTTCGTTTCCGTGGTAAGTTCCCATGATCATTGCTTTGAAGTTTGATATAACTTTATGCATCCAGTTCAGCTGACCGCTTGTCGGATCATATGTTTCAAAAACATGGAAGTATTTCTGTGCCAACGGTTTCTTGTAACTTCGAGCATTATCACTCTCGATCTTCGAGCCTGCGCGGATATTATCCCTGGCAAATCTACCAACAGTTATACCCTTTAAATTCGGCACATCGCTCATTTTAACGTACTCGGGATTTCCTGCTGCGTTCTTTGACAAAGCTACTATCATCTTGACTTTTTCAGTTCCTCTGCCACGCTTTTTACCGTGAGTCGGAGCACCGAGATACGTGTCATCAAGTTCAACGATCCCGTCAAGCAAATAGCGTTCTTCACGGCATTTCATAGCTTTTCTGATGCGATGAAGGATGTACCATGCAGTCTTGTAGGTCACCCCCAAAGACCTCATCAGCGTAACAGCAGAAACGCTGCATTTGTTGCTCATAATGAGGAATGCGGTGACTATCCACAGTCTGAGCGGAATATGTGTTCTGTGCATAAAAGTTCCGTTTGTGGCGGATATATCTGCTTTACAGAACTTGCATCGCAGCAGATGGCGTGACCTTATCCTGCGGTACTCAGAGCCACCGCAAAACGGGCAGGCAAAACCCTTTTCAAAGCGGATATCAAGCAGAAAATCCTTGCAAAAGCTTTC
This sequence comes from Ruminococcus albus 7 = DSM 20455, assembly GCF_000179635.2. NCBI lineage: Bacteria > Bacillati > Bacillota > Clostridia > Eubacteriales > Oscillospiraceae > Hominimerdicola > Hominimerdicola alba. The sequence goes on along the minus strand of NC_014833.1, from coordinate 2,939,740 downwards.
ATCTGCGAACTTTGAGTATATCCCATCAAGTGTGATCTCAGGTTTCGGAAATCTTTTTGACATAGCGACAGCTCCCTTCGGTTTCTGTCACTATTATACTATATTTTCTGAGTTTTGAGGTCTGTTTATTTGGACAGCATTGTAAATTATCTGTGGTGTGTTAAAGGGATAACCATGATAAAAAATGGAGACAACGATAAAAAAGCCCGACAGGGCTAGAAAAAGACAGCTGATCGCAGATCTCATCATTATCGGATTGGTGAGTTTTGTGGTCTTGCTTTTTGCAGGCAAGATAAATGCATATTCATATGACCCCAGCATACCGCTGATGAAAAGGCTGTGTGTTACAGCGCTTTGCGGTCAGTTTGCAATAGCGGGGCTTGGCATAACGATAGTCTGTATCATAAGGCGTGAGAAGTTCACAAAATTCGGGCTGAACACCAAAAATCTCCTGCCTGCACTGCTGTTGAGTCTGGCTTGCTGTGTGCCCGACTTCATCTATCAGCTGGCAAGAGGGCACGTTCATCCATGGTTCCCGTTTTACGATATGTCCATGACACCGCAGCTTTTGGAAGAAAGCCTGCCTGTCAAAGTGAGTGGATTGTTGATAACAGCACTGTTCTGGGGATTTTTTGAAGGCTTTAACTATGTGGTGATACGCGACAAGATAAGCGAGCTTTCACCATCTAAATACAGATTCTGGGATGTTGGTGCATTTGTCTGTGCTGTAATGTGCATATTGGTCCACGGTGTGGTAGGTGTTACATCTGATGCTTTTCTTGAAATGGTGTGCACGCTGATACTGATTTACGGTATGCTGATAGTCAGAAAAGAAACAGGAAATGCCTGGGGCTGTGTGCTGATATTCTTTGTATACTGGAACGCTCTGTGATATCAGAACGGTATGATAGTCAGTTATGACTAACCGTGTTAAGAAAATGTAGACAGAATGTTAAATCAGGGAAATACACTTGAAATCCATGTTGATATGATGTATAATAGATATGGCAAAAAATCCATAAATAATTTTTTTGGAGGTAGTTTATAATGTTAGTTAATGCTAAAGAAATGCTTGATAAGGCTCGCGCAGGTAAGTACGCAGTAGGTCAGTTCAACATCAATAACCTTGAGTGGACAAAGGCTATCCTGCTGACTGCTCAGGAGCTGAATTCGCCTGTTATCCTCGGTGTATCCGAAGGCGCAGGTAAGTATATGTGCGGTTTCGAGACAGTAGCTGCTATGGTAGCTGCTATGGATAAGTCTCTGGGTATCACTGTTCCCGTTGCTCTCCACCTCGATCACGGTTCTTATGAGGGCTGCTACAAGTGCATCAAGGCAGGCTTCACTTCTATAATGTTCGACGGTTCTCATTTCCCTATCGACGAGAACGTTGCTAAGACTACTGAGCTTGTAAACGTTGCTCACGGTCTTGGCCTTTCAATCGAGGCTGAGGTAGGCGCTATCGGCGGTGAAGAGGACGGCGTTATCGGCAAGGGCGAGTGCGCAGATCCCGCAGAGTGCAAGCAGATCGCTGATCTGGGTGTTGACTTCCTGGCTGCAGGTATCGGTAACATCCACGGTGTATATCCTGACAACTGGGAGGGTCTGAGCTTTGAGACTCTCGAGGCTATCAACAAGACTGTTGGCGATATGCCTCTGGTACTCCACGGCGGTACAGGTATCCCTGATGATATGATCACCAAGGCTATCTCTCTCGGCGTTGCTAAGATCAATGTTAACACTGAGTGCCAGCTGGTATTTGCTGACGCTACAAGAGGCTACATTGAGGCTGGCAAGGACAAGCAGGGCAAGGGCTTCGATCCCAGAAAGCTGCTGGCTCCCGGCTTTGAGGCTATCAAGGCTAAGGTCAAGGAGAAGATGGAACTGTTCGGTTCTGTTGGCAAGGCTTAATTTCAAGTATATCATCGGTCAGCCTGCTGCTTGGATGCAGCAGGCGGCTTTTTTAAGTAAAAGTTTCTGAAACGGGGGGCTGACGGTGGAGCTTTTAAATTCCAGAAGGATAATGAACATCGGTGTTATGGCAGCGATTTACGCATTGCTGAACGTTGTGTGCGCTCCGTTGGCATTCGACCAGATACAGCTTAGATTTTCGGAGATGCTGATGCTTTTGTGCTTTTTCAATAAGGATTATATTTTCTCCCTTACGATCGGCTGTTTCATCACTAATCTGAATAGTCCGCTGGGATTTTCGGATGTTGGATTTGGTACTGCGGCTACACTGGCAGCGGCGCTGCTTATATATTTTTTCAGGGATAAGCTGAACCTGTTTGTTGTATCACTTTTTCCGGTAGTGATAAACGGATTTGTAGTCGGAGCAGAGCTGCACTTTATAAACAGACTTCCTTTCTGGCAAAGTGTTTTAACGGTATCTGTTGGAGAATTTATTTGCGTGAGTATGCTGGGTGTGGTAATTATATCAGCTCTCAGCAAGAAGAGGGGCTTTATGAAGGTCATAACTGCAGGAACTGAAAACGAGTGATGATAAGCGCTGCTTCCGTATATACAGAATAAACAGTGACCGGCATTCCGTGATATTCGGAATGCCGGTTTTTAAATGCTTTGTAAAGAATACATCGTGTTGAATATAACATAATAAAAAGGGTGTTTCTCATTTAAGAGAAACACCCTTTGTTGTAAGCTTATGTATTACTACTTGATCTTACGAATTACTTAACTGTAACAGTTATAGCATTCTTGATAGGATCAGTTGTATTCCACTGACCATTAACTCTTGCAGCAACAGCAACCTTGTAGGTCATGCCGGGAGTCAGGTTCTTAGGAGTTACATAGCTGTTGGTAGTGATGTTAGTTGTCTGAACTCTCCACTTACCAGCCAGGTATACAGCGATGCCGTACTTGTCAGCGCCCTCTACCTTGTCCCATACGAACTGGATCTGGTGATACTGAGTGCTGTAGTTAGCCTTAACGTTTGTAGGATAAGGAATAGGATTGCCCATATCAGGATACAGAGTAGCCATTACACCCATAGCCATCAGATCATCACCTGCGTGCCAGAATCTGTGGTAGTTGAGGTCAACATTACCAACGTTCTTGAACTTAGCAAGCTCTGCCTGACCTTCAGCGTCAGAAGCGGAGTACTTGCTTGTCCACTTAGCACCGTTAGCAACGTCCTTCTTATAAGCAGCTCTGAGCTTCTCAACAAGAGCTACAGTTTCATTAGAAGTCTGAGTACCTGCGCACTTGCCGGTGTACATAGTACGGATGGACTCGAATGTAGCACCATTCTTCAGAGCATCGCCGTTAGGCATTGTGCCGTTGTAGCTCTCAGGGATATATACGGTCTGGCTGAAGAAACGAGCCAAAGAACCATTGTGCTCGGTTCTGGACATACCGTAGTTGTCACGGCCCAGAGTCCAAGAACGATCGATAAGCTCCTTAGCCAGGAACAGTGAAGCCTTAGGCAGAGCAGAATCGTTAGCACTGTAAGTCTTAGAACCAGCCTTAGCATTGGAAGCGCCTTCGATATTGAAGTTGAATGAACCACCAACAGAAGCAGCAGTCAGACCTTTGATGTCGGTAGCCTTAACGCCCTTTGCCTTAGCGTAGTATGTCAGTGTGTTAGCCAGAGAAGAGATGCAGCCGAGGTCAGAATTGCCATAGCCGGTGATCTTGCAGCTCAGGCCGCTGTTGGAAGTAGCCTTGCCGTTCCAGCTGTCAGGCTTACCGTTCCAATCGAGGGTGGAAGGCATATAGAAGTCGCCGTCAGAAGTGAGGATGGTGTTGTTAACGAACCATGCGCACCACTTGTCAAGGATCTGCTCCAGAGCAGCTTCCATGGACATTCCGCCGGGTCTAACGCCGGTGTTATCGCCATTCTTCTTAACCCAGTAATACAGCTCAGCAAGTCTCTGTACTGCCCATACCTGGTTACCAGTCCAGTGGTTGGAACCGGGGTCAGCATATACAGGATGCTCAACGTACATCATACCATAGAAGGTAGGAACGCCGGAAGGATATGTCTCGTAACGACCCTTATAAGAGTTGGTAGCACCACCAGCGATAGGACCGTTAGAGGACTGCAGCCACAGATAGAATTCAAGCTGTCTTTCCAGAGACTTCTTGTAATCTGCCTTAGCACCGTCAGCCTTCATGCCGGAGGACAGATCTGTCAGCAGAGCATAAGCTGCCAGCGGGTTCTGATAGAACTCATGAGCGTGTGAGCAGCCGATCTGCCAGCACCAGTTCTGACCTGAACCCTTGAGAGCTCCGCCCCAAGAAGTATACCAGTTCATCAGGTAGTGCTTGGAGTTGTCACCTGCATTACCGTTGGACCAAGTAGTGTTGGTAGAGATCTCCTGATAGTACTTATCGTACATATTGTTACGGAGTTCGTCACCCATCTCAGCTGCCTTAGCGTTTATAGTGCTGTTGGAAACTTTCCACTGGATCGCATCATATACACCCTGGATTGCACGATCTTCAGCGTCAGGTGCGTTGGTGTAAGCCCACTGATTTGTAACAGTAGAGTCACGGTTGAAGATACCCTTCAGACCCTGCTGGCTGTTACCATACTTCTTCTCCTCAACGCAGGGGAAAGGAACTGTTTCCCAGCAGGACTCCTGCTCACCACGCTGGAAGGTGTTGATGAAGGTGAACTCACTGCCCTCACCGAAGCCATACCAGTTGTCAACGTCAGCCAGCCAGTGCATCAGATACAGACCGCCCTGGTTGTTCTTACCGCTATATACGCTTGTGAACTTGTTGAAGATGGGGTTCTCAGCAGTCTTGCTAGCCTCACCTGCCCAAGCGTTGGGGCACTGATCGGGAGTATCATACTCACCGCAGTACTGAGCGCTTACGCTGGAGGACTGCCAGAAGTTATCCTGTACATCAGGGATCATAACTTCCATTGTCTTCCATGCCTTCTGCAGATCGTTAGCAGAAGCGCCGGAGAACTTCTCGCCGGAATTCTTAACGATGTTGTCGTGCATTGCTGCTACCCATACCAGGTAGGACATAGCCTCGGAAGTAGTCTCGTGACCGTAGTCAGGAGCCTCGATGATCAGTTCCTCTCTTGAGTGATAAGGTACACCGAAAGAACCGGAACCACCATCATTGTTCTTAGACAGATAACCATTTGCCTGTCCGTTTGTGATGACATCATCATACATGGACATGAAGCGCTGTGCGTATGTCGAATCGCCATACTTGTTTGCTTTGGTCCTCTGGCTTGCTGCTGCTGCAGGAACTACAGTTGCTGCGATAACATTTGTTGTCATAGCTACTGTGAGGATACTAGCAACTCCAGCTTTGATTTTCTTGGAAAGCATTAAATATTCCCCTCTCGTTAAAGTAGACACGGCAGTAAACTGCCATTTGTTGTTGCAGGCGTTGCCTGCGCTTTCAACGTAACAGAGATATCGGCATCCGTAAGGCTTTCTGCTTCCTTATAAAAGACGAATACACCTGTGTATTTTATGAGTGCACAAAAGCCACACAAATATATCACTGTTTACACAAATTATTATACACTATTTTTTTTATTTTTCAAGCTTTTTGAATCACTTAATCGTTTGAAGACTATATTTTCAGCGGTTTGCCTACCTAAAATAAACGTTATTTGTCTATTTTATCTATTATCTTGATTTTTCAAGCATTTTCGGGTACTTAATCGTTTATAGAACAAATTTCAGCGCTTTGCCTACCTATGCTGTTTATTAATTAGCTACTATATCTAACAATTTTCAATGAATATGAAAATAAAGTTAATAACAAGTTTCAGAACCCTTACTTTTCTAATTATAAAAAACAATTGACAAAACGTTCAGAGAAACTGCACTCTTCATACTTTTTTTTGCCCTTACGGCTCCGGTTTATTTATTCTTACTAAGTATTATTGAAATGTGCATATTTTATACATTCCTAGTTCACTTTTATATAGGATAATACAAAATAACGTGTGTCCGTGTTGAAAGGTGTACAGCGGACATTACTGATCCGGACATATTGATCTACAATTATTATGAGATGAAAGGAGCCTTTCAATGGTTGAAGTTAAGAACCTGACAAAGCACTACGGTCACGTCACTGCTATAAATGATCTGAGCTTTGAGATCAGGGATAATGAGATCCTTGGATTTCTCGGACCAAACGGTGCGGGCAAATCCACTACAATGAATATCATCGCCGGCTATCTGCCATCCTCAGAGGGCACAGTGACCGTCTGCGGACATGATATAAAGGAGGATGCGAGAGCTGCCAAAAAGTGCATCGGCTATCTTCCCGAGATACCCCCGCTGTATCCCGATATGCGTCTTGAGGAGTATCTGCGCTACTGTGCAGGTATCAAGGGAATACGCGGAGGTAACGTCAAAAAGGAAGTCGAGAAGGTAATGAAGCGCCTGGAGCTTACTGATATGCGCCGTCGTCTGATAGCTAACCTTTCAAAAGGTTATAAACAGCGTGCGGGTCTTGCTCAGGCGATGATCGGTGATCCTAAACTGCTCATACTTGATGAGCCTACTGTAGGTCTTGACCCGACACAGGTAGCTGAGTTCAGAAATATCATTCGTGATCTCGGCAAGGATCACTCCGTTATTCTGTCATCACATATCCTCGGTGAGATCAGCGCTGTCTGCAACCGTGTAGTTATCATCAATAAGGGTGAACTATGTGCTGTGGATACCATTGAGAACCTTGAACGCAGGGCTACGGGCTCGCCGGTCCTCAATCTGACTATCGAAGGCGAACAGCTTGCAGCTGCTTTTGTTCTTGACGGCATCAGCGGTATAAGAGAGGTACAGGATGTTATAGAGATCGATAATAATACCTCTGTTTTCAAGATCATACTTGAGGATGAGAAGGCGCGACAGTCTATCATGTCTGCTCTGATCGAAAACGGTATAAACGTAGTTGAGATGTCTATAGACAAACCCGATCTCGAGAAGGTGTTCCTTGACCTCACACGCAAAAAGAGCAAACGTTCCAAGTCTGATAATAAGTAAAAGGGGTGTGCAAAATGTTTTCTTTATATAAAAAGGAGATCCAGTCTTTCTTTTACTCACCGTTCGCGTATGTGCTGTCGGCGCTGTTCATGCTGATCTTCGGTATCTTTTTCGTTATCGGTATAGCAAATATGAAGACCAGTGTGTACCAGTTCTCCTTCCCTGATATGTTCTATAACTATTTCTTCTATTTTATGTTTATCATACCGCTTCTGACCATGCGTTCATTTGCTGATGAGCGCCGCGGAGGTACGGAAGTGCAGCTGCTTACCAGCCCGCTGACTATAACACAGATCGTGCTGGCGAAGTTTTTTTCTATCGTGACTGTATTTGCATTCATGCTGGTGCTTTCCCTTTTCTTCCCGATCTATGTATCGTTCCACGGAACGGTAATATGGTCTTCACTGATATGCAGCTATGCCAGCTTCTTCCTGTGGGGACTTGTATGCATTGCCATTGGTATGCTGCTCAGCTCTATGCAGAGTAATGCGATCATCGCAGCGATTATCGGTGAGATAGTTATGGAAGGTTTCCTGGCTCTCGATCAGCTGGCGGCAACTAAGTGGATAGAGAGCAATCCCAAAATGAATTCTGTTATTACATGGTTCTCTATGCAGCGACGTTTTCTGTTCTTCGCACAGGGTCTGTTCCGTCTGGAAGATCTTATATTCTTCCTGAGCCTTACTGTTATGGTGCTTTTCTGGATAATACTTCACATAGAAAATCGCCGCCGCAGCCATAACTGATTGGAGGGAATGATACATGGCACAGAAAGAAACCAATAAACGGAAAAAGTCTTTCGGCTTTACCGCCGTTGCGCTTATTTTCGCAGCGATCTCGCTGGCGATAGTCGTAATGATAAATCTGATGGTATCGCGTCTGGATATCACATGGGATCTGACACCCACAGGCATTTACAAGCTCACTGATACCACCACGGATTATCTTGATTCAGTTGACAAGAAAGTCAATTTCTACTTCCTGCAGGATATGGATGAACTTTCAACTGTAAGAGAGTTAATGCCGCTTTACAACGCTATGAAAGAGTATTCCAGCTACGACTGCATCAATTTTGAAGCTTTCGAGCCTGACAGCGAACCTGAAAAGACCAAGGAACTCAAGAAACTCGGTTTTGAACTATCTTCGGGTGATATAGTTGTTGAGTGTGAGGGCAGAAGCAAGCGTATCCCAAGATATACGATGTTCAATACTATCAACACTCCAAGCAGCGATGGCAAGCAATCAAGAAGCTCTTTTTACTTTACAGGTGAGAACATAATCACAGGTGCGATAGATGCTGTTGTTACAGGCAGAGAGACAAAGATCTATTTCCTGACCGGTCACGGTGAAAAGTCTGTCGATACCGATTACACCAAGCTGAAAACTAATCTTGCGGCACATAACTATATTGCCGAAAATCTTGATCTGATCAGCAAGGATTCCGTTCCCGAGGATGCCGCTATAGTTATTTTGGCAGCTCCCAAGAACGATATTTCGGACAATGAGCTGAAAACTCTGAACGATTATCTTGACAGAGGCGGAAACATCTGCTTCTGGATGTCGCCAAACGATGCTGAACTTGATTATGTCAACATTGAGAAACTTTTGAAGGAATACAACATCGGCATGGACTATGACGTTGTTGAAGAGACCGACCCCAGTCTGTATGTTCCGAATGATCACACGATTTTCATGTGCAGCTTGGTAGTTGCAGATGAAACCACCGATATCGATATTACAAGTGAGCTCAGGGACATAGTAGATAAGGGTGGTGCGATCCCTACTATGATAAATTCAAGAAGTTTTGTATCGATCTATAATCAGGGTACAAACAGTGATCACGTATTTAACGGTTCACTTCTCCAGACGACAGACAAGATAGGCGACGGTTCTTCTACTGCTATCGGCAGACCTTACGGAGGCGCTAAACCTCGTGAAACTCTGGCAAACAGTGTTCTGGATCTTGCGATGTATTCAACTGATAAGGCTCGTGCAGATTCAAAGGTCATGGTTATCGGTACTGCCGATTTTATGGATGATGATAATATCGATCAGGCTTATTCGACAGTTCTTGTAAACCTTCAGTTATCTGTATTCTCCTGGATGTATGATTCCGAACTGGCACTTGACTTCGGCATTGGAAACAAGGAGCAGACGGTCGATGAAATGGTAATAGAAAACAGATCCAAGGCGATCGGTACAAATGTCATCTTCATCGCTGTACCTGTCGTTGTCGGTCTTATCGGCGGCGCAGTATATCTCAGACGGAGGTATTCAGAATGAATCGCAGATCAATGATCGCCACCGGTGCTGCTCTGGTCATTCTCCTGGGAGGTGTCGCAGGTGCATATTACTACGTGGATCATAAAAAGGATAATGAGGAAGCGGCAGTTAAGGAAGAAAAAGATGCTCTCAATCTGTTTTCATTTGATTCCAACACCGTCAAGGGCATAGATATAACCAACTCCGAAGGTCATTTTAATTTGACCCTTGATAAATCGGGAAACTGGAACATTGAAGAAACTGATTATCAGTACAGCTTTACCCCTTACAGCTATTACCTCAATGTTATTGCTGCTTCTATGAGCAGGCTGAAAGCTGACCATAAAGCCGATTTTAAAGAAGGGGATATGAGCAGGTATGGTCTGGATTCACCTGTGACTATCGTGTGTCACACAGACGACAAGGATTATACTCTTCTTGTGGGAAACAGTTCGGCGACCGAAGAATTCTGCTATGTGATGATACCCGGTGATGATACGGTATACTGTATTAATAATGACACGGGCAAGGAACTGCAGTGTGATATCTCAAAGCTGCGTGATCCTTACATCTTTAAATGTGATGACAATGATATAATACAGTTCTCACTCGTCCATAACGGAGAAACAAGCTATGATCTGCAGCGTAATTTTGACGGAGATGCGATCTGGACGATGAATGCGCCTGAAACGGATGTCAGCATTGATGCCATAACTGTGAATACCGTACTTACTAATCTGGTGCGTGTTCAGGCAGGTAAGTTTGAAGGCTTTACCAAGGATGAGAACGAGCTGGCAAAGTATGGGCTGGATAAGCCTGCATACACCTTCACTGCGGTGACTGATGAAAAGACATATATACTTGAATTCCCCGAATTCAGCGAGGACGCTGAAGAGGTCTGGTGCTATGATGCTGACAGCTGTGCTGTCTGCTCCATATCTATAAATAATGCAGCTTTCCTTTCAGGCAAGTGGTATGATCTGACAGCCAAGCAGGCGATGAGGGAACAGTTTATGTCTGTATCTTCGCTGGAGATAGATGTCGAGGGTGAAAAGCACAAGCTGAGCATGGATCACGAGGCACAGAAGTACATCTTTGATGATACTGAAGTAACAGCGTTGGGTAATGATGATGCGGCTGCGAATTTTGAATATCTGTTTGCATCGGTATCTGAAATGGAGCACGCTGATTACCGTGATGATGTACCCGAGAAAATGGGTAAGCCGACCTGCACATTCAGCTATACACTTACAGACGGCACAAAGCGCGAACTTGCTCTTGTACCTATAGATGATGAGAGCTACTGGGCGTATATAGATGGTAAGTGTGTGGGCATGACTGTGAACCGCAGTGCCCTTGAAAGCAAGAACGGCTGCAAGAATTACATTGAGATCCTTAAAAATGAGATCGGTAATTAAAAGCATGGCTGCTTAAAAAGAAGAGCGATAATGTTGGAGCGCAAATTGGTTTGCGCTCCTTTTATTATAAGATCATCGGTGACTTTGAAGCCTAAAAATACGTATACGGCTAAGATGATACTGATAAAAATAATTCATGAAATGTTTAAGATAAAAATTTTCAAAAGGGGTTGACTTTCTCTGCTCGTTGTGATATAATAGATACTGTTGTGAGGGACAAAACAAAAAAACCTCAAAAACAAAACAGAATATGCAGGTATGGCGGAATAGGCAGACGCGCTAGCTTCAGGTGCTAGTGGGGGCAACCTCGTGGAAGTTCAAGTCTTCTTACCTGCATCATTAAAGACTCGCATTCGCGGGTCTTTTTTATTTGATACTGAAAGAGCTTAGCAGGCACTGAACGGGAGATGATAACTCTGTACAGTGTCTGTTGCTGCAGATGATGCATCCTGATGAGCAGGAGGTGTTAACGAGGCACGTATTTATATGCTGCGAACGATTACAGAAAATTTTATATAGTTTCGTAATTTGAATGAGCACTATATAAAAATATTCGCATACATCACAATTGTAAACAGTCTTTGTTTGTTGCGGGCATAAGGGTGGTGAGTGTTTATTGAATAAGATGTATCGCAGCTATATGTGCGTTTCGTTTATTTTACTTATAAGTCCAAGAACGGAGGAGGGGGCTTGGCTTAACGGTAAGTATAAGTAGGATATGTAAATATTGCACATCTGTGTTCATCTTAAATCATTGAAAGGTACGAAAATAAATTTCGGAAACGTTTACATTTATTTTGGTAGTTGACATATTTGAAATTAGGGACTATACTTTAATTAAGTAATATGAAATAACATAAGTGGTATATAAAAATCAATGACTGCAGCATTGATCGGAGAGCATCACATGGATCTGAAGGCGTAGCGGATCCGGTGAAGCATTGAATGTGAATCAGGAAAATGTTTAATGATTTTATGTAGTTTTTGGAAGATTATTTCTTGTGTGTGGTGTATTTTTAGAACAATCAGCCAAAAAGATACATTTTTTGAATAAATAGTACTGATTTTTGAATGGAAATCCATCAGAAGTTGGTATATAATAAAATCATTAAACAAGAACAAGCTTGTTTCGGTAAAAGGTGTATAATTATGAAAAAGGAATACTAAGGGAGAGTTGATAGTATGAAAGCTAATGTTATGAAAAAGACAATGGCTGCCCTGGTGGCAACAGCAACAGTTGCTTCGTCTTTCGGCGCAGGGGTAAGCAGCACAGGTTCACTTCCGTTCTTTGCAGTAGGTATGGTAGTAACAGCTGAAAGCACATCTACCGTAGCAGTAACAGCGGCATCAGGCTATGCTGAGGGCGCTTATGCAGAGTGGAGCGCAGTTTCCGGCGCATCCGGCTACAATGTATATGTTGACGGAACAAAGATCGACAGTATGCTGATACGTCAGTATTCATCATGCTTCCGTGCAGATGCACTGGGTCTTAAAGCCGGCAGCCATACACTGAAGATAGTTCCTATCATCAGTGGCAAGGAAGATACCTCAAAGGCAGGCAGTGTTCAGGTGAACACCATAGCTCATGACCGTTCGGGCTTCGCATTTGTAAACGGCTCATCTTCCGGCGCTTATAATGACAATGGTACACTCAAGTCTAATGCGACAGTTATATATGTTACTAACTCCAACAAGGACAGCGTAACAGTTACAATGCCTGACAAAAAGGGTTCTTCCACTTCTGTAAAGGGCATACAGAACATCATCACAAATCTGAAGAGCAATACCAAGTGCGGTCCTGTTTGTATCCGTTTCATCGGCAACATCACCGACCCAAGCACTCTTTCCAGCGGCGACCTGTATGTTGATACCGTTACCTGCGGTCTGACCATCGAAGGTGTCGGCAAGGATGCTACTTTTAACGGTTTCGGCTGCGTAGTTAAGAATTCCTCAAATGTTGAGATCAGAAACATCGGTTTCATGAACTGCAACAGCTCTGAGGGCGACAACGTTGGTCTGCAGCAGAAGAATGACCACGTTTGGGTTCACCACTGCGATATGTTCTACGGCGATGCAGGTTCCGATGCTGACCAGGCTAAGGGCGACGGCGCACTGGATACCAAGACATCTACCTACATCACTCATTCCTACAACCACTTCTGGGATTCCGGAAAGTGCAACCTGCAGGGTATGAAGTCTGAAACTACCAGCAACTACATCACATATCACCACAACTGGTACGATCACTCTGATTCACGTCACCCCAGAATCAGAACCTGCTCGGTACATATCTATAACAACTACTTCGACGGCAACTCCAAGTATGGCGTAGGCGTTACACTGGGCGCATCAGCTTTCGTTGAGAACAACTACTTCCGTAACTGCAAATATCCTATGCTGATATCCAAGCAGGGCTCCGATGATGCTACAGGCGGTACATTCTCAGGTGAGAACGGCGGTATCATCAAGGCTTACAACAATACTGTTACCGGCGACAAGACCAAGGGCTATGTTTCTTATCAGAAGAACTCCACTGACTTTGACGCTTATGAGGCAAGCAGTGCGACCGAGAAGGTTCCTTCTTCCGTAAAGGCAAAGCAGGGCGGCAGCACATACAATAACTTTGATACTTCAAGCGCTATGTACAGCTACACTGCTCAGTCACCTGCAGCAGCTGTTGAAACTGTAAAGGCAAATGCAGGCCGTGTTCAGGGCGGTGACTTCAAGTGGACATTCAATAACTCAGTAGATGATGAGAGCTATGCAGTCAACAACGAACTGAAGTCTGCACTGAAGTCCTATAAGGATTCCATCAAGGCTATAGGCTCCGGATTCTCTGATTCCACAACACCTTCCCAGAACAATAACAATAATAACAATAACAGCAGCAGCTCACAGCCTGATACCTCTTCAAGCTCCAAGCCTGATACTTCATCAAGCTCACAGGGCAATAACAATACATCTTCGTCATCTTCTGCTTATGCACATGACTTCACAGCTAATGGTACCTCCAGCAGCTTCTTCTCTATCAGCGGTAATCTGTCTACCTCCAAGGGCTCTGTAAGCTACGGCGGAAAGACACTTACTCAGTGCCTGAAGATCGAGAACGCTACAAGCATCAGCTTCAAGGCACCCGCAGCAGGCAAGCTGACACTGGTATTCGCTGAGAGCACAGGTACTATAAAGCTGGACGGAACAAAGCTGACAGCATCTAACGGTGTTATCACTACAAATGTTTCAGCAGGTACACATACTCTTGCTAAGGCAGATGTAGCAAATCTGTTCTATATGGTATATTCTACCGATGGCAGCACTTATGTTGAGCCTGGCAACAGCTCATCCCAGAATCAGAACAATGACAGTTCTTCTCAGTATGAGAACAACAATAATAACAATAATAATAACAATAATAACAACAATACCAGCAGCAACGTTAATATAAACGGTTTTAAGATTATAAGCGCAGGCGGCTGGAACGAGGCTCTGTATCTGGTAATGTCAGGTATCAAGGATTCTGACGTAACAGGCGTATCTTATTCCGGCGCAGCTTCCGGCAAGCTGACAGGTGATGATCTTGCTTATCTGGTAAGAGATACATCTTCCGGTCTGAGGATCGATATCCCCGGTGTTCCCGCAGGTACTTATTCTATATTTGTTGCTACTTCCAAGGGCACTATCGTTCAGAGCGGTCTGCAGGTAAATGCACAGGATCGTTCGGGCTATGCACACTATAACTATACAGCTGGCGTAGGTGCTTACACCGATAAGGGTACACTGAAGTCCAACGCAAAGGTGATCTATGTTACTAATGATAACAAGGATAAGGTAACTGTTACCTCCAAGGATGGCACTACTGTTACAGGTATCGGTAATATACTCAACTCTGCAGGTCAGGATATAGGCGGCGGAAAGACCTCCAACGGCGGTTCAAAGTCTAACTCCAATGCAGGTATCATCAAGAAGCTGGCACAGGACGGCACTCCTCTGGTCATCCGTATAATCGGTGACGTTAAGGCTCCTTCCGGTCTGACAGCTTATGACTCCACCGACTTCGGCGGCAGCGTAGGTGATAACGGCTACATGGCAAGAATGAAGTCAGGTAAGGATATCACTATCGAGGGTATCGGTCCTGATGCAACAGTTAACGGCTGGGGCTTCCACTTCATGGCTGAGTCTGCTGCAACTGACTTTGGTAAGAGCTTTGAGATCAAGAACATAGCATTCAAGAACGTTCCCGAGGACTGTGTAGGTATGGAAGGCGTTCAGGAGAGCTCCAAGCTTACAGCACCTGTTGAGAGATGCTGGGTACATAACTGTGAGTTCTATGCACCTTCTATCTCCAACCCTGCTGAGTCTGATAAGGCAGGCGGCGACGGTGCTTGCGACTTCAAGCGTGGTCTGTACTTCACAAACAGCTACTGCTACTATGAGGGCTACCACAAGACTAACCTGGTAGGTGCTTCTGACAGCAACCTCCAGTTCCACCTGACATATCACCACAACTACTGGAACAAGTGCGAATCCAGAGGACCTCTGGCTCGTCAGGCAAATATCCATATGTACAACAATATATTTGAAAGTCAGTCAAGCTACTGCATGAATCCCAGAGCTAACGCTTATATCTTCTCTGAGTACAATGTATTCAACAACTGCAAGAATCCTATGCAGGTTAAACTGGGCGCAGTAAAGAGCTACAATGATGTACTGAACGGCTGCAAGGGCGATATGCAGGGTACTGTAGTATCCAGCAAGTCTACAAAGGTAAATACTGACTGCCAGTATGCAAACTTTGATACCAATTCGTCTGTATGCTACATTCCTTCCGGCAACTATCTGCTCCATACCGATACCTCCAAGCTGGCATCTTATTTCGATGTTTACGGCGGTACTATGGATGCTACAACTGTAGTAAACGGCAAGACTTCTACTGAGACTTCGCAGAATAACAATCAGGAGAACAATAATCAGGAAGAGCAGAATAACAATAACAACAATAATACCGGTAAGATCGATTATCCTACAAATGTAAGGGCTAATTACAGCACACAGTATCACCAGATCCAGTTCGTATGGGACAAGGTAGAGGGTGCTGACAGATACGGTATAGCTGTATATCTGGCAGGCAAGTGGAGGATCCAGACTTCCAGCATCACTACAAACAGCTTTGTTACTCCTAAGAACCTGACTCCCGGCATGACCTACAAGGTTGCTGTTGCTGCAAGAGTTAATGGTCAGTGGAATACTACCGATCCTATCAAGAACGCTATCACAGTTACTGTAAAATAATCTGAGAATGCGTTAACATCAACAATGAGCGACAGTTTCGTATGAAGCTGTCGCTTTTTTATCAGGTTAAAAATACTACTTCCCAAAGTAATATTAGTCCGAGTGGTGTTACGCAGTGTTATACTTGCGGATCACATAAAAATAAAATCCGTGTTAAATATGTGTGTTCAAATTAAAAATCGCAAAAATTATATTGACAAAGTAGACGATACAGTTTAAAATATAACAGAACGGAAATATATTTTGATAAATAATCGGAGGTCAAAATGGCTAAAAATGCAACGTTGAATGATATAGCCAAAGCTTGTGATACCAGTATAGTTACTGTATCAAAGGCGCTTAACGATAAAAAAGGTGTCAGTGATGAACTGCGCAAAAAGATCAAGAGCGTGGCTTGTGAGCTGGGCTATGTATCGTCACGGTCGGTTTCTGTCCCTAACGACCATATTGTTGGCGTGATAATACCTGAAAAATTCATGAATCCCAACGGTTCTTTCTATTGGGCGCTGTATAATGCGTTGGTAAAGAAATTTTCCGATAAGGGATATTACTGCCTTATCGAACAGCTTTCCGATGAGAATGAGAAGGATCTGGTGATACCAAAGCTGGTGCTGGATAATTCTGTTTCATCCATAATATCTCTGGGACAGGTCAGAAAAGAATATATCAACGAGCTCAGAAAATACTTACCAAATATTGTGCTCTTGGATTATTACATCCATGGTATGGACATTGATTCGGTAACAACTGACGGATACGGCGGCGGATATGAACTGACTACCTACCTTTGCGGACTTGGTCATAAGGAAATAGGTTATATCGGTACAGTCAGGGCGACCAGCAGTATATTCGACAGATATATGGGTTATATGAAAGCCATGATAGACAACGGTCTGGAGATAAGGAAGGAATGGACTCTTGATGACCGCGATGATCATGATTTTATAGAGATCGATTTTCCCGATAAACTGCCTACAGCATTTGTATGCAATTGCGATGAAGCTGCTTTCCATACTATAAGACAGCTGGAGCGCAGGGGGATAAGGGTGCCTGAGGATATCTCGGTAGTGGGATATGACAACTACCTTATATCGGAAATATCAAAGCCTTCCATAACAACTATAAATGTTGATTCGGAAAAAATGGCAGAGGAAACAGTAAATATGCTGCTTTCAAAGCTGAATTCCCCCAACAGGGAAAGAGCTAATATAAAGATAAGCGGTGAGCTTATCATAAAGGAGAGTGCGGCAAGGCCCGGCTCATCCGCGAAATGACCTGCTGTTTTCAGCTGAGTAATTTTAATCAAAATGCAAAACCCCTGAAACTTTTGCCATAGGGTAAGGTCCGTCCATACACAGGTATGGGCGGATCTTTTTCATATTAATGATCCCTGGGGATATAATATAATGAAATAATATGGAAATACTGCACATTCAGGATAATTATAAATTATCAAAAACAACGATTGTTTTTCGTGAATTCGTTTACATTTTAATATACCGTTGACTTAAATTTACTTAGATGATATACTAAATGTTAGCAAAGGTCTAATAGTGTATAGGCAATGTGAAACGAAAGGAAATGGTAGTATGAAAAAGTTCAAGAACATTTATTCAGGCATGAGCGCGGCATTTATCGCAGTTTCTGCAGCGGCAGCTATGAGCTGTATCAGTGCGGGCGCTGCACAGAGCGGCTTCCATGTAAGCGGTACAGAGATCCTGGACGCTAACAACGAGCCCTTTGTTATGAGAGGCGTTAACATCGCTCACGCATGGTATCAGAACGATACCAACACATCTGTTATCGGCGCGGCTGAAAATGGTTCCAACACTGTAAGAGTAGTTGTAGCTGACGGTCAGAAATGGTCAAAAACTTCAAAGAGTGAGCTTGAGAACATCATCAATATCTGCAAGGAGAATGATGTTATCTGCATCCTGGAAGTGCATGACGCTACAGGCAGCAACAACACTTATGATCTGGATAATGCCGTAAATTACTGGATCGAGAACAAGAGCGTTCTTCAGGGAAATGAGGAATATGTAATACTCAATATCGCTAATGAGTGGTACGGTGAATGGAACAGCTATAATTGGGCAGAAGGCAACAAGTCAGCTGTTAAGAAGCTCAGAAATGCCGATATAGATAATATGATCATGGTAGACTGCGCTGGCTGGGGACAGTATCCTGCCTGCATAAAGGAATACGGCAGATCTGTATACGAGGCTGACGTTGACCGCAATACTGTATTCTCCATACATATGTATGAGTATGCAGGCGGAAACGCTTCAACCATCAAGAAGAATATAGATGACGCGCTCAGCATAGATGTACCTGTTGTTATAGGTGAATTCGGCGGACAGCACACAGGCGGTGACGTTGATGAGGCTACTATCATGAGTTACTGCACTCAGAAGAATGTAGGATATCTTGGCTGGTCATGGAAGGGTAATAACTCCGATCTTTCATATCTGGATATCTCGTATGATTTCGCAGGAAAGTCCCTTACACCCTGGGGAGATGCTCTTATAAACGGCTCAAACGGCATAAAGGCTACTTCCAAGAAGTGTTCAGTCTTCGGCGGTCAGCAGCAGCCTGAATACAACTATTCTCAGCCTGAGATATCTTCGATCCTTTATGATATCAAGTACCACCAGTTCCGCATCAACTGGACTCCTGTTCAGGGCGCAGAACAGTACGGCATAGCTGTAAAACTGGCAGGTAAATGGAAGGTCCAGGAGTATACAAATAATACTACCTTCACTTCTCCTAAGCTCAGACCCGGCAGCAGATACACTATGGTAGTATGCGCTAAGGTAAATGGTAAGTGGCAGACCGCTGATATAGCACACAGAGCCTTCACTGTCACCGTAAGATAATAATACTCATAAAAAAGTAACTGCTTCATGGCAGTGCTCATACAGAATATTGTTGGTAACTACTGGATTCCCTCAATAATTATCACAAACGTTCTATATGAGTACCCGCCCTGAAGCAGTTAATTTTTATAATATGTTATCTTCCGAAGATGGAATTATCTGAGGATTTATTTTTGTAATACTCTTCTTTATCGAGTTTACAGTTTGCTTCGGCTTCGATGAAGATTTTACGGTAGCTGTTATGTTTTTCTTTATCGTATGATACAGTACCTTTAGCGACGGAGAGCAGGTGTTCCTTAACGTGTTCGTCGTTATACTTATCTATCTCGGCATCGAAAGCAGCAAACAGTTCCTCCATTTGGAAACGTGATACTTTATCCGCCAGAACTATGAACTCATCGCCTGTGACATGATAGACATTGTCCTTGCCGAATACGTTTTTAAGAATATTCGCGCATTCAAACATGAGCTTTTCACCTGCTTCAAAGCCGTGGTGGGTGTATATCTTTTTGAGACCGTTTATATCAAAGAAAGCCACGGAGAAATCACCCTTACCCTCAGAGATATCCTTGTCTAATTCTGATATCTTATTTCTGTAAGCCGCCTTATTGTTCACACCTGTAGTCTGATCGGTGTAAACCTCTGTGTTGATGTACCGCATATACTTTTCGATCTTTTCGTAAGCCTGGTCAACGCTGGCGGTCAGTGATGCATATTCGTTTTGTACGGTTTTATCATGTACAGCTTCGCCTGATGCAAGAGTTTTAAGAACTCCGCTTTTGTTGCCGGGCAGCAAATCCATTTTCTTTATTGAGTTTCTCATGATAATGTCATCCAGCTTTTCTGTTTCTGCATTGAGCAGTTCCAGCTTAGCCAGCATACGCTCGAAACTCTTTCGGTTTTTGGACATAAGCACACCTGCAAGGGCAATACCTATGGTCAGGGCGGCTGCGGTCAATATTATGGCTATTGTAATATGAGAATTCATCTTCTGATCCAGCAGATCAGCGTTGAAGTCAACACCTATAATACCCACGACATTTTTCTCGGAATCGAATATCGGAGCGTAAGCCGAGTAGAATCTGCCCCATTCGTCGGAATGAGTATATTTATCTACGGCTGGTGTTCCTTTGGCGGCAGTCTTCAGAGCCTCGGTGGTTTCTATAGTTTCACCGAATTCCGCAGGATCTTCACGGTCAGGGTCAATGGTGAAAGAGAAAGTTCCGTCGCCGTCATCGTTGATACCGTAAATGTAATCAAGATCAATATTATCGTGGTATGATCGGAGTATTGCAGCTGCTCTTTCATATTCCTCGGTGCCTTTGTCGTTAGCTGTTACAGTTTTTATCTCATCGCCGTTCATCTGTGCTGCGGCGGTTTTTGCAACGTCCAGCATCCTTCCGTATATCTGTTCCTTTAATGATCTCTTGGAGATCTCCATGAGTATGATGCCCATAAGCACATTGGTTGCCAGCAGAAGTGCAAGCGCTATTATGAAATTTTGTTTGCTGGTTTTGAATTTTGCATTATCTTTTTTCATTTTGTCACCTCATCTTTATAACTCGATCTTTAAATATTGTGCAAATGTAAATACAATATTTCTAATGTATATTAATTATAACAGATTGGTGTTAAAATGTCAAGCTTTTCCAGTTGAATTGATATAATATCAAAAAACAGCCTCCGAAGAATCGAAGACTGTTTTCAAGCCTGTATAACAGACGATATTTTCTGCCGACGTGCTGCCCGACAAAGGAGAAATGAGCAAATAAATGATTGAAGTTAAATAATTCCGGACATCACATCGGTTTTGGAGAAAAGAGTCCAGAAGGTCCGATAATACGTACATCTAAACAGCATCTACAAAAATTGGAAAAATCAATACTGTTGCCTGATTGCACACTTAACAGATCTATTATGAACCTGCTTTTGTTCAAAAAGGCGAACCTTCTGTTGATTATTAGTATAGCACATAACAATGAAAATGTCAATAGGATTTATAAATTTTTATCTTATTACATATTAATTATAAAGACATATTTATAGTGATGCTTTAGTGAAGTTCAATAATATGTTAGAATATTTGTCTTAATTGCGGCTAAAAATAAAATTAAAACTTAACAAAAAGTGGACATATAAGGTAAAGCGGTATATATTACCACATTTCCTTTCTGTCCACATTCATATCATTTATTCGTTGTTTCAGATATCGGGGTTGATGTGTACCATACAGTGCTTTACATCGGGGAAGGCGGCTTCAATTGAATCGTGAACTTCCTCGGCGGTGTTATGGGCTTCAACAAGGGTCTTGAAAGGATCCATGCGAATCTCTACCTCAACATATATCCTGGATCCGAAAAGTCTTGTCTTGAATTCGTCAATGCCCAGAACATCCTTTGTATTCAGTATCAGTTCTTTCATCTCGCTGATGACCTCATCGCTGCATGACTTATCCACCATTTTATTTACAGCATCTATGAATATATCAAATGCCGCTTTTTCAATGAATACGCAGATTATCACGCTTGCCAGAGGGTCAAGCACAGGCAGACCCATTCTTGCACCAAGTATTCCCGCGAATGAACCGATAGAGGAAAGGGAATCGGAACGGTGATGCCAAGCATCAGCCATAAGTGCCCCTGAATTTATCTTCATAGCCGCACGTTTAGTGTAGTGGAACATAGCTTCCTTGACAAGCACTGATATAACAGCGGCTGCCAGTGCCAGCGCCCCCGGCACCGCAATTCCGCCCGATGTTTTACCTGCTATCTTTTCAACACCCTTTATACCTATACCTAAGCCTGTGCCGGCAAGTACCACCGCAAGTATCACAGATGCCACGCATTCCATTCGCTCATGACCGTATGGGTGTTCCTTATCGGGCTGTTTGCCTGCCATTTTTACGCCTGCAATAACAACGAATGTACTGAATACGTCCGAAGCCGAATGCACAGCATCGGATATCATGGCACCCGATCGTGCAAATATGCCTGCCAGCAGCTTCAGCAGTGAAAGGGCTGTATTTACAAGTATACTGACTATTGACACCTTCATGGCAAGGCTTTGAGGATCCTTCTGTTTAACGCTGTTATCTCCGCTCATAATATCATCTCCTGAAAAAATCACCCACGTAATGCCGATCGGCCACAGCTTGAAGGTTTGCTGTATATCCTGTTTCCGCAGATGAACTTCACAGCACTGTTATGTACTGCCGTCTGTTTGTATATCTTATTCATCAGGTGTTTATCTGAGAACTGTTTTGACCTTTGATAGTATGTATCGTTTATGTGAATTATAGCACATTTTTACAGAGAATGCAATACTGTAAAATAATATGCCGACAGCACTAATATCCCTGTGCGGCCGGCATTTTTTTGTAATATTATAAATAATTGTCAGTTTATGCCTTCTGCGAATGATATGGGAACGCCGAAAAGCACACCTGCGTTAGGCTTTGAAAGATCACCTGTAACGCTGTGGATAGCTTCTTTAGCGATCTCAACCTGATCTTCATGAACAGCTACAAATATAGTCTTGCCCTTCTGGTTCGGGTCTTCACCGCTTAGCAACGCTCTGAGAACACCTATCATAGGGAGATTGTCCATATCAGATATGGATTTTGCCATGCCAACGCTGTCAATACAGGTACCTCCCTTTATTCCTGCCGAAGCAAGAGCGTGCATTACCATGTCTACCAGTTCCACTCTTTTGATCACTAAAAATAACAGCTGCATTTTAGCACTTCCTTTCGTTCTGCTGTTTTACGGGTTTAGGGAGCTTTGAAAGAAGCTGCTACCCAATCCTCTTTTTCTCTTATCTCATCAAGTACGAAGCCCTGCGCTTTTATAACATCAAGTACTTCATCCTTGCGCATATCTATTATACCGGATACTATCAGTCTGCCGCCCTTTTTGAGGAATCCTTTGAACAGACCGCTCATACCTATAAGCACATCAGCCACGATGTTTGCGCATACCATATCAAAGCCTGTACCGATCTCAGCCACCAGTGCGGGATCATCGATAACATTTCCGCATATAGCATGGTACTTTTCGGCAGGGATCTTGTTCTTCTCAGCATTCTCGCCTGCTATCTTCACAGAGTTTGCGTCGATATCGATAGCTGTACATTCTTTCGCTCCCAGAAGAACAGCACCTATTGAAAGTATACCGCTGCCGCAGCCGAGGTCTAGTACTCTGTCGCCATCCCCGAGATACTTCTCGACCAGTTCAAGGCAAAGCTGTGTGGTGTTGTGCTGACCTGTACCAAAGCTCGATGCAGGGTCTATCTCAAGTATCTTTCTGTTCTCGCCCTCGGGAACAGGTTCCCAGCTTGGCTTTATCAGAAGTTTGTCACCTATCTCCAGCGGCTTGAAGTACTGCTTCCAGTTATTTGCCCAATCCTCTTCACGGACGTTTTTGAGCTCGTATTCAAGTCTTCCGAAACTGCTTTCGCTGTCACGGTCTTTAAGTGCTCTGAGCTCCGCCTTGACAGCTTCCAGGTAGTCAAGACCCTGTGCATTTTTCGGGAGATAAGCTGTTACTGTAGTTTCACAGTTTTTAAGACCCATAAGATCGTCATCGATATAATCCCAGTTTACACTCTTGTCGCTGAGAAATTCCTCGAAATCCTTTGCGTCTTTTATAACAAAACCATTTATGCCAAGTCCCAGCAGACATCCTGTAACTGGTTCAATACCTTCAGATGTTGTAAATATGTCAACTTCGACCCAATCCATTTGATCCTTCCCCTTTTTACATATTATTGTTATCCCTTATCCACACCGCTTTATACTCCGGTATAACGAGGGTACATTTATTATGTGTATCCTTCGCCCACCGCAGACGGAGACCGAATATTGTTTCAGCGCATCAAAAGGCTTATCAGCAGGGTGCGTCAGTGGGATAGCTATTATAAAAATTATCAAAAATCAATATTTACAAATATCATTATATCATGCTTTACACAATTTGTAAATAGTTTTCACAAAAAGTTCAAAAATGAAAGGCCGTGCCACACAGACACGGCCCTCCGCAGCTTATCCTTTGTGCTTTGATCGAAAAGCCAGGTAGCTTTCCAGTATGATAGTAGCAGCTACCGTATCTACCACAGCCTTGCGCTTTTTACCGCGGACATTCGTTTCGTTCAGAAATCTGTGTGCGGTAACGGTAGTCGAGCGTTCATCCCACATCCTGACCTCAACGCTAACAAGTGCGCGGAGCATATCTGCGAACTCTTCGCACTTTTCAGCGCGAACGCCCTTTGTTCCGTTCATATTTATGGGCAGCCCCACGATTATCTCGCCTGCGCCCTGTTCCTTGGCTATATCTGCTATTTTCTGTGCCAGCCTGTCAGCATGGTACTCGGTTATGGTGCATACGGGTGAAGCAAGCATCTCGGAATTATCCGATACAGCTATGCCGGTACGTGCATCACCGTAATCAACTGCAAGTATACGCATTATTATCCTCCTCAGAGTTTAAGATTTGAAGTGTCGATGGAATCCATTTCGGCATTTGTTTCCTGTCCCTGAGATGCGTTGTCGCCGCTGTTGTATCCGCCGGGATAGGTATGTGCTTCATAAGCCTGTGCACTGTAACGCCTCATAGGCTCGCCGCCTGTATTTGAGGGCGGTGTGTTGTAATATTCGTCAGGTCCCTGATTAACATAATGGGTGCGGCTGTTCTTGAAAGATTTTGCACGCTTCTTTGAAACTATGAACATTAATATGGGTATAAGAGCGATCACAAGTCCGATCAGCGGCAGGAACTTTGCTGTGGAGAAATCCTGTTCTTCCAGCATATAGTCTGCAAACATCTTCTTGATATCATTTTCGGAGAGTTCAAGGGTCTTCATGTATTCCATGGTGTAGCTCATAACTTCCTCGGGAACAGGTCTTGCCTTGACCTCCAGGTACACAGGGTCGGTATTGCTTGTGACCTTCTGATCGGGATGATCGAAAACGAAATTAGTGTGTATAGTAAGACTGTCCATTGTCTTTATGGTATCCTTGTCAGTGGCGTGGACTATAACGAAATATTCATCACCTTTATCGGGAGTTACAAAGCATAGATAGTAAGGCGTTAACTGCTTTTTTACCGGTATCCCGTAGACTGTCTGTGTGCTTTCAAGGGTTGCCACCGTACCGAATACGTATTCTATCTTGCCTGTGATAAGTTCATCCTCAGAGTAATCCGTTCTGCCCATCTCGTATATCTTCCCGAAGTCTTTTTTCCAGATCTTTACTGCATCGCCCATGGAGAATACTATCATAAGTATGCCCACTATGACCGCGATAACTTTCAATAATGCTATTCTGCGGCTAAAAAATGTTCTCATATTTTTCCTCCTTTTCATTTATCATCATGGCTATCCCTTTAGTACAACACCACGAAGTGCTATATAACAATGAAATATCGTGCTGATATTATCCTTCACCTGCCTCAGGCAGTGGGAATAATGACCGTCGGGTATTTCAAATTCCAATATAACACCGATCAATATGGTATGCCGGAGGTATAGCTATTAATTTATTGATATGCAATAAAAAATGTGAATTTATTTTGTGCTTTAAACACAATGATCTGACTTCGACTTTGTGAGAAATGTGAAATGAAACGTTTAAGATGTTCTTTAATTATATACTAATTTACAGACTTTGTCAACCTGACGATTTTAGAGCAGTGTAACTGTGAATTTTTACTTAAATTTACAGTCTGCCTATTTACTTAGTAGCTGAAATATGCTAAAATAACCTTGTATTAAAATGGTATTAGGGAATATGTTAGTTCGGAAATAGATAATGATATGAAAGGGTGCATGAAATGAGAAACAAACTTTTCAGCAGGATCACAACTGCATTAATGGCAGCATTTGTTATGGCAGGTCAGTCTGTCATCGCCTTTGCAGACGGTGATGTTCAGCTCGATTGCTCAAATGCGGTCGAATCGGATAACTGGACACAGAGCGTACAGTTCAATTACAACGCTGAGGATCCAGATGATCTCAAGAGCTTTGATGCAACAAGGATCACAGATCAGTCTGTTGTTACAGTAAAGTATGATATCCTTGAAACTTATGAGACCGAAACCCCTACAGGCTACCCCGTAGAGCTTATCATCCAGAGCTGGTCTAATCCCGATACCCCAATGGTAAATGCCACAGGCGGTGTATGGGGAAAGGTAGCTCCTGCTGAGGTCGATACCGAGAATAATACCGAATCCTTCAACTATGCTGATATCGTAACTGCATACGGCTCTGACAATTTTGAGAAGGTCGATGCTTTGCTTTTCGGTTCTACCAATGATGCTAAGATCAAGGTAAATTCCGTTACTATCACTAACTGCAAGGACGAAGGCAATCACTGGGTAGATCCTTCTATCGCTGAGCAGGAAAAGGCAGCACAGGAGAAAGAGAAGGAAGCCAAGAAGAAGAATATCGTCGGCATTATCATAGGTATAGTTGCCGGTGTTGCAGTTGCTGTAGGTGTTATATGGTTCATAATCAGCAGCAAGTCCCGTGAGGCATTCGATGTTTCTACAGGCGAGTTCGTTGATAAGAAATCTGCAAAGTAAACTTAAATAATATACGCGGCATGATCCTATAAAGGGTCTGCCGCGTTTTTGTTTAACGTTTCGTGATAATAAAACGGTACTGTATATATCAAATAACGCCGCGGTACTATGGCTTGCCGCGGCGTTTTTTATTAAGAAGGTATGATCGTCAATGACCTATAAAATACTTTGTTATGCTATCTGTTCTGAAAAGCTTCGCACCAAGCCTTACAGCGCTTTAAATGCTTCGGAGAGGTCTTCTATGATATCGTCGATATGTTCGGTACCGATGGAAAGTCTGATAGTATTGGGACGGATGCCCTGCTCCAGCAGTTCTTCTTCGTTGCACTCGGAATGTGTTGTAGATGCAGGATGTATAGCCAGTGACTTAACGTCAGCAACGTTAGCAAGCAGGCTGAACAGCTGCAGATTGTCGATGAACTTCTGAGCCTCTGCTGCGCCGCCCTTTATCTCGAATGTGAATATGGAACCGCCGCCGTTGGGGAAATACTTCTTGTAAAGCTCCTGCTGCTTGGGATCCTCAGAAACAGAGGGGTGATTTACCTTTTCTACCTGGGGCTGAGATTTCAGGAACTGCACTACCTTCAGTGCGTTCTCAACATGACGCTCAACTCTCAGTGAGAGTGTTTCAAGACCCTGCAGGAATACAAATGCGTGTACGGGAGAGAGGGTAGAGCCTGTATCTCTCAGCAGGATAGCTCTTATATAGGTAACATAAGCTGCTGCGCCAACTGCCTTTGTGAAGCTTACACCGTGGTAGCTTACGTTTGGTTCATACAGCCAGGGGTGCTTGCCTGCACCCTCCCAGTCGAAGTTTCCGCTGTCAACGATGATACCGCCTATAGTTGTGCCGTGACCGCCTATGAACTTGGTAGCTGAATGTACAACGATATCAGCACCGTGTTCGATTGGTCTTACCAGATAAGGTGTAGCGAATGTATTATCAACTATCAGTGGTATATTGTGTGCGTGTGCGATCTTAGCGATGCGCTCGATATCAACTACCTCGGAATTGGGGTTGCCGAGAGTTTCGATCTCGATAGCCTTGGTGTTATCCTGAATAGCAGCTTCGATAGCATCATAATCGAAAGGATCAACGAATGTGCTTTCGATGCCGTAAGCGGGAAGTGTGTGCTTCAGCAGGTTGTAAGTACCGCCGTAGATGTTCTTAGCAGCTACGATGTGGTCACCTGCGTGAGCTGCACCCTGTATAGCGTATGTTATAGCAGCTGCACCAGAGGATACTGCCAGAGCAGCAACGCCGCCCTCCAGTGAAGCAACTCTTTCCTCGAAAACGCCCTGTGTGGGGTTTGTAAGTCTGCCGTAGATATTGCCTGCATCTCTCAGACCGAATCTGTCAGCAGCGTGCTCGGAGTTGTGGAACACATAGCTGGATGTCAGGTATATCGGTACTGCTCTTGCATCGGTAGCGGGGTCGGGGTTCTCCTGTCCTACGTGAAGCTGTCTGGTCTCGAATCTCAGTTTTCTTTCATTTATATTGCTCATAGTTATTATCCTCTTTTCTTATAATTTAAAATTTAAATAGTATCGATCAAGCGTTTTTAAAGCATCGTACAACACATTCGCAGATGTGATGATACTTTTACGCTTCGGCTGATATGTTTCATATCATCACCTGCTTTCTTATCATCTTTATCCTACTTGTTTACTAGGTTTCTTTCGATGGACTAATAATATCATATTTTTCCTATCATGTCAATAGGTTTTTAGAAAATTATTTATCTTTGTAATTTCTGACTAGATATCCTATCAAAATACTAGGTATAATACAGCGCTTTTACCTAAGAAAAAAAGACATAACAGCATAAAAATATCCGTGATACTTAATGGCGGTATCCATAAAGAAAATTTATTATCATTATTGAGGGAAAATTCTTTTGAAAAAAAGAGTTTTCCCTGAGTATCAGCATAGCTGAAAATAATGATAACAAACGTTCTGTATGAGTACCCGCCTTAGTACCACGGGTATTGATGTACATATTTATTACTGCAGTGCACCGCGGTTGAACTCGCTGAGTTCAAGACCCTCATTCTTTTCAAGTGCCCAGCGGATATTCCATTCACTTGTGAACAGCAGCAGATAATTTCCGCGGAAATCCTGCACCAGCTTGGTATCGCTGGAAAGCTTCAGCTTCTTAACGTCGATATCCTTGTTGTCTATCCACCTGATATGGCTGTATGAAAGGCTCTCCTTGAAAAGTTCAACATTGTACTCGTTCTTCATACGGTACTCGAAAACTTCAAGCTGGAGCACGCCCACAACGCCGATGATCACTTCTTCCATACCTGTTTCGGGTTCCTGGAAAATCTGTATCGCACCCTCCTGAGCTATCTGGGTAGCGCCTTTTACGAACTGTTTACGCTTCAGGGTGTCCTTCTGTCTTACGCGCATGAAGTGTTCGGGGGCGAATGTAGGTATCGGCTCAAACTCGAACTTTCTCTTCGGTGAACATATGGTATCGCCTATGGAGAATATGCCGGGGTCGAATACGCCGATGATATCGCCTGCGTAAGCCTCATCGATTATCTCTCGCTCCTGTGCCATTATCTGCTGTGGCTGAGAAAGGCGCATCTTCTTGTTGCCCTGAACGTGGAGAACGTCCATTTCCTTATCGAATTTGCCCGAGCATACGCGCAGGAAAGTGATCCTGTCGCGGTGAGCCTTGTTCATGTTAGCCTGTATCTTGAATACGAAAGCTGAGAATTCGGGGTCAAAGGGGTCTACAAGACCTTCGCTGCTCATTCTTGCGGTGGGAGAAGTGGTCATCTCCAGAAATCTTTCAAGGAAAGGCTCAACGCCGAAGTTTGTCAGTGCAGAACCGAAGAATACGGGTGAAAGCTCACCGTTTCGTACTTTATTTATATCGAACTCGTAGCTTGCGCCGTCCAGAAGCTCGATATCGTCTGAAAGGTTCTGATGCAGATGCTCTCCCAGCATATCATCCAGTGCGGGATCGGAAAGCTCGACTTCCTCCATAGCTACCTTTTTCTTGCCGAAAGCCATTTCCGAATCACTGGAGAATGATATGATATGACGCTTATCTCTGTCGTATACACCCTTGAACTCCTTGCCGCAGCCGATAGGCCAGTTTACGGGATAGGTCTGTATACCAAGCTCGTTCTCTATCTGTTCGATAAGGTCAAAGGGGCTGCGTGCCTCTCTGTCCATTTTGTTTATGAATGTGAATATCGGGATATGTCTCATAACGCAGACCTTGAAAAGCTTTCTGGTCTGGTTCTCAACACCCTTTGAAGCATCTATCACCATTACAGCGGAATCCGCCGCCATAAGGGTACGGTAGGTATCCTCCGAGAAATCCTGATGTCCGGGAGTATCGAGGATGTTTATGCAGTAGCCGTCGTATTGGAACTGCATTACCGATGATGTTACAGAGATACCTCTCTGTTTTTCTATCTCCATCCAGTCAGAAACTGCATGACGGGAATTTTTCTTTCCCTTAACAGCACCTGCCTGTGCGATAGCGCCGCCGTACAGCAGGAACTTTTCCGTAAGTGTGGTCTTACCTGCATCGGGGTGCGATATTATGGCGAAAGTTCGCCTGCGGTTTATTTCTTCTTTTAAGCCCATTAATTTTCCTCCGTTATATGTGAGACCCTCCCGTTTGCAGGGAAGATCAGGGATATCATGTCTTTTGATCGCGATGGTATCAGCAAATCACATCATTTCCGACCTCCGATACAAATTTCAGCATACCTATTTATTATACCATGATTTAATTATATTTACAATAAGCAAAACCCCGAAAACATAGCAGTTCAACAGGTTTTTGTTTAGTCGATTTGACTTTGGACAGCAAAAAACGCTGTACCAACTGCGGTACAGCGTTAGTGGTATTATTCAGAAATCGAAATCGTCACAATCTTCGTTTACTATTACTTTTTTGATGCCTTTAACAGTGTTCATAGCCTTGAGTATTCCCTCAATGGCTGTGTTTTCGTATTTTGGATCGACATTTCCCAGGTCGAGTTCGATGTTTATTTTCTCACCCTCGTTAGTGACATCGATATAGCCCATATAAATTTCCTTGCTGTCGTAGGGTTCGAAGTATTCTGCTATCGCCTTGTCGATTTCCTGCACTTTATTTTCGTCGGGGGTGTCATCGGTGTATACACTGTAATGAAAACACTCGCCGTCAAATCCTGCCATTTCAGCCTCAAAATAAAGTCCTAACGTATTGTAATTCATAGTATCCATTCTCCTTTAGATGCAGTTTTTTAATGTAAGATCAGTATAGCATACTATCTTTTCGATGTCAATACAGGATGGAGCAACTGTACAATAAAATCCCCTGATATTGACAAGAGATCTCTTTTGTGGTATCATTTATCAAGAGAACTTCTCAGAATACGAAAGGAATGTGTCAAATGGCAAAACCAAAAAGCAAAAAGACAGTTATACTGATAGTATTTCTGATATTTATAGCTGCTGTTCTCGCGGCAGTATTTATCCGCGTGAATCCCAAGTGGAAAGCCGCTGAACTTACCATTGTTCAGGCGGAGAAAAAATATGAAATAAACTCCATCGACCCCGATGGAACGACTTTGCAGACGCGCATACTCCCGCCTGAGGGCTACACTCGCGTACCTGTCGATAAAGGCAGCTTTGCGGAATATCTGCGTGATTACCCCCTTTATCCCGCTGGTACTGCTTTGCCGGTGTTTGACGGTACAACGAAAGAATCACCCTACACTGCGGCTATATTCGATATAACCGTGGGGGATGAGGGTTATCAGCAGTGTGCGGACAGTATAATCAGGCTATACGGTGATTACTATTATGAGAATGAACAGTATGACAAGATATCTTTCATGTTTTCAAACGGCGATGAATGCAGCTACGATAGGTGGAAAAACGGCAAAAGGATGCTGGTGCTGGGTGACTATTCCTGCGAGATACCTGCGGCGTTTCCCGATGACAGCGAACAGCAGTACCGCAATTATCTCAAAATGGTGATGCGCTATGCGGGAACTCTTTCGCTGATGAAAGAATCCACAGTAATAACTCCTGATGAATTGCAGATAGGTGATATCGTCTGCGATGAGACCCATGTGGTCATGGTAGTGGATATGGCAGTTAACGAAAAAGGAGAAAAATGCTACCTTTTCGGACAAAGCTTTATACCTGCGGTATGCTTCCATATCGTAAATGATCTTGAGGGCGGAGAAACAACGCCCTGGTTCACTGAGGAAGAGCTGAAACAGAGATCCTTTACCGTAGGAGGATTCTCATTCTTCAGCGACAAGGATATCCGCCGCTGGAAGGAAGGCTTCTGATATAACAGAAAAGGCTGTACGCATTTAAATGTACAGCCTTGCTTTATGTCTGTCAGTTCTGTCTGTATGTGCTCAGGAAGTCCTTCGGGTAGAAGTCCCATATCGGGAGTGCCTGAGCCTTTCAGTGCCGCAGGGATAACGTACTGTGATAGATTTTGCATAAAGGAACGTATACGCAGAGAGCTTATTAGGGTTTACTTTTTTTATCAGATGTGCTATAATTTCAGTGCTTGGATAAAATGACAGGAGCACGACTATAAAAGCGCTGAAGATCAAGGAGATATTTTATGAAAAACGGAAAAAGAGTAATATGGTTCAATCACTGGTTCAGCCAGGCTTATAATTTTATAGAGCTGCTCAAACGCGATGAGCGAAACTTCATTATAGCCTCAGCCAAGAAACCCGATTTCGTCTTTGGTGCATCGGCAGACGAAAGGTATGTTGAGCCAAATGGTGTGAACGGTGAGGAGTATGCAGCATGGGCGCTGGGGTTCTGCAGAGAGCATTCTGTGGATGTATTCTTCCCGAAACGCTGGAGAGCGGCGGTTATAAGCCATATATCCGAATTTGAGGCAATTGGCACCCACGTTACTGCTGACCACGATACCGAGCAGAACGATATGCTTGACAGTAAAATGAAGTCCTGCATATTCATGAGGGAAAACGGTCTTTGTCCTACTCCGTATATGGAGCGCATAACCACTGTCGAGGGTTTTGAGCAGGCTTATGCGGCGGTAAAGGAAAGATATGGAAAGGATCATAAGGTATGCATAAAGGCTGACCGCGACGAGGGCGGTATCACTTACAGACGGCTTTATGACGATGACGCACCTAAGTCCATGCCTGAGGATATAAGCTATGAGGCATACCTTGCCGACCTTAAAAAACGCAGCAGGATATATCCTACTGTAGTTATGCCATACCTCAGCGAGCCTGAGATAAGCATCGACTGCATGAGGACAGATGGCGGACTTATCGCTGTGCCGCGCTGCAAACTGGATGCCCATATCACATCACTGCGGTTCGATAAGGAATTCATAAGCATAGCTGAACGCATATCCGAAAAGGTCAGAATAGACTACCCTTACAATATACAGCTGCGCCCCCTTAACGGTGAACACGTCTTTATGGAGATAAATACCCGTATGGCAGGCGGATGTTACAAGGCTGATGCCGTTGGTGTGAATTTTCCTCAGCTGGCAGTAAGCTATGCTTTTGGTGACAGTATAGACACCGATGCCATAAAAAGCGGTCTGCATGATGTGCGTGTCGGGGATGTAGCAGGTTTCATCGTGATGCCGTAGGAGGCTGCATATCATGCTTATAAAGAATGGTCTGGTGTTTACTGAAAAATGCCGATTTGAGCCTCTCACTGTCATTACTGACAGTGGGGTCATAACAGATATACTTCCTGCGGACGCTATGGTAAAATACGGCGGCGAGGTCGCAGATGCTTCGGGGTGCTATGTTGTACCGGGATTTACCGATGTACATTTTCACGGCTGTGCAGGTCATGACTTCTGCGAGGCATCAGCAGATGCACTCGGGTGTATCTGCAGGTATGAGTATTCACAGGGCGTGACGACCCTATGCCCTGCAACTATGACTCTGCCTGATGATGATATCATCGCTATACTGAAAACAGCTGTCGATCACAGCAGTACATCGGCAGGGGAGGAGAGTGCGAAGCTTTTAGGTATACATCTGGAAGGTCCGTTCATATCTTATGAAAAATGCGGCGCACAGAAGAAGGAACTTATACAGCCGCCTTCAGCTGAAAAGCTGCTGGAATGGCAGTCGGCTGCCGAAGGGCTGATAAAGCTTGTGACTATTGCCCCTGAAACAGAGGGTGCGGCTGATTGTATACACAGACTTTCGGGAAGTATGCATTTTTCTCTCGGTCACACAGCCTGTGACTATGATGCAGCAATAAAAGCCTTTGCTGCCGGGGCAGACCATGTAACGCATATATATAACGCCATGCCGCCCTTTACTCACCGCGAACCCTCGCTGATAGGTGCTGCCTACGATACTGAAAATGTATTTGCCGAACTTATATGCGACGGTGTACATATCTCACCCACAGCGATAAGGGCAGCCTTTGCCCTGTTCGGGGATGACCGTATAGTATTGATAAGTGACAGTATGGAGGCTGCAGGTATGCCTGACGGTTTGTATCAGCTTGGCGGACAGCAGGTGACAAAAAAAGGCAGCCGAGCCTTACTTTCTGACGGAACTCTTGCAGGCAGTGTAACAACTCTGGCTGACTGTGTGCGTACCGCTGTAAATATGGGCATTCCCCTTGAAAGTGCGATAAAAGCAGCCACCATTAATCCATGCCGCTCGATAGGTGCGGATGACAATTACGGCAGTCTGACTGTTGGTAAGGCTACACATATCCTGCTGCTGGATACGAAAGATCTGTCCCTTAAAGCGGTATATACAAAGTAAAGCAAAAGACCCATCGGGATTATCCCCGATGGGTCTGATCTTTATACGCACGTTTTGAAACTTTTTGTTGATACCGGATACAGCAATAGTGCAATAACTGTTGATGATACTATGCTGTCAGCACAGTTTATCCTTCAGATCACTTTGATCCCTTGATCTCCGCAAGGCAGTTAGCGCATATCGACTTTTCCTTGTAGTCAACAAGATTCTCCGTTTCGCCGCAGAATATGCAGTTTCTCTGATACTTTTTGAGTATGATCTTGTCATCCTCTGTGTATATTTCGATAGAATCCTTAACTGCAAGGTCAAAGGTCCTTCTGAGTTCGATGGGAAGCACGATCCTTCCAAGATCATCGACCTTTCTAACAATTCCGATAGATTTCATTGAATCTCAATTCCTTTCCCCAATAGATTTCAGCTATCGGCAGCTGATAACTTTTATATTTATATTATACCAATAGTGATTAAATTTGTCAAGCAAATTTGACCGATTTGTCAATCGCAAAGCGCCAAATATTGGATTTCAGCATTATGTACATCAAAATATTACTAACCTGAATATTTGTGACGTGATTTCTTCATAAAACGATTGCGTTATTGGGCAATTATTCCAAGTGCGCAAATGCAAAAAAATAATTAACTGAAAATAAAATTTAACCAGTACGTGAGAGGCAAGTATTTATAGACGGTACAGTGTTTTTGCATCAGCCGTTTTATCAACATGAAAAAACTCGGGCAGCCGTGGTCTGTCACAGCTGTCCGAGTCTATATACTTTTGTCTGTGTCGGTCAGGTGACTATCCTTACCGAGCTTCCGAGGGATTTGTCTTTTGTGACAACTATCTGTCTGTCTATCCTTTCTTTGAGTTCGGGCACATGGGAGATTATACCTACCAGTCTTGAATTCTCTGCCAGACCGTTCAGCGCTGTAATGGCTTTATCGAGGGTTTCGTCATCAAGTGTGCCGAAGCCTTCATCGACGAACATCGAATCTATACGCACGTTACCCGAAGAACGCTGTATCTCATCGGAGAATCCCAGTGCCAGCGCAAGGGATGCCATAAAGCTCTCTCCGCCTGAAAGGGAACGTATGCTTCGTATACTTCCCGTGAAATGATCATTAACATCAATATCCAGACCTGTTTTTGAAGTGCCGCGGCTGGAGTCGCTGCGTATCAGTTCGTACTGACCGTTAGTCATCTGCAGCAGTCTTACATTTGCATGGGCGAGTATCCTGTCAAAATATTCCATCTGAGCATAGGTTTCCAGCGGGATCCTCTGTTTGCCTGTCAGCGTGCCGTTTACGGTGCAGCTTACGGCATTCTTTATTCCGTACTCTCTTCGCAGCGCGCGGTTGTCTGCCATTTCTGTTTTGAGCTTTTTAAGCGTTTCCTCAGCAGAGGACAGGCATTTCAACGTTTGGTCGCGACGTTCGAGTGCAGCAGCGGCAAGCGATTTGCATTCCTTGACAGCCTTTTCAAGTGTTTCGCAGTCGGGCTGTTCCTGAAGCTTTGTCTGTTCTTTCAGTTCACCGATCCTGCCCGTGAGTTCAGTGTGCTGTTTTTCAAGAACTGCAAGTCTGTCCTGTGCTTCCTTGATAGCTTTGTCAATGGCTGACAGCTTGTTTTTCAGGTCATCTATATGTTTCATCGCCTCAGCCTTGTTATTGTAAGCAAGAGCATCAAGCTGCTTTTTGGCGGAAAGACTTTTTTCCTCTGCTTTGGCGGAGAACTCTTTTAAACTGATCTGCACAGCTGTGATACTCTGTGTATTATCAGCGATAGCCTTTTCAAGATCGGATGCGGACTTTTCTGCGGCTGATCTCTGCTGCACCTGCTTTTCAAGAAGCTCTTTCTTCTTTTCAAGATCTTTCAGGAACGTGTTTTTCACCTTGTAGTCTTCACGGGCGTTTTCAAGGGCTTTTTCGGGGGTGCAGCCCTCGCTGTACTTCCCGGCGTGAGCCATAGCGGTTTCCAGTGCCTTGCTGTGTGCTGACTTTGCCGACGCATGGTCTGCTGCCGCTTTCATAGCTGCTTCACGAGCCCTTCCCAGCGCAGCGTCTGCCTTGTCAACGGTCTGCTTGTCGGGGGCTTTATCGGATATAACAGCTTTTTGCGGATGGTGTAACGAACCGCATACAGGGCATGGCTTTCCGTCCTCCAGCTTTTTAGCCAGCAGACCAGCCTGTTCTGCAAGATAAAGCTTAAACAGCTCAGAATACTGCTGTTCAAGACGTTCCATCTCCGCCTGTTTATTCTCGTAGGCTTTAAGTGCGGCATTTACTTCTTTTTCCATATTTACCGCATCCGATAATTCCTTGCCTGTAGCCATAATATGCTCCAGCTCGCTCCTGCATTTTTCAGCCTCACCCGATGTTTCAGCCTGCATCGCACCAAGGTCACCAAGCTCGGATATGAGCTTTTTTGTTTCATCGAGTTTGCGGCTGTCCGACGTTAGCTGTTCATTCAGTGCGGCAAGCTTCTTTTGCTCCGCATCAGCTGATCTCCTCAATTTGTCAGCCTCTTTCATAACAGCCTCAGCCTCATCGTAGTTCTTAAGCTGCTTTTCCTCCGCAGCTATCTGACCTATCAGTTCTTTCTGCTCGGGAGATCTTTCGTTCATGGCAGCTGCTTCCGCACGAGCCTTTTCAAGCTCGGGAAGAAGTTTTTCCATAGTTTTTTCTGCGTTGGCAAGCTTTAAGAAGATCTCCGAAAGCTTCTTGCCGCTGTCCAGTGCCAGTGCAGCTTCCTTGTGCTTTTTTTCAGCCGCGGAGTATCCCTTCTCAGCATCCTTTGCCGAAGCTTTTTCATAGTCACGTGCTTTATGGCATACTTCTTCTATATCCGTGTCTGCCGCGGATTCGGGTGCGGCTGCCGCAGCGGCTATTTCTTCGCGGAAGGGGTCATCCGCACCGAGTTTTATATTTTCCAGCAGATAGCGTATGCTGTCCACCGATCTTTCGTATTTTCTGTAGACCGCAATAGCCTCATCCCTGAGTCTGTCCTGCAGGAACCTGTACTTTCCCGTGGAGAATATGGCACTCAGTATCTTGGTGCGGTGCTCGGTCTTGGTGTTCAGCAGTTCTGCAAAACTTCCCTGGGCTATCATCGCAACATTTCTGTACTGTTCGCGGTCAAGACCCAGTATCTCCTTGATCTTTTCGGTGACTTCGTTTTCCCCCGAAGCAATAAGCTTTTCTCCGTTGCCTGAGAAAAGTTCGTTGGTAGTGTTCAGATCAGTTTCGCCCTCACCGCGCTTTTTGGGAGTTTTCTGACGCGGCTCGCGGTGGACGAGGTACTGTGTACCGCCATACTCAAAAAGCAGTTCTGCAAAGGTTATCACGCCTGCATCGGCATATTCGCTCCTGAAGGTATTCACCGATCTGATATCTCCGCTGGCTTTGCCGAAAAGGGCGTAGCATACACCGTCGAATATTGTGGTCTTTCCCGCACCCGTATCGCCCGTGATAAGGTAAAGACCTTCGCCGCCAAGCTTTTCCATATCTATCTCTGTTCTGTCCGCATAGGGACCGAACGCCTGTACAGTTAGTTTAAGAGGTCTCATACATTGTCCCCCCATATACTGTCTATAATATCTTTTACGTACTCCGATTGTTCCTCGGTCATATCAGCGCCGTTCTGCTCTTTGAAAAGCTCCGCCACAAGTTCGTATGGGGTCTTGGTGTCGGTATTAACAGCGGCGGTCACCACTGATACAGTACGGGTACGGCTGTTGTCAAAGCTCAGCTGAACTATATTCTGATAGACCGTCCTGAGCTTGGGCATAACGTTTGGTATATCCGTATCATCCGTCAGCGTTATGTAGAAGAAGCCTTCGGTGTCAAGGCTTTCGTAGTAACTCCTTGCCATCAGCTCGTCATATCTTCCCTTTAGTTCCATAACATCGCGCAGGGGTCTGAGGGGAACTGTGCTTATCTCCACATTACCCTTTTCCTTTATATCTGCTATGGTCACTGATTTTTTGTTCGATATCTCCGAGGCTGAGTATATAAGCGGAGTTCCGCAGTAGCGTATATTCTTTCTCACGTTCTGCGGACTGTGGATATGCCCCAGTGCCACATAGTCGAAGCCGTCGAATACCTCTGCATCCACATTGTCCAGAGTTCCCACCGAGAGATATTCCGAATCGCAGGTAGCCGCCCCTGTTATGAACTGATGACACATCATTATACAGCGCCTATCCCTGTCGATGCCGCTTTGTTCTATAACAGTGCGCATCATGTCGGTGTAAGTATGTATATCCGCTTCGGGACAATAGCTGCGCACCAATGACGGCTTTATGAATGGCACCGAGCATATATCCAGCTCTCCGTACTCGTCCTTTACCGTAAGCACCTCTGCACTGCCCTCGTAGCAGGCACATATATGTATATCAGCCCCTGCCATTATCTCACGTCCGTAGTCGATCCTTTCGGGGCTGTCGTGATTTCCGCTGATTATATATACCGAGAGCCCCGCTTTGCTCAGCTTTGTAAGGAATTCACCGAACAGCTTCACAGCCTCCGCTGACGGTGCGCTCTTGTCGTAGATGTCTCCCGCTATGAGTATGCCGTCGCATTTTTCGGCAGATGCTGTATCTGCTATCTGTGAAAGTATGTAGCGCTGATCTTCGATGAGTGTGTAGCTTCCCAGCCTTTTGCCCAGGTGCAGATCGGAAACGTGTGCGAATCTCATTGATATCCTCCTTTGCTGAAATCGGGCTTACTTGTTTTTGTACACCAGCTTGTCTTTGAGGTCTACCTTATCGTAGCCCCATCTGAAGCCGATATAAGCCGAAAGCGGGAAAAGCCCGAGATATGGGAGTATCAGCAGGAAAACTGCGGGGCTCATATCCTTTATGTCAGCGGAATGTGCAAAAATATCCATTACGGGGAAAAGGCAGGCGTTAGCTATCTTGAATATAGCAAGAAAATCAAATGCTCCGCTGAATTTCGATACAGCAAGTATTACGGCTGTCAGCGCAAATGGCAGCATAGCGATAAGCCCTGTTTTAAGTCCGAATTTTCTGCCGACATCATCACCGTGGAGAGTATCTGCATTGGCGGCTTTACCGCCCTCTTTCATGCCGTAGTCCGCTATTATGCATACCACGCACATCAATCCCGTGAAGCCGAACATCAGGTTAGCAAAAATGCCCATAGCCTTGGACACCGCCCAGAAAAAAAGCATAACGAATATCCCGAAAAACTCAGTCTGAAGCCCTTTCAGCAGCCCGTAGATCAGTGCTGTTTTTCTGTTATATTTCATATCAGGTCACTCCTTGCAAGTATGTGATGATGTAATTATAACACAAAAATATTTTCAATACAAGTGGAAAAATTAAAGTTGTCATCATGTGTACGCTTTATTGTACTTGTTTTCTGCTGCGGATATTTTCTCTATTGCGGTGCATAATAAAGTCAACGAAAAATGAAAGGAGCGATACTGTGAAAGATAATAAAAACTGTCCTCTTCCCGTTGACCCGATTGACGGAACACGAGTGTATATACCGTCGGGAGAACGCTGCACAGCAGATGATGATATCAGGGCTGAAAACACATCACGTCCAATGCCGCCAGAGGGTATATAGTAGCAAGGGTCTTGCACAACAGAGATATCCGTGATATAATGTAGTAGAAATATCATACCGAAAGGACAGTATATCATGGGCAGGATAAAAAAAGCCGCAATAGTAACAGGCGGTTCGGGCGGTATAGGAGGCGCGGTCTCACGCAGACTTGCACAGGCAGGATACCTGACCGCCATAGGATATAACAGGGATAAGGCATCGGCAGAAAAACTAGCAGAAGAACTGAGAACACAGGGCTTTACGGCAGAGGCGTTTCACTGCGACATAGCTGACCCCTCAGGGACAGCGGATCTTCTGAAAGCGGTCGAAAACACTCTGGGTGAGTGTGAACTTCTGGTAAACAACGCAGGTATAGCCGATATCGGTCTTTTCACCGATCTTACTGATGAACGCCTGACAGAGATAATGAACACCGATCTGCTGGGGCATATGCGTCTTACCAAAGCCGTACTGCCTGCTATGCTGCGCAGGCATGAGGGATGTGTGATAAATATATCCTCAGTGTGGGGCGAATGCGGTGCTTCCTGTGAGGTGGCTTATTCTGCCGCCAAGGCAGGGCTTATAGGCTTCACAAAGGCGCTGGCGAAGGAATGCGCTCCAAGCGGGGTGCGCGTGAACTGTGTCAGCTGCGGACTTATAGATACCAAGATGAACAGTACGCTATCTTCGGAGGATCTCAGTGCCGTGACCGATGAGATACCGATGGGACGCATGGGCAAGCCCGATGATATCGCTGATGCAGTGCTGTTTCTGGCAGGATCGTCAGCGGCATACATCACGGGTCAGGTGCTTCGGGTGGACGGCGGCTGGATCTGACATAAATTTACAATAAGGTGCTGATTTGCTTTGTATGCAGTCAGCGCTGTTTTTTTGCCCCCGTAAGAAAGAATGGTAAAATTTCAGTGAAATAGAGGTGAAAACATCCTCGGATGGTTTGACAAACGTTTCGTTATACTATATAATAGGGATGTTCGTTTGATTAAGTTATCATTTTTAAATATTTGAATACCGGAGAGGATATTATATGGATAAAAACGAAAGGCGAGGCCGCCCCGTGGATCCTTATGAGGAAGAGTATCTTCGTCAGCTGGAAGAGTATTCCCGTATAGCAGGCGAGGACGGAAGCGGTGATATAGATCTTACAATGGGCAGCGCCGATGATGCGTTTGCCTCGGAGTATCAGCGTAACGGTTCTGCCTCTAATGACAGTAAGTATACCGCGCCTGTACAGCAGGAAAGGGGAGGCTATGAAGGCAGCAGGTATCCGCGAGATACAGCGCCGGGTCAGCGCAGCAGCGAGCAGGGATATCGCCCCGAGAGAGGTTCGGGTGAAAAACGCCCGCAGCGTTATCCTGCCCCCGAGGGCAGGCGCAGACCTCAGCGCAGCGGAAACAGCGCTCCCGAAAGAACAAGAGAGAGAAGGGAAGAACGTCCTGCACCGCGTACACCTCAAAAAACCAAAAGACCTGCACCGCGTCCCGCTAAAAGACCAGAAAAGCGCGAGATTCATTATGGCGGCGAAGAGCTTCATTTTGGCGGACGCAGCAAAGGCAGGGTACCCGCACATGAAAAACGACACCCTGTACGCAGCTTTTTCAGAACGCTGATAATACTGCTGCTGGTGATCTTCATTGGTCTGAATGCTCTGCTTTACTACTATATCACCCTTGTGAACCGCAGAGGGCGCGGAGAACGTACCTTCACAAACGGCTCGATGAACAGCAGCAGTGTAAGAAATATACTTCTGATCGGTTCAGATACCCGAAGCGAGAACGAGAACGGAAGAACTGACAGTATGATACTCCTGTCGATCAACAAGGATAAAAAGACTATCACCATGACATCCTTCATGCGCGATATGTATGTTGAGATACGAGGCAAAAGAACTAATGGTGAGGATATCGACGTTTGGGACAAGATGAATTCGGCATACGTCTTCGGCGGCGCAGAGCTGCTTATGGATACCATAGAGTATAATTTTGATATATCGGTAGATGACTATGTGTATGTTGATTTCTTTTCATTTATAGATATCGTAGATTCAATAGGCGGACTTGAACTGGATATCACCGATGGTGAAGCCGCAGGCATGGAGGATCCCCTTGGCGAACAGAACCATTATCTGAAACAGCCCGAGGCTACCGATCGGCTTGACCATGGCGGAAAGCTTCTGCTCAACGGCAACCAGACACTTGCCTATGCAAGGCTGAGATACGTGGGCAACGCTGATTTCCAGCGCACCGAAAGACAGCGTGAGGTCATAGGTAAGATCATAAAGAAGGTAAGGTCATCCGATCCCCTTACGATAAACAGTTTTGCAAAGGCGGTATGCTCCGATCTTTCAACCAATATGAGCCGCGCCGAGATGATGCTGCTGGCTTATAAGGCTGTATTCTCTATGAATTATGATATTGAGACCCTGCGTCTTCCCGCAGAGGGACAATACAGCTTCGGTTCGCATGGCGGTCAGTCAACTCTTGATGTTGATATAGAATCCTGCCGCGGTCTCCTTAAAGCAGAGATATATAACTGATAATAAACTCAAAGCGCTGTTGGTCACGGACAGCGCTTTGCTTATTATCTGTCAGCGATCGGATGCTTTCGGAGATAAAAGATCGCATCACACATCTTGAGACAGAAAAAGAGCCGTACATCGCTGTACGGCTCTTTCCCGGAAGTAAAGAATATGAAAAAAATGATTAGAAGAATACTTTGTCAGAACCCTCCGAAAAAGCTGAAGGGATCATAGTAATAATCATAGTCGTTGTACCGGTCATAATAGTCATCCTCTTTCTGTGATCCCTGGGGAACAGATGCTTCTTCGCCGGTGGATTCATCGAGTACGACATTTATATTTATCTTGCGGTTGCTGCGGTATACGGTCAGTGTTACCGTATCACCGGGCTTGTGCTTGTTTTTGACATCGTTCAGCTGAACTATGCCGTTTATGATAGTATTATCAATAGCTATGATTATATCGTTTTCTTTAAGGCCTGCCGCCTCAGCACCGCTGCCGGGGGTCACGGTCTTAACAAGGAATCCCTGCGGAATACCGTAGTAGGTGGAGTATGCAGGCTTTACATCAGCGCCTGTTATACCAAGGCTGGGTCTGCCTGTTACATATCCGTATGTCATAAGATCGCTGACTATAGGCAGCGCATCATCTATCGGTATTGCGAATCCAAGACCCTCGACCTCAGCCGATGCGACCTTTGCAGAGGTTATACCGATGACCTGCCCGTAGGCATTTATCAGCGCACCGCCAGAGTTTCCTCCGTTTATGGAAGCGTCTGTCTGGAATACCTTCATGGTGATATCCTCAACAGTTATCGTCCTGTCCTTAGCCGAGATTATTCCCGAAGTCGCAGTGTTTGCCAGGTCAAGTCCCAGAGGGTTTCCTATTACTATAGCGAGTTCGCCTACCTGCACTTCCGAGGACTTTCCGATCTCAGCCTTTACAAGATCGTTCCTGTCTATTTTCAGCACAGCGAGATCTGTCTGCGAATCCTTGCCGACGTTTACCGCCGTATACGTCAGATCATCCTGGCTTTCGTTATTATTGCCATAATAAGGCGGCAGTACAACGGATATGGACTGCGCATCCTTAATTACATGGGCGTTGGTTATTATAAAACCGTCTTCGCTCAGTACTATACCCGAACCGGTTCCGATGCCCTTGTCTGTTATACAGCTTATGCCGACTACCGAAGGTGACATCTTGCTGATGATATCGGGTATCTTCATGGCATCATCGGGAGCTGCCAGCTGCTCCAGCGTCGGAAGATCGCTCCTGCTGAAAGAAGCAGTCTGCGGATCTATGCCTTTATTTTCCACAGCCGTATCGGATATATTATTGTTCCGCCTGTCCGCAGGTGTGATGTTGTCCTTCCCGACAACTATCCTGTAGCCGACTATCGAAGTAACAGCTATAGCCGCTACACCTACCATCGCTGCAAATGCAGTCAGTATCTTTCTGCCTGCCGAACTCTTTCTGACCGGCGGCTGGTAAGAGTATTCATTGGCTGCACCCTGAGGATCATAATACCTGGGTTCACCGTAGCTTTCACGGTTAACATAGGGCTGCTGAACAGAGGGTGCCCCGTTATCGTTATAAGGCGGATATCCGCCGCCGTTATATTCGCTCATAAAACGCCCTCCTTGACAGATCTTCTGAAACGTGATATAGTATATCCGTAGGGATACACCTTCACTGACCGATAATATAAATTATACGCGTGAATGTGATAGTTAAATGACAATAATAAAAAACTTTACACAATTATTCTCCGTGAGATAATATGCCCGTGTCAGGCGGCGGAAAAACACGTCGGTCATGATAATTTACATAATGTTTACAATTTAAACGTTCCGACACTTGACAT
Organism: Ruminococcus albus 7 = DSM 20455; assembly: GCF_000179635.2. Taxonomy (NCBI): domain Bacteria; kingdom Bacillati; phylum Bacillota; class Clostridia; order Eubacteriales; family Oscillospiraceae; genus Hominimerdicola; species Hominimerdicola alba. Next base: position 2,895,600 of record NC_014833.1, on the reverse strand, counting down.
CGGAGTCTGTATATGTTATAATGTTTGTACCTCTTTATGAGGTCTATTTTTTTGCGCCGTAAAAAATACGGATGCAGAAAATCATAAGTTACCTCAGAATGCCGTAAGGTGCGGCATTTGCGCTTGGATGCGCATGAGGGAGGCAAAGACGTACCCCGATCGTTCTTTAAGGGGTATAAATTTCGTCAGGAGGTGCCGAAATGAGAGTTAAGATCACCCTCGCCTGCACAGAATGCAAGCAGAGAAACTACAACACCAAGAAGAACAAGAAGAATGACCCTGACAGACTTGAGATGAATAAGTACTGCAAGTTCTGCAAGAAGCACACTCTTCACAAAGAGACTAAGTGATTCTGAAAGGAGTTAGCTATGGCTAAGGACGCTAAGGACACAAAGTCTAACAAAAAGAATGCGAATGAGGAAAAAAGCAAGGGCGGACTCAAGAAGTATTTCAAAGAGCTTCGCGCTGAGCTGAAAAAGGTCGTATGGCCCACAAGACAGCAGGTCGTAAACAATACGGGTGTTGTACTGGTGGTAATGTCAGTAGTAGGTCTGTTCCTTTTCGCAGTCGACACCGGACTGAGCTACGCTATAAAGCAGCTTATCGGTCTGGGAGCAGGCTAAATGTCTGCGACGGTATGAACGACATCAATACGGAGGTTTAATCAGACATGGCAGAAGAAGCAAAGTGGTATGTAGTACACACCTATTCCGGCTATGAGAATAAGGTAGCCCAGAATATTGAAAAGGTCGTTGAAAACCGTAAGCTCCACGATCTTATACCCGAGGTGAGGATCCCTATGGAGACCGTCACCGAGATAAAGGGCGAAAAGACCGTTGAAGCAGAAAAGAAGCTGTTTCCCAGCTATGTGCTGGTAAAAATGGTCCTGACAGATGACAGCTGGTATATAGTAAGGAATACCAGAGGCGTTACAGGTTTCGTAGGTCCCGGAAGCAAGCCTGTGCCGCTTTCCGACAGGGAAGTTGAGGCGCTTGGCGTAGATGTGGGAACACAGACAGTAAGAACCGATATCGCAGTCGGCGACGATGTTATCATGGTCGGCGGTTCCTTCGATGGTATGAGCGGTACAGTATCCTCACTTGATCTGGAAAATGCTGCGGCAGATGTAACAGTGTCTATGTTCGGCAGAGAAACAACAGTAACACTGCCTCTCACTCAGCTGAGAAAAGAGGACTGAGAACAGCACGGGGTGAAAGTCCCCGACAGAAGGTACATGGAAGTAATACTTCCGGAAACGTGGGAGAGCCAAAAGGCTCGCCTTACCACTTAATTATGGAGGTGCAATATAATGGCACAGAAGGTAGTAGGCTATATCAAGCTTCAGATCCCCGCAGGAAAGGCAACTCCTGCTCCCCCTGTTGGTCCTGCACTGGGTCAGCACGGCGTTAACATTATGGCATTCACAAAGGATTTCAACGAGAGAACCAAGAACGATATCGGTCTGATCATCCCTGTTGTTATCACAGTTTATGCTGACAGATCCTTTACATTCATCACCAAGACTCCCCCTGCAGCTGTTCTGATCAAGAAGGCTTGCAAGATCGAGTCCGGTTCGGGCGTGCCCAACAAGACTAAGGTCGCAACTATCAAGAAGGAGCAGGTTAAGCAGATCGCTGAGCAGAAGATGCCCGATCTTAACGCTGCTAACATCGAAAGCGCTATGAGCATGATCGCAGGTACCTGCCGCTCTATGGGCGTTGTAGTTGAGGACTGAGGGGAGGTATAAAGAATGAAACACGGCAAGAAGTATGTTGACGCTGCCAAGGTAGTTGACAGAGCTAAGCAGTATGATGCAAACGAAGCTCTTGAGCTCGCAGCAAGCAATGCAAAGGCTAAGTTCGATGAGACTATCGAGCTGCATATCCGTCTGGGCGTTGACTCCAGACACGCTGATCAGCAGGTCAGAGGCGCAGTTGTTCTTCCTAACGGTACAGGTAAGAAGGTTAGAGTTCTGGTATTCTGCAAGGAAGACAAGATCGAGGCTGCAAAGGCAGCTGGCGCTGAGTATGCAGGCGGCATGGAATTCGTTGACAAGATCACCAAGGAAAACTGGATGGATTTCGACGTAGTTATCGCTTCTCCCGATATGATGGGCGTTGTTGGTAGACTCGGTAAGGTCCTCGGACCTCGTGGTCTGATGCCTAACCCCAAGGCAGGCACAGTTACTCCCGATGTTGCAAAGGCAGTTACCGATGCTAAGGCTGGTAAGATCGAGTACAGACTTGATAAGACCAACATCATCCACTGCCCAATCGGCAAGGCTTCCTTCGGCGTTGAGAAGCTCGAGCAGAACTTCAATACTCTCGTTGATGCAGTAGTTAAGGCTAAGCCTGCAGCTGCAAAGGGTCAGTATCTGAAGAGCATCACCGTCGCTTCTACAATGGGCGTTGGTATCAGAGTAAATACTGCTAAGTACGGCAACTAATAAAAAACTTATGCGTGTATCCGTCACAAGCGGGTACACGCTTTTTTTTGAAAATATTATTTCAAAAAGTGAGTGGTTTTTAATTTTCATCCGTATATGTATATGAAAGATCTTTCAGAACTAAGAAAAGGAGGATACCTAGTGAAAAATTTAACAGAACTTCTAAAGGACATCCCCCTTGAAGAAATGACGGGAGGTCTTGATATGAATAACAGCGAAGAAAATAAAATAAAAACCAATGTGCAGAACGGTAAAGCTAAAATAAAGAACAAAGCCTCCGCGGCTGTTGCTATAGCAGCCTGCGCTGTCGTAGCTGTGGCAGGTGCGATACATTACAGGGGAAACGATATCTCCGAACCTGCAGCACCGAATGAAAGCAGCACAGTTACTACCGATGCCGAGGACACAACACAACAGGAACGAAATCCCGAAGAAGAACTGAACTATGAGTTAGCCAAACGCTTTTTTGAAGACATAGATATGGATATCACTACAATGGGTGATGGCTTGCATATCATGGACAGCAAGTTAGGTACTGTTACCGAGGGCTTTGATAATTACGATATCTGGGTGCCCGGGGTGCTGGTAAATGGCAGTGAATACAGCGTACTTGTTGCCATGCAGACCAAGGATGGCAGCGATCTACCGAAAGATCTGGAGTATATAGCTTTTAAAGGTGATGTTGTTATAGATGGCTATAATTTATCAGGCGGCAGTGATGGTTTGTCGATGCATATCTTCGGTGATAAAGCAGTAGGTATGTTTACTATTGATCTTGATGCCCATGTTTGTGCAGCAGATGAAGGATTCGATCCCTATGAAGATTATCCCGAAGCATCAGAAGTTCTTAATGCTGATAGTACAGTTCATTATGAAATAAGATATTTGTTTATGGATGATTACGATGAACCGCTTGAAGGTCTTTTCACAGCTGAATTCAAGCTGGGTGATGTATTCGGTTCTCAGCCAGTTAACGAGGAAAAACTGGCAAATGAAGCCTATGCTAAACTTTTCTATGATATCCACGGCTATGATTACGAACTTGCCAAGAATAATGTTTTTCCGATGGAAAGCAAAGTCGGTGAGATAAAAGAAGGCTTTGAAGGTCTTGATATCAGCCTGTGTGATGTACGTATGTGCAGTTCTACGAACAGTTCCGTGTTTGATATTGTTATCAAAAACAAGGACGGTAGTGATTTTGCAGAAGGTATATCAGACCCTGAAAAAATCCTGAATGATTCGTTACTTGAGGTATTTGTAGGAGATGAATCAGTCAAACCCGAAGTATCACATTTGGTAAGTGTAAGCAATGATACGGCTATATATACTATATATGCAGATTGGTTGAGCATTGATGAAGATGCCGTTGATGAAGATTCAAACATTATTATAAGGCTTAGTGATATGTCTTCGACAAAAGATGATAATACAGAGATAAGATATGATGGTGTGTTTGAAGCTGTTCTTAAAGCGGAAATCTTTGAAGAATTGGATCTTGGTTTCCCGGATTTTGGAGCCATGGCTAATGAGTTAACAAATGGTGCGTGGGATATCAACGAGTATGCGGTGAAACAAGAACCCAAAAAAATGAAATATAAAGTGGGAGACATTTATTTTTCAAATTGTGAGATAATGGCTGAAATATTTGGCGGCAAAGAACTTGATGAGCTCCGTGATGATCTTACATTGACTTGGATGGCACAAGCTGAGAAAAATAAGATGGCAGGTAATAGTGACAATAATCAGGTAAACCAGCTTGACTGTGATTACGACTTTATAAAACTTGAATTAGATGACGGTAACATAGAGATTCCTCAATTTAAAACTGTTGATATAATGAATACTGAAAAGCCTGATAAAAACGGAAAAATTGAAAAAGGTTATATTATGGTATTCGATTGCCTTGACGCTCCCTTCGATGCGCGTAAGGTCAAGGCTATCCATGTAGGTTCAGTTGTTATCCCTGTAAAATAATATCTAAAAATACTAAAAGAAAGGCGGTGACCCCATGACAGATGAAGAGATATTGGCTCTGATGCAGCAGAATGATACCTCAGCACTTGATGCGCTGATGGAAAGATATAAAACACTCGTGAGCTTCATAATCTCACAGTCGGTCAGGGGCAGCGCCGATATCGAGGAAGCTGTGCAGGACACCTTTTTTAAGGTGTGGCGCAACAGGTCTTCCATAGATACAGAAAAACGAAGCCTTAAAGGGTACATAAGTATGGTGGCGAGAAGCTGCGCCGAGGACAAGCGCCGCAGTACTGCACGTCATGCAAATACCGATGATATCTCCGAAAAGGAAAACGATCTGGGCATAGATATCGATTATGAGGACGAAGCCGCTAAAAAGGTGAATATGCGCATAATAGCCGAAACTATACGCGAGATGCCCTCTCCCGAACGTGAGATCTTTATAGAGCGTTATTACTTCCGCCTGACCATAAGAGATATCGCAGAAAAGCATAACATTAAACCTAAAAAGGCAGAAAATATCCTGTCCCGCCGCAAGAAAAAACTGGGCAAGGAACTTATGAAAAAAGGCATTATCCTCTCTTAAAAATAGTAAAGACACTTTCGCACCAAACGAAAGTGTCTTTTGCTATATATGGGATACTGTTCAAAAATCATGCTTAAAGACATTTTGGTGAAAGCATAGTTTAGCAAGAAGCCTATCTTCCGATTCTGTCAATAATTATGAATCATGGTTATCCCTTTAACACACCATTACAAAATGCTATATAACAATGAATCATCGTGTTGATGTTATCCTTCCCCCGCCTGCGGCGGGGGAAGGATAACCGCCGATTATTTCTAGTTTTGATATTACACCAAATTAATTGGTGTGTAAACGGGATAATCAGATTATGAATCAAACAATCACTTGTGGTATTTGGATCCCTTCTCTATCTGGAATCCGCGGTATATCTGCTCCAGCAGAAGTATCCTTGCCAGCTGATGAGGGAATGTCATCTTCGACATTGAAAGCTTCATATCCGCCCTTTGCTTTACCGAGGGTGCAATTCCGAAGGATGAGCCGATAATGAAATTCAGTGTTGAATAACCACGCGTTCCGCAGTCAGTCATGGCGGCAGAAAGTTCTTCGCTGGTAAGCTGTTTGCCTTCTATGCACATGGCAATATTGTATGCACCGTTCACACTGAGATATTTCTCCATTGAAGCAGCCTCGTTCTCGAGGGCTGTCTGTATCTCCTTGTCGGAAGGGGAATCGGGAAGTCGGTATTCATTAAGTTCAACTATCTCCGCCTTGCAGAAAGCCCCCAGACGCTTGATGTATTCCGCAGCAGCATCACGCCAGTACTTCTCTTTAAGCTTGCCTACTGTAATAAGATTCACTCTTATCATTAAAAGACCACCGCCCTTCCTGTGCCCTCAGGCTTTGCTGCCGTCAGCAGGTAATCATCGCCGCGGGTATACTCACAAAGAGCCTTTACTGCAGCGCCTTCAGCCAGCTGAGGTGTGTTGTTGTGCTGACTTATATGCCCCAGCACAAAGCTGTAAACTCCTGCTTTTACGAGCCTTACAAGCTCTCTGCCGCAGTCGCCGTTTGAAAGGTGCCCGTGATCAGAAGCTATGCGTGATTTTAGTTCTTCGGGGTAAGGACCGTATTTCAGCATCCTCGGATCGTAATTTGATTCCAGTAGTACCAGTCTGCACTTTATCAGCTGTTCATGAATATCATCGGTCACGATACCTAAGTCTGTGCATACCGCACAGTCAGCACCTCCGGGAACGGTTATCCTGAATCCGCAGCTTACGGGTGTATCATGGGGTGTCATAAAAGCTGTCACTCCGAAACCGCCGATATCTTCTGTACCTTCACCAAGTTCTTCCAGCACGCACCCCTCGCAGACCTTGTCCTTCTCTGCCAGCAATTCAAGATTTCCCGAAACAGAGTATACAGGAACTTTCAGCTTCTTGGTAAGTACCTTCAGCCCTGAGATGTGGTCGGTGTGGGTATGGGTGACAAGCACCGCCTTTACTGCAGAGGTACCTATGCCTGCATTTTCCAGGGCAGTGCATATCTTTTTGCAGCTGACACCTGCATCAACGAGTATCCCTGACTTTTCATCGCCTATGTAAGTGCAGTTTCCGCTGCTTGATGAGAACAGAGGGTACATTCTAGCCATTGTATAGTTCCTCCAGATACTTCGCCACACCGTCCTCAGTGTTCGCACCGATGACCCTGTGGCTTGTTTTTATAAGTTCCTCTGCCGCGTTGCTTACGGCTATGCGCTCGTCTGCCGCCGCGAACATCGGCAGGTCGTTCAGATTGTCTCCGAATGCGGTTATCTTCTCAAACCCGTACTTTTCACGCAGATACCTGACACCGGATTCCTTTGAAGCCTCTGCGCTGAATACTTCAAGATACCATTCGTCACCGTAAATATCGTGATAGAACGCAGTTTTCAGGGAGGGCATACCGGAAAGTATCTCCTGCATGGGTGCCAGTTTCTCGTAGTCATCCAGAAAACAGAAGTATATCACATCACCCTCCGTCTCTGTCAGGTTGTCAGTATGTATGAAAGCCTTGCCGTACTTCTGTACACGCTCATCAAGAAAATCCTTCATCGCCTGATTGGTGAGCTTGCTGTACGCCGTTGACATAACGCTTCCGTTCATCAGGTACATGAATGGTGACAGTCCATGCTCCCCGCAAAGGGATATGATCTTTTCGGCATCTGCGTCTGCGAGCGTGTTTATCACTTCGTACTCGTGGCGGACAGGGTGATATATCAGCACCCCGTTCATTAGTACGATCGGCAGCTGCAGGTTAAGCCCTGCCAGTATCCGCCCTGCCGAGCTGTAGGTACGGGCTGTTGCGACTGTAAAGTTCATACCCTTGGCAATAAGCCTGTTCAGTGCGGTTTTGGTATACTCGGTGATCTCTGCGTTCCTGTCAAGCAGTGTACCGTCCAGATCTGATATATATAGCTGCATGGTTTTCTCCTTTCTGTCATGGGAAAAGAACGGCGATCTGACCCTGTGTAATTTTGCTGAGGAAAAATTTGATATAAAAATACCTCTTGCAATTTTTGTAAATTTATGTTATACTTATAAAAATTTTATTAAGGAGGTGTTTTGGTGAAATACGTATGCAACATCTGCGGATATATCTACGATCCTGCTGAGGGTGCACCCGACAGCGGAGTTCCTGCAGGAACAGAGTGGGAAGCTGTTCCCGATGATTTCGTATGTCCCCTCTGTGGTGTGGGCAAGGATGATTTCAGCCCTGCTGAATAATATTATAACACCAATAAAGTCCCTCTGCCATACAGCGGAGGGACTTGTTTTTTTATCAGCTGCTGAGCACAACGTTCTCGTTGTCAGGAACGATGACACGCTGTATGTCAGCGCCCAGTTCTCTGAGCTTGACATCTATGCACTCATATCCGCGCTCGATGTAGTGGATATTGTCTATCTCTGTCAGACCGTCTGCCGCAAGACCTGCGATAACGAGCGCAGCACCTGCTCTCAGGTCGGTCGCCTGTACGGGAGCTCCCTTCAGTGTAGGAACACCCTGTATTATCGCTACCTTTCCGCCTTCAACGGATACATCAGCACCCATTTTGCGAAGCTCGGCAACGTATCTGAATCTGTTGTTGAATATCTCCTCAGTCACCTTGCTGGTACCCTGAGCCATGGTCAGCAGTGTTGAGAACTGCGGCTGCATATCAGTAGGGAAACCCGGGTGAGGCTGAGTTTTGACGGTGGTGTTCATAAGCGGTGAATCTACCCATACATGAACGCTCTCGTCGTTCTCCTCAACATTTACACCGCACTTGCGCAGCTTGGCTGTTATGGATTCAAGATGCTTGGGTATAACGTTAGCCACGACTACATCGCCCTTTGTTGCGGCAGCAGCTACCATATAAGTGCCTGCCTCGATCTGGTCGGGGATAGTAGCATAGGTGGTGCCGTGGAGGTACTCAACGCCTCTTATCTTGATAACGTCGGTGCCTGCACCTCTTATATCAGCGCCCATAGAGTTGAGGAAATTAGCTACATCAACTATATGAGGCTCCTTCGCAGCGTTCTCGATAATGGTCTGTCCCTTCGCCTTAACAGCAGCGAAGATCGCATTCATCGTAGCGCCAACAGTTACAAAATCAAAGTAGATCTGGTTGCCCACCAGCTTGTCCGCCTTGACGTAATTAGCCCCTCTCACTACCTCATCAGTAGCGCCCAGAGCCTTGAAAGCCTTTAAATGCTGGTCAATAGGTCTGTCGCCAAGATAGCATCCGCCGGGCATGGGAACAAAAGCTTCATGGAACCTGCCAAGCAAGGTGCCAAGAAAATAACTTGACGCTCTCATTGTTTCCGCCAGCTTGTAGGGTACCTTTGTGGTGGTGATGGTGCTGGTGTCAATATATATGACACCCTCTCTCTCCATCTTCACAACAGCGCCCATGCTTTTAAGGATATCAAGACATTTTGTGATATCGCTTATAGCGGGAACGTTTTCAAGCGTACAGGGTTCATCGCATAAAATAGTAGCGGCAACCAGTGCAACTGCGGCATTCTTAGCACCGCTCACATACACTGTGCCTTTAAGGGGATGACCTCCCCTGATAAAGAACTTCTCCAAAATAATACACTCCTTGAGAGCCGGAAGAATTTTTATATCTTGCCGCTTGCCGACTCCTGCAATTTGATAAGCGTGGTAAAGCATATACCGATATAACTGCGGCAGTAAATGGCAATACCACATCCGTTGCGGCAGCACGATACGGAGCGGCGTGCGTTATCAGCAAAACGCGCGTGCCCTACTGTGAGAGGTGATGCCGTCCGGATAAAGCTTAAAAATGTATTAAGCTTTTTAGACTATCTTATTGTACCATACAATTCTCAAAAAATCAATAGGTGCAGAATGCTTTTTTTGAAAATTCGAGAAAATTTTTGTAAATTACACAAAATATCCCTATAAATATGAATTTTTCAGCTGTTTATCAAGTTGTAAAAACAATTTTCGGGCATGAAAACAAGTCCTATATATTGTACATCACGACTATTTCAAGGCTTTTTAAGGTGGATGTTGTACAATTTTACACCCAAAAACCTTGTTCGCTTTTTTGGACAGTAATTTATTGCTTTTTTATGTGGGGATCTTTCAGCTGCTTTGCTGTACGGTCTTTCAGGTCATCTTGAATGCGGAGGGATTATTACAAACTGTAACAACTATTACAGAATGGTGATAAAACCGATCCCGCATCCATGTAAAAAACGGAAGTGTCGAAGTGATTATTTTTGGACTTAACTCATATGTTCCTATGTTCATATATTCCAAAGTGTTGTACTTATTGTACATATAACGCATCAACATCTTGTATAAACAAATGATTTTACTTTTAACTCGGACATATTTCTGCAAAAGTTGTACAAAAACGTACAACTTTTTGCAGTTTTTCGCTGTATATAGAGGGGGATGTTCATCGGGCGGACTCACCGATCACCTTTCAGCAAGTAATAGAAACTTTCCCGAATGCCCCTTCTGTTATTAATCATAATATGGTTATCCCGCTGACCCGCCAAATCAATCAGTATTATATCGGAACTTGAAATACTTGGCGGATATCATTTATGTGCTATATGCACTTTGTGGCGGTGTGCCAAAGGTATAACCATAAATCATAAAAATCCCGGTGCTTCAAGTGCCGTTTACATATATAGATCTTTGTACGCACGATGGCAGGCTGACGCTGACTATGACTACGGGGATATGAAGCGACGTGCTATACTGTACAGAGTTCATCAGCAGCTTGACAACAGAATAACAATTTTGTCTTGATATTTGCCCTTATACAGCATACGCCCTAATAGCCAAAATATCAGAATGACCAATAAATCAAGCCGTTTTTGCCATTTATTAAGCGTGCTCACACTTGCATTTATTAAAAAAGTATGCTATAATAAATTGTTAATATGAGAAATTGTACCCTTTTTGGCAAGGAGGAAGTATTTTGAGGATAATGGGCATCGACCCCGGTTACGGTATAGTCGGTTACGGTTTTGTGGAATATGACCGCGGACGTTTTACGCCGATAAAGGCAGGCACCATAAAGACCCCCTCGGATATGGATTTTATGAAAAGGCTGAGGGTCATATATCTCGATATGCAGAAGCTTATAGGGTATTACCGCCCTGATGAAGTGGCAGTGGAAAAGCTGTTCTTCAACACAAATATCACCACGGGCATAGATGTGGCACAGGCAAGGGGAGTCACCCTGCTGCCTGCTGTCATGAATGAACTTCCCGTGTATGAATATACGCCTCTGCAGGTGAAAAGCTCAATAGTCGGGTACGGTTATGCCGAGAAAAAACAGGTGCAGGAAATGGTTCGCTCCATGCTTCATCTTTCCGAGATAATAAGACCCGACGATGCGGCTGATGCTATGGCGATAGCCATTACTCACGGGCTTTCGGTGAATACCAGAAAGGTCATGGAGAAGTATGACAAAGCCGCAAAGTGAGGTGCCCTCATGGAAAAAGATATCGGCATATGCGATGAGTGCGGAAGTGAATTTCTGCTTTCGTCATCGAAAATGAGATCTCTCTGCCCCGAATGCGCACATATTCTTTACGGATATGAGAACTGTTCCCACGTATTCAAAAACGGCAGATGCCAAAAATGCCTGTGGGTCGGCAGAATGAGCGAATATATAAAAAACATCAAGGAGAATCAACAATGATATATTCCGTAAGAGGAAAACTTATACATACAGAAAGCGAACTTGCCGTGGTCGAATGCAGCGGCGTTGGATATGCCTGCAAGACCACATTCTATACCCTGCAGAAAATAGCAGGTGAAAGCGAGGTAACGCTGTACACCTACCTTGCGGTCAGGGAAAATGACGTTGACCTTTTCGGCTTTTCGTCGCAGGAGGAACTTCGCTGTTTCAAAATGCTTATAACCGTATCGGGAGTAGGTCCCAAGGCAGCGCTTTCCATACTTTCATCGAATACACCCTCGCAGTTTGCGCTGACAGTTGCCACGGGGGATTTCAAGTCCCTTACAAAAAGCAAGGGCATAGGCGCCAAGACCGCCCAGAGGATAGTGCTTGAACTGAAAGACAAGATAGCCAAGGAGAATACGATTTCCGTCCGCGGCGGTGAGACTATCGCATCGGCGGTACCCCGGGGCGGCGCCCTTGATGAAGCTATAACGGCGCTGGTTGTACTGGGCTACTCCGAGGGCGAAGCCGCACAGGCACTTGCAGGGGCTGAACCTACTGCAACAGTTGAGGAACTGATAAAGACGGCACTTGTAAGGCTGGCAAGGTTCTGAGCTATTCATAATGCATAGCAATATAAGCGAAGCAATATTGCGTTCATAAATTGCGCGGTGCATGGACTTTTTCAGGAAGTGATATCATGGATGAGAAATTTGAGAAATATCAAAAGGAAGTCATAAAGGAATTTATCAGAAGACACTGGAAATTGATACGTATAGTAATGCTGGTGCTGTTATTGTACTTTAAATTTTCTCCCAAATTGGACAAGATCATAAAGCCAAAAGATACCCCTGTTGCGGTGACAGTTGAATTAAGCGGAAAAGAAGACGGCGGGTATCAAGGGTATTCGTTCTATCTTGATGACAAACAGCCAATGATGGGGCTTATCGAAGGCGGTGTCACGTATAGAACTATCCCGATCGAACAGGAAGATTATGATTCTATGATGAATGTAGGATACGGTAATTATTCCGATCGCGACGTAACTGTCGATGGAAATGTTGTGACATATTATAAGATCACGCTGACCGATGCTTCGGGCAAAGAAAAGTCTGTCAACGGAAAGGCTACGCCGGCTTTATTGAGCTCGCTGTACTACAAGATCGGTGTTTTGAGAGATAGGTATATCGATTAGCCTAAAGTTAAAAATGGAAGTGAACTGATGATAAAAGACAGCACTTGTAAGATTGGCAAGGTTCTGAGCAATTCATAATTACGCGGCTGAGATGGCGCAGTTCGTTTTTTACTGCTGCAAGGTTTCGGGAGGTGATATTTATGAGAACTATGAGTAGGCTCACAAAGGAAGATGTAAAAGCACTTATTAAGCGGTTTTTCGCAAGAAATAAGCCGATTATCCTGGCGGTGTTTATAATGCTTTCACTGATACTTTTAGTGATGATGCTGAATTATGCAATTACTCTCAGCACACCTGCTGCCGTTACATTGGAATACAAAAAAAGCGGAGACGACGTTTTTAAAGGGTATTCGATATATCTCGATGACGATCAGCCTACGATGGGTATTCTCAAAGACGGCGAAATCTGTAAAACTATCCCCATTGAGCGTGAGGAGTATAATACCATCATGGCTATAGATTACAAAAACGGTCTCAGAACTCAAGTTGATCTATGTGGAGCGCTCGGTAACGCCCCTGTAAAGGTAACGGTGAAAGATCATATGGGCAGAGAAACAGTTACCGATGATTACATACTTTCATTGGAAATGAAACTTAGCGATCTGATCAAAAAGTATGGAAAAATTGATGACAGAGTTTAAAAGGGAAGTGAACTGATGATAGAAGAATCCGATTTCGATTATGAACGCTTGGTTTCTCCTAAGGAGACCGAGCAGGAAACTACGGACGATTTTGAGATAAGTCTCCGACCTCTCACTCTTGCCGAGTATATCGGTCAGGAAAAGGTCAAGGAGAACATGAAAATATATATAGATGCGGCAAAACGCCGCGGCGACAGCCTTGACCATGTGCTGTTATACGGCCCTCCCGGTCTTGGCAAGACCACCCTTGCGAATATCATAGCTCACGAGATGGGTGTGAATATCCGCACTACATCGGGACCTGCCATTGAAAAGCCCGGCGACCTGGCGGCACTTCTGACCAACCTTGAAAAAGGCGATGTACTTTTCATCGATGAGATACACCGTCTTTCAAGACAGGTGGAGGAGATACTCTACCCCGCCATGGAGGACTATGCCCTCGATATTATCATGGGTAAGGGACCTGCCGCAAGGTCTATAAGGATAGAGCTGAACAAGTTCACGCTGATAGGCGCTACCACACGTTCGGGACAGCTTTCGGCACCGCTGAGAGACCGTTTCGGTATGCTGATGCACATGGAGATGTACTCGGTGGAAGAACTAGCGGATATCGTAAAGCGTTCCGCAACAATACTGGGAGTTTCCTGCGATGATGACGGTGCGACTGAGATAGCCGCCCGCGCAAGGTGTACCCCCCGAATAGCAAACCGCTACTTAAAACGTGTGCGCGATTTTGCCGAAGTCATCGGCAACGGGCGCATAACTCAGGATATCGCGAAGATAGCCCTGAACCGTATGGAAGTCGATAAACTGGGGCTTGACAGCCTTGACAGGCGTTTGCTTGAAATGATAATCAAGGGCTATAACGGAGGTCCTGTGGGGCTTTCGACCTTGGCGGCAGCCATAGGCGAAGAAGCGGTAACTCTTGAAGATGTGTGTGAACCATATCTTATGCAGCTGGGATTTCTGGCAAAGACTCCGAGGGGACGCTGTGCGACACAGCTGGCGTATGACCATCTTGGGATACTGAAAAACGGGCAGACGCATCTTTAATTCATAATTCATAATTATTGGTGCGGGCAAAGAGAAACAACGCACCTAGATGATAAAGGAGACTACAGATAATGGAAAAATTATTTACTGCTGCTAAAGCACTTACGAAGATGTCTTTGTGTGCATCGGGTTTAATGATATTACTGTTTATTGGCTGCTGTTTTCAGATCAATATTATTTTCGCATTTTTATGGTTTAGTTGTGTGTTTTTGACGATTCCTTGCATTTTAATGTCTGTCGGGGGCTTAGCAGCTTCTGTGGCAGTCAGAATAAAAGGCGATTATTACATGACCGGTCATATCATTCTGGGGATAATAAATGTTTTAGTATTCAGTTACCCGACTTATTTGTTAATTAGTTCGGTAATAGCTGGTTTTCATCATAGCTTATAGTTGATCTTATTAAGATTTTTTTCTGAAAGGTGAAGCATATGACTTCTTCAAGCAGTTAAAATACTTTCGCTGATGTGAGGAGGATGCGCGGTGGAGATAGTTTCTGTCTGTGCAGAAAACGCCGAGGATTTCGGCAAAGTGATATGCGATGCTTGGGGCGAAACTTACCGCGGTCTGATACCAGATGAGATACTCGATGGGCGCAGGGCTGAACGGTGGACAGAAAGAGCAATGCTCTCTCCCGAAAATAAGTTTATAGCCTATGCAGACGGCGAAGCCGCAGGCGCGGTAGGCTTTCTGCCGCGGGCAAGGGACTTCTGTACCTGTGAGGAAAGCGGCGAGATAGTCGCACTGTATGTGCTGAAAAAATTTCAGCGCAAAGGTGTCGGCAAGGCGCTTATGGAAAGGGCTTTCGCTGAAATGAAAGCGCGGAGGGTCACGCTTTTTGTGCTGAAAGGCAATGTGAATGCGATAGATTTCTACAAGCATATGGGCTTTGAGTTCACGGGAAAAGTGCTGGACGAAAACGGCATGACAGAACTTGAAATGCTGATAGAGTTTATAGATGTCTGAAAGGGGCAAAAATGGCTTCCGCTCAACTAAAAAAAGCAAAAAAACTTGTGCGCATACCCGTGGCTATCATCATCGGCGGACAGGGAGTATAAAGAGGTATGATATGAGAAGTAAGCTGTACTATACAGCCAAGAAAGTCACGGTGGCGGCATGGGCTGTACTGCTTTTTCCGCTGATGTGGCGCATAGTATCGTCGTATATGTTGGCAAACAGTTTCAATAATGTTGATCCTGAAAACTACGGTTGGATACTGCTGGCAGGCAAAGCTGTAGCGCTGATCGCGGCAGGAGTAAGCTTCATACTGGCGGTCATCGGCGGTGTGCTTTCGGGAATGTCGGTGAAAAGGAAAGACATCGGCGCAGGAAAGCTTTTGGCGGCTGACATCGTACTTGCCTTGATAACAGGTGCGGTGATAGGCGTTATGATATGGTATATAAAGTTTTTCAGATCCCTTAGCGTAGTGAGACAGTACATTTAAAATGCAAATAACGGGAGAAATTCCCGATCATATATTTGTAATAGAAAAATAATTATAAGGAGAAAAGATCAAGATGGGAAGATTATTTGGTACAGACGGCGCAAGAGGTGTAGCTATAACAGAGCTTACAGTGGAGACGGCTACTCAGATAGGTAAAGCGGCGGCTTTGGTGCTGGCAAAAGACTGCGGTCACAGACCGAAGATAATAATAGGCAAGGATACACGTATATCGGGTGATGTGCTTGAGGCGGCTCTCTGCGCAGGCATATGCTCGGTGGGTGCGGATGCTGTACTGCTGGGAGTAGTGCCTACTCCTGCGGTTGCTATGCTGGTAAAAAAATACAATGCTGATGCGGGCGTGATGATATCCGCTTCGCACAACTCGGTGGAATTCAACGGTATAAAGCTGTTCTCGGGCGAGGGCTTCAAGCTTCCCGACGATGTTGAAAACGAGATAGAAGCGCTTATACTCGATACTCCCGAGGAAATGGAGAAAAATCTCAGCGAGGGCGTAAATGTAGGCAGAATGAAAGTCTGTGCTGATGCAGTAAACGATTATATCGCCCATGTTAAGAGCACCGTTGACGTTGACTTCAAGGGCATAAAGGTATGTCTTGACTGTGCCAACGGTTCTTCGAGCGTATGCGCACAGAAGATATTCGAGGGTCTTGGCGCTGAGGTCGTTATGACCAACGACAAGCCCGACGGCACTAACATCAATGAAAAGTGCGGTTCAACACATATGGAGGGTCTGAAAAAGGCTGTTGTGGAGAATGGCTGCGATGTAGGTCTTGCATTTGACGGCGATGCTGACAGATGTCTGGCAGTAGACGAAAACGGCGAACTTATCGACGGTGACAAGCTGCTGGCTATATTCTCGAAGTTTATGAAGGCTGAGGGCACTCTGAAAAACGACTGCTGTGTTGTTACTGTAATGTCGAATCTTGGATTCTTCAAATTTGCTGAAAAAGAGGGCGTAGTTACTGCTACTACCAAAGTCGGTGACAGATACGTGCTTGAAGAGATGCAGAAGAACGGTCACAACATAGGCGGTGAGCAATCGGGACACATCATACTTCTCGACCATGCAAACACCGGTGACGGCGAGATGACAGGTGCTATGTTCTTACAGATAATGGCAAAAACAGGCAAAAAGGCAAGCGAGCTGGCATCAGTTATGGAATGTTATCCCCAGGTGCTTGTGAATGTCAAGATAACTGCCGATAATAAAGGCAAGTGGGATACTGTACCCGAGATAACCGATGCTATAAAGATGTATGAAGAAAAGCTGGGCGGCGACGGACGCATACTCGTAAGAGAATCGGGCACCGAGCCACTGGTAAGAGTTATGATAGAGGGCAAGGACACGGCTGTTATAACCGAGTACGCAAACAGCATAGCTAAGCTTGTAGAGAATATGTAAGGTATTTTCCCTTTACGAAGCGGCTTTGTCGTGGGCGGGCGGGTGGGGCTTTCCTTGTGTTAAAGAAAAGATACCCCCGCAGTCCTGCGGCGAATTGAGGAGCGTGAACCTATGGAGCTTACCTACGAAAAATTCCTGCGGATATTTGAGAACGCCGATAAGATAAATGTGGACGAGACTACGTTCTATTTTGACGATGACCCCGAAGAACAGGAGCATTATCTCGGCTGGATAGGCGGTCAGGATAAGCCCTACTGGGTCGGCTACTGCGATATCCCCGACGGATGCGAGTATTCTTCTGCCGAGGAGATGTTCACGGCGAAGATCTATGACGGCAAGTCTCTAAAAGAACGCTGGGAACACGCTGTGATATGCAATATCGGCGGTATAGATGCCGAAACATTGCTGAGTTACTACGGCGATAAATTTTAGGGTGATAAGATGAGATTTGAATACTGCCCCTTCTGCGGGGAAAAGACCATACTCAAAAAGATAGGTGACGAGGGCGATATACCCTACTGCGAAAAGTGCAGCCGTCCCCTGTTTGATATGTTTTCCACCTGTGTGCTGAACGTGGTGGTCAATGAATATAACGAGGTACTGCTCATAAGGCAGAGCTACGGCGATACATCGAAGTATGTGGGCGTTGCGGGCTTTATGAAAATCGGTGAGACCCCCGAAGAAGCAGGCGCAAGAGAAGTTCTTGAAGAAACAGGGCTTGCTCCTGAAAGCGTGACCTACATAGACAGCGCATTTTACGAGGGCAGAGATCAGCTTATGCTGGGACTTATTGCAAGAGTAAAAAAAGCTGATACCAATATCTCCGGGGAACTGCTTGAAGCTAAGTGGTTCACCTTTGAAGAAGCTGTAAAGACCGTCCGTGAGGGCAGTATTATACAGAGGTTCATAATCGCCGCTGAAAAGGAGATAGTTTAGTATGATAAAGGCATATACGATAATAGCGTTTAGCCTGCTGGTGCTGGCAATCGTGGATATTATCTATATGATAGTGTCATCATCGAAACGCTTTACAGTAACTGAGAGTTCAAAGATGGCAGGCGGTGTAGTTTTCAAACACAAAGACCGCGGGCTGTTAAGTCTGGTTTGGAACAGTATTGCATTCATATTGACTACGTCCGGACTGCTGATGTCGAAAATAGGCAGGTCAAAATCGAATGCCGATGCTTGGTCAAATGCTAAAAAAGCAGACATCTTTTTATGGATAGCACTGGTGATCTATGTAATGATCTTCATATTCTCGATACAGCAGTATATGAAGTATAACGAATTCAGGCTGTGTGCGAATTGTTTCTACTTTGGCGGTGCCAAGTACGAAAAGAAGCATTACACCTATTCTCTTGACGGCGAAGAAGTGGTATTCAGATCGGGTCGTATCGAAAAGCGTATAACAGTACCCGAAAAGAAGAGAAAAGAAGTACTGGGTATTCTTGGAAAGCATTATACTAAAAGTGAGAATGGATAGATAGTATGAAAATATTGATATATATCATGCCGTTGCTTTTGATCGTTTTTCTCATCTGTATTACAGTAGATATATCGAAGAGAAGCAAAGGAATGAAAGAGGCTGAGAAGGCAGGCGGCGTGTCGTTCAGGCATAAGTATCCCGAATTTGTGAAAGCACTGTGGATGTCAATTTTAGGAATATTGTTATTAGTAACTGGTGTTTTTATGGGATTATACAGACGTGATGTTGCTGAATGGACACTTAAAAATATAGAGATGATATCATCGTGTGGTACATTGATGGGATTCTATGTTATTGTTTTGATACACTGGCTGGTAGTTTATTTCAAGTATAACGAGTTCAGGCTTTGCAATGACTGTTTCTATCTTGGCGGACAGAAATACGATCGTAAAAAGTACAGCTATTCCCTTGAAGATGATAATGTGATATTCAGTGCAAAGCGCGGGCAGGATTTGAAAATAACAGTTCCCGAAGACAAGAGAAAAGAAGTACTTGGTATTCTGGAACAGTATTATACCAAGGTGGTATAGCTGTGGAAGTGCTCGAAGAGGTAGAGGACGTATTCGATATTGATATTACCGAGCGCGAAGCCGACTACGATATAAAAGTCACACGCAGGTATGACGGCAGGGATATGGCGATGTCCATGGCGTTATGCGAATTTGTGTGGTATATGGACTGGTGGTACGATACCAAGGCAGAATATGCTGACAGCGGTGTGGTAGTTGAAAAGAAATGTGATATCGACGAGATGCGGCTGCGCATGAGAATGTATCTGTTCGAGCACAGGAATATCTTTTTAAGTGAACGGAGGAAAGCAAATGATCTACACTGATATGACGAGAAAAGCCATGGGCATAATGTTTGAAGCCCACAAGGATCAGATGGACAAGAGCGGTGTGCCCTATGTTTTCCACCCGTGGCACGTTGCCGAACAGATGGTGACGGAGGAAAGCTGCTGCGCGGCACTTCTTCATGACGTTATCGAAGATACCGATGTCACAGCCGATGACCTGCTGAAAGCGGGTATAAGCGAGGAAGTCGTCAAAGCGGTGGAGATGCTTACCCACGATGATGATGAACCCTATCTCGAATATGTAGAGAGGATAAAGAATGATCCCATAGCGCGGGCTGTAAAGCTTGCAGACCTCACACATAACAGCGATACCACAAGATTTAACAGACCCATGACCGACAAGGACAGGGCAAGGCTTGAAAAGTATAAAAAGGCTGTATCTATATTAAATAATTAGAAAAAACAGAGGAGAACACTATGAATTTAAAGAAATATGCTGTTTTACAGTTCCATGTCAACTCATTGAGGTAATAATTATGGGACAATTACGAAAACATCTTTCAAAAATAATAATGGCGGCTGGAATTATTGGGCTTTTTAGTTTAACGAGTTGTTCGCTTTTTAAGAACAACAATGATGGGCAGGTGCAATTATCTAGAGATGCGCTTGAAAAGCTTGAAGATCAGGTTGATCCGTTAGTTGAAAAATATTTTAATGATAAATATGGTGTCAAGGCTGTTGTTACCCATAAAGGAATCTCAGGGGGAGTTTTTTTAGGAACGTCTAAGGGTCTATATTATAATATTACAGTGAATATTGGTGAAGACGGTAATGAGGAAAAGTATTATGTTAATGTATACCCAAAGAATTATAATGAGTTATATGTAAAAAGCGAAGCCTATTATGGAAAAGTCATTAAAGAAAAAATGGAGAAATGGATTGACGGATATGTGAATGATACAAACATTGATGAGTATTATACAAAGTTTTTCTCGTCTTCAAGCAACCTATTTTCAAGTGAATACGATGTAAATGCTTCCGCGGAAGAAATCATAAAATCAGTAAGCAGCATAGAGGATAATTCAGAAAGACCTAGTTTAATTATGCATGTATGCATACCACAACGTGAATACGAAAAGAACAGTAACATTGAAAATGAGTTTTCAGAATTAAAATCACACATTGAGGAAATTAATGGAAAAATTAAGTTAACCTTAAATATATATGCAGATGATGATTATTTAGATTCTATGAATGATAAAATCAATAATCCAGATCACAAAATTGATTGTGAATCAATAAAAATAATAGAGTGATATTAGCAGGAGGATAAAATGAATTTAAGTAATGAAGAACTACATTGGCATAACATCGGATATTTCTTGGTATGACTAAAATACAAAGCAAAGGAAATTATTTATGAGAATTGCAGATAAATGGAACGACTATCGTATACTTGACACCACTGACGGTGACAAGCTGGAAAGCTGGGGCGGCAAGGTGCTTGTAAGACCCGACCCACAGATAATCTGGAAAAGCCCGAAGCGCACTGATATGTGGGATAAGGCAGACGCAGTATATCACCGTTCTTCAAAGGGCGGCGGCGAGTGGGAGTACCGCAGAAAACTCCCCGAAAGCTGGAACATAAAGTACAGAGACCTGACCTTTGTCATAAGACCCACAGGCTTCAAGCACACGGGACTTTTCCCCGAGCAGGCTGTTAACTGGGATTTTATGGCAGATAAGATAAAGAACGCAGGACGTCCCGTAAAGGTGCTGAACCTGTTTGCATACACAGGCGGTGCGACCCTTGCCTGTGCGGCGGCGGGAGCAAGTGTATCCCACGTTGATGCTTCAAAGGGCATGGTGCAGTGGGCGAGAGATAATGCGGCGGCATCGGGACTTTCGGACAAGCCGATACGCTGGCTGGTGGACGATTGTGAAAAGTTCGTAAAGCGTGAGATAAGACGCGGGAACTTCTATGACGGTATCGTTATGGACCCGCCCAGCTACGGAAGAGGCCCCGGTGGCGAGGTATGGAAGCTTGAAGACTGCATATACGACCTTGTCAAGACCTGTGCGGGAGTACTGAGCGACAAGCCGCTGTTCTTCCTTTTGAACAGCTATACCACGGGACTTTCACCCTCGGTAATGGCGTACATACTGAATGATGTGCTGACCACCCAGCGGGGCGGAAGTGTGACTGCGGACGAGATAGGACTTCCCGTTGAAGCGACAAAGGGCGTACTGCCCTGCGGCTCAACAGCGATATGGGCAATCTAATTCATAATTGCCCTCGGCCGGGCGGGCCGATTCCGCCTATTTATAGTTTTGTGAGAGAGGGAAGATTGCTTGACGGCGGGTCATAACATGGTTATGGCAATAGCAAAGTTGAAAGTTATGCCAAGGAGAAGAGCTTATCGTCAGTAATGTATTTCTCCGTGAGGAGGAATTTTATACCAATTACTATACAGAGATGTTCGTTGACCTGGAGGGACTTGATGAGAGCGATCCGTTCTCGGAGGAGTACCGCAGAAGCGTGAAAGAAAAGGGCGCGGCGGCTGAGGCGGCTTTCAGGAAGAGCGTAAACGAAAGATATGATACGCTCCGCAGCCGTGCTGAGGACAGGATAGCTGCGGCACAGAAAACTGCGGATACGCTGAATAATGTCCTTGATATGGACAGGGAAGACCTTCGGAAACATCTGACGGAGTGGGAGAAAAAGGCTGCGGAGGCAAGACGCATCTATGAGAGCGAGGTCGATAAGGGCAAGCGTGCATACCTTGAAAAATCCACTATGCTGCAGGCTGAAAAGGCACTGAATATAGCTCGTGAGCTTGCAGATGATGATGACGGCTCGGCACATGAGAAATACAGGGCACAGCTGCAGGATTCCAGACGGGAGATAGATGATGCTAAAAAGCAGCTTGAAGATACTCCTGAACCGACGGTGTACAGCTATGACAGATTTTCGGCAAGCTCGGACTATTCCTCATTTGAGGGCGACAGCAGGAAGATAGATTCCATAGCAAAGGTATTCCCTGTATTCTTCATGCTGGTGGCAGGACTTGTATGTCTTGCTACGATGTCAAGGCTTATGGATGAGCAGCGCGGTCTGATAGGTGTATACAAGGCGCTGGGCTATCCGCGGGGGAAGATACTTTCAAAGTACCTGATATACTCGGGCGTGGCTGCTGTGACAGGCGGTCTGTGCGGTTCAGCGGCTGGACTTAAAATATTCCCGCGGATGATATTCAACGGGTACAGGATGCTTTACAATATCCCGAAGATAGATACTCCCCTGAGGTGGGGATACATAGCCGCCTGCACTGCGGCATCGGCTGTATGTATATGCGGTGTGACGGTATTCACCTGCATGAGGGATCTTAAAGAAGTCCCGGGCAGCCTTATGCGTCCGAAACCCCCTAAGGCAGGCAAGAGAGTGCTGCTGGAAAAATGGTCGGCGGTGTGGGGAAGATTCAGCTTTATGGGCAAGGTGACTACCAGGAATATGCTGCGCTCAAAGCGGCGTTTCTTCATGACCCTTGCCGGAGTTACCGGGTGCACAGCACTTATAATCACGGGATTCGGGCTTAAAAATTCCATTAGCTCGGTGGCGGACAGACAGTTCGGTGAAGTGTTCGTGTATGACGGTATCGCGGTGCTGAACGACAGGTTCACATACGATGAGCTTGAAAGTAAGCTGAATGACGCTGAAGGTCTGGAAAACCATATGCAGACGCTCATCAATGAGGTTGATGCTTCGGTGGGCGAAAATAAGTGCATGGTGAATATCTGTGTTCCTTCTGAAGGGGACGAGCTTGATGATTTTGTACTGTTAAGAAGCACAAAGGACGGAAGTACGCTGACTGTAAAGGACGGAAGTGTTATAATTACGCAGAAGATGGCAGATATCCTGGATCTTGAAAAGGGCAGCACTTTCACTGTTACAGAAGCGGACGGATCGAAGGTTGAGTTCACGGTGGGAGATATATGCAAAAACTATGCATTCCACTATGTGTTCATCACCCCGAATGACTATGAAAGATACTTCGGGAGAAAGCCTGTATACAATGTCAGCTTCATAAAGCTGGCGGAAGGTACGGATAAGGATGAGCTCAGGAGCCGCCTGCTGGAAAGCAGTGAAGTATACGGGCTGAACTACAAGGAAGATCAGTCAAGGGGCTTTCTGGACTCTATGGACAGCCTGAATACGGTGGTAGGTGTGCTGATATTCAGCGCGGGACTGCTGGCGGCTGTAGTGCTGTACGATCTTGCGAGCATTAATATAACCGAACGTATGCGTGAGATAGCGACTGTAAAGGTTCTGGGTTTCTTTGACCGTGAAACTGATGATTATATTCTACGCGAGAACCTTATCTCGGCGGCTGTGGGTATAGTCCTGGGTCTTCCCGTGGGACGTATACTGCACTATTTCGTTACGGTCACGGCTGAGGTGGATATACTGATATTCGATCACTCGCTGGCACCCTCTGCGATGGTATACGGTGCGCTCATAACGGCTTTGTTCACACTGGCTGTAAATGGGGCACTGCATTTCAGCCTGAAAAAAGTAGATATGATAGGCTCGCTGAAATCGGTGGAGTAATGTATATCACGATTCCGTGTGCAAGGTAACACGGTACTTGTATTTGAACAACAGAAAAAAACGGGGGACCCCCGTTGTATAAATAATTTTACAGGAGGTACAAACAATGAAAGAGAAGATCAGAGAAACAGTAAGAGAGATCATCGATAATGAGGTCAAGACTCCTTCGGTGGGATATTTCTGGAAGGGTCTGGCACTTTTCCTGCTGGGCATTATCATCGGATTTACATTTGCGCCCATCAAAAAGGGCATAAAGATAGGCTGTGACAACGGCAACAACTGCATTGAAGGCGGCAATTTAACTGAACCTTGCTGCAAGAACAAGCAGGAAGATAAAAACGAAGAAGAAGAGGAATGCTGCGGCAATTTCTGCGGTGACTGATAGTTCGGGCTTACATAGGTAATATGTGCTTGTGACCTTGTCGGTCATTGTAATAATCATTTAAAGGAGAGTAAAAAATATGAAACTCGGAATGGTCGGACTGCCGAATGTCGGTAAATCCACACTTTTTAACGCACTTACTAATGCAGGGGCAGAGTCTGCCAACTACCCGTTCTGCACCATAGAACCGAATGTTGGTATAGTATCTGTACCTGATAAAAGACTTGATGCGCTGGCTGAGATGTATCACCCTGTTAAGTTCACACCTGCAACACTGGAATTTGTTGATATCGCAGGTCTGGTAAAGGGTGCATCAAAGGGTGAAGGACTTGGAAACAAGTTCCTTGCGAATATCCGTGAGGTGGATGCGATAGTTCATGTTGTAAGGTGTTTTGAAGACGATAATATAATCCACGTTGACGGTTCGATCGACCCTGCGAGGGATATTGAAACTATCGACCTGGAGCTGATATTCTCGGATATCGAGCTTATCGACAGACGTATCGACCGTACAAAGAAGGCTATGAAGGGCGACAAGAGCCTTGGGGCTGTTGTTGAGTTCCTTGAGAGGCTGAAGGCACATCTTGAAGAAGGACGTTCTGCCAGAAGTTTTGATATGACTGACGACGAGCTTGAGCTCCTGAAGGAAACACCTCTGCTTTCGCTGAAGCCTGTAATCTATGCTGCTAATCTGTGTGAGGACGATTTCCGCAACAATATCGAGACAAATGCAAATTACAAGAAGGTCTGCGAGATAGCAGCAAAGGAGAAGTCAGCAGTGCTGCCTATATGCGCACAGATAGAAGCTGAGATATCGGATATGGATGCTGAGGACAAGAAAATGTTCTTAGCTGACCTGGGACTGGAAACATCCGGACTTGACCGTATAATCAAGGAAGGATATGCACTTCTGGGACTGATCTCGTTTCTTACAGCAGGTGAGCCCGAGGTAAGGGCATGGACTATAACCAAAGGCACAAAGGCACCTCAGGCGGCAGGCAAGATACACTCCGACTTTGAGCGTGGATTTATACGTGCGGAGGTAGTAAGCTTCGATGATCTGATGCAGTATGGCTCAATGACAGCTGTCCGTGAAAAAGGACTGGCTAGGCAGGAAGGCAAGGAGTACGTAATGCAGGACGGAGATATCGTGCTGTTCAAATTCAACGTATAAAAAATAACGGCGTTCTCACAAAATGGGAACGCCGTATTATTTTATCATATACAGAACCGGTGAGCGCCTATGACGGTCACGACCTGCCTTGACCATATAAATTTGTTGGAGGTCTTATTGGGATTGTAGTAGTAAATGCAGCCGTTTGTGGGGTCCCAGCCGTTGAGTGCATCGCGGGCGGCATTATAGGCGGAGGGAGAAACGGGCTGGTTAAACTGACCATCGGTTACAGCGGTAAAGGCGCCGTTCTGATAGATGACACCTGCAAGAGTATCGGGAAAGGACGGGTGTTCGATACGATTGAGTATAACGGCACCTACAGCTACTTGACCAACATAAGGTTCACCTCGTGCTTCGGCGGATATGATACGTGCAAGAAGATCTATATTAGCTTCGGTTGCAGCAGGTACAGTACCTATTGATATACCAAGGGCTTTAAGCGTTATAGGGCCTGCTGTACCTGTTTGGGTGATGCCTTGCTGTTTCTGGAAGGCTTTGACTGCATTTCGCGTAATCTCGCCGTAATAACCTGTTACGTTAGCCTTGAAAAGCCCACGTTCCTTTAATTTCTCCTGAATTGCTCTTACTTCATTTCCGTAAGATCCGATGGAGGAAACGGTTTGTTGTTCATGGGGAACAATTCTGCCTATAATAGCGGCAAGCAATAACAGGGAGATTATAAGAGCGAGGAATTTAGATATATATTTAATGTCTGATCTCATAGTAGACCTCCTGAATCAATTATAGGGATATTATTTACAAAGAGTATAAAATTATTCATCGTCAAAATACACATAAATTCGACAAATAGTGGAAAATGATTTTACTTGACAAAACGTGAAAATGATGCTATAATAATTAAGCTGTCAACGAGAGAGCGAGCGAAAAGAGCGAAAAACCGCAGGAAACTTAGGGATAAGAGAACGAGTGGGGTAGAAGTTCAGAAAAAGCGAACTCGAAAAAGGCAGAAAAAAATATCACAAAAGGTCTTGACAAAAGCGAGAAAATGTGATATACTAAAAAGTACCGCACGAGAGAAAAGTTCAGTAAAAAAGAACTGCTCAGAAAAAAGCTTCAAAAAAGTTCTGAAAAAGACTTGACAAACGAAGAAAAATGTGGTATAATAGAAAAGCTTATAACACACAAAAATCTCTGAAAAAGAGATGAAAAAATCTTCAAAAAACTTCTGAAAAGGGGTTGACAAATGAAGAAAAGTGTGGTATAATAAATGAGTTGTCTGACAAAAGACAGACAACGAAAAGGCATCTTGAAAATTGAACAACCAAGAATACGAAAACCCTTGAAAATACTTTGAGTGATTGAGGTATTAACGATGAATGAATTCATCGAAGTCAAGTACAAGACTAAGAAAATGTACAAACGTTCAGTGAAACGAAACTGAGATCATAATTACTCTGAGAAGAGTATTAGGATACAACTTTATTAAGAGTTTGATCCTGGCTCAGGACGAACGCTGGCGGCACGCTTAACACATGCAAGTCGAACGAGCGAAAGAGTGCTTGCACTCTCTAGCTAGTGGCGGACGGGTGAGTAACACGTGAGCAATCTGCCTTTCGGAGAGGGATACCAATTGGAAACGATTGTTAATACCTCATAACATAACGAAGCCGCATGACTTTGTTATCAAATGAATTTCGCCGAAAGATGAGCTCGCGTCTGATTAGGTAGTTGGTGAGGTAACGGCCCACCAAGCCGACGATCAGTAGCCGGACTGAGAGGTTGAACGGCCACATTGGGACTGAGACACGGCCCAGACTCCTACGGGAGGCAGCAGTGGGGAATATTGCACAATGGGCGAAAGCCTGATGCAGCGATGCCGCGTGAGGGAAGAAGGTTTTAGGATTGTAAACCTCTGTCTTTGGGGACGATAATGACGGTACCCAAGGAGGAAGCTCCGGCTAACTACGTGCCAGCAGCCGCGGTAATACGTAGGGAGCGAGCGTTGTCCGGAATTACTGGGTGTAAAGGGAGCGTAGGCGGGATTGCAAGTCAGGTGTGAAATTTAGGGGCTTAACCCCTGAACTGCACTTGAAACTGTAGTTCTTGAGTGAAGTAGAGGTAAGCGGAATTCCTAGTGTAGCGGTGAAATGCGTAGATATTAGGAGGAACATCAGTGGCGAAGGCGGCTTACTGGGCTTTAACTGACGCTGAGGCTCGAAAGCGTGGGGAGCAAACAGGATTAGATACCCTGGTAGTCCACGCCGTAAACGATGATTACTAGGTGTGGGGGGACTGACCCCTTCCGTGCCGCAGTTAACACAATAAGTAATCCACCTGGGGAGTACGGCCGCAAGGCTGAAACTCAAAGGAATTGACGGGGGCCCGCACAAGCAGTGGAGTATGTGGTTTAATTCGAAGCAACGCGAAGAACCTTACCAGGTCTTGACATCGTACGCATAGCATAGAGATATGTGAAATCCCTTCGGGGACGTATAGACAGGTGGTGCATGGTTGTCGTCAGCTCGTGTCGTGAGATGTTGGGTTAAGTCCCGCAACGAGCGCAACCCTTACTGTTAGTTGCTACGCAAGAGCACTCTAGCAGGACTGCCGTTGACAAAACGGAGGAAGGTGGGGATGACGTCAAATCATCATGCCCCTTATGACCTGGGCTACACACGTACTACAATGGCTGTTAACAGAGGGAAGCAAAACAGTGATGTGGAGCAAAACCCTAAAAGCAGTCTTAGTTCGGATTGTAGGCTGCAACCCGCCTACATGAAGTCGGAATTGCTAGTAATCGCGGATCAGCATGCCGCGGTGAATACGTTCCCGGGCCTTGTACACACCGCCCGTCACGCCATGGGAGTCGGTAACACCCGAAGCCTGTGTTCTAACCGCAAGGAGGAAGCAGTCGAAGGTGGGATTGATGACTGGGGTGAAGTCGTAACAAGGTAGCCGTATCGGAAGGTGCGGCTGGATCACCTCCTTTCTATGGAGAACCGAAGTTTAAAAAACTTCAAAAAAATCTCCGGTCAGCAAGTGGTGGAAACAGCTGGTTGTTCAATTTTGAGGATGCCGCAAGGTATCTTTAAAAGAGCATAAGAGTCCCTTAAACGGGGGTGTAGCTCAGCTGGGAGAGCACCTGCTTTGCAAGCAGGGGGTCAGGAGTTCGATCCTCCTCATCTCCACCATGGGACGAGGACGCAATCACACAGCTGAACTGAGACGAGAACTAAAACTCGTTGCCAAAACATCGCTTTAGCGATTTTTGGGCGCATAGCTCAGGTGGTTAGAGCGCACGCCTGATAAGCGTGAGGTCGGTGGTTCGAGTCCACTTGTGCCCACTGAGGACAAAAGTCCTCTGACAGTAACTTGAAAATTGAATAATGAAGCAATATTAAAAGTAATGCAAATGAGGAAAACGACTAAAAGAAATTAGTCGGGAAAACTACAATCAGCATAACATTAAGGATAACATAATTCTAAGGTTAAGCTAATAAGAGCGTAGGGAGAATGCCTTGGCATTAGGAGCCGATGAAGGACGTGATAAGCTGCGATAAGCTGCGGGGAAGAGCAAGTATCTAATGATCCGCAGATTTCCGAATGGAGCAATCCGCATGAGTATGCTCATGCACTGTACAGTGAATAAAATAGCTGTATGGGGGGAACCGCCTGAACTGAAACATCTAAGTAGGGCGAGGAAGAGAAATCAACCGAGATTCTGTGAGTAGTGGCGAGCGAAAGCGGAAGAGGCTAAACCGAGAGTAGCAATACTTTCGGGGTTTTGGACAGCATTTAGTATTGAAAGGATTTAGTTGAATCGTGTGGGAAAACGAACCGAAGAGTGTGAGAGTCACGTAAGCGAAAAGTCTGATCAGCGAGCTGTATCCGGAGTACCGCGGGACACGTGAAACCCCGTGGGAAGATGGGGGGACCATCCTCCAAGCCTAAATACTACCTAATGACCGATAGCGAATAGTACTGTGAAGGAACGGTGAAAAGAACCCCGGGAGGGGAGTGAAATAGAACCTGAAACCCTATGCTTACAAGCACCGAGAGCTCGTCAATGAGTGATCGGGTACCTTTTGTAGAATGGTCCGGCGAGTTATTGTATGCGGCAAGGTTAAGTGCTTAAGGCACGGAGCCGAAGCGAGAGCGAGTCTGAATAGGGCGGCAAAGTCGTATGCAATAGACCCGAAACCGAGTGACCTAACCATGTCCAGGCTGAAGTGGAGGTAAAACTCCATGGAGGGCCGAACCCACGTCCGTTGAAAAGGCCGGGGATGAGGTGTGGTTAGCGGTGAAATTCCAATCGAACTCGGATATAGCTGGTTCTCTCCGAAATAGCTTTAGGGCTAGCCTCATGACAGATTACCGGAGGTAAAGCACTGAATGGGCTAGGGGTCGAAAGATTACTGAACCTTATCAAACTAAGAATGCCGGATAATCGATTCATGGGAGTCAGACTGTGTGAGATAAGTCTCACAGTCAAAAGGGAAACAGCCCAGACCCACAGCTAAGGTCCCAAAGTATGTTTAAGTGGAAAAGGATGTGGGGTTGCATAAACAACCAGGATGTTGGCTTAGAAGCAGCCACTCATTAAAAGAGTGCGTAATAGCTCACTGG
Organism: Ruminococcus albus 7 = DSM 20455; assembly: GCF_000179635.2. Lineage (NCBI taxonomy): Bacteria > Bacillati > Bacillota > Clostridia > Eubacteriales > Oscillospiraceae > Hominimerdicola > Hominimerdicola alba. Next base: position 2,865,669 of record NC_014833.1, on the reverse strand, counting down.
TCGAGTGACCCTGCGCCGAAAATTCAACGGGGCTAAAACATACACCGAAGCTTGGGATTCATACAATAGTATGAGTGGTAGGAGAGCGTCGAATAAGGGGTGAAGTCAGAGCGTAAGCGCTGGTGGACTTTATTCGAGTGAGAATGCCGGAATGAGTAGCGAGAATTATGTGAGAATCATAATGGCCGAAAATCTAAGGTTTCCTGAGGAAGGTTCGTCCGCTCAGGGTAAGCCGGGGGCTAAGGTCAGGCCGAAAGGCGTAGCCGATGCACATACGGTTGAAATTCCGTAGCCACCGAAAGATTTAAGTATAGGGACGCTTCGAAAGTGATGTAGCCGGGCGATGGTTGACCCGGTCGTAAGGGATCGAAAATAAGTAGAGAAGGCATCATAGACGGAGACAAGAAAAGCTATATGAATATCTTAGGTGCCCGTACCGCAAACCGACACAGGTAGATAGGAAGAAGATTCTAAGGCCAACGGGAGAAGGGTTGTTAAGGAACTCGGCAAGTTGACCCCGTAACTTAGGGATAAGGGGTGCTTGAGTGATCAAGCCGCAGAGAATAGGCCCAGGCGACTGTTTAGCAAAAACACAGGTCTCTGCTAAATCGAAAGATGACGTATAGGGGCTGACACCTGCCCGGTGCCGGAAGGTTAAGAGGAGATGTGAGAGCATCGAATTGAAGCCCCGGTAAACGGCGGCCGTAACTATAACGGTCCTAAGGTAGCGAAATTCCTTGTCAGGTAAGTTCTGACCCGCACGAATGGTGTAACGATCTGGGCACTGTCTCAACAACCCGCCCGGCGAAATTGTAGTACCGGTGAAGATGCCGGTTACCCGCGACTAGACGGAAAGACCCCATGGAGCTTTACTGTAGCCTAATATTGGATTTCGGTATTTCATGTACAGGATAGGTGGGAGACTGGGAAGCATTGGCGTCAGCTGATGTGGAGTCACTGTTGGGATACCACTCTTGAAGTGCTGGAGTTCTAACCTGCGGCTTTGAATCAAGTCGGGGGACATTGTTAGGTGGGCAGTTTGACTGGGGCGGTCGCCTCCTAAAGAGTAACGGAGGCGCTCAAAGGTTCGCTCTGCATGGATGGAAACCATGCGTCAGAGTGTAAACGCAAAAAGCGAGCCTAACTGCGAGAATGACGGTTCGAGCAGTAACGAAAGTTGGAGTTAGTGATCCGGCGGTATGTGAATGGAAATGCCGTCGCTCAACGGATAAAAGCTACCCTGGGGATAACAGGCTGATCTCCCCCAAGAGTCCACATCGACGGGGAGGTTTGGCACCTCGATGTCGGCTCATCGCATCCTGGGGCTGAATTCGGTCCCAAGGGTTTGGCTGTTCGCCAATTAAAGCGGTACGCGAGCTGGGTTCAGAACGTCGTGAGACAGTTCGGTCCCTATCTGTCGTGGGCGTAAGATATTTGCAAGGAGCTGTCCCTAGTACGAGAGGACCGGGATGGACGCACCTCTGGTGCACCAGTTGTCACGCCAGTGGCACAGCTGGGCAGCTATGTGCGGAACGGATAAACGCTGAAGGCATCTAAGCGTGAAGCCGCCCTTAAGATAAGATATCTCATCCTTTATGGAGTAAGACCCCTTGAAGACTACAAGGTTGATAGGCACAAAGTGTAAGTACAGTGATGTATTTAGCTAGCGTGTACTAATTGGTCGAGGGCTTGTCCTAAATTATGTTAATCCTTAAATTACCCTTCATTATTCAATTTTGAGGTTACTGTTACCTCTAATTTATAGTCGGTGATCATTGAGATGAGGTCACACCTGTTCCCATGCCGAACACAGAAGTTAAGCTCATCTTCGCTGAAAATACTCGGCGGGCGACCGCCCGGGAAAATAAGTTGTCGCCGGCTCTCCCAAAACACTCTTCGGAGTGTTTTGGCGTATCTGCCTCCTTAGCTCAGTCGGTAGAGCATGCGGCTGTTAACCGCAGGGTCGTTGGTTCGAGTCCAACAGGTGGCGCTTAGTTATAAGCTCTGAAATAACGAGAATACGTTGTTTCAGAGCTTTTTTGTTTTGTATGGTTTATTTGGTTGGCTTTTTGATTTGAATATGTGTTCTAGCTTGTCAATAAAGATAAAGTGGTCTTTGCAGTAACGGTTAACTCTCCTAATAATTGCTAAACAAAAGGGGTGAATTATAAAAGAACGGACGTCCTGCAATAGAGGGAATCCGCTTAATCAAGTCTAAGCGCAGGAGGTATATCATATTCATTCTGTATATTATTCCTTTATTTCGATCCCATGTTTCTTTAGCCTGCTTATCAGCGTTTTGCTTAGATTTTCAGGGCTGTTTATCAATTGTATGAGCTTTAGATTCGGAAATTGAGAAAGCTCTGCATCTGAAACTCTTTTCAGGTCAAAATAATCATCTTCGCCGTCCCAGAACGGATAGATCTGACCGTAGATATCATCGCCGCCATCCATAATGATCTCTTCGATCTCGTGGGCAAGAGATGACGGGATCTCTAGTTTCTTAAAATACTCGATGGCAGGTTTGATCGGATCATAGCCTTCATCATCAATATTTATCTCACGGGGCGGATAGCATTTGGCAAACTCATATATATCGAATTTAGGTTTCAGAAGCTCCTTTTCATACATAAGCACCTGTATGATACATAATTTGAAATTGAAATTATCAAATCTAAGTGCAGGCTCATTGATCGGCTTTAACTCATAAGGGTTGTCAACGATGACTCTCTTGGGTTTCTTTTCTTTTTTTGCAGCATATGAAACATCTATAGTTTTTCCGTCGGGCATAAGATCTTCGATACGTCCATTCTGTTCAAACACTGCCTTTAAGTAATCCTTTGTATCTACGATACGAAGATCACTCATTTTTTCTTTGCTCCGCTTTGTCAATATCGGATCATATCCGAAACACTGATCGTATTCTGGTTCCCCGAGTTTGTCTACTGCCTCGGAGTACTTTATGAACGTATATTGTTCTTCATTACCATAAGCCTCGAGACTGCATAGACCTTTAAAGAAATGATCTACCGACGGCAGGAAAAAAATGTTACGCATATATCTGTAATACGCACACTCCAGACTCCATTTCAACTTACCATCTTTAAAAGTAGTTATAAAAGCAATAATATCTCCAAAAGCAGTAACTATAACAGGAACAGGTTCCTGTTTGTATAATCTCAAAGTGCTTTCTTTATAAAAATCCTTGTAAACATCAGGATCGATCACCCTGAAATATCCGTTCATAAACGAACCGTATCCATATTCTTTCCAAAACTCGATCCACTCGGAAGGCAGTTTATCCTCATATTTTTTTATAGTCTCAGGGCTTACATCACTCAATTTTTCAAAATCATCTAAAACCTTATAATCCATTGATTTCTCCTTTTTTCAAAAGCTGTCAGATTTCCTGTAATTATGTTATTTCTTATAAATGGATCCGATGCTCCTAAAGAGCATGGTCATCGCCGATTTCAAGAGTAAGCATATTACTTGTCCTTATTATTTATTATACAGCATCTTCACCGATACGTCAATTACCTATCAACATAAAGCAAACATTGATCCAACAAATCAGCATTTCGATAAATAAAGCGGCAAAGGACTGTTGTCCCTGCCGCTTGTATGTTTCGTTATATTCGGGTAATTGATGATCAGCCGAGATCGGTATATCACGACCGTAACTCCTTTAGTTGGAGCATGGACTGTTATCCGTTTAAAGCTTATATTACCCTAATTGTCCTGTGTACTGAACTAGGGACAGGTTATTTATTTCGGGGTCACAGTTATCGCATTGTTGAGATCTGTGTTCCATTTTCCGTTGAACATCGCGGATACAGCCACCTTGTACTGATAGCCGGCTTTGAGGTCTTTGAGCACATATGAATTGCCGACACCCTCAGCAAGTATCTTCCATCTGCCGTTTATATATCCTGCAACTGCATATTTTTCAGCACCTTCAACAGCATCCCAGCTGAGCTTGACAGTGTTCTTGCCCTTTTCAAATGTAACAGCGGGGTTGTCCTTTACAGGCTTGAGTTTCGGTGTAACTACGATAGCATTGGATGGGTCGGTGAACCATTCGCCGTTCAGTTTTGTTGCTACACATACCTTGTATTCCTTGCCAGCCAGGAGGTTTTTAAGCACGTATGAAGTACCCTCACCCTGATCTAATATTCTCCATTTGCCGCTTATAAAACCTGCAACTGCGTACTTTTCAGCTCCCTTTACATCAGTCCACTGGAGTTTTACAGCGCCATAGCCCTTTAAGCTGGTGATCGTAGGAGGAGTGTAGGTGAGCTTGTCTATGATCACTGTCTTGTTTGTGGTGTAGGTCTGACCGTTAAGTTTTACTGAAGCGGTATAAACTATCTTACCTTCTTTTACGTATGTCGGGCTGGTAGTCTTTGAAGTGATGGTCGCATCAACAGTCTGTACATCTTCGCAGTTCTCACACTTGAAAGTTGCCGTTACGGTTTGGTTTTTAGCGTCATAATTCCATTCGGGTCTGCCGTAGCTGTGACCTGACGCGGGGATAATGACGTCTTCCTCGTCTACCTCGTTTTGTGCGTCTTCATCGAGATAATACTTATCGTTGTACTCGTCGTACCAGTGTTCGATATTGCCTGCGTTAAGGCAGTCGGCAGGTACTGCATCAACATGGGTAACGGAGACAGGCAGAGCGGCATTGAACTCAATTTCGGACATCTGCTGGATATTATTGGAGGTATCTACGATATCATCAAGAATAAGCAGATAATATTTATACTTGTTTTTGTTATGAGGAACAGCATAGGCAAATTCCGTATAATTCACAGGCTGTAAAACAGTATCGTCTGTTACCTGCTGTACAAGTGACCAGATATCTTCATCTATGTCTGTAACTTTATGTTCGGTATAGGAGGCTGTATAATCTGCTGCCGCTTCGCTGTTGCTTCCGTAGATACGCCAGCTTTTCCAGTTTCTGCCCGTGTAGTGTGAAGTATCATTTGCGGTAGTCAGAACATAGTTATGGATAGCAAAAGGAGTATCAGCCTCAAACAGCAGCCAGTCACTGTCTCTATTGGCATAAATGCCCGCGCGGTTAACTTTGCTGCACATTTTGGTGTTTCGATTTTTATCAAATATAAGAAATAGGTGTTCATTTGAAGGTGTATCAGAGCCCTGACTGCCATCAATTATGGAAATACCCTCATAACCGCTTCCGACGATATCAAACGATCTTGTTATAACACCCTGATAGTCACCTATACCCGTGATAACAGCATTATAGTTGCCTGTTTGTTTCGGGGGCGCAGAAAATTCAGTGATTTTTCCGTCGGAATCCGTCTGGGAATAAGAAACGGTGTAATCAATGTCTTTCTGTAATTTTGTGCCGTTAAGTTCTACGGACTGAACTTTGGCTGAGTGCGCTTTCATTGTTACGGTTGCATTTGAAATGCTGATCTCCGATTCGGCACTTGCTACAACAGAAGTACTGCGTGACAGGTCAAATGCCCCTATGTTTGCTGGTACTGCACCACCAACAAGAGTAATTGCCAGCGATGCGGCAGCTAAGCGTTTCAATGTTTTGTGAACTATCATTTTTCTTTCCTCCTCAAAAATAGATTTTTTCGTGGGATATACTTTGTTATCCTAAGAAAAAGTTTCATGATGTACATTAACGTTAATTATTATATCATATTCATTTATTTTTATCAAGTACTTTAGATGTTTTAATAATTTCAGCCGATAATTTTGTGAAATACTATTAGTGACAATATTTGGGTTTTAGCAAATATGACGATTTTATTTTTTGCGTGAAGCTTTGTACGTGAAGTGTTGTTATGGAGAAAATAAAAAAGCTGCGGAGCATAAGACGGATACCCATATAGAAGTTTTGCCCCCAAGCGTTTAAGCGCTTAGGGGCATTCTATTTTATACGGTTGCTAAGATAAACCAGAATTTATAACTCAGTTATCTGTTAGCTAACCAACAAACGATAGAAAAAACACTTTTAATTTTCTCTGCATCAATTTCGGGATATTGTTTCCTGCATTCACTCTCATATTCCGAGATTTCCTTTTGTGCATCTTCTCCTTTAGGTAAGAATGGTGTTTTATATTTAGAGGCTATTATATCTGCATATTTCAAACAACACTCATAAAAGGAATGCAAATACTCCTCTGCTTCTTTGATCTCTTTATCTGATATATCGGGAAATCTTGTTATAATTGAACTGCGTATCCTCTTTTTGCCTGTGCTGCTAAATAAATCATATGAATCAAACAAGTCATTAATATGTTCTAAAACAATGCTGTTCATATATTTTCAATTCTCCTCTAAATTACGGTTTATATTCGTAACAATTATAGCATAACATTGCTGCATTGTCAATAAAAACGCCATAGTACTTCTGACTGTAAATCAGAAATACTATGGCTAAAACTTCTATATGAGTATCTTTCTTATCATACCGCCCCGAAAAGTTAAGTTCCACTTTGCTGTCTTTTTGCGTATCATGATCACAGACAGCGATTTTTCCAAAAGTCGGTGACAGTAATGTTGACATTATAATACTATTATGGTATACTATATTAAAATGATTATTCCAATCGAAATGATATGAAAAAAGGAGTTATATCTATATGAGTAATATTGAAGAGACCGTTAATGGTATTGTCAATGATCTGCTTGCTGATTACGATAATGATAATGGTGCTGAGGAGTTTAAGATATTCAACCACCCTGATAAAGAGGCTATAATAAATATACTCAGCAGCCTGAGAAAAATAATATTTCCCGGTTATTTCAGAAACAGGGATATCAAGGTATATACACTTAAAAGTAATCTTTCAATGCTTTTGGAGGATGTGATCTTCAAGCTGACAAAACAGATAACGATCGTACTTGGTAATGAAGGCGAAAACAACGATGAGATACTGGCAAAGGCGAGAGCGATATCCCTTGAATTCATAAAGCGTCTGCGCAAGATAAGGGAGTATATACTTACAGATGTTCAGGCGGCTTATGACGGTGATCCTGCTGCTTACAGCGAGGATGAGATAATATACTCATATCCGGGGCTTTTTGCAATACTTATAAACAGGATAGCCCATGAGCTCTTTTTGCTGAATGTTCCGATAATACCTCGTATGATGACTGAGTATGCCCATAATGAAACAGGTATAGATATTCACCCGGGTGCTACGATAGGTAAATATTTTTTCATAGATCACGGTACAGGTATAGTGATCGGTGAAACTACCGTCATAGGCAATAACGTAAAGATATATCAGGGTGTGACTTTAGGTGCTTTGTCCACAAGAGGAGGACAGTCGCTTAAAAGCAGAAAACGTCATCCTACTATCGAGGACAATGTGACAATATATTCGGGAGCTTCTATACTGGGCGGAGATACTGTCATAGGTAAGGACGTAGTTATAGGCGGTAACGCATTCATAACGCGGTCTGTTCCGGATGGAGCGAAAGTCAGTGTGAAGAGTCAGGAACTCAGGTATAATTACGATGCTTTCCCTCCTGTGGAGAGAGTGGATTTCGAGGAGGACACATCCTGGTTCTATATGATATGATACAGTTTTTTCAGTATATATAAGCAAGAACATCCCGTGTGGTATTGCCACATGGGATGTTCTCGGTGTAGTGTATAATTTAAGGAAGGTTGATTGTATGAATAATAGAATGATCAGTTGAAGGAATCATTACCTGATACTTATAATGACAGATCTTTCTTTAAGATCAGAGAGATCCCACTGACCGCCAACTCTTGCAGCAACGAGTACTCTGTATCTGTCGCCAGCCTTCAGTTTGGGTGATGTGAATGTAGTATCATTGGTATAAGTCTGAACTCTCCACTTGCCTGCGAGGTATACAGCGATACCGTACTTTTCAGCGTTCTTTACGGATGTCCAGTTCATCTTGAACTGATGATAAAGTGCGTTGTATTCGATGCTTGTTACCACAGGATAGCTGCCTGTAGTGATATTGCCTGATGTAGAAGAAGTTTCAACATACCACTTCTGATTATTGCCGCCGTTGTAGGTGTACTGCTGTATATTTGCACCTGCATCGCGGGACTGTCCGTTTACATCAAGTGCAGACTTTCCGTCAGTGATCTTTGTAAGTATGCTGTATGTTCCGTCAGAATTCTTTACGAACTTGAACTTCTGATTCTCACCCTTGTTGAAGGTGTAGATCTCGATATTAGTTCCGTCCTCTGTCTTTCTGCCGTTTACATCAAGTGCATAGGAATTGCCGTCACCCAGCTGAGATACCAGATAGAAATATCCGTCACCTGCTGCAACTGCCTTGAACTTGTTCTGTGCACCGTTTGCAGCTGCCTGTTCAACATTTACACCGTTTCCGGCATTTGAACCCTTAACAGAGAGGTAAAGTCCGCTGTTGAGGTTCTTGATAGTGTAGATCTGTCCGTCAGTGATATCCGATGTCTGAACAACGGGAGGGTTCTGAGGGTTCTGAGGATTATCGTTGTTGTTCTGCTTAACTGCCTCGGCATACCATTTCTGGTTTGTGCTGCCCTTGTAGGTGTACTGCTGTACGTTTGCGCCTGCATTGGTAGATTTGCCGTTTACGTCAAGTGCAGAATTGCCGTTTGTTATCTTGGTGAGGATGCTGTATGTACCGTCAGAATTCTTGTCTATCCTGAACTTCTGGTTCTCGCCCTTGTTGAATTCGTATATCTCGATGTTTGTTTCATCTTCTGTGTGTCTGCCGCTTACATCAATTGCGTAGGTCTTGCCGTCACCCAGCTGTGATACCAGATAGAAGTATCCGTCACCAGCAGAAACTGCCTTGAACTGTACCTGCTTGCCGTTAGCGTTACCCTGCTCGACATTAGCGCCGTTTGCTGCAGCTGCACCTTCAACTGAGAGGTAAAGTCCGCTGTTCACATTCTTGAAGGTGTATACCTGTCCGTCGATGATGTCTGTTGTATAGGTAGGCGGATCAGACGGAGTAGAAGGATTAGATGGAGAAGAATTTGTCTTATCCATCTTGGATGCGACCAGCTCAGCCAGCTTGTCAGCACCAGTACGGTTGGGGTGAACGTTGTCGATGTACATTGAATCAGCCTTTGAAGCGCCTACAGATACGCAGTAGTTCTGCCAGAGAGTGAACAGGTCGATGATCTTGCAGCCCTGTTCGGATGCTATCTGATCCAGCTCAGCAGCGAAGTATCTGCTCTTCAGCAGTGGCTTGAGTGTATAATCGCCCTTGCGTCCCTGCTGCTTCACAAGGATGACATCCATGCCCTTAGCCTTTGCTCTCTTTACCATATCGGTAACTACTTTCTTGTACTCAGCACCTTTGTAGTACTTACCGTCATTTATACCGATAGAGATGATAAATGTATCACCGCTCTTGCCGTATTTTTCAATACAGTTGAAATTGCCGTGGTCAACAAAGCCCTTAGCGTATTCACCGCTTGCTGCCATATTTCTTATGTATACATCATTACCCAGATATTTGCCGAGCATCTGTCCCCAGCCTGCCTGGTTGCTTGATGTAAGAGGATAGTAGTTGCATACTGTTGAATCGCCGCAGAGCCATACTGTCTTGGGCATTACAGCTTTGTCGGATATCCTGTTTATCTCGATAGCACTTATGGAATAAGGAGTGCCGTCCTTGCCTGCGGCTGCACGTATATTCAGCTGACCGTCAGTAACAGGGAGTATTATCTCATCAACTGCGTTGTTGCCTGTCATATTGACGATCTGGAGCATATTTTCCATATACACGCTGGTTCGTGAGGTGTTGCCCAGGGTCACCTTGACCTTGTAAAGACCGTTGGGAACATCAGCATTGAAAGTAGTATTGCCTGTGAATTGTACAGCGTCGCTGAGTTCGTTTCTGCCTGAGGCTGCAACGTCTTTGACATTGTTGCCTGAAAAACCGTAGCCCTTGTTTGCAGAATACTTGTCAGCTGCCTTGACAGTGGTAAAGCCGCCGGTAGCATTTGCACCAAGGTCAAATTTTTTGCTTACATTTGTTACAGCCTGTCCGTTTCCGGCAGCACTAGTATTTATGCTGCTTATTACGCCTGCACCGGAAGTTGCAGCTAACACCATTGATGCGGCAAACGCTGCAATTTTCTTGTTTATACTGCTCATTTGATACTCCTCCGTTCTGATGATCCAAACAATTTTCGGATGTTCTGAGTTTGTAATATTATTTTACCATTTGTGGACTTTTTTTTCAATGTAGAAACCTATCATAAATATGTCATTTTGTTGCAAATTGCTGATGACATAGTGTTGCAGGATAATGCTGACAAATGATACACCCTGTATACCGGAAGTTATATATAAGCAAGAACATCCCGTGTGGTATTGCCACATGGGATGTTCTCGGTGTAGTGTATAATTTAAGGAAGGTTGATTGTATGAATAATAGAATGATCAGTTGAAGGAATCATTACTTGATACTTATAATGACAGATCTTTCTTTGAGATCAGAGAGATCCCACTGACCGCCAACTCTTGCAGCAACGAGTACTCTGTATCTGTCGCCAGCCTTCAGCTTGGGTGATGTGAATGTAGTATCATTGGTGTAAGTCTGAACTCTCCACTTGCCTGCGAGGTATACAGCGATACCGTACTTTTCAGCGTTCTTTACGGATGTCCAGTTCATCTTGAACTGATGATAAAGTGCGTTGTATTCGATGCTTGTTACCACAGGATAGCTGCCTGTAGTGATATTGCCTGATGTAGAAGAAGTTTCAACATACCACTTCTGATTATTGCCGCCGTTGTAGGTGTACTGCTGTATATTTGCACCTGCATCGCGGGACTGTCCGTTTACATCAAGTGCAGACTTTCCGTCAGTGATCTTTGTAAGAATGCTGTATGTTCCGTCAGAATTCTTTACGAACTTGAACTTCTGATTCTCACCCTTGTTGAAGGTGTAGATCTCGATATTAGTTCCGTCCTCTGTCTTTCTGCCGTTTACATCAAGTGCATAGGAATTGCCGTCACCCAGCTGAGATACCAGATAGAAATATCCGTCACCTGCTGCAACTGCCTTGAACTTGTTCTGTGCACCGTTTGCAGCTGCCTGTTCAACATTTACACCGTTTCCGGCATTTGAACCCTTAACAGAGAGGTAAAGTCCGCTGTTGAGGTTCTTGATAGTGTAGATCTGTCCGTCAGTGATATCCGATGTCTGAACAACGGGAGGGTTCTGAGGATTATCGTTGTTGTTCTGCTTAACTGCCTCTGCATACCATTTCTGGTTTGTGCTGCCCTTGTAGGTGTACTGCTGTACGTTTGCGCCTGCATTGGTAGATTTGCCGTTTACGTCAAGTGCAGAATTGCCGTTTGTTATCTTGGTGAGGATGCTGTATGTACCGTCAGAATTCTTGTCTATCCTGAACTTCTGATTGTCGCCCTTGTTGAATTCGTATATCTCGATGTTTGTTTCATCTTCTGTGTGTCTGCCGCTTACATCAATTGCGTAGGTCTTGCCGTCACCCAGCTGTGATACCAGATAGAAGTATCCGTCACCAGCAGAAACTGCCTTGAACTGTACCTGCTTGCCGTTAGCGTTACCCTGCTCGACATTAGCGCCGTTTGCTGCAGCTGCACCTTCAACTGAGAGGTAAAGTCCGCTGTTCACATTCTTGAAGGTGTATACCTGTCCGTCGATGATGTCAGTTTCGGGTATTACGGGATCTGGTGTAGGATCGGGATCAGGATCTGGGTTTGGATTAGGACCTGGATTATAACTATTATTCAGCTTTATCTTGGGTCTTGCGGGGATAGGTGCATCGCTTCCCAGATAATAGCTTACATGGGGAGGCTGATTGTATGCACTCTGCTGGCAGCAGTTCTGTGCCCTGTACTGCATATCATGCATAAGTGTGGTAAGACGTACCTTGGTGGTATTGGTTGTGCACCATACACGCAGCTTGGTGTTGTCGTCAGTTCTGAGTATCAGCTCCTCACGCCAGTCACCGAAAAGGTCAACTGTCATACAGGGATTGTTCTTGGAACTGTTATTTGAACCGCAGCCGTTAGCTGTGAATATGCGGTCGATCTTGTCGGCACCAGTCATCTTGGATATCTTGTTGCCGTCGAGGATCTCACGCTCAAGGTCGCCGTCCCAGTAGATCAGGAAGTTCTGAGCAGGCTTTGTTCCGCCTATCTTCTTGCCGGTAGTATTGTATACATTACCGTCTGCAGCGCCCCAGAATTCTGCGCCCTTGCTGCCTGCCCATACATTGTCGGCTACACAGCGTCCTGTATCTTTGCTGTTGTTTATGTGGAATATCTTCTGACCGGTCTTTGCATCATAGCAAGTTTCACCGTATGGTTTATCCTCGTGGCATTCCCATACTTCAAGACCGGCTCTGTCGGGGATAAGGTCGCCTACGTGCATAGCATCACCGTGAAGGTCGCCTGTTGACCACAGCAGCTTGCCGTTGTCATCAATGCAGTTAGCACCTGTGAATATCTCCTGTTTGCCGTCGTTATCGCAGTCAGCTACCATAACATTGTGGTTGCCGCAGCCCCAGCCCTTAGTGGATTTGTTGAAGGTCGAATCGTACTTCCACCTGACTTTCAGCTTCTTGTTACTTACATCAACTGCAGACCAGGTAAGTCTTGTGTAGTAGCCTCTGCCGTAGATAGCACTTGGGTGTACGCCGTCAAGATAAGCGATACCGCTGTTCATTCTGTCTACACGGTTTCCGTAGTTATCGCCCCAGTCTGAAACCTTGCCGCGTGGAACAGGGAAGTCGATGGTATCAAGTGCTGCACCTGTCTGACCGTCAAACAGTGTCATATATTCAGGACCGTCCAGTATATAACCCTTGCCGTTGCGGTAGTCCTTGCTGCCATCGCCGATGACCTTGCCCTTGCCGTCCTTGGTGCCGTCAGCGGTCTTTGTTATGAGTTCAGCCTTGCCGTCACAGTCAAAGTCAGCCACACACATCTGGGTGTAATGCTGACCTGCTCGGATATTCTTGCCCAGATCTACACGCCAGAGCTGTTTTCCCTCCAGTGTATAGCAGTCGATATAGACATTGTCAGTCTTTCCCTCCTGAGAGTTATCCTTCTGGTTAGAGGGATCCCATTTCAGGAATATCTCGTACTGTCCGTCGCCGTTAACGTCGCCTACAACACAGTCATTGGGTGAATACTGGCTTCCGGGTCTGTTAAGCTTGATGTCGAAATAATTGTTGCCGGATGTGAATTTGCAGTTCTGCGAATCTATTACCTTTCCGCCTGATACGCAGTCAACGCGGTACTTTGAATTTGTGCTGCCGCCGTTGTCCTGATAGGAAGTTGCATCGCCTGATTTACTTGTGTAGATCAGCTTGTTGTCGCGGTAAAGTCTGAACTCGGCATTGTCTGCATCGTTAGCATTGTAACGCCAGCTTACGAACATACCGTTACCGCTTTTAACGGCATAAATACCTCTGTCAAGGTATTCCATGATCGCAGTTCCGTTGCCGCCCACACCGTAAGCAGCGTTGGCTGTGATGCTGCTCACTGCACCTACTGTCGATGTTGCTGCAAGCAATACCGACGCTGCAAGTGAGGCAATTTTTTTGGTCATACCACTCATTTGAAAGTCCTCCATTCTGATAAACTAACCTGTTTTGGGTTGTCGTGAGTTTGTAATATCATTTTACCATTTGTACACTTTCTTTTCAATGTAGAAATCTATCAAAAATTTGTCATTTTGTTGCAAAAAGTTAATGACATTGCAGGGGAGGATATTATATAATAATGTTGACGATTGATATACCCTATAGGGAAGAAGTTCAAAAAATATAAGTTATTAAAGAATAACACTATGATATCTAAAAGGTGGGTACATTATGAAAGCATATATGTTAGGCTGGCATAGCAAGCATCCTGCTGACTTCTATAAGGACAGACCCAACGGCATACACGGTATGCAGATACTTCTTTTGCGTTCAAAGGCGCGCATAGGTATGGGCAGCAATATCTACAATGTGGATAATAATACTATTTTTGTAGTTGAAAGCTGCTATCCCCATGCACTGTACGGTGAAGGGGAGGAGTATGTTGATGACTGGATAAGGTTCGACCTTGAGGATGATGATTCCGAATTTATAGATTCCCTTGGTATAGTGCGAAATTCTCCAATACATCTGAACAGCGATGTTGTTTCCGAGCTTATCAGGATATGTGTTGATGTGTTTGGATCTGATGATACCGAAAAGGATGCTACCCTAAGGTATCTTATGAAAGCTATATTCATGCAGATAAAGAGCAGTTCAAATCCTGATGACAAGTGCAGTCATACCCAGTACGAAAGCGAACTGGAGAATATCCGCAAGGCGATATATGATGATCCTTCTGCAGATTGGAACATACCACAGGCAGCACAGAAGCTGAATTTGTCCGTATCTCATTTTCAGCGTCTTTACAAGCAGCGCTACGGCATCCCCTGTACCAAGGATATACTCACCAGCCGTATGGAATATGCAAAACAGCTGCTTACCACTACTGACCTTTCTGTTATCGAGGTATCTGAAAAATGCGGATATCCAGACTATTCTTATTTCTCAAAAGTATTCCAGAAATATGCCTGCGTATCACCGTCAAAATACCGTAAAAATAATGTATAGGTAACTGAAAGACACCAAGGATACAATGGACGTGTACTCATATATTATATTTCATGACGGCAAGTCTGCTGTTATCAAAAATGCTGGAAATATAAGGCTTTTCGCTGCTGTGTACACTCGTCACCTTTTCCTAACTTATTCTATACTGAATGTTTATTTTCCACAAATTATTACCGATATAATCAAAAAATCTGCCGAACTGCTTGCGTAGTTTGAAAAATTGTAATATAATGATCAGTGTCAGATGAACAAACTGACAGTATTATGGTGTAGTAAAAAGATCAATTGAAAACGGAGGTAATCAGAGTGGAAAAGAAACACAACGTTATTAAGCGTACACTAGCGGGTATGACCGCTGTTATGTGCATGGCAGGCTGTCTGCCTGCTTTGGCAGCAAATGCAGAGGATAAAGGAGAAAGTTACGGATATCACGAAGCTTCGGAGCAGGTCGCAGGCGGCTGGGAGGTCGTAAGGGGAGATACTTCACCTGAAAGCAATCCCGATGCTGTTGCCGCACTGGATAATGCGCTAAAATATCTCGACGGAGTTGCTTACACCCCTGTTGCAGTACTTGCAAGGCAGTGCGTTGCGGGAACAAATTACTGTATGTTATGCAAAGTCAAGCCTGTCGCACCGAAGGCAAAGCCCTCTTATCAGCTTGTATACATCTATGAGGATCTCAAGGGCGATGCGGAATTCATCGGCAGAACAACGGTATTGAACAGCCCAAGTGAAGGTGCAACCGGCGGCTACTCTGTCAATGACGGCGATACTTCGCTTTCAGCCCATGAAGATGTTCTTGCGGCTTTCAATAAGGCGATGGACGGTCGTGTAGGTGTAGATGTCCGTCCGATAGCTTATCTCGGAAGTCAGCTGGTAGCCGGCATGAACCATATGCTCCTTTGTAAATCAACAGTTGTTTATCCGGGTGCAGAACCAAGTTACAGTATAATGATCGTTTATGAAGATTTCAATGGAAATGCACAGCTTAGCACATCGCTGAAAATAGATTTCGGTAATATCAGCGAATTCAACAGGACCATACATTATATAGCCAATGAACCTACCTGCACCAAGGACGGTAATATCGAATACTGGTACAATACGTTCAGTAACAAATACTATTCCGACGAAAAGTGCGAGAACGAGATCAGCTATGAGGATACAATTGTCAAAGCGCTCGGTCACGACTTTGACAAACCTGTATGGACATGGAGTGATGACCATACTTCAGCCCACCTTACCGTGAAGTGCAATAGATGCGGTGCTAAGGTTATTGATGAAGATGCTGTAGTTACGAAAAAACAAGTATACCCAGCTACCTATACCGGAACAGGCTTTATTAGCTATGTTGGGACAGTGATCATCGACGGCGAGTCATGGGAGAACAACTGTATTGTAGCTCTGCCAAAACTGACTTACACCGCACCTGCTATATCCTATGAAAAATGTGACGGCGCAGTAAAGCTCAGCTGGACAGAAGTTGAAGGTGTCGATGAATACGGTGTTGCAGGATACACAGGCGGCAAATGGAAGCTTCTCGATCACGGCAAGGGAACATCTTATGTACTTAAAAACCTGAAAGCAGGCACAAGCTACAAAGTAGCCGTTGTTGCTAAGGCAGGCGGACAGTGGATAAAGGACTTCTCAAATGCTGTAACAGTGACCCCGAAAATAGTGTCTTACTATCCAAAATTCAGGACACAAGTTATAAACGGAAAGATAGGCTACAAGTGGGAAGCAGTTCCCGGCGCGGAGAAATATTCTATAGCTTTATATCAGGCAAACAAGTGGCAGATAGTAAAGCAGCTTGACAGCAGCGTGTACACTTATACATCGCCCAAGATAAGCGGCGGCTATTACAGTACAGTTGTTGTAGCCAAGATAAACGGCAAATGGGTGACTGCACAGGCTCCTGCGCACGCTGTTACGGTTTCAGTAAACTGATACAAACTAAATAACATTGAAATACCGACAGTTTCTACGTGGACTGCCGGTATTTTATATTTCTTTGCAACAAACAGACCGCAGAATGAACTTTACTCAGAAAGATCATCCTGCGGTCGGTATCCTGTTTATTATTTTAAATACCTGTCTTTACACTATCAAAGTTATGGATCAGACGCTCAGCTCACCGTGTTTTTCGTAGCTTGCCACACGTACAGCCTTGTTTTTATCATCAACGAATACTACCTTAGGTGCAAAGTTCTTTAATTCCTCGGGAGTCATATCGGCGTATGACATTATTATTACAGGGTCGCCTGCCTGACCTGCCCTTGCAGCAGCACCGTTGAGGCATATCATACCGCTGCCACGTTCACCTGCGATGACGTATGTTTCAATGCGGCTTCCGCTGTTTACATTAACGATATGTACGTGTTCATACTCATAAAGACCTGCCGCATCTATCAGATCCTCGTCTATGGTGACGCTACCCACATAGTTAAGTTCAGCCTGAGTGATGACAGCTCGGTGTATCTTGCTTTTAAGTATAGATAGTTTCATGCTGCTCTCCTTAAATATCTTCGGTAAAGAAGTTATCTATAAGACGGGTACTGCCGATATATACCGCTATTGCGCAAAGTGCAGGACGGTCTATAGCGGGTATCTGCTGCATAGTTGCAAGGTCAACTATCTTTACATAATCTATCTTTGCGAGGGGTTCGGCGCTGATATGCGCTTTCATCGCATCGGTGATCTTACTGCAATCGGTAACACCGTTTCTTACCATATCCATACCTATATTTATCGCCTGCGAAAGAACAAGAGCAGCCTTTCTTTCCTCAGCGCTTAGATATGTGTTGCGCGAACTTTTTGCCAGACCGTCTTCCTCTCGCACTATGGGGCAGCCGATTATCTCGATATCCATATTCAGGTCATCGACCATATGCTTTATGACCGCCAGCTGCTGAGCATCCTTTTTGCCGAAGTATGCTTTATCGGGCTGAACTATATTGAAAAGCTTTGATACTACAGTGCAAACTCCCCTGAAATGTACAGGTCGGCTGAGTCCGCAGAGTTCCTTTGTCAGCACATCCATATCAACAAAGGAAGA
Organism: Ruminococcus albus 7 = DSM 20455; assembly: GCF_000179635.2. Classification (NCBI taxonomy): domain Bacteria; kingdom Bacillati; phylum Bacillota; class Clostridia; order Eubacteriales; family Oscillospiraceae; genus Hominimerdicola; species Hominimerdicola alba. The sequence goes on along the minus strand of NC_014833.1, from coordinate 2,847,997 downwards.
AAATCCTTCGTGATACATCTCGCTTGGCTCTGGATTGAATATGATATCACCGCCGTGTTCTTCAACAAGGGCTGCATCACGGTCGATATCACGGGGATAGCTTTCAAGATCCTCGGTCGGTCCGAACTGCATGGGATTGACAAAATCGGATACTACCGTCCTGTCATTATCGCGGTGAGAAGCATCTATAAGGCTTGCATGACCCTCATGGAGATATCCCATTGTAGGTACAAGTCCAACGCTCAGTCCCTGTGATTTCCATTCCTTTACCTGTCTGCGTACTTCATCTATAGTCTTAACTATCTTCATTTTACTCATACTCCTTTGCTATTTCATTTATCACATCTTCATCTATCGAATAAGTATGTTCCTCTGAGGGGAATGTACCATTCTTAACCTCGGTGATATAGTCCGTAATTCCTTTGCGCATAAGCTCGCCTATATCGGCAAAGCGTTTTGCAAATTTCGGAGTATGACCGACAGTCAGTCCCAGCATATCATGATATACCAGCACCTGACCGTCACAGCCGTTGCCCGCACCGATACCTATGGTGGGGATATACAGCTTTGAGGTAATTATCTCAGCCAGCTTTGCAGGTATGCCTTCAAGGGTCACCGCACAAGCACCGGCTTCCTGTATCTTCAGTGCATCTTCTATGAGCTTCTTTGCTTTGTCGATGCTTTTGCCCTGCACCTTGAATCCGCCGAAAACATTGACAGACTGCGGAGTAAGTCCAAGATGCGCCACAACGGGAATAGAAGCATTCACGATAGCCCGTATCTGCTCGCAGACCTCAGCACCGCCCTCAAGCTTTACTGCGTTTGCGCCGCCTTCTTTGATAAGTCTGCCTGCATTGAGAACAGCCTCCCTGACGCTCGCCTGATATGACATAAACGGCATATCGGCAACAACAAAGGCATTTTCAGCACCTCTTGCCACAGCGCGGGTATGGTGTATCATATCCTCCATAGTGACAGGGAGAGTATTCTCATACCCAAGCATAACCATTCCGAGTGAATCTCCGACCAGTATGGAGTTTACACCGCACTCATCAATAATACGTGCGGTAGTGTAGTCATAAGCAGTAAGCATCGTGATCTTTTCACCCGATTGCTTCTGCTTAAGTAGGGTTGAAACAGTGTTTTTCATAAGCATATATCTCCTTATACTTATAATTATGTTACCTTTCCGCATACACGGATAAGATACATCAACAGGAAAAAGCCTGCAAATAATATTATATCACATGAAGTCTCCGATTTCAAGTGGATAATTATGCTGAAAAAAACATAAAAATAACCGTCACACCTGTATCTCGATGATGACCGAGAAAGAGGTATCGCCTACGCTGATAAAGAAGATCGTCGGTCATTCCGGTGCTATGTTGCTGAATGAGAAAGTCTATACGCACGTTAATGTGCAGGAGTTGGCTTCCAATCAGTTACCGGAACAGTTATGCTTTTTCATATATTTCTGATTGCATTACCTCCGGCAGAGCGGATACCCTGAAGGAAACCTTAAACGACTTCGAGGCGTACCAGAAAAAACTTCTGCTTGCAGCAAGCTTAAATCGCCCGATTTCATAATTGAATATGGTTATCCCTTTAACACACCACAAGTAAGATCACTGCACCAAAGCAGCCAAAAGCCTTAAATACGCACTGTTTCCCAGCTTACGACGGTTGAATTTGTAGCAGTATTCGGCAGCATATAACGCTGTGTGGATCTTTTCGTTTCCGTGGTAAGTTCCCATGATCATTGCTTTGAAGTTTGATATAACTTTATGCATCCAGTTCAGCTGACCGCTTGTCGGATCATATGTTTCAAAAACATGGAAGTATTTCTGTGCCAACGGTTTCTTGTAACTTCGAGCATTATCACTCTCGATCTTCGAGCCTGCGCGGATATTATCCCTGGCAAATCTACCAACAGTTATACCCTTTAAATTCGGCACATCGCTCATTTTAACGTACTCGGGATTTCCTGCTGCGTTCTTTGACAAAGCTACTATCATCTTGACTTTTTCAGTTCCTCTGCCACGCTTTTTACCGTGAGTCGGAGCACCGAGATACGTGTCATCAAGTTCAACGATCCCGTCAAGCAAATAGCGTTCTTCACGGCATTTCATAGCTTTTCTGATGCGATGAAGGATGTACCATGCAGTCTTGTAGGTCACCCCCAAAGACCTCATCAGCGTAACAGCAGAAACGCTGCATTTGTTGCTCATAATGAGGAATGCGGTGACTATCCACAGTCTGAGCGGAATATGTGTTCTGTGCATAAAAGTTCCGTTTGTGGCGGATATATCTGCTTTACAGAACTTGCATCGCAGCAGATGGCGTGACCTTATCCTGCGGTACTCAGAGCCACCGCAAAACGGGCAGGCAAAACCCTTTTCAAAGCGGATATCAAGCAGAAAATCCTTGCAAAAGCTTTCATCTGCGAACTTTGAGTATATCCCATCAAGTGTGATCTCAGGTTTCGGAAATCTTTTTGACATAGCGACAGCTCCCTTCGGTTTCTGTCACTATTATACTATATTTTCTGAGTTTTGAGGTCTGTTTATTTGGACAGCATTGTAAATTATCTGTGGTGTGTTAAAGGGATAACCATGTAATTGAATAGTTCAGTTTTATAAGAAAATCTCTCATAAGACTTATAAACAGTCCTATGAGGGTAAGCGTATAACCCTCCGCACCTACCCCACCGAAGTCTAATGAAGTATAATAAACTCCAAGGAACACCATGAAGTAAATTGGACAATCCAAATTGGTCCATGGAGTTAATTGGAGTATATTAGACAGATAGGAGTTGGTGAAATATATGCAGTCAAATACGACAAGCATCACAACAATAAAGCAGGAAGTACGTCTGCAAGAATGGACTGCACAGATCGAAGCGCAGCAGGCAAGCGGTCTGACGATCCGGGAATGGTGCAAAGAAAAAGGGATCAAGCCCAACACGTATTACAACCGCTTAAGAAAAGTTCGGGAGCAGTATATGGAGAAATCTCCGACTGTCGTCCCGGTACCGTTGCCACGTTCAAGTGAGAATATCCGTATCGAGAAAAACGGTTTGCAGATATCTCTGCCAACAGATATTTCTCCTGAAGTTCTCCTGGCACTGGTCAAAGAATTATGCTGAAGGATATTGCAAATAATACACGAGTTTACCTTGTGACGGGGTATACAGACCTACGGCGCGGGATAGACGGTCTTGCAGCTATCGTTCAAGGTCAGCTTTTGCTCGATCCTTTCAGTAAGGCGTTGTTTTTATTCTGCGGAAGACGCTGTGACAGGATCAAAGGTTTGCTTTGGGAAGGCGACGGTTTTCTGCTGTTATACAAACGGCTGGATAACGGAAGATTCCAGTGGCCGCGCAGTGAATCAGAAGCACTTTTGCTTACATCGCAGCAGATACGTTGGCTTCTGGAAGGTTTGAAGATCGAACAGCCGAAAGCTATCCGTGAGGGAAAACCCTGTGCGATGTATTAAACCAATGCCATATGAATATTCAGAATATGTGCTTGAAAAGCCCCTCTTTTCGTGGTATCATGAATGTATCATCACGAACGGAGGGGTTCTTTATGTCCGAACAGAATATGACATCGGAAATCGTATCGCTCCGTAATGAAAATGCTGTTCTCAGAGACGAACTCGCACTGGCAAATCAACAGCTTGAATGGTTCAGAAAGCAGATATTCGGACGCAAGACAGAACAGACTTCCGTTGTGATGGTGATTATTTCACTCCCAGGAAAACACCAATCCGCAACAAGGAAAACGTTAATCCGAATCAAGGAACGCACCGATTTGAAACGAGGAACGCATCAATCCGCGTAAGGAATGCACTTGCCGATGATTCAAAACCAAAGTGTACTACCAGAAAGATAATAGAACGTATCATATCTGAATAAATGTTTTCACGGCTTCCGCCGTAATGGAGCGAAGCGGAATGAAGGCGGAAGCCGTGAAAACGGCGGTGGTCACACGCCAAGAAGCTTCTGTCCTGATGATTGGCAGTGAACCAACCTAATGTTACTGATCATCACATTTCCGGATAATCAATGTTGTTTTCATCCAAGATGGATCTGAGTGCGTCTATGTATTTATACAGTCTCTGGATCTCTATCCAATTGCTGTGACAAAGTCTATCAGCCTCATCCAGTTCGTGACGGGTCAGCTCATAGTCTTCCCATTTCAGACATTTATGGTCTTTGCTGAAGGCGCAGCGATCTTTCATCATGACTCCGCCTCCTTTGCCTGCAACTCACGTATATTGATGTCGCCTGAATACACCCAAGCAGCAGTATGTACGATCCTGTCCATTATTGCATCGGCATGAATACCGCCGCCCAACCTGCTGTGCCAGTCCTCACGCTTGTACTGCGTACAGAAGATCGTTGAGGTACAATCATAGCGACGCTCGATCAGTTCAAATATAAAGTGCTGTTCGCTCTCAGTCATATCATTGAGCAGCCATTCGTCAAGGATCAGCAGACGGTATCCGCTGAACTTTTGTAACCGCCAACCACCCCCAGCCAATGACAAAGTTAGCAAAGAATGATATAATTACTCTGAGGGCAAATCGAAACCTGAAAGGAGTAAGATATCATGGGAAGAATACGCGAGATAAAAAAGCAGGTGCGTCACAAAGAATGGGCGGCAATGGTACAGGAATGTCAGAGCAGCGGAAAGAAAGTCGAAGAATGGTGCAATGAGAACGGCATCAATATCAGTACCTACTAAGCAAACTTACAGTGAGGTAAAGTAATTGGCTGTAAAGTAGAGTTACAGCCGTTGGTAGAGAAGTATAGTAACCGGTAGTAAAGTACAAGTAGATGGCTCTAATAATCAAAGCCGAGGTTTCATTGGAAGCCTCGGCTTTTCTCTTTAGGGGCTGGGTTTGGTTGGCGCTTACGAACTTTTTAAGAAGTTTAGCCCTGCCATGTATGTCAAGTGATGCCTCACCGAGAAGCTGCATAAGATCGGGAACTCGGATATATCTTGTGCGATAGCCCTGCATACAAGCTTGTCTTCCAATGGCACACGCAAGGTAGCTCTTGCCGGAACCGGTGAATCCATTGAACACGACCGGCTGGTTCTTTTCGATGAAACCACAGGTCCCCAGTGAAAGTATTATCTCTTTGTCAAGTCCGCGTTTTTCATAAAATACATTCACAAGCGTGGCATCGGCAATACGGAATTTAGCGGAATGGATAAGACGATGTACCTTAGCATTGTATTTTGCAGAATAGGCTTGATCTACCGCAAGGTTCATGCGTTCATCAAAGGTAAGTGCCAAATATTCCGGCTGTTTCTCCTGAAGGTCAATGGCTTCGACCAGCTCGCCGAAGTTCATCTCACGCAGCTTGCGTCTTGTTTCCTCACTCAGCATGATCGTCACCTCCGTAATATGCAGCACCGCGTACAAATCCCGAGGGTGATGATACATTCTCATTCTTCTTTTTCTCTTTGTATTCCAGATCCTGCCCGGAAGCAAGGATAGCTTTTAGATGCGAATAGCGAGGTACACAGACGTGTTCAAGTGCCATCGTACAAGCTGTTTCAAGACGCTCGGAGGAGTATTTCTTACTCAGCTTCAACACTGACATTGCGGGATTGATACCCTGTTCTGAAGTGCGATAGCTCTTGAAAATTCGTTCAATGACAGTTAAGGTCTGCTTGCCGATAGATGCCGCCCATTCTCGGATATTATGCTCGTTCCATTCCGTTTTCTGAAAACGTTCGGGAATATCCTCCTGATATGTGTCATACTTGTTGCGGACATAACTTGGAAAAAGCTTGTGGGAAGAGATACGCTCATGACCGCAATAGACCTCGATCAAACTGTCTGTGATCTTCAAGTCGACCTTCTTTCCAACAAAACGATATGGCACTGAATACTTGCAGGTCCGGTAGGTCACATGAAAATCCGAGCCGATCACGCGCCCGTATTCCCACACAGCATACTCATACGGAAATGCAGGCAACGGTCGCAGTGTGAATCGCTCATTTGCTTCAAACACCTCACGGCGGCTGCCTTCACGTTTCTGGAATGGCCTGTTGTTGAAATCCTCCAGTGCTGCTGCAACATCTGTTTTCAACTCATGAAGTGTAGTGTATTCGTTGTTGCGCAGACGGGCAATGATGGCAGTAGCTATCTTCCCGACAGTGCCTTCAACGGATGCTTTCTGCTTCGGCTTTTTCACGCCGGCGGGCATGATCGCCGTGCAGTAGTGATTTGAAAAATCTTCATAGCACTGGTTCAGAATGATGTCACCCTCACGGGGATGTGTCACAACGCCGGTCTTGAGATTTAATGTAAAGAGGATGTTAATGTAAAGTCGGCCGTTTCAATGAAAGTCTGATCGGCATTCCATCATGACCTACTTTACATTAACAAATGCGTGTTATCCTAGTGAATCCAAGAAGGAAATCAAATCGTCCTTTTCTTTGTCTGAAAAGAAATCAAGGCTTTCTGATACTGTTTTCTCAGCTACTGTCTCGATAGCCTTTCTGATAACTTCCGGATTCGTTGACAGGTAAATCTGAGTTGTTGCAACAGACTCATGTCCCAAGAAATCCCTGACATTATAAATGTTTACGCCATTGTCCACAAGGTGTGTGGCTTTACTGTGGCGTAATCGATGTGGGTATACAGAGCCGGTTATAATACCGGGAACCGTATCGTTTGCCAACTTAGAGTATTTCCTTATTATGTAGCGGATGCCTTGCCTTGTTAGCCGGTCACCATTCCTGTTGCAAAACATTGGGGACTCTTGCATAAGACCGAATTGCCTGATATATTTTGAGATGATTTTTTCTGTTTTTCCCAGTAACGGAATGGTGCGATATTTATTTCCCTTACCATGCACATATATCCTGCAGCATTGACCCGGCTGAAAGTCTTTGACATCTAGTGAAATGATTTCCTGAACCCTACAAGCTGAATCGTACATAAGGGATAAGATTGCCAAATGCCTTAGTCCCTCGTTAGATGATGAGTCGATCGATGAAAGCATTTGCTTTATAGCATCCGTAGACATACAATCAGGAAGCCTTTTATCTTCCTTTGCAAATGGTATACTGAGTATTTCGCTGCATTGCCCGGAGTATTCAGGTGAGATCATCATTACATATCGAAAAAATGATTTTATATGTGCCAATCTTACATTTTGGGTAGGCACCCCATTTTTCCTGACATTCGAAAGCCAAGAGAGAAACTTGAGTACTACATCGCAGTCAATCTCATCAACAGTTTTCTTTGATATGCTTTTACCGGATTCTGACATAAATTTAAGCAAAAGCTTAAAGGTGTCTCGGTATGATGAAACAGTATTAGGGCCGTAATTATGCTGTTTCATTAGGTAAGACATAAAATATCGTTGTATATAGAAGAATAAATTATCACTCATTGTCCACCTCCGGGAATAGACTCCCCAAGGATGATTCTTTCTGCAAGAAATCCGTATGTCCCTGTTCTGTGAAATGAATGTATTTTTCTGTATCTATGTAATTCACATGTCCGACGTATGCCGCCAGTATTGGAATAGCAGTATAGACATTCATTCCGTTTTCCAACATTTTTTCCAGACTTTTGGTGCAGAATGTATGCCGGATAGAATGGATATTTGGCGTCTTACCATCTGACTTGTGTATGCCTGCCGTCTTAAACATCTTTGGAAACATATATTTCATAGCATCATATGTAAGATGACCACCGGTGTAGGAGGAAGTGAAAAACGGTCTATTCTCATCAGACATATCTATAGTCTTGGCATAGTCAAATAGGACTTCTTTCAAGCTGTCGGATACAGGAATAAATCTTGAAACGCCATTTTTACCGTTGATAACATTGATCACACCGTTTGAAGTGTCAACATTCGCCCGCTTCAGTGCAAGGACTTCGCCTATGCGCATTCCGGTACCTATAAGTAATCTGACGAGCACTGGGTATATCTGCTGATGCGAGCTCGACTTTCTTGATGCAGGAAGCGTGTCGGCTGCAATAGTCAGACGGCGCAGTTCATCGTCGCTGAAAATGTACGGACGAAATTCACTCTTTACCGTTCGCATATATTTTCGTGGGACGATGACCGCATCAATTCCGAGAAGCGCCAAGAAAGAACAAAACTGGCGGAGATTCGCTGTAAGATATTGGCGTTCTAATTCGCTTAATCCATCACGAGGAGCCAGTAACTCCTCCACCATCTGGTCAGATATATGGTGTTCATAGTAAGTATTAAGCGAATTGTTCAGTTTCCTTAAGCGAACCATGGTTGAATGAGCAACTTTTTCACCTTTTCCACGCTTGAACTCTATGAATTTTTCAAAATATGGTTTGAAAAAACCTTCTTCAAATTTAAGAAATTCCTTGTCATTGATCATTTTTTAGGCACCTCCAATGCTGCTGCTCGGAGATGCTCTATATCTGACCATACATAAGTTTTTGTGGATGCCGCAGATGTGTGTCCAAGTATCACAGCAATCTCATTTATCGGGGTTCCTGAAACCAAAAGGTTTGTTGCCAAACTATGCCTTAAAGAATGCAGACCATGATGTTTACCTTTTGTATCAACACCGGCAATTTCAAAAACGGTAATATCTTGTCGCCAAAGTGATCATTCATTGAGTATGCAATGTACGGTTTTCTAAGTCGGATGAACACATTCGAACAGTCTGACTCAGGACGCACATTCTTAATATAGTCAAGGAGTGCAAAAAGGATCTCATCTGTCATGGGAAGGGAAATCTCTTTGTGCGTCTTGTACTGCGTGATATTTATTGTGCGATTTTTCCAGTTTATATTGTCAAGAACCATTGCTTTGATATCGCTTGAGCGAAAACCGTACACACTTGCCAAAAGCATCATAAGATAGACTGTTTTTCCCCATGGGGTATTCCTGTCGACAGCATTCAGGATACGCCTTACTTCTTCTGCCGTGTAAAAGGATGGGAGTCTTTCATGCTTTCCGGAATGAATCCCTGTCAAAAGGGAATCGGATCGAAAGATAGCGCTCCTGAGAACTCATCATAGGAAAAGAAATTCCTTAACGTATACAAAATGGACGCTTTTCCCTGTGATGAATACCTATCATTGAGGGACGATACAAATCTTGCAAACAGCTCCGGCGTGATGCCCTCTAATGATGTACATTTACACTCCTCAAGAAAAGCAAAAAAACACAGTGATTCGTCCGGATCTCGTGCGTACTGTGCCATCGCTCTTTTGGTCATTTCTCATGAAAGTTTCATATTTTCTGATGACATTCAGGTACGTAATGGGACAATCACGCTTATGGGTGGTATACTTTCTCTTAGGTTCTTTTCCATTAAGGATATCCAGAATCATCTGAACAGCTCTTCCTCGACGTTCTTTTGATTTTGACGGAACAGCTTCAAATGCAGGGACCCCGACGATAATACGATAGTATTCTTGGATCACATCTTCCGGAGAAACCTCCAAATCCGTTCCTTTAGCATACCGCTGTAAATCATTAGAGATCCGAATGTAAGCCTGTGCTGTTTTGGATTCAGATCCGTAGTTTTGTATGATGTGTCTTTGAAACAGTTGGATTGCATCATACAGTGTCATTGAGTAACTGGAATCAATCATGATGATAATTCCTCCTTTCTATGATTGATCCAATTATATCATATTAATGTAAAGTCGAATACCTATAATCATTAGATTTTAGATCTATTTTTATTCAGCTTTACATTAACATCCTCTTTACATTAAATCTCTAATGTAAAGCTTCACATTAGAGATTGTCGCAGACGATACGGAGCGTAACACCACCGAAATACTCGAACATATGGATATTGCAACCTATCCAGGTCTGCTCGTTCATGTTCAGGCAAGGTTCTACATAAGCAAGTTGACTGTACGGAAGTGTCGCTACAAAAAGATAAACGTGATGCATCTTACCATCATCTGGATCGTTAAGTTTCATCGTTTTTCCGCTCCAGTCCACTTCGCATACAACTCCGGGCTTGTGCGTGATGTGATTCGTGAGATCGTTCTGCTCAACATACTTGGCGTAATCATCACAGAATTTCGTGTAACCGACAGGAACGCCGTCCTTCGCACTATCTTTGTACTCGTGCCACAGCAGCTTAAGTGTAACACCGGTCTTTTTCAGCTCACCGTGGACATACTCATAGTTGACAGGTGCGTACATAGTCTCCTTCCTGAACTTGTCCGGGAAGAAGAGCAGATACACCTCATCGTCGCTCTTGTCTGCGACATCAGCATAGCTGACACCGAGAGCATCTGCCCTCTTCCACACTGCTGCTACAGATTTGGTTGAGATATGCCGTGATGCTGCAATAGCCCTCTGCGACATATTTGCCTGACGAAGCTCAAGAATGAGCTTCACATTGATCTTGTCCGCCATATTTATGGCCTCCTTCGTGTATATTCGAGGCTTAGCCTCTCCTATATTATACACGAAGTGCATTCCTTTGGCGAATTAATGCGCTCCTTGTGCGGATTAGTGTTTTCCTCGCCGCGTATCGATGTTTTCCTTCAGGCGGATTGATGTTTTCCGGAGTTCGGAATAATCAGTGATGGAGAAGGAATTTGGTGTTCAGCTTTCGATGTTCGGAAATAACGAAGAAAAATCAATACCAAAAGAAACTGTCACCATTCCCGAATACAAGCGCAAGAAAAAGCGCACTCACGATGATTGGATGAGTAGTCTTAAGATCAAAGAGGAACATCATGAGATAGAAGCTCCCGTATGTGAAATATGCAGTGCCGAAATGAAAGATATCGGTACAGAAAAGGCTTACGATGAACTTGTATATACTCCTGCCAAGTTTCATATCCGCAGGCATATCGTACATAAATACAAGTGTCCCGAGTGCGGAGAAAAGCCCGAAGAAAGAGACGAAAACTGTCATATCGTTCGTGCAACCTATCCTCATGCTATGATCCCGGGAAGCTATTGCTCTCCCGAACTTCTGGCACATATCATCTACGAAAAATATGCAAAATCAGTACCTCTGCACCGTCAGGAAAAGGACTTTAATTCAAAGAAGATACCTCTGCTCAAAGCGACCATGTCAAATTGGGTGATTATGGCTGCTGAAAAATGGTGTATGCCTATTGTAGAGAAGATGCACGAGATGCTTATCTCGGGGCAGATCATCCACGCCGACGAGACAACAGTTCAGGTACTGCACGAGGAAGGCAGAAAGCCTACCACGACATCAAGAATGTGGGTCTACTGCAACGGCAAAATGAATGACAGGAGCATCATCATTTTCGATTACCGACCGACAAGAAAAGGTGAGCACGCCTCGAATTTCCTGAAAGGCTTTATCGGATATCTTATCTGCGACGGATACGATGCTTACAATGCAGTCGAAGGTGCAAAAAGATGTGGCTGCTGGACTCATAACAGACGACATTTTGTAGAGTGTCTGCCGAAAGACAAGTCAGCTTACAGTACTTCTGTCGCAGCAAAGGCGGTTGCTTTTTGCAACAGGATATATCACGAAGAAAGTCTGCTTGCCGACAGCTCCGCAGAATACAGATATGAACAGCGCCTTGTGAAGGTAAAGCCTTTGCTTGACGAGTTTTTTGCGTGGCTTGAAAATGTTCAGGTCAGCGGTAAGGGCAAGCTGACAGATGCAGTGAGGTATGCTCTGAACGAGCGGAAATATCTTTACACATTTCTCGAAAATGGTGATATTCCGATCGACAATAACAGAGCCGAGAATGCTATCCGCCCATTTGCAGTCGGGAGAAAAAACTGGCTTTTCAGCAACACAGCAAACGGTGCAAAAGCAAGTGCAGTGCTGTACTCGATCATTTCAACCGCACAGGCAAATGGTCTTGATGCGGAAAAATATCTGACAGAGCTGTTTTCACAGCCGGCAGGAACGATATTATTACCATGGAGGGAAGAAAAATGAAAGAAGTATTTGACAAATGCTGTTACTGCAATGCACCGCTGAAACTCGAGATAAGTGAGACCTCGATCCATACATTTCAAGGTCACAGGAATGAATTCACGATAAAGCATGAACCCAGTCTTGCCTGCACAAAATGCAATAACATATTTCAGGCTGAGTCGTATCAGTCTGAAAAGACTAATGCATTCCTGCATTTTCTGATGTCGATCAAACTGAAGAAAGCTGAGATCGAATACAAGGACATGATCAGGTATGTAGATAAAAATCTCAAATTCAATGGCGATGAATAAATATGACCCTGCAGGGATGTTGATTCCTTGCAGGGTCTGATATTTTATGGGGTGCAGGGTATTTGACGGTTACCTATGAGGGATAGTGCCTTTCAGGCTTTACGCTTAATATATTAGTGGGTGCTGTATGGGTGCTGCCGTCATTTTTGAGCAGTTCTCAGCACGTTTTTCAGGCAAAAAGAAAACCTCGCAAACGCAATGTTTACGAGGTTTTTCGTTGTTTTTGATAAAAAAGTAAGTTCGCGACTGATTATCTCTTCGAGTTAACCCCGAATGTTCGGCTAACCCGGAAAGGGTATTCAGGCATCTTGCATTAAATTACTATTATCTTTAGAAAATGCCGTAAATACGGCGTTTTGATTGAGTTACAAGAACTACGGTTCTGCTAAATTTCAAAGTCTTTGCCGTCCTCTTGTAACCAAGTTGACCACTACTTGACCTTAATTGACCACGCTATTGCATATCTCTGTACTAAATTTGAGAACTGTGGAGAGAGCCTTTGAGAGCTCCGCCCACGAAAGGAAGATCATTATGACAATAGCAGAAAAACGTGAGATCGTAAACACCATCATCAATCTTTTACTTCAACTGACCGCCGAGGAAGATGTGCAGGAACAGCCTGCATCAGTATCAACAGCAACTAAAGCTCCTGCACAGTCGGTCAGAATGATGACTATCAAGGAGTGTACCGAGCTGATCGAAGGTATCTCAGAACACTCTATCCGTATGCTGATAGCACAAGGCAAAATCAAAGCGTTCCGCACAGGTGAGGGTGTCCGTGGTAAATATCTCGTCAACAAGGAAAGCCTGCTGTCTTATTTCAGCGGAAATGAGGAGGTGTGAGCTATGAGCAGATACAAGAGCGAACAGACCGCATATAACTCCCTGAAAAAGAAATACGTTCCGCTGTGGAGCTTGGACACCAACACTGTGACCGTCACTCACTTCAATAGTGATACGCTCGCTGTTGAGAGCAAGACATACAGCACTGACTTCATCAGGTATCATCTTCATTTTTCTGACAGCCATTGCTCTGACAGACTTCGCAGGCTCGTCAATGAGGGCAAGATTATGAAGTATCTCGATGATATGGAACTGAAAGTCAGTGAAGCAATCACTCGTCAGGTGGAGCTTTGGAAACAGAATGACAGCTGCTATCAGAAAGCTGTCCTCAGCGGTGATGCTGAGAAGTTGCTCGGTCTTGAAAACTGCTTTATAAGTATGGCGAGAGAGATTATATTTGAGTGTATGGTTTATATTTGATGTACAAAGGCTGTGCCTTCGGGTGCAGCCGTTATTTTTTTAGTAAAGGCCATATTCTTTTCTCCTTAGTACCGAATGAATCTATAATCCAAATTTCCGATGGCATATTATCTCTGGTCAATTCAATTCTATCGTAATGATCATGATTGAATCTTTTAAATACTATAGAATTATTTATAAGTCCACTTTCAATATATGCAATCCCTTCGTTACGAGGTTCTATATTCATTCCTGAGTATTCTACACCATTAATTATAAGTAAAAATCGATTATTTCTTTGTTTATCAAGGATGCTGAAAAGTTCATCATATTGTAAATTCAATATACCCTCATCGTATTTGATAAGAACTGGATTAATACTTCCTAGAATAGCAACATATAAGAAAAGTGTATTTGTTCTTATAATTTCTACTCTATTCCAGTTATTGAAAAAGTCTTTGTGAAATAGATTATTTCTGCATTCGATTCTATAACTATTTAAGCATCTATAGATGATGCCTTTGACTGGACGAATATCCAATCTAAAAATGGTATCATTTACAGCTTGATTCATGTATGTGATATATTTTCCTAGCGTAAAAGCACTGATATCGGTTGTATTATTACTCAATGATGCATAATTGCTACATATATAATTAAGCAACTGCTCAATTGATTTAAGATAGCTACTTACAATTGGTGTATAATCAAACATTGGATTATTCTTGAAGTATTTATATAGATACTCTGAAGTTGAAAAACTTTTCGCATAATCAGAATTACCAGTAAGCAGTAAATCATACTGACTATTTAAGAAGTATTCTGAAAGCTTATACTTGGTTATTAGATTTGCAGAAACCTTTTCAAGCCTCTTAAAATCGGCATTCATTACATTGTAATGAGATAAGGAAGATATTTCTTTTCTGATTACAGATATAGTTATATTCCTAGTATGAGATATATAGTTAGGAGTAAATCCAGGTAAAGTTATGAGTGATATCATTGAGTTTGCTTTAGCTACTGCATCTGATATTCTTTTTACAAAAATATTATACATTTCCTTAAGTTCGTCTATAGCTATATCATCGAATAGCTCGTTAAACAAATCCCACAAAAGTATTATTTCTACAGGTTTATCACCATAAGATAAACCAATAATATCATCTTTATTCTGCCACTCAACACACACTATTTTCTCAACTTTTTCTTTTTTCAGTAAAGATTCGATTTCATTGATTTTTACTCTTGTGTAGCGATATCCAATTTTTCTATCAACATTAATGAATTCAAATCCAAACTTTTCTTCACTCTCGATGTTCGTATAGCCATTGTAATTTCCAACATATTCAAATTCGGGCCATACAATTTTATCAGCACACTCATAGTAGCATAATTCTTCTAAAACGCCATTTATTAGTTTTCTTGTGTACGATTCAAAATATGATTCAAAGTACACTTGCTCATGATATTCTTTGGATGTTTCTCCGAATATAGGAAAGCCAAAACCATCAAAACAATAGTCATGCGATTGTTCGAGTTCATAAGCTATATTATTGATATAGGTTTTAATGTTATCATCAAGAATTTCAGTAAGTTGTTCCTTCTTCATACACTTCCTCCTCAAAAAAGAAAACAGCGCAAATCATAAGAAATGCGCTGCTAGTGTTGCGTGGGTAAGATTATTTCTCGATAATGGAAATCACCTTACGAACTGCGGGAACGATTACATCAATCACCATAGCAGTCTTTTCAGCCACAGCAAGGACAGCATTGAATTTCTTCATTGTACTACCTCCTTTCTGGGTAAGCCCGAGAATAAAATAAGAGTAGTACTTTATCTGCCCAACACCATGTATATTATAGCACAAACAATCCATTATGTCAATCTATTTCTTTTGATAAAAAGATTATCTAACGTTTTCGTGAGATAGATTGACTTTTTCGTTACTTAGTGGTATAATAATCATAACCCATTATTGTATCACAGGATACAGGAAGGAATGAAATATGGTGGCAGTAAGCTACAATAATCTATGGAAATTACTGATTGATAAGGGCATGAATAAAACCGAACTGAAAGAAGCATCAGGTGTCAGCTTTAATGTCATGGCTCGAATGGGAAAGAATGAAACTGTTTCCCTTGAAAGCCTTGAAAAGATATGTATGGTGCTGAACTGCAATATCGGTGATATTATGGATATTACAACTAAGAAAGAACAGCGAACCTTCTCTACGATAGAATTATTCGCTGGTGCAGGCGGGCTTGCTCTCGGTGTTGAGAAAGCTGGGTTTATAACGCTCGGTCTTGTAGAGGTGGACAAGGACGCATCTGATACACTCCGCAGAAACAGACCTGAATGGAGAGTTATCAATGATGATATTGCCAATATCTCTTGTCTTGACCTGCAAGATTACTTCGGTTTGAAGAAGGGTGAGCTTGATCTGCTTTCGGGTGGCGCACCTTGTCAGAGCTTCTCTTATGCAGGAAAACGGCTCGGTCTTGAAGATGCTCGTGGAACACTTTTCTATCATTACGCAAAGTTCCTTGAACAGCTCCAGCCTAAAATGTTTCTTTTTGAGAACGTTCGTGGTCTGCTGACTCATGATAAGGGAAGAACTTACAAAACAATTCTTGATATATTTGAAAGTACAGGCTACACCATTCAGAAGAAGGTTCTGAATGCTTGGGACTATGGTGTTGCTCAGAAGCGTGAACGTCTGATAACCATAGGCATCAGAAACAATCTGACTGACAAGATCAGTTTCAGTTTCCCCACACCACATGAGTACAAGCCAGTTCTGCGTGATGTGCTGCTTGACTGTCCGAAAAGCGAGGGTACACCATATTCGGAATACAAGCGTAAGATATTTGAGCTTGTTCCTCCGGGTGGATACTGGAGAGATATTCCCGAGGATATAGCGAAAGAGTATATGAAAAGCTGTTGGTACATGGAAGGCGGAAGGACAGGCATTCTCCGCAGGCTCAGCCTTGACGAACCGTCGCTTACCGTTTTGACTTCACCTAGCCAGAAGCAGACAGATCGCTGTCATCCGCTTGAACCCCGTCCGTTTACTATCCGTGAAAATGCCCGTTGTCAGAGTTTCCCTGATGAATGGCAGTTCTGCGGAAGTATAGGTTCTCAGTATAAGCAGGTCGGCAATGCCGTTCCTGTCAATCTTGCAATGGATATAGCAAAGCAGATAAGAATCGCACTGGAGGGATTATCATAATGTGGACACTTAGTTTCATCAGCGAAGAAGACTTTACAAAGCACGTTAAGAAAACCATAGAGAAGTATGGCGAAAAGCTTGAATCTTTCGATTTGAAGCGTTTCAACAAGAATATTATTGATCCTATCAAGTTGATTTTTGATAAAACTGTCTACCAGGCATCATGGGAGGAGATCGTATGCAACGAGATTTTCCGTCAGCGTGATAAGTCCAATAACAACGATATAGGCTATTTCCACCAGCGCATATTCCAGTACATTGCTAACTGTCGTGTTCCCGATAACGGAAAAGAGGGCGGCTGGGACGTTATCTTTGAAAATCCTGATGGCATTGTTGTTACAGATGGAATCAGCGTACATACTGTGTATGTCGAGATGAAAAACAAGCACAACACCATGAATTCTGCATCGGCAGGTAAGACTTTTATTAAGATGCAGAACCAGCTTCTCACCGATGATGATTGTGCTTGTTTTCTTGTTGAAGCTATTGCTCAGAGATCGCAGAATATAAAATGGGAGACTACCGTTGACAAGAAAAAGGTCGGTCACAAGCTGATACGCCGTGTGAGCCTCGACCAGTTCTATGCTCTTGTAACCGGACAGGAAGATGCTTTCTATCAGATGTGTATGGTGCTGCCGTCTATCATTCAGAAGGCTGTGGACGAGCTTGAAGGCTCTATCGTTCCACACGATACTGTTATTGATGAGCTGAAGGAGCTTGCTAAGAAACAGAATCTCAACAATGAGAATCTTGCTGTGGCTATGGCGGTTTATATGTTAGGATTTGGAAGCTATAAAGGTTTTAAGGCGGAGGATTGTATATGAGTAAACAGCATCCTAAAGCATTTATATCATATTCATGGGAAGAAGATGCACATCAACAATGGGTGCGAGAATTTGCTGACAAACTATTAGCCGATGGAATTGATGCAACCGTTGATCAGTATGACGCATCTTTAGGCGATAGACTTCCACATTTTATGGAACAGTCGATTACAACTGCCGATTACGTCCTCATTATCTGTACACCACTGTATAAGGAAAAAGCCGATAATCGAAAAGGTGGGGTTGGATATGAAGGTCATATTATAACAGAGGAACTATACTCAAAAGGAAATGAACGTAAGTTTATCCCTGTGGTGCGTAAAGGATCATTTAATGCAGCTATGCCTACGTTTTTGGCTGGAAAGCTTGGTATTGATTTGACAGATTCTATTCATTTTGAGAATAACTACAAAGATTTGATCACAACCATTTATGGAGTGAAAATGAAGCCTAAAATAGGTCGTGTTCCTTCTTATGTTGCCCAGGCTGCACCACAGCTTAGTCCTTCTTCTCCAGATGAACCGATTCATATTCTTGGTATTATAACCGATGAGGTAACCGTGCCACGAATGGATGGTACTCGTGGATGTGCATTGTATAATATGGTTATCCCTTTAACACACCACAAGTAAGATCACTGCACCAAAGCAGCCAAAAGCCTTAAATACGCACTGTTTCCCAGCTTACGACGGTTGAATTTGTAGCAGTATTCGGCAGCATATAACGCTGTGTGGATCTTTTCGTTTCCGTGGTAAGTTCCCATGATCATTGCTTTGAAGTTTGATATAACTTTATGCATCCAGTTCAGCTGACCGCTTGTCGGATCATATGTTTCAAAAACATGGAAGTATTTCTGTGCCAACGGTTTCTTGTAACTTCGAGCATTATCACTCTCGATCTTCGAGCCTGCGCGGATATTATCCCTGGCAAATCTACCAACAGTTATACCCTTTAAATTCGGCACATCGCTCATTTTAACGTACTCGGGATTTCCTGCTGCGTTCTTTGACAAAGCTACTATCATCTTGACTTTTTCAGTTCCTCTGCCACGCTTTTTACCGTGAGTCGGAGCACCGAGATACGTGTCATCAAGTTCAACGATCCCGTCAAGCAAATAGCGTTCTTCACGGCATTTCATAGCTTTTCTGATGCGATGAAGGATGTACCATGCAGTCTTGTAGGTCACCCCCAAAGACCTCATCAGCGTAACAGCAGAAACGCTGCATTTGTTGCTCATAATGAGGAATGCGGTGACTATCCACAGTCTGAGCGGAATATGTGTTCTGTGCATAAAAGTTCCGTTTGTGGCGGATATATCTGCTTTACAGAACTTGCATCGCAGCAGATGGCGTGACCTTATCCTGCGGTACTCAGAGCCACCGCAAAACGGGCAGGCAAAACCCTTTTCAAAGCGGATATCAAGCAGAAAATCCTTGCAAAAGCTTTCATCTGCGAACTTTGAGTATATCCCATCAAGTGTGATCTCAGGTTTCGGAAATCTTTTTGACATAGCGACAGCTCCCTTCGGTTTCTGTCACTATTATACTATATTTTCTGAGTTTTGAGGTCTGTTTATTTGGACAGCATTGTAAATTATCTGTGGTGTGTTAAAGGGATAACCATGTTGTATAAAATTCCATTTCGCCTTTCTAAAAGACCAAGTAGCTTATGGATAAATATCTTCATTTCAACTTGGAATAGTCCTCCAAGATTTACAACAATGCACAGACCAGGAATTGCTTCTGTATATGGTGATAAGATAATATTAGACGGGACAACTATCGAAGAGGTTAGGGATTACCATAGAGAAACTTTAGTGTTATGTGTAAACACTGCAAATAAAAAAGAGCAAGCAATTATTTTAGAAGAAAAACGAAAAAGAGAACTTGAAGAAAATCGAATAAATCAGCATTTCTCCAATGTTGCTTCAATTGCCGATGACATAAAGTTTTAACAAAAGGACGTGCTATGGATACACAAAGAATAACTAATCTCTTATCCCTGCTCAAGAGAATAGGATCACAGAACAATTGGAATTTGATACCGATTCCTGTTGGACAAATAACATCAATAAAGAATGATTTATCTAAAATATCATATGATATTGCAATAGAATATCCTCATTTCAGCAGCGAATTATTTCGGTTGAAAGATATGCTGTTTATTTATAATGGTTGTTTAAATTCGTCTGTATTTGGACAGATTATTGCTATATTAAAATCTTTGAATTATGATATTGACAACCAGAAAAAAGATATTTGGAGTATGATACATAGTCGTATTATTAAATCGTCCAAACAGCTATATCTTGATGGTCATTATGCAAATGCAGCTGAAGATGCTTTTATTGAGATAAATGATAGAGTTAAGAATTTATATACTATCGTTAAACCTGGGGATTCAAATGTTCCTGATGGCTACGACGCCATGAACAAAGTGTTTTCTGATAATCCTCTCATAGAAATATGTGATAGAAGCACAGAAACAGGCAAAAATATCCATAATGGAACACGCTTTATGCTGGCAGGAGCAATGTCAGCTCTAAGAAATCCGAAAGCCCATACAAACACTATTGTAGTAACCAAGGAAGAATGTATGCGCCGATTAATGTTTGCAAGTATGCTTATGTATAAAATCGACGAAGCTGTAAATTATTCTGGAATTATAGAATGATACATAATAACAGGAACTGTCTCATTAAGGCGGTTCCTGTTTTTGTATAACTCTGACCCCACCAAATTCAAAGTTCACCCCTTACTCCCAAACCTTTCAACTAACTCATCAGCCAACGCCTTTATCTCCGCCTTATACTTTGCCCCAAGATCAATAAGTTCCTTAGTCGGCAGACCGTTCCGTATCAGACGTTTTTTGAGTTTGTCCATATCGTCCATACGCTCCTGCTTCGCCTGCATAAACTCGTCAAACTCAGCAGGGTGATACTTTTGAATGCCTGCTTCTACAAGTGTTTTCTTATATCTGCGAACAAAGGCATCATAATCACGTTTGACGGCAGAGTATTCCTTGGTATTCTCCTTGTAAATAGCCTCTTTCTGCTGTTTCTGTGCTTCGATGCATTCAGCAGAGTGACAGCAGACCTCGCCTTCCGTTCCGAGAAACAGCTTGTGACAGAAGCCACACTCGCTGACCGTCCATTTATTATGATGAACGAGCTGCCCGATCTCCGCAAGGATAGTCAGCAGGCAGTTATCGCTTTCACGGAATACATTATAAGTGTATTCGTCGGCGGCAATAATCGTCCGCCCAGGCTGTATCATAAAATGCTCCATATTAGCCTTACAGTTGAAATACGCATTACTGCTCATAAGCGTAAAATGCGTATCCATGTAGTCCATGAGCTTTCGGGCAACTTCATCCTGTATCTTTCTTCTGTTGAGCTTGGCGATAACTACGTCATTCGGTTTCAGCAGGACATACCGTTCCTTATCATAAAACTCAATGACCGAGGTCACATATCCTCGGAAGAATATGTTTTCCCCATACTCGGCTATGAACCTTGCAATCATATCATCGGTGCTGACATCAATGCTCCTGTCAATACGCAAGGCACTGTTGAGCCTGTCCCTGAACGCATCATACGGCTCGGTATGCTCGCAGAAAACCTTATGCTGATTCATCAGCTCGTCAAAGGTGAACGTTCTTGTATTCAGAACAGCTCCATGAACACTTTCATCGGTATCATTAACAGACTGTGCGATATTTATCGTGCGGTCTGTTTCGTTTATACGGTAAATTGTCGTAGTTCCCATACGCTCTCCTCGCTTTCAGTATCTTCTTCCATTATAGCACATCACACGCAAACTGTCAATTATAATGCGTATTATAGCGTGATTGTATTCGTATTCTAAAATTTTATGCGTATTCTTTTGCGTAAATACGCAATGCACGCACAAGCACTCCGAAAGAAATGTTACAATGTTCATGTCAGATGCGAAAGACATCTGACAGCGGAACAACATGACGATGTTGACCGCTATACACATAAAAGTGCTTTTATAGATCATATCAGAAAGGACGATGATAATTCATTGGACAATGTAACACAATGGGCAAAACCCACACCACTCCGTCCCGACGGGACAAACCTCCTGCCGTTCCCTGTGAACGCTTTGCCACCTATTATAGGAGACATGGCGCAGGCAATAGCGACTACCACATCAACGGACGTTGCAATGGCAGGGACTTCGATACTCTCTGCGGTGAGCTACTGCTTTTCAGGAGTTTACCGTATGTCCGCCAAGCGTGACCACACCGAACCTCTGGTGCTTGACACGCTGACCATAGCAGAGCCGAGCTTCAAGAAGTCACCTGTAATGTCGCTTATAAAGCGTCCGTACATTCAGTTTGCACACGACTGGAATGAGAACAACAAGCAGGATATCTTTCAATCTCAGGCAGAACGCAAGCTCCTGTTGAGCAAGCTGGAAGCCCTTGAAAAGAAGAAAGATGTGACAGCTGAGGAGATAGCCAAGCTCCAGACGGAGATAAGCAATATCCCTGCGAGCAACTTCCGCAGGATAGCGGTGGACGATGTGACACCCGAATCCCTTGTGAACCTGCTCGAAGAGAACGGCACACTGCTTATGATATCCGACGAAGCCGGAATGCTCGGTAATTTCAGCGGACGTTACAGCAACAACGTACCTAACCTTGATCTCCTGCTGAAATCATGGAACGGCGAGACCTACATCAGCGACCGAGCTACCAGAGCGAGCATTGTGCTGAAAAAGCCCTACATGAGCATCTGCCTTGCCTGTCAGCCTTATGTGTTCGACGGTATGATAAACAATCCTGTGTTTCGTGGCAGCGGTCTGATAGCAAGGTTCATGTATTGTTTTCCTGTCAGCAACATCGGTTCACGAAAGTATGATACGCAGGCTGTGCCTGAGCAAGTCGCTGAGAATTACAAGAACCTTGTGTACAAGCTCCTCGGAGCTAAGTTCACCTACCATGACGAGAAAGAGCTTTATCTGCATTTCGATGCAAAGGCATACGGAGAGTTCGTTGACTATTACAACAACTTTATCGAGCCGCACCTTGTCACGGATATGGCTTTCTGCAAGGACTGGGGCGGTAAGTACCACGGCGAACTGCTCCGCCTATGCGGTATCATTCACTGTATCAAGTGTGCATTGAACGGCGTAAACCCCGTAGAGAACCGTGTTACGTTGGATACGTTCTGCAACGCTGTTGAGATAGGCGAGTATTTCCGTGAACAGGCTATCTACGCTTACAGTCTCGGTGACGTTGATCTCGGCACTATTAAAGCTGAGAGGGTACTCAACAAGATACGCTCCAAGCACATAACCAACATCAGACAGAATGACCTTTACAAGCTCTGCCGATGTACGCTTTTCAAGAACGCAGCCGACTTCGCTGAGACAATGGATATGCTGGAGGAATACAACTACCTCCGCCGTGAGAAAGTGCAGGGAGCGAATGGGAACAACAAAAGCGGGGTCATGGTTTTTATCAACCCCAACATATGAACGATCGACATTATCAGCATTTTCGGACTTGATCGTGCTGAAAATGCTGATAGTACACAAAAATACAACTCAGAGAAAAGAGAAAGATGAGGTATTTATTATGCTTACAAGAGAACAGAAAGAGACAATGCTGAACCAGATACTGGAGCTTATGACTGCTATCGCCTACGATGAACCTGTTGAGAACGCTCCTGCGCCCACCGAGAAAAAGACTGAAAAGGTGAAGATGCTCACCGTGAAGGAGTGTACAGAGCTTATCGAGGGGCTTTCCGAACACACCGTGCGTATGCTCGTTGCTCAGAATAAGATCAAGTATATCCGCACAGGCGAGGGTGTCCGTGGCAAGATTCTTGTCAATAAGGCTGACCTGCTGAACTATTTTCAGAACTGAGAGGGGGGGATAATATGTGCGAATACAACGAGAACGATATCCGCAACAATGGTATCCATACTTTCGATGATGCCGAGCAGGAGGAGCTTTACTACAAGATGCTCCACACTCTGTTTTATCGTGGCTTCTATGCTGCCGATAACAAGGACTGCGATCCGTGTCATTTCCTGACCGAGCAGGAGCAGAACATTTACAAGTCGGCTCTCGACTTCTTCAACTCTATCCCGTTCTGAGCGTGACCGTATTCGAGCAAGTAAAATCTGCTATTGATATGAGAACAGTGGCGGAGGGATATGGTCTTGAAATATCCCGTGGCGGTATGGCACTTTGTCCCTTTCACAATGAGCGTACTCCCTCTGCAAAAATCTATCCCGATGCTCTGCATTGCTTCGGCTGCGGAACACACGTTGATGTTATCGGATTCACACAGAAAATGTTCGGGCTCGATAAGCCCATTGATGCAGTAAAAAAGCTGAATGAGGACTTCGGTCTGAATATCGAGATCGGTAAAGCTCCGGCTGCGAAAGAAGTGTCCGAATATCAGAAGCGTGTTCAGGAAAAACGAGCCTATGAAGAATGGGAAAAGTCCGCTTGGCGGACACTTAACGATTACCTGTGGCTGATGCGTGAATGGAGAGAATTTGCTCCTGCGTCACCCGATGAAATTCCTGACGAAAGATTTGTGTATTCCCTGCATCATTTGGACTATGCGGAGTACCTCTGCTGGGAGTTCATAAACTTCAATAAAGCAGGTCGGCTTTCCATGAAAAATATCGTAAATCAGATAGCAGATTTTCAGAAAAATATGAGTGCTGATTTTTGAAAAAAACATCGTTTCCGATATGGTATTTCTTCAAAATTGTAATGCGTTTTTTCGCAACTCTCATGGGTGCGATTTTGAATAACCGTACCCACAATTTCGGCTGCTCCGTCAGCCGATAAAAGCCTCGCAGAGCCCCAATATCATTTTTGATGGACTGTATAGGCTGTCAAAAGTGATTTGGGGTTACTGGCGGCGCACCGCAAGTAAATCTCAGCGCTCCGCGCTGTTTGGTTTGCCGATCACCACTGTATCGTTGCAAGCCAATCAAAGCCCATCAAGGGCGCTCGTATAGCAAAGGCATCAAGCCTTTTGCGTACCTGTTTTCCCTCGTCAGAGGGTTCAATAAAAATATAAAGAGGAGACATTTTTATGAGTGAAAAATCTATCTCTATGTGTGAGGGAAAAGGCAGCCTTTCACATAACAACAGAGAGTTTACTGCCAAGAATATCGACAGCTCCAGAACGCCGAACAACATAGTGTTCGTTCAGCAGGAATTGGGAGAAGCCTATCACCAGCTTTTTGATGAAGCAGTCGAGAAGTATAACGCCCGTCAGAAAAGAAAGGATCGCAAGATCGGTGACTACTTCGAGCATCTGTTCAATCGTCCGCCCGGCAAGAGTTTTATTGTCAACGCAAACAAGCAGAAGTGTTTCTACGAACATCTTGTTTACATCGGAACAAAAAAGGATTCGGGCATCGGCACTCCCGATGCTGAGATAACGAAAGAGTGTCTGCGTGAATACATGGAGGGCTTTCAGGAGAGAAACCCTAATTTCTATGTTTTCAATGCCGTTATGCACCTCGATGAATCAACTCCGCATCTGCACATCGACTATATCCCCGTAGGGCATTTCAAAAACGGTCTTGAAGTCCGCAACGCAAAGAACAAAGCCCTTGAAGAAATGAACTTCGGAAAAGATGCTAAGGCGAACAACCGTTGGAGACTTGCCGAGTGGGATGTTTTAAAGAATATCTGCAACGCTCACGATATTGAGATCAGCGAACCGAAAAAGTCCAGGGGTTACAGCTACACGGTCGAGGAGTACGGCGAGCATCAGGACAGGATTAATGCTCTCAATGCCGAGATTGAAAGGCTCACCGCCGAGCGTGACGAAGCTGTTGCCGAGTTTGAAAAGGTGTCCAGGAAAAAGGTGAAGCTGGCAGAGATAGACAGCGTGGAGACCGGCAAGACCGTGTTCGGCGGTAAGGTGACGGTTTCTCAGGAGGACTGGGAGAACGTGTCCGACCTTGCAAAGAAAGAAGTAGCATCTCAGAAGCAGACCAAGAAGCTCCGCAAGGAACGTGATGAAGCTGTTCAGGAGCGTGACAAGCTGAAAACGCAGCTGGCAGCAGTCTCATCGGAGCTTTCTGAGTACAAGAAAAAGGAAGAAAACAAGCGTTATTTCTCCCGTGAAAAGCAGAATGCCGAAGCTCAGCGTATCAAGCGTGAGGAACAGCTCACCCGTGACCTGCAAAAGGCAAGGGCTTTCATAACCGCCTGCGGACTGTCGGAGGATTTTGCCCGGTACAGGTATAACAAAACAAGAAGCACAGAGTTAGAATAAAAGACGAAAAGCTATGGCATATCTCCGAAAGCGCTTGACAAAGAGAGAATAGTGCGCTACAATGCTAAATACAGAGATATGCCATAGTGTAAATTTGGAGGGATTTACATTGGCTAATATAACAAAACGTGGAAACACATTCCGTATCAGGGTGTTTGTCGGCTGCGATATGAACGGCAAACAGCTTGTAAAATCGACCACTTTCACTCCGCCTGTCGGGGTGACTGAAAAGAAAGCCGAGAAGCTGGCTCAGGAGTACGCTTTTGAGTTCGAGAGACACTGCAAGGGTTATTCTCTGCTCAACGAGAATATGCGTTTTTCCGAGCTTGCCGACTGGTATTTCACAAACTACGCTCCCCAGGAGCTGAAAGAGAGTACCGTCTACACCTATTGGGGGCAGTACAAAAACCACATCGAGCCTGTTCTCGGTAACATAAAAGTCAAGGACATCAACGCTCCCAGGCTGACGCAGATAATGCAGTCCTATGACCTGAACCCTGCGACTGTCAAGAAGCTGTACGTCATTGTACAGAGCATCTTCCGCAGAGGAGCAGAGCAGGGCTTTATCCGTGATACTCCCTGCCGTAACGTGGTACTGCCAAAGCGGAAGAAAAGCCGCAAGAATAAGGCTTTGGAGGAGGACAAGCTCAAAAGGTTCATGGCTTACCTTGAAAGCAAGCCGTGGGACGAGGATTTCAAGCGTATCATAAAGGTGCTGCTGTACACGGGTATGCGTTCGGGTGAGTGTCTCGGACTTGCGTGGGAGGACATTGACTTCGAGAACAACACTATCTCCATAAACCATACGCTGACCGATATAGGCGGAAAGCACGAACTGACCGATCCTAAGACCGAGAGCAGTATCCGCATCATCGGTATGGGACAGGAGCTGAAAAAAGTCCTTCTCGCTCAGAAGGACTACATCGAGAAGCTGAAACTCGCCCTCGGTGATGATTTCGCTCACCCTGAAATGGTATTCGTGTCTGCAAGAGGGAACTACCGTGACCGCAATTCGGTATATCAGTCCCTCAAACGCTTCACCAAAGGAACGGAATTCGAGGATATGACACTGCATCAGCTCCGTCACTGCAACGCAACAATGCTCCTGAACAGCGGTATCGACCTGAAAGTTGTGTCCGAGCATCTCGGTCACTGTGATGTGAACGTCACCGCTGACATCTATGCCGATGTTCTGCGAAAAACAAAAGCCCGAACTGCCGAGCAGATCGAGCTGTGCCTTGCGTAAAGGCAAATAAAAACCTCCCTGCGCGAACAGGGAGGTGACCATTTGACCAATAGTTGACCAAAGAGCATTTGACCACTCGCAAAGTGCGTAAATACGCAAGTTTTGAGGTGTCTGATTATCTCTTAGATAAAGTGCAATTACGCTATTGCGTTGTTTTGAGGCTGTTTTGTTAGTTGTGTGTTAGTTACCCTGCTTGTTTTGTGACAATGCAGGGCTATTTTATTGTTGCTGAATAAGCAGACAACTTATAGCTTATTTCCAATTCCACAGTAATATCTGCCTATATAATTCTGCTCGTTCTGTAATAGAATCACGAGTGTAATCGTCATACGAGTGTATATCAAGGTTACTTTTCTCTATGAAGTTCTTGAAACCAGGGCTGTTAGTATATTTCTTTTCACACAATGACTGAGCAAGAATGTTTTGGCTGAAATACAACTCTACCTTATCTTTGTATTTCATATCGCCATACGAAGCGTTGAAGCTTTTTGGTAGTACAAGCAGACCACCGATATTATTTCTATATGTATTAAAGTCAGCCTCATTAGGGAATATTTCACTGAACCATTCATAATGGTCTGCCCATATATGCTCAACCTCGATATTCTCCTTGTTCAGCATATAATCAGACTCATTTGATTCTCTTGCTACTATTTCTGTAATAAGCGATAACAGCACTCTGATCTTAGGTTTATTCATCATGTTAAGAGTTGGCGGAGTACTAAGTTCGGGGATTTCGATAGGTTCAGTTGCAAGAATTTCTTTAATTTCATCGATATTCTTTCCTCGGAGCTGTTTGCAAAGTTTGTAAATCTTATCCTCCATAGAACTCTGAGCTATACTTGTGTGTCTCCATACACGCCACGAGAGCACTTTCGTCAGATATTTTGATACAATCTTGATTTTCTCATCTACAATAGCATCAGTATCATTATATGAAATAGCTGACAACAGAAGAGCAGACTGAAGAGTAAAGCCATAATCGCTATTTACTATCAGATAAAGATAGTCTGTAACGCTGTCTTTTCTGTTCTCTATTTTCTTCATAATGTAGATATACTTTCGGGCGAAAAATGCTATCTTGTTAATAAAGTCCACATAATCCCCTGATGTATTTAAACCGAGGTCTTTGCTTTTATCTCTAACCCAACGATGAAATTGTTGACCGATCACGATGAAATCGGAATTTGAATCAGCGCTTTGAGAAAGGTTATCTGCATAATGTCCTCTGAAAAAAATCTTGAAAAACTCAAACTCAGCTTTTGATTTTGAACTTAGCTTTACAGTTGCCAGTTCTGATATGACCTGATCGTACAATTCCATAGAGTCCTGGCGATTTTCATCATTTATATTGGCAAGCAGATAACTGCGGAGCATTTCTATCTGAGTAAGCGATAAGCCACGGTCATTCATAGTTTCAAATATCACATAGGCAAACTCATCGCTATTAGTCCAGACTTTTGAAAACATTACATTTCCCATAAGCCAATATACAAAGCAATTAATGTTGGATTCGTTTATTCTATCATCCCAGCATTCTCCGATATCATTATATCTATCGACTAAGTTTTTTATGGATACAGACATATTCTCACCATCTGGAGGTGAATAACTGCCTTTTTCGTAGAGAGCTTTCATACATTTATTTCGTTCGTCTATTCCAAGAGTAAACTTCCAAGCTCCACGCTCATTTTTATAAACCAGTCTCTCCATATCACTTTTAGGAAAATCAGGAGTATTCTCAAATCTTTTAATAATGTACATCAATAGCAGGGTAAAAGTCGTTATTCTCTGCTGACCATCAATTACCGAATTAACATTACCGGGTTTTACAGAAAGGACAACTTCGCCCATGTAGTAAGGATCGTATTCTCCGGTAACAGTTGTATCGTGCTCAGGTTTCCAGTTCTTGAGAAATTCGATTGTCAGATCTGAAATAAGGTCTTCTATCTGCTTTTTCTGCCATACGTATTCACGCTGATAGAAGTCAACAGTGTAGCTTGCTGAAAATATTTCAGAAAGAGAATGAACTTTACTATCGACAATTCTTAATTCTTTGTTTTCTTTCATAGTAACACCTCTCCAGTATTTTTTCTATAATTATATCACATTTTGTCTATTTAGTCAATTAGATAAAGTTGATTATAGAAAAACTCTCAACCTATTAGCAGTTGAGAGTTCATAATTATATTCTCTTATTCATCCTCGTCCGAACACTCCTCCAGCCCATGAATGAGCTGAATGTAAACGCACTCTGCTCGGTCACGTTCCTCACCCTCGGTAGTCATCATCTGTCTGAGAAAGAAATTCTGTGCTTCCTCACGATCGTCCCATATCTCTTTCTTGCCGTTGCAGATGGTAGTGACTGTGCGAGTTCTCGGCATTGCGAGTTCGGGTATTCTAAACATAAAATCGCCTCCATAAATTATTGTTGTGAATCTATTATAGCGGACAGATATTCAAGAGTCCAGCTATGCGGAATGATTGTAATTATTTTTGTGAAGAGCGCAGCAAAAAGAAGATAAAATCCAGTGCAATGCGCATTGTATTCTGTCAGTGTCTCAGCTGCAAAACTTTACACGTAAAAAAGTTCAGCGGCTGCCATATCTGCGCCATCTTCTCTTTGATTTCAGCAATGTCGCTGTCGAAAGAATCATCGTCTCGGCTGACGTGAAGAATGATCTGACTGATGTTGTTGGAAATGTTAGCTACCAGGTGGTATATTTCACGTAGTTCCTCTTCATTGAAATGAACGATATAGCCTTCAAATATCATTGCTCTGACGAAGCCGGAAAATGTTCGCATTCCACTGTTTTTAAACTTACGTTTGAATGCTTCAAGCTCCTCTTCGGTTACTCGTATTTTCAGGTAGCGGTCACGCTTTATTACCTGCTTTTTCTTCTCACTTTTTCTCATAGAAATCCTCTCTTTCGTATACTAAAAATCGGGGTCTGAGGGGTGTCCCTCTCACAAGCTTTGTATTGTGTGGTTTTCAGTTTTTGTACCCACACAATACCGTGCTTGCTACTCTTCCATACGCACCTGTGGACGTGGCTTCATTTTTCTCTTTTTCAAAAGAGAATTCCGGGCATTTCTGTGCCTGTCAAACTTGTCATTTTTCTTTTCTGACAGCTATTCAATTTACACGATTACACACTTCACACGCAACGGCAGAACTGACCGAAGTTTTATCATCAAAAAAGAAAAAATATTTCTGTGGCTTTCCCGTATCAAAGAAACAGAATATCTGTGTATGTGTGTAAGCCTCGATATTCTTTCTTTTCAGGTGTGTATAAAAGTGTGTATCGAACCGTGTAAAATTGTTGCTCAGTACATGATCGTCGGGGGACGATAAGTGTATCTCATTCCAAGGAATCCTCTGGCTCTCCTGCCTTGTTCGTTGACAGCATTTTCGGAATAGGTAATACCGTAATCATCTGCATGAGATTTCAGATAGCCGGAGAAGGTTCTTCTTGATAATTCATCAAGGCTGTTGAGCCTGCACCAACTCTGATATGCCCAGTATAATTCCTGAGAATGTATCTGCCCCGAAGCGTCAAACTTGAAGTCATGCTCGCTCTCCATAAATGGAATGATATTGTTGCATTCACGCTCGCTGCGTTTGAGGTTTTCTTTCGCCTGATCGCTGATCGTAAACTCAAAATCATTGGCGATAAGTCGTTCCAATCCTTCAAGGCACCAACGGAATATTCCTTCTTTTTCTGCAAGCAGTTTTTCGGTCAGATGTTTGTCTGCTGTACGGTCTTTCGGAACGGGCTTTGCAACAAGTATCATCTGCCTGCGGAAGAAGCCTTCACTGCGATCATAAAGTGCAGAGATCGGATTGTTGCCGAATGCGATTACTCTTGTGTACAATAACGCCTGAAAAGAAGGACTGCCTTTCGGCTCGATCTCCATAGGTATCTCCGCTGTGATAAGCTGTTTGAGGAACTCTGTCTTTTCAAGTGCAGACATATCCATATCATCATCTATCATGCAGAGCTTTCCGAGGAGCTTGACCTTATTGAATCGGGCAGCAGCTCCGTTGTCCAGACCTGATACACTTCCGCTTACGGAATTCTTATATCCCATGATCTCGAAAAGCACCTTGCCGACACGGGACTTTCCTTCGCCGCCGTTGCCTGAGATCATCAGCATTTTCTGTGCTCTTGTGGACGGTATCAGCAGATACCCCATATACTCCTGCAAGGTCATAACGTCCTGTTCGTTCAATAGCTCCTGCACAAACTTGAGCCAGCGTTCAGGCTTCGGTGCATCGGAACGGTATTCAATGCCCAGGCGGTTCATTGTAAACTGCTTTCCCTGAGAGAATACAAAGTGTCCCTGTGCCAGATGAAGTGTGCCGTTTTTCAGATGTATAGTGTGTTCGTTAGGCTCAGGTGCAGGACGGTAGCACTTTATCTTCATGGCTTCCACCAGACGTTTGGTACGGTCTGCGACATTCTTCACTACATAAGGCTTGATACGCTCGTATATGACCTTGCTCAGCTCCGAGATAAGGAACTCGCCGTCAATATCATAGAACAGCCCATTGATGCAGTACAGTGTGTGCTGTGTGAGAAGTTCGGTGCAGAATACATCCTCATTGACCTGTGTTCCGTCCCACCACTTTGGATATTTGCTTTTATCCTCTTTCTTTTCCTGATGCTCTGCCTCTTTGAGCTGACGCAGAGCCTTGTCCTTATACGGAGCAACAAGGCTGTCAAAGTCCGCCGTCAGCTTGAATTTCTTGGCTACTTGTCTGAATGCCGTGATATACTGCGATATTGCAAACTCATTAGGCAAGGTAAGTATCTTTTCATAGGGCGCAGTGCTGTTAAGTATATCGTCATACGTTACCGCTGACAGTTCTTCTTTCAGCTTATCAAGCTCAGACTTCTCCTGTTCTTCGGACTGTACCTCCTCATCAGGTACAACGGGGAGATCATCCCCGTTGTTCGCCACCGTAATCAGCTCCGCAGCATCATTCATCATTTCCTGCATCGCTGACCTCCGTTTCTGCTCTGAAATAGCCTAAGTCCTCCCATACTTTCTTGTCAGGGCAAAGATAGTTGTATTCACTTGAACCTTCTTTTTTGAAAGCATATCCGAAACGGAATATGCCTTTCTGTAAGCCGATTCTGATGTACTGCGGGTCTTTGCCTGTTGCCTGTGCGATCTCCTTGATCGGTACGTTTCTGCCTGTAAAAGCCGGCAGAGAATTAGAAGTATTATTCATTTGGTCTCCTTCCGATTATATATCTATCTCTAATCGTGTGAAAAAATCTCAGGGTGCCTCTTGACATCTCTCTGCGATTCTGATATAATTGTACCATACACTTCCAGACATTTCAATTGTCTTGATAAAAATAGTACATTAACAATTTATTCATAAATAGTGGAGGGCAAAATGAAGACAGCAATAGATCAGGAGAAAACAAGAGAAAAGATAGTTGCTCTGCGTACCGAGCGTGGTTTGTCGCAGAATCAGCTTGCAGAAGCTCTCGGTGCTTCACGTACACATTACAACGGTATCGAACACGGCAAGGCTACTATCACAAACAGCTATATCAATATGCTTGCTGAGTTCTATGATGTGCCTGTCGAGGATATAGTTGTCTATGCGGACAGTTATGACGATGATTATTATGAAGCATTACAGAAGTTCAATCACCTTATGGGGGACAGCTTTGATAGCCTGAAATCGCAGGCGGTGCTGCTCGATACCGCCACATTTGTTGGCAAGCGTAATCAGAACGTGCTGTCAACGGTGCTTGCTAACCTCGGTTACACACTGGAGATCAAGGCTTCTCGTGATGTGTGGAGCGATTACTTCATTCTTTCTCAGACGGACGAGGGACAGCCTGTGTATGATATGCCGCCTGAGTTGTTGCAGTTATTCTCCGAGGGATATGTAATTGCTCTCAAAAAGGCAGGAAAGACAATGTGCTATATGTCCATAAGCGAATATCTGCAATTTGAAAACTATCTGATAATGACAGTCAAGGGCTTTACATCGTCCATAATCAGCGATTTTAAGAAGTTCACCGTCAACAAGGACGAACAGGAAGAAGCACCAATGCCCCTTGACGAGCTGAAAACTCAGATCGACCGCATTTCCGAGATCGTTGACACCTGCCGTGAGGTAGTACGGCTGAAGGAGGAGAAGCAGAATGAAGTTAGCTAACGGTGTTGGCACTGTATACAAGCTGTCGGGCAACAGGCGTAATCCCTACATTGTCCGCAAGACGGTGGGCTGGGATATTGACACAAAGACAGGCAAGCGTAAACAGCAGTACATCACTATCGGCTATGCGCCGACCAGGGCTAAAGGGCTTGAAATGCTCATGGACTACAATAAGAATCCTTATGACATTGAAGCCTCCAAAATCACTTTTGCCGAAGTCTTTGAGAAGTGGTCGGCGGAGAAGTTCCCCACGATCTCGGACAGCAACGCCAAAGCCTACAAAGCGTCATATAATACCTGTGAACCCCTGCACGACAGAGTGTTCAAGGATTTGAAGCTGACTGACTTGCAGGGTGTTGTAGACAACTGCGGTAAGAACTATCCGACGCTCCGCAAGCTGAAAGTGCTTTTCAGCCAGATGTATGAGTATGCCATGAAGTATGAGATCTGCATGAAAGACTACTCTGAGTATGTGGATATTATCAAGTTCAAGGACAAGAACCCGAACAAGACAGACCGCTCTCCTTTCAGTAAGGAAGAAATTGATGCTCTGTGGGTGCAGGAAAGCAACATCTACGCTCAGATCGTCCTCATGCTGATATACAGCGGAGTTCGTGTGTCCGAGCTGCTCGACCTGAAACGTGAGAACGTCAACATCGAGGAGCATTGCTTCAAGGTTGTGGAAAGTAAAACCGAAAGCGGTATCCGTGTTGTACCGATACACGACAGGACTTATCCGTTCTTCAAGAAGTGGTACGAGGACGGCAACGAATATCTGCTCCATACTCCCGACGGCAAGCAGTTCATCTACCGCAACTACTACGATTCCTACTGGACACCTGTTATGGAGCTGATCGGCTGCTCCCACAAGCCGCACGATACTCGTCACACCTGCATCTCGATGATGACCGAGAAAGAGGTATCGCCTACGCTGATAAAGAAGATCGTCGGTCATTCGGGTGCAATGTCACTGACCGAGAAGGTCTATACGCACGTTAATGTGCAGGAGCTGTTGGAGGCTATCAATAGGATATAGGCATAAAGATACCGCTGAGGGATTTATTCTCTCAGCGGTATAGAGGAAGAAAGGGAGTATAATATGTTATTTCTGGATGCAAACGCTTTATATTACTTTTATGGCAATGAAAAATTAGGACAACCTATTCCACCAAATATCGATATAAGCAAATTGCGAAGTGTATGCGAAAAAATAAGCGATATAGCGTTACCATCAAGTGCATACATGGAAATGGTAGTACATTTTAAGGATTCACCTAAAACGATAAAATCTATAATTTCTTTTCTTGCAGATAAAAAAGTCAAGATTTGGAACAATACTCCTACTTATGATGTTTCAAAGGACTTATTAGATTTACAAACTATATTTGATAACACTAAAAGTACATTACTTTATATTAATAAGATTACTAATGCCAAAATGCAATGTGAGTTAGCATTTTCTCATTTCTTTCTATATGAAATCCTAACGATCTACACTTATACGAGTATAACCTCAAAAAAAGATATACCTCAAAATGAACAGTTATATGCACTTAGGTTTGTGTATGAACGACTAATAAAGAATAACAACAATTACCGCAAACTGCTACAACAAGCATATGAAGAAGGTTATGAAAAAAATGACCCGCAGAGAATTGTTAAGAATTTTTTCATTGATTGTATTCGTGATGCTTGTTTGAAGATAGATATACTGATTGAGTGGGTATGTGAATACTATCGTCAAGGAAAACCAGTTGATATTAGTACAATATTTGATCAAGCATTTGAACAAGCGACAAGGTATAAAGGAAACAGTCCAGAAATGTCCAAGATTGTAAAAGTAATATCAGATGCTCCATTAAACATACAAAAAATATTTGAAGAATTATCTGAGGTCTTTGATCCAAAATTCACAAAGGCACAAAAAGAATACACAAGTCAAGTTTTACTATCTCAATGGTTACTTAACGGACAAAAATTTCAAAAAAATGATATATTTGACTTCTTTTGGATGGGATGTCTTGATCATGTTTCAGCAATTCCCAAAATAACAAATTGCATAACATTTGATAATAAAATGAGGAACTTCATAAAACTGTATAGACCATATATGGATAGATTTATTTCTTCACTTATTATTTAGTAAACGAAGATAGCCGTCAAGATAAACATTTCTTGACGGCTATTCATATAAAAATAAGGCATCCATCAACCGATGAATGCCTTGATTTTTTTGTTAGTTACCCGTTAGTTACGTGTTAGTTACCGTCCGAATTTTACCGTATTTCAGATAAACCCAAACCGAATAAAACAGCGTAAATACGTGTTTTTGAACACTCCCAACAGGGATAAAATTATCTCTTTGAGAACTGAGGCGCACGTCTTGCAGCCTTCAGACCGTACTTCTTTCTTTCCTTCATTCTGGGGTCACGAGTGAGGAAGCCTTCCTTCTTGAGGAGAGGTCTGAACTCATCGCTAGCCTGGAGCAGAGCTCTGGAAAGACCATGTCTGATTGCGCCTGCCTGACCTGTAACACCGCCGCCTGTAACAGTGCAAACGATGTCGTACTTGTCAACAGTATCAGTAACAGCAAAAGGCTGACGAACGATCAGCTTGAGAGTCTCAAGACCGAAATAATCGTCGATATCTCTGCCGTTGATAGTAACCTTACCTGTACCCTCGTAAACACGAACGCGGGCAACAGAGTGCTTTCTTCTGCCTGTGCCATAGAAATATGGCTGCTTGGATTCGTACATTCTGATTGCTCCTTTCTTACAGCTCGTACTTTTCGGGCTTCTGTGCAGCATTGTTATGCTCAGCACCCTTGTAAACTCTGAGTCTCTTTGCAGCAGCTCTGCCAAGTGTATTGTTGGGGAGCATACCCTCAACAGCAATTGTCATAGCTCTGTCAGACTGCTCAGCCATCAGCTTGTCATAGCCGATCTCCTTCAGACCGCCTATCCAACCGGTGTGGTGGTAGAACTTCTTCTGAGTGAGCTTCTTACCGGTGAGAACAGCCTTGTCGCTGTTGATGATGATTACGTGGTCGCCGCAGTCAGCGTGAGGTGCATAAGTAGGCTTATGCTTACCACGAAGAATAGTAGCTGCCTTAGCGGCAACTCTACCGAGGGACTGACCCTCAGCGTCGATGATATACCACTTGCGGGTGATGTCCGCAGCCTTGGGCATATAAGTAGACATATCGTATCCTCCTTGAATAAATATCGTGGGACAAACGGCTGAGCCGTGTCCGGGTTAATGCCTCAGGACGCACGCAAGACACGCCCTCAGGACTCGCAACATTAGCTATTATACAACATCTTCCCCTCAATGTCAATAGTCAATACGCCGAATTTTTAATTTATATCCCTCATTCTCTTGGATTCTCTTTAAATCTCTTTGTTTATCTCGATTTCTCGTTTGCTGTTTCATTTTTCGTTCATAGGTGAAAATGCACAGTATAAAGCGGTTCTTCGGGCTTTTATACAGCAAAAATCCCCTGCAGGGTATGCAGAGGATATGATATTATTCAGCTGTGATGAACTGAATCTTTTCGGGATCATAGCTATTTTCATTGGCGAATGCTTTTATTCTTTCGATCACTTCCGCGTCATACTTGCTTCGGTCGATCTCGGGATCAAGGAAAATACTGTTGATAAGAACGGTTACCGCGAACTTGCCCGTGACTTCATCCTCGCCTATGTATACTACAGCGGGCAGATCGTTGTCTTTTATGAATCCCTCTATCTTGCTGATGATATCGTCATTCGCTGAAACGCACTTGACGTAGCTTGCCAGCTTTGCAAGGTCGGTGACGTTCAGCTTTTCGTCGTAGTTCAGGTCACCCAGGAACAGCTGTTCCTCGGTCAGGGGCTTTTTGCCTTTGATGTAAGCCGCAGCCAGTGAGATATCGGTCACATCGGTTTTACCGTCACCGTTTATATCACCGTATACCCGCTTTTTGATTTCCGCGGTGGCGCTGATGGTACAGCCTGCTGTCAATGCCAGTGCAAGAACTAATGATAATGCTTTTTTCATATTAACTCCTCCTAAATTTTAAAATATGATTACTATATTTTAAAATATATTATAACATACAAACACTTAATAATTAAGCAAACATTTTATAAAAAAACAAAGTTTTAACAAGTGCGTAATCTTTGGAAATGCTGATCCTGAGAAATATATACGAATATTCCTCTTTACATTTACTTAATAATGTGTTATAATAGTATAAATATTATGATGGGAGGTGCTTGCTTGCATACCGAGGAAGAGTATCTGGCTGCAGTGAAAGAGATCGCTGAGCTTAAAGGCGAGCTTTCAAAGGCACGCAGGAACTATGAGGCGGTGACGGACTTTATGTCCCGCACAAGCCATGATATACGTACACCAATGAATTCCATAATAGGTCTGGCAAGGCTGGGCGAGGAGGAATGCAGCGGCAGGACTGTCAAAGAGTATTTCACCAGGATAAGGGAATCGGCTGAGTTCCAGCTGGAGATACTTGGGGATGTACTTGATATGGCAAAGATAGAAAGCGGAAAGCTCACGCTTTATCCCGCTGCCTATTCTCTTGAAGCACTGGCTGAAAATATCACATCTGTCATATCCCCCCTTGCCGAACAGAAGGGCATCGAGTTCGTGGCTGAATTCCATGATATATTTGCCGATACCCTCATGGTCGATAAGCTGAGGCTGAGGCAGATACTTATGAACCTGCTTTCAAATGCTGTAAAGTACACACCTGAAAAGGGCAGGGTAGTGCTGACCGTTTCACAGCTGGCAGCAGGTAACGGAAAAGTAAGGACGGTATTCACCGTAAAGGATAACGGTATAGGTATGTCCGATGAATTTGCGGCGAATATGTTCAAACCCTTCACACAGGAGAGGACTTCTGCTACTGCCGAGATACAGGGCACAGGTCTGGGACTTTCTATCGTCAGGAACCTTGTTGATCTCATGGACGGTGATATCCGCGTAAAATCAAAGGTAGGCGTGGGTACAGAGTTTATGGTCGAGATCGACTGCGATCTTGCATCAGCCGCAGGGACTGGTGAGAACAGCGCTCCCGACAGCTATGATTTCAGCGGAAAGCGTGCGCTTGTGGTGGACGATCATTCCATCAACCGCATACTCGAGATAAAGCTTTTGAAGCGTGTGGGCTTTGAAACTGATGCGGCAGGCAACGGATATGAGGGACTAAAAAAGTTCATGGCATCTGATACCGGATATTACGATGTTGTGCTTATGGATGTCAAAATGCCTGTAATGGATGGTCTTGAAGCTGCAGGGAAGATACGCGCACTGGGACGTCCTGACAGCACCTCGGTGAAAATAATAGCCATGAGCGCGAATTCTTATCCCGAGGATATCGAGCAGTCAAAGGCATCGGGCATGAACAGCCATATCGCTAAGCCCGTTATACCCGCTATGCTGTATTCCGAGCTTGCAAAACTCCTCAAATGATAACAGGACACTTCTGCTGTGTGCAGAGGTGTCTTTTTGTATGTATACTGTTACCGAAGACCGTAAGTTCGATAGATGCGGTGTATCGGGGGATATAGTATTTTTCATAAAATGTACTTGAAATATAGCGTGAAGCGTGATATAATATATTTATCTATTTTTTGAATGGGAGTGTCATTAAATGAGTTATAAAGTAGGATTCATCGGCGCAGGCAATATGGGCAGCGCTATAATGAAAGGTATCCTCGGCAGCAGCATGAGCAGTGAGATAGAGCTTTATGCCTACGACTGCAGCGAGGCAGCCCTTGAAAGAGCAGCAGCTATGGGCGTTAAGGGCGTTAACAGCGAAGCTGAGCTCACAGCACAGTGCGATTGTGTGTTCCTTGCTATAAAGCCCCAGCAGCTTGATGAAGTACTTGCTAAGATAAAGAACGAAGTAACGAAGGATAAAGTTATAGTATCTATATGTGCAGGCGTTACAGATGACAAGATAGCAGCCAAGACCATTGAAGGCGCTAAGGTAGTAATGGTAATGCCCAATACACCTCTGCTTCTTGGTGAGGGTGCAACTGCACTGGCTAAGTCCGACAGTGTTACCGAAGAAGAGTTCGCACTGGTATGCAGGATATTCGGTTCATGCGGAATATATTCCGTACTGCCAAAGGATAAGATGAAAGAGGTGATCGCCATAAACGGTTCTTCACCTGCTTTCATATATCTCTATGCCCAGTGCTTCATTGATTACGCTAAGAGCGTAGGCATTGATGAAAAGGCTGCTACCGATCTTTTTGCAAAGTCACTCATCGGCTCCGCTAAGATGATCACTGACAGCGGCAGAACTCTTGATGAGCTGATAACTATGGTGTCCTCAAAGGGCGGCACTACCATAGCAGGTCTTGAAAAGCTCAGGGCAAACGATATCGGCAAGGCTGTAAGAGAGTGCTGTGAGGCTTGTACAAAGAGGGCTTACGAACTGGCAGAATAATATACCGAAAGCCGAATTTTTCTACTGTGGGGTGCATACATTATCTTAGAGGTGATGTATATGCAGACAAGCCCCTGCAGGACAGATTACGGCAAAACGTCATACGGCGGAGGTGTGTTCGCGTTCATGTGTGCCGCGTCACTTACAGGCGTGCTCATCGGGACGATGTGCTTCATGCTTTCGCGTGATACTCAGGCAGACAGACTTATATTCCGCTCCGCTGAGATACAAAGTCTTTTTCAGACCGATCTCGGGCGGGTGATGGCAGGCTCACTGCTTGGCAGCACAGTATTTTTACTTGGACTTGCTGCCGCCGGTATGTGTGCGGTGGGTCAGCCCTTTGAAGTGCTGCTGCTCATGCTGAGAGGTATGGGCATAGGTCATAAGGCAGCACAGCTGTACAGTATGGCAGGCAGGGGAGATATGCTGTACGCAGCGGGTATACTGATACCCGGGGCGGTGATATCTACTCTCGCGCTTGCTGCTGCGGCAAGGGAAGCTTTCAACCTTTCAAATATCTGTCTGCGGC
This sequence comes from Ruminococcus albus 7 = DSM 20455, assembly GCF_000179635.2. Taxonomy (NCBI): domain Bacteria; kingdom Bacillati; phylum Bacillota; class Clostridia; order Eubacteriales; family Oscillospiraceae; genus Hominimerdicola; species Hominimerdicola alba. Next base: position 2,807,780 of record NC_014833.1, on the reverse strand, counting down.
TCATAATATCGGGCAGGGGAGAGCAGAGTCTTCCCGAAGCAGTAAGACTGTTCGGCGCAAGGCTGCTTGCAGCGGAGGCTGTGCTGACACTGGCAGCAGGTGCGGATACAGTCTGCTGTCATATATTCATAGAAAAGCTGGTCTGACGGGGAATACCCCATCGGACTAATATCAAGGAGTGTAAAATGGGATTATTCGGAAATTACGATACGCCCGGGCGCGGTGTACTTAAAACGCCCCATGAGAAACGCCCGTTTTTCAAATTCTGGGAGGTATACTTCAGGCATATGTGGCAACTCATGGGTCTGAACTTTATATACTTCCTGTTCATAGTACCTATCTTCGTCATGCTGGTTATGATAACAGAGACCGGTAATATGAAGTGGCTGCTTCTGATGTTGATATCAGGCATAATGGGTCCTGCATCTGCGGCGATGACAAGGGTGGTAAGGAACTATTCTCAGGAACGTCCGACATTCATGCTTCACGATTTCCGCAAGGCATTCAAACTCAACCTGAAGCAGGGACTTATAATGGGCTATATTGATACGATCGCCATAGTAAGCTTTATTGTTGGCGTGCCCTTGTACAGCACTATGGCTCAGAAGAACAGTATCATGTATGTACCCTATGTGCTTTGTCTATCGTGTATGCTTGTGTTCTTCATGATGCACTTCTATATCTATCCTATGATGTGCTCGACGAACCTTACCATGAAGCAGATACTCCGCAACGCACTGTTTCTGGTGCCTATAGGGCTGAAAAAGACACTCTACACACTGGTGTCTTCGCTTATTATAATACTGTTCAGCTATCTGCTGCTGGTACTTCCTTCGACTATGCCTGCAGGTCTGACACTTGCAATGTTCTTCCCCTTCACATTCGTGACCTTCATAGCTTGTTTCAACTGCTATCCTGTTATACGTAAGCACGTTATACAGCCTTACTACGATAAACTGGGCGAGCAGAATCCCGAAGATGCTACCGACAACGAAGAAGAGGCTCTGTTTGAAGACAAGGCAGCCGAGGAAGAGGCAGTACCCGTTCAGAAGAAACAGAGGAAAAAAACTATAAAGTGATACATCAGCCATGGCAGACAATGTCATGGCTTTTTTGTTTATAAAAATAAGGGTTGCACGTAAGGGGAGTGTGCTAATACAGAAGTTTTATGCTGCCAGTTTTGGAAAACCATTTTGAAAAAGGGTTATTCCTAAGCGTCAGCTTCACTGATGCCAAACCCCATTCCAAAAACTTCTATTTCTTTTGTCTTTCCTTATAAAAAAATACCCTATGCCCCAAAGAGTTAAAAGTCTGTTTGATTCTACAAAGGCAAAGCCTTTGCAGACGGGTTCGGGGGATAACTTTTCTTCAGAAAAGTTATCCCCCGATAAATAATATATACTTCTATATGCACACTGCCCTTACGTGCAGCTAAATCAGTTCTTTTCTATCTTGCCCAGTGAGAGTGCTTTCAGGTAGGCGTTGATGAAACCGTCGAGATCACCGTCCATGACAGCCTTGACGTTGTTGTACTCAAAGCCTGTACGCAGATCTTTTACCAGGGTATAGGGCATGAATACATAGGAACGGATCTGTGAGCCCCATGCGATCTCCTTCTGCACACCCTTGATATCTTCGATCTTTTCCAGATGTTCTCTCTCCTTGATCTCGATCAGCTTTGCCTTTAGCATCTTCATAGCGTAGTCCTTGTTCTGGAACTGGGAACGCTGAGTCTGGCAGGCAGTAACGATACCTGTAGGCTTGTGTATCAGTCTTACCGCAGAGGATGTCTTGTTGATGTGCTGTCCGCCTGCACCGCTGGCACGGTAAACTTCCATCTCGATATCTTCGGGTCTTATCTCAACTTCGATAGTGTCATCGAGCTCAGGCATTACTTCAACTGCAGAGAATGAGGTGTGTCTGCTTCCTGAGCTGTCAAAAGGCGATATACGTACAAGTCTGTGTATGCCGGATTCGCTCTTGAGGTAGCCGTAAGCGTTCTCGCCCTCAATGAACATCGAGCAGCTCTTGATACCTGCATCGCCGCCTTCGAGTATATCCATTATCTTCGCACTGAAACCATGTGAGTCAGCCCATTTGGTGTACATTCTTATGAGCATCTCTGTCCAGTCCTGAGCCTCAGTTCCGCCTGCACCGGCATGGAAGTTCAGTATCGCGTTGCTGTGATCGTACTCACCGGTCAGCAGGGTCTCAAGTGAAGCCGCATCAAGATCGGCTTTCAGCTTATCCAGCTCAGCCTTTATCTCTTCTACCAGCTCAGCCTGAGTGTCCTCGTCCTCCTCGGCAGCCATTTCTATCATTACTTCGATATCATCGGCAGCACCGTTGAACTTGTTGTAGCGCTCTACCTTGCCTTCAAGATTTCTTGTCTGCTGCAATACCACCTGTGATTTCTCGGGGTCATCCCAGAATCCGGGTTCTGCTGCCTTTTCATGAAGCTCCTCGATCTTCTCAGCTGCATTCTCGATGTCATATACATCATGCAGCTCCCTGATCATAGGGCGGCAGGCTTCAAGCTCGGATCTAAGGTTCTCTAAAAAAACAACTGCCATTATATTAACTCCTTACATTCAAAAATACATACACATATATTATATAACATTTTCTCGTGTTTGTAAAGTCCTCACGCAATATTTTTACCGATATTTCAGATATCTTTTTTACAGCCGAAAAACGACCGCAGCGTAAATGCGCTGCAGCCGCCTGTTTTCTGGAATGCGTCCGTGCTATTCCCTGCACTATGACTTATCCCCGCCTTTATAAAATATACTTCCCCAAGTACAAATTAATTATAACGTTTTCGCGAAGTTTTGTCAATGACTGCATTGTTTGCGTAATAGTTTTAATTTATATTTATTTGCAGTGAAAAAAGTACTTCAGGCATAAATGGCTTATATGAATATGGTGATACTGCTTTGTTTTGTAAGACAGAATAATGCAAAATGTCCAATACCGGGACGATAGTTTTTCGTAAACGATTTCGCATTTCGTAAATATAGTTCACAGTAAATTTACAAAACAAGAGCGTTCTTTTAAAAAGAACGCTCTCAGATTTATCGCATATATATTTGGTACAGCCGCATATCAGAATGCAGTTTCGTTCAGTATACCGTAAAGTTCTTCCTCGAAAGGCTTCTTCATGGACAGTGCTTCCTGGATATCAACGTCATATACGTGGTTATCCTTCATGCCGACAACTCTGTTGCCGATACCCTTCTCGAGCAGTTCAACAGCGTGGTGACCCATCTGTGTTGCAACAACTCTGTCACGAACGGTAGGGGAGCCGCCTCTCTGAACGTGACCGAGGATAGTAGCTCTTGTTTCAACGCCTGTCTTCTCGCTGATGATCTTAGTGATCTCATCGGTCTTGCCAACGCCCTCAGCTACAACTACAACGAAGTGGTTCTTGCCGCTCTTCATTGTATTCTGGATCTTGGTGCAGATAGCGTCAAGGTCATAGTCCTTCTCAGGAGTGATAACAGCCTCAGCACCTACAGCAACACCAACGTTTACAGCTATGTAACCTGCATTTCTGCCCATTACCTCAACAACAGAGCATCTGTCGTGGGACTGTGCAGTATCCTTGATCTTGTCGATCATTTCCATAGCGGTGTTCATAGCGGTATCATAACCGATGGTATACTCAGTGCAGGATATATCGTTGTCGATAGTTCCGGGAAGACCTATGCAGGGGATACCCATTGAAGAAAGGTCAGCTGCGCCTCTGAAGGATCCGTCACCGCCGATAACAACGATGCCGTCCAGACCGATCTCACGGCACTTCTCAGCACCCTTTGCAACGCCCTCTTTAGTCTTGAACTCAGGGCATCTGGCTGTATATAGGCAAGTACCGCCTCTCTGGATGATACCGGATACAGTCCTTGCATTCATCTCAACGATCTCGCCGTTCAGCAGACCGTTGTATCCGCGCTCTATACCTACAACTTCCATGCCTCTCTGAAGAGCTGTTCTGCATACTGCTCTAACAGCAGCGTTCATTCCGGGCGCATCGCCGCCGCTTGTGAGAACACCGATTTTCTTTGCCATATTTATACCTCCAAAAAACATAGGCGAATCGACTTGTATCCGCCCTTTTACTTCTCATTTTCCAAATCTAAGAATAACACAAAGCCCTCGGATTGTCAAGGGCTTTGCGCACGTTTTCACATTTTTTCAAAAACGTTTAAGTTGAAGTTCATTATTTGATGCATTATTCCGAAAACGTTTGATATCAGTAGAATACTACTCCTCCGTTGCCATTGTCACCGCCGTTCTGATCATCCGTATTTACGGGCTGATCGGCGTTTGATGTGTCATCAGAGTTTACAGGCGGATCTGTGTGGGGAGCCCATGGATCCTGTGTATCAACGCCTATCTGATCTGACTTGGAAGAGTCATTACCGCTGTCATCAGGTGATTTTGCCTTGGTGGTAGTCTCGGGCGGCTTGCCCAGGCTGACTACTACTGTGAGTATATCGCCCTTTTCAATATTTATCCAGCCGCCTGCAGGTATACTGGTCTTTATTACCAGACCGTAAGGAACCGTCCTGCTGTAGTCCTCACCGACGCTGTACTTTATGTTCAGGCTGTCGAGCAGGCTGAGATAATCGCTCTTTGAATAGTTTGTGCAGTCGGGCACAGGTATAACGGAAGGTCCTGCGCATACATCAAGCACCAGTTCGTTCTTCCTCTTGGGGTCATAGTCGGTACCCTCGGGGATGCTCTGTGTCTTTACGTATCCGCGATCGTCATCGTCAGAGTAATAATACTTGGGCTTCAGGGTGAATTCATCGCCCATTTTCTTCTCGACCTCGGTATAGTAAAGACCTACAAGGTTAGGCATTATCGAGCCCTTGCCGTACTCTGTATCGTCGTCATCGGGCTTTACGGGAGAAGCGCTGGTGGCAGTGCCGTATTCGTAGTTGTCCTCTTCTTCGCTGTTGTTTCCCGATATATCTTCCGATGCCGGAAGTGATGCGGCATTTGTGTTATCTTCGGGCGGAGCGAAAAGCTGAGTCATAAGGTATATACCTATGACCAGCAGTACACCCAGCACGCACAGTCCGACTACCGTAGCAAGTTTGCTGCTCTTTTTTGCAGGCTTGCTGCTCTCGTACTTTGTGTCCTCATCTTCTTCGTCGCGGTAACGTCTTTCTTCACGCGGGATGTGCTGGATCGGGATAGTCTGTGTAGAACCCTTGGGATGCTCTATCCTTGATGGCTGCTCAAACAGTCCCGAAACAAGCTCGGTGACAGTCTTGGTCCTTTCCTCGCCCCTTACAGCCATAGCCTGTGCCAGGGCATCGGATATATGCAGCGGTATGCGCGGATTGAGCCTGTTAGCTTCCATAAGGGTATCGTTGTGTATCCTGGTGTTGGCATCGAGGGGCATATTGCCCGTGAGTATACGGTATATAACCGCAGCCACAGCGTATACATCAGTCCAGGTACCCTGCCACTGTAATGAGGAGTACTGCTCGGGAGCAGTATATCCCGAATAGAACTCCGGCATCATTCCGGTGTTTGAAGTCCTTATTGAGCTGATACAGAAGCCCGTCAGCTTCAGTTCACCGTCGGTAGTAACTATTATATTCTCAGGGGAGATACCTCTGTGGATTATCCCTGCATTGTGTATTATATTAAGTGTTGTGAACAGGGGCACGAACAGTTTCTTCACCTGATCCCAGGTCAGGAATCCCGTGTTTGACTGTAAGAACTTTTTCAGTGAAACGCCTTCGACGTATTCCAGTATCACATAAGTCGTATTGTTCTCCGCGAACATATCCTTCGCGGTAACGATATGTGTCAGGTTGCGCATCCTTGAAAGCACCTTGTTCATATCGGCAAATTCCGACATGAAGGTCTTGTACTTCGCCAGACAGTCCTTGTTGACATTTATGCTCAGCCCGTCCGAGGCTCTTTCGCACAGCGTATCGGGCATATATTCACGACAGACACATTTGCATTTGCCTACCATATCGTAGCAGATATATGAAGCACCCTCTCCGTTGTATGAGAGCATCTTGCCTATAACGTATCTGTTGTCCAGCACAGTTTTCGGTGCTAAATAAGCCTGCAGATGCGGGATATCATCCGTATAGCTGCAATAATGACATCTGCCGTCCTCAGCCAGCTCGTTCATGCAGCCCATGCACAGCTTTACACTCGGTTCCATACCGAACCTCCTTACTATTTTGTATCGGCAGTATCCCTGCCGTTTGCTTTCCTTACCTTGCATCCCCTGAATATGCTTTGGGGACACAACAATTATATTACCAACTTTTCTTCTCAAAGTCAAGGGATTTTACAGAACTGTACTAGTTGTGAAACAATTTGTATTATTTCTGTAAGAACTGTAAAAATTCAATATATCCCTTATCGGAGAAGTTTTTTGTAAAATCTTCCGGTAAGTGACGATGGCAGCACAAACATGACAAGCTGTGCGGCAGTGGTCACTATAAAGTCCCAGAGTCCTGAAAAACCCGAACGGTGTATCTTCCATCTCACCGCGATGAAGCTCTTTGTATTCGCCCAGTTGCGCCGTCTGTCATAGTTGCTGCCGCTGACGCGGTATCTCACGAGTACCTTGGGTATGTTTCTTCCCACGGCACCTGCAGCCAGCATACGCACTACAAAATCGTAGTCCTCGCAGCGCCTTACTGTTGAATAGCCGCCTATCTTATCCACCCACGATTTTTTATATACCAGTGTGGGATTGTTGAAGGGGTTCCTCCGTCTTGCATACTTCCTGATAGCAGCATTTCCCGAGGGTGTTTTCCTTACAGCTATCTCTTCGTTCGTATCACTGTCGAATTCGCTTATATAGGCACCCAGTATGTCGATACCGGGGTGTTTTGCCATCAGGTACATCGAGTATTCACAGCGTTCAGGCAAAGCAATATCGTCCGAATCCATTTTCACGATGTATTCGTTCCTGCACTTTTTCAGACCTTCATTGGCGCAGTAGCCAACACCCATGTTTTCCTTCAGGCGCAGTACGCGGAAAAACTCATATTTCTCCTCATACTCACCGATGACTCTGTCCAGTTCATCTGTCAGGGGACCGTCGCATACCAGCACAAAATCGTTGGTCAAAAAAGTCTGTCCCAGCATACTGTCTATACACTCTTTCAGATACTCGGGCTTTTCGCCCTTGTATACCGACATGAGCACACTGTAATCAGGCAGCCTGACACCATTTCTCTCCATTCTCCACACCTCCGAGGTGTCATATATAGTCTATTTTAACATTTTTCTTATGTTTTGTCAACTCGGGGACAGAAGCTTCAACATAGGGCAGAGAACACGTTAAGCAATTCATAAACCATTCCATATTTACTGTGCAGTTCATACATACCCTGCATCCACACGTTGTACAAACAAATGATTTTATATTTAACCCGGACATATTTCTGCAAAAGTTGTACAAAAACGTACAACTTTTTGCAGTTTTTCGCTGTATATAGAAGGGTATGTTCATCAGGCAGACCCGCCTATCGCCATTCGATAAGAAATAAAGATCTTCAAAATGCCCTTTTTTATGCAAAAAAATTCCCGGCACCCCATAAGTGCCGTTTACATATATCGACTACTGTACGCACGATGGCAGGCTGACGCTGACTATGACTACGAGGATACGAAGCGACGTGTTATACTGTACAGAGGTCATCTGCTTCTTGACAATTGAATAACAACATCTTCGATACGATGCTTTTGGAAACTTCAGATATATAGCTGTTGCTGATATATATGACTCAGCGCTCAATTATTCTTTTATTTACCGCTATAAGATAACAGCAATACAACAGCGGCGCTCCTGCCATAAAAGCAAGAGCGCCGTGAGTTACTGTTTATTTACCATATCTGCGGCGGCTGGAAGTCGTTCTTTTCATAGAACGTGCCGTCATCTATCTCTTTCTGATACTGTTCCCTTGCTTCCTCCACGGTGGTGCAGTCGCCGTATACCATATATCTCAGCATAGCTGCATTTGCCTGGAACTGCCATGTGTTCAGTAAAAGGCAGCTCTGGTTGTCTACAAATCCCATGTTGAAGTAATCATCAACAGGCAGACGAAGCTGCTGAAGATCATAACTCATATAATCAAATGCGTTTAGCAATAACTCAGCGATCTCGCCTTCGGTGAGGTCGGTCTCAACTTCGGGGAGCACCTTGTTCATCAGGGCGTCCAGCTCTATAAGATTCAGTTTTTTCGCCTTGGTGACCATTTCCTTGATAGCTTCACGCTGACGCATTGTCCTGCCGTAGTCATCGCCGCATCCGTACCTCACACGGGCATAAGCAAGTGCCTGATTACCGTTAAGGTGCATATTTATGGTATTGTCCTTCTCGGACTGGTATTCTATATGTGTACTGAACTTTCCGTCAACATCGTAATAGTTCACCGATTCGTCCTTGCCGTACTGTTTGAGGTCGACATAGTCGGTTCCCTGGGGATTATGCAGATAGTGGTTCTGCTCGTCCATGGGGTCACGCATTGCAACTGCCTCAGTGTAGCTGACTTCAAAATCAAGTCCGCCCACAGCGTCAGCGATATCTATGAACTGCTGGAAGTTCACCTTTACTGTACGGTCGATCTTTACGCTGAAATAATCCTCTACGACTTTGGAAAGATACTCTGCACCGCCGTACCAGTAAGCCTGGTTCAGTTTGTTGGCGATATTGGGCTGATCCATAAATACCCAGGTATCTCTCATCAGCGATGTGAGTGTGATGGTCTTGTGCTCCTTATTCAGGGAAATGAGCATCATAACATCGGTGTTGCCTCTGTCCTGTTCGGCAGTATCACGTATATCCTCGCCTATAAGCAGAACATTCATTACCTTTTCATTGGATATCTTCTTTGATTTCTTTGAAAGCATATCACGCAGCTCTTTTTCCTTGGCTGCAGGGTCGAAGGTATCCTCCTCATCAACTAAGTCACGGCTGTCTACAGGCGGCTTGGCAGTCCTTTTTGAATTATCGCGTTCCTTCAGCATCCCTGTGTAGTGGAAGAAAAGAAATACGATGAGTGCCATGACCAGCACGAGCACCAGAAAGATTATACCCAGCGTGACGCCTGTTTTCTTTCGCAGGCTCCATCTGCGGGGAAATCTCAATGGAAATCGTCTTTCCTTGTATTCTGTATCATCATTATGTATCTCACGGTCTTTTTTGCCCTTGGTGTTATTTGTACCGCTGTCTGATGCGTGTGCTTCTTTGTTTTTCTTGGCTTTGGCGATGCTTGACAGCAATTCGTCATCAGCTTCGCCGTTTTTCTTGTTCACCATGGCATGAGAGATCATATCCTTTAGTTCCTCAGAAGCCCCTGATCTGTCTTTTTTCTTTTTCATATCAATATTCCTCTTTTCAGCGGAGGAGTATATCTCCGTCTGATATATGTAATATTTTTTTTATAATTATATCACCTTATTTGTATGAATATGTCATACAAAATATATTATATCTCACTTCAGATGAAATTACAACACACAAATCTAACGAATTAAACCCTGAACAAAGCAGATTTTTTAGAATTTTAGTATATACTTCGACATTATCAGCACGATTTTTAGTACACTTGTTCACTTTGATATACAAAGAACGCCGCTTTGGAAGATTCAGGAAGTTTATTTAAACCGTGTATTGCAATTTTTGAGGGAGTGTGGTATAATATATTGAAAAGTAGTTGTCAGTGATACTATGAGTTTTGTATGTATCTGTGACGGAACACCGAAAGGATAGGAAAGATGGCAAATTATACAGGTTCAAAATGCATATGCTGCGGAAAGCGGTTCACCGATGAAGATGACATCGTGGTATGCCCTGATTGCGGCACACCATATCACAGGAGCTGCTATGTCGAAAACGGCAAATGTATAAACAGTGAGCTCCATGATAAAAATATAGGCTGGATGCCTGATGCCCCTGCTGAAGAAGTGACAGTAACGCAGGCATCTGAGGTGAAGCGGTGTATAAGGTGCGGTGCGGAGAATGATCCGAGCCTGCGTTACTGCGAGCAGTGCGGTACACCACTTGTGAATATGGGTGCGCCAAGACCTTTCAATGATGAGGCAGACGGCACTCAGAAGTCGGATACCGATCCGATGAATACAACTATACCGGGTATCAATATAACTCCGGTAAGGCTGAATCAGGATTCGGATATAGGCGGTGTAAAGCTTGGGGATCTTGCAAGATATGTGGGACCCAACCCTCTTGGATTCCTGCCCAGCTTTATAAAGTTCGGCAAGACCGACAGAAAGCTCTCGGTGAATTTTTTTGCCTTCCTCTGGCCTGAACTTTATTTTATGTACCGTAAAATGAGAAAGGTGGGTATAATCGTGGCAGTGCTTATGGCAGCGCTCAACCTGCCTGCTATGATAGAATATCTCTGCTCAGGTGAATACGGTATAAAGATCAATTTCGGCATAAATGTAAAGTCTGAGTATTTCAGGATGCTGCAGCAGGCAGCGTACTATATAAGAGTTACGCTGGGGATACTGGCAGGCCTTTTCGCTAACTATATCTATTACAGACAGGCTAAAAAGGATATAACGAAGATCTATCATGAGTCCGAGGACGAGGATCGGACTGTCATCAACTACCGTATAATGAACAAGGGAGGGATCTCCTATGCTGATATGCTGCTTGGTATGATGATATATATGATGTGTCTGACAGGCGCGTTGGTGCTGCTGGGCAAGATTCTTTGAATTAATAAAAAGTTTACAAATACCGTTCGTACGATGCTTGACATATCGTGCGGACGGTGTTATAATATATGAGTTAATCCTTGCTTGCATTATATATGCAGGCGAAATCCAAAAGGAGGTGTACTAAAATGGCAAAGATCAATGAGAACTACGAGGCAATGGTTATCTTCAGCCAGAAGCTCGATGAGGAAGGCGTTAACGCGCTGACAACAAAGTTCGACGATATGATCAAGGCTAACGCTGAAAACGTAGAGCTGAACGTATGGGGCAAGCGCAAGCTGGCTTATGCTATCAACTACGAAACAGAGGGTACTTATGTACTGTGGTCTTTCAACAGCAAGACCGAATTCCCCGCAGAGCTGGAGAGAGTACTGGGCATCACTGACGGCGTTATACGTTTCCTTGTCACAACTAAGTAAGTGACGGGACTAAAATTCAGAAGTATCAGCAGTTTGATGGAATGAGTATTTTTATTGAAAGGAACTAGGGTTATGCTGAACAGAGTTATTTTAATGGGTAGGATCACACAGGATCTTGAAGTAAGACAGACACCGAACGGTGTATCTGCACTGACTTTCAACGTTGCTGTGGACAGGAATTTCAAGGATCAGAGCGGTCAGTACCAATCTGATTTCATTACCTGCGTCGCATGGAGACAGACTGCGGAATTTATCGGAAAGTATTTCGGTAAGGGCAGACTGATAGCACTTGAGGGAACACTCAGGAGCAGGACCTATGAGGACAAGAACGGCACTAAGCATTATGTGACCGAGGTCTATGTGGAGAATGCATCGTTCACTGGCGAAAAGGCTCAGCAGGGCGGCGGCAATTATTCACAGAATTACGGCAACGGCGGTTTCAATAACGGCGGTTACGGTAACAACGGCGGCTACTCAAATGGCGGAAACGGCGGATTTGGAGGAAATAACTTCAATAACGGAGGAAACTTCGGCGGTGGTTTCGGCGGAAATAACGGCGGCAATCAGAACAGTTTCAACAATAACAATAATCAGGCACCGTCTAATGACGCGCTGAACATCGGTGATCTGTCGGAGTTTGAAGATGTACTTTCAGACGACGGCGTACCATTCTGATAAGATCATTAATACGAATTTTGATAATTCCTAACGAGGAGGGAAGATCATACCATGGAGAAGGAAAGAACTGGCGGCAGACCTGTTAAGAGAGGCCGCAAGAAGGTTTGTATGTTCTGTGTTGACAGAGCTGAAAAGATCGATTACAAGGATATCGCAAAGCTCAGAAAGTGCATGACAGAAAGGGCTAAGATCCTGCCCCGCCGTGTAACAGGCACTTGCGCTTATCATCAGAGAGAGCTGACTAAGGCTATCAAGAGAGCAAGACACGTTGCTCTGCTGCCTTACGTTGCAGACTAATATGATAATATGAGGTATCCTTCGGGGTACCTCTGTTTTTTACAGGGGTGAGAGCATACGCTTCAGCTCCTGTATTTTCTTTATGTGCGGAAAGATCCGGATGGGGAGCCGATGTAAGAAAATTAACACTTTTGATTCCTGGTGTCTTTACTTTTAGTGCATCTTATGTTATAATATTATCATCGAAGTTTTTACTCCATGATCGGAAGAAAGGAGCTTTTATGGAAAAGCGTACTGATATAAAGAACGGCACTCTGATGCCGATGATACCTACCAGAGATCTGGTCGTTTTTCCCGGAATGAGCGTCAATTTCGACGTGGGCAGGGAAATGTCTATACAAAGTCTGCATAACGCAAGGAATGATTTCAGCGGTGATGTTTTCCTGTGTGCGCAGAAGGATATAAATGTTGAATCCCCCGAGAAAAAGGATATGTTCAGGATAGGAACTATCGCCAATATCCGTCAGGTGATAAAGAGCCCCGGCGGTGTTTGCAGATGCATGGTGAGAGGTGTCCGCAAGGCAAGACTTTCAGAGATGATCGTCCATGATGACTGCTATGAGGCTGTGATCAAGCCTTTGCCGAATTATTCCAAGGACAAGCTGTATAACCATGAGCTTGAAGCTGTGGAGCGTGAGGTGCGCAAGGCTTTTGAGGAATATGCAAGGCTCATGCCCAAGATGCCTCAGGAGATATATACTGCTGTAATGGGTGCTAAAAATGCGGCTGACCTGTTTGAAGCTGTCGCTTTCAATATTCCCCTGTCATTTATGGACAGGCAGGCTTTGCTTGAAGCACAGTCTGCAGGGGAGAAGCTTGTGCTGATGATGACTATCCTTGCAAGAGAGATAGATGTGCTCTCTCTTGAAAAGGAGATACACGAGCAGGTACAGAGCCAGATAGAGGATAATCAGCGGGAGTACTATATCCGCGAGCAGATAAAGGCTCTGCAGAATGAACTGGGCGAAGGCGGCTTCGACGGTTCGGACGAGGGCGAGATACAGAAGTACTATGACAAGATAGAGGAAATGAAAGCTCCCGATGAGGTCAAGGAGAAGCTGAACGATGAAGTCAGAAGACTTTCACGTATGGCAGGTTCTTCTCAGGAGGCTGTTGTCATCAGAGGTTATCTTGATACGGTCATCGGTCTGCCTTGGGGAGTATTCACAAAGGATACTGCTGACGTCAAGAAGGCTCAGGCTGTCCTTGACAAGGATCACTATGGTCTGAAAAGAGTCAAGGAGAGAATACTGGAAAATCTGGCTGTAAGGGAGCTTACTCCTGATATCAAGGGTCAGATACTCTGCCTTGTGGGACCTCCCGGTGTTGGTAAGACCTCAGTTGCGAAATCAGTTGCAAGGGCGCTGAACCGTAAGTTTGTGCGTGTATCCCTTGGCGGCGTCAAGGATGAGAGCGATATCAGAGGTCACAGAAAGACATACGTCGGTGCTATGCCCGGACGTATCATCAATGCCATGAAGCTGGCAGGATCATGCAACCCTGTTATGCTCCTTGATGAGATCGACAAGATGAGCAACGATTTCAGGGGTGACCCTTCATCGGCTATGCTGGAAGTACTTGACAGTGAGCAGAACAATGCTTTCCGCGATCACTATACCGAGATACCCTACGATCTCAGCAACGTGCTTTTTATAACCACTGCAAATACTCTGGATACCGTTGCTGCACCACTGCTGGACAGAATGGAAGTTATCGAGCTTTCAAGCTATACCCGTGAGGAAAAATTCAATATCGCAAAAAAGCATCTGGTGAAGAAGCAGCTTGAAAAGCATGGTCTGACTTCGTCTATGATGAAGCTGACCAATGATGGTATCTATCAGCTGATAGACGGCTATACCCGTGAAGCAGGTGTGAGAACCCTCGAAAGGACCATAGGTTCTCTGTGCAGAAAGGCTGCAAGAGAGATCGTCGAGAACGATGTTAAGAAGGTCGCATTCAGTGCCAAGAATATCCCCGATTATCTGGGTCATATAAAGTACCTGCCCGATGATGCGGCTAAGGAAGATCAGATAGGCTGTGTAAACGGTCTTGCATGGACCGCTGTGGGCGGTGTGCTGATGCCGCTGGAAGTTCTTGTGCTTGACGGTAAGGGCAAGGTGGAACTGACAGGTTCACTTGGCGATGTAATGAAAGAATCTGCAAAGATAGCCGTAAGCTACTGCCGCAGTATCGCTGACGAATACGGTATCGACAAGGATTTCTACGAGAAGAAAGATATGCATATCCACGCACCCGAGGGCGCTGTGCCCAAGGACGGTCCTTCGGCGGGCGTTACGATGATAACTGCCATAGTATCCGCACTCAGTGGCAGAAAGGTACGTGCGGACGTTGCTATGACAGGTGAGATAACTCTGACAGGCAAGGTGCTGCCCATTGGCGGTCTGCGTGAAAAGACAATGGCTGCTTTCAAGGCCGGTGTCAAGACTGTTATAGTCCCCGAAAAGAACAGGGGAGATCTTGACGAGATAGACGACGTTGTAAAGGACGGCCTTGAGTTCGTGTTTGCCGAAAGGATATCCGATGTGCTTGATGCGGCATTGGTGAAGCCTCCCGAGAACGCTGTTCTGCCCGATATGATGGGGAATCCTCAGCCGAGGGTCAAGGCAAGAAGCAGAAAAACAATATAAGAAGATGATATAGTTGTTCCTGAGACGGTGTGTCGCGGAACAGTGTAATATCTATGTCGGAGAATGACTATGGAACAGATATGGAAAGATATGCACGATGCGGCAGAAGCTGTCATTGGTGCGCGTAAGATATCCGATTACGTTACCTGCGGTGAAGTGTCTGCGGCTGTGTTGTCGAAATCAGGAAAGATATACACAGGCGTGTGCATCGACACCTGTTCGACCCTTGGGATATGTGCTGAGAGGAATGCCATATTCAACATGATAACCAACGGCGAGCAGGAGATCGCCAAGGTGCTGTGCATATCCCCGAACCCGTCAAAGGGTGCGCCATGCGGTGCGTGCAGGGAACTTATGGTACAGCTGATGCCCGAAGGCTACAAGGATATCGAGATAATGATGGACTACGAAGCAGGGCGGATAATGACCCTCGGGGACCTTACACCCGAGTGGTGGATAGGATAAGATATATGCATGGGAGGGCTGAACGGTGACTGAGTTGACCGTGGCTGCCCTCTTTTTGCGAGATGATATGACAGGAGTGAATGAGATGAAACCGCTGAATTTCAATAAGGCAGAATTTATCACCTCATACGGCAAGCTTTCACAGATACCCGAGTCCGACAGACCCGAATTCGCTTTCTCGGGCAGGTCGAATGTGGGCAAAAGCTCGCTGATAAACAAGATATTCAACCGAAAGAATATGGCAAGGGTCAGCTCTGTTCCCGGCAAGACGGTCACAATTAATTTCTTCTCGGTGGAGGACGTTTATTTTGTTGATCTTCCCGGTTATGGCTACGCTAATGTATCCAAGGGAGAGAAAAAAGGCTGGGGCGACCTTATTGGCGGCTATCTGGCTGACTTTGACCGCGACCTTGAACTGGTGTTCCAGCTGATAGATATGCGCCATGCCCCCAGCAAGGACGATATTCAGATGATAAACTACCTCATCGACAATGAGATACCCTTTGTTATCGTGCTGACCAAGGCTGACAAGCTGAAACCTACCGCACGCAAGGAGCGTATGGAAGCTTTCAAAGATGAGATACCGTACTTTGAGGATATACATTGTATACCATTCTCGGCGGTAACGGGCGAGGGTGTTGATGAGCTGAAAGCGATCATCGAGGAGATACGCGAAGACTGGTACACACGCACCGAGGATGCTGAGGAGGAAGATATTTCCGAAGAAGCGCCCGATTACGAAGATGACAGTGAGCCGCCTGCGGGATTTCTTACACCTAACCGCAACAGATAAAAATTTTAAAATATTAATATAAAATATTCAATATACCCCTTTACATTTACGCTGTAATGTGAATTAGCTTAAAACAACGTATTTACGCACTTTTATAAAACAAGGTTGACATTTTAGTTGACATTGACACATGATTGCGAATATTATGTAAAAGAGGTATACACAAATGAACAATGTTAATTCTATCGAAGAAGTAAAAGAGATTTTTAAACTTGCAGACCCAGCTTTTGACTTTCGTAAAGATGATAGTTGGGATTTGACGGACATGGACAGACTAAAGCGTGGTGTTGGTGCAGAACTTGTAATAGATATAGGCAAGTCAGACGGAGAGGACAGTTTTATTTCGTGGCTTACAAGTCGTGTTATCAACCCGATTGTTAAAGTCAGAGAAACACACTTGACTATAAAGACCAGAATGGAAACAATATTATTGCTTGATTGGGATAGCGTTATTGTTAAGCAGATAAAGACAATAAGTGATGATTGCTTGGATTATACTGATTATGTTGTTGTGCTTGGTGCTGACAGTAAAGATTATCAGCTTGCATTGAGAGTGAACAAGGAACTGCAAAAGTATTGTAACTATATATGATACGTAAAGGCTTGCTATTTATTAGTGAGCCTTTTTTGTTTCGGTAAATAGATAGTATTATTTTGAACGTTAAAGAAAAAAGTATCAAAACCTATTGACATTTGGTTTGAATGATGTTATAATCACAGTATCAAAATAAGCGAACGTTTAAAATAATACAAAAGGAGTGTTCAAACATGAAAGAAAATAATAAGGTTTATGGCTATTGCAGAATATCAACAGCAAAACAAAGTATTGACAGACAGATTACTAACATCAAAAGAGCATACCCGACAGCAGATATTAAAGCAGAGGTATACACAGGAACAAAGAGCAACAGACCAGAGTGGATTAAGCTGCTTAAAATAGTTCATGCAGGAGATACGATTGTATTTGATAGTGTTAGCAGAATGAGTAGAAATGCAGAAGAAGGATTTAACACATACATGGAACTATACAACAAAGGTATTAACCTTGTATTTCTCAAAGAACAGACAATAAACACAGATAGTTTTAAGTCGGTTTTAGGTGAGAACAAGTTATCAATTAAAGTGAATACAAATGATGATGATACAGACAGATTGATAAATGGCATTATGTCAGAAGTAGCTATTTACATCACTAAGTTAGCAGAAAAACAAATTAGGCTTGCATTTGAACAAAGCGAAAAAGAAGTTCAGGATTTACACGGCAGAACAAGCGAGGGTATCAGAGAGGCTAAAGCAAAGGGGAAAAAGATAGGCAGACAGAACGGACAGACGGTAACAACAAAGAAGTCAATAGCTGTTAAAGAAATGATTGTAAAGTATCACAAGGCTTTTGGGAATGGTACACTGAATGATATTGATACAATAGCTATGATAAATGGTCAAGGTGTTGGAGTTGCAAGAAACAGTTACTATAAATACAAGTCTGAACTGTTTGCCGAATACGGAATAGAATAATACAAAGCCTGCTATCAAAAAGATAACAAATGATAGCAGGCTTTTTATATGTTTAAAATAGAACATGATAACAATTCTTGCTAACTTTTTATATGTTTATGGCTACTTCATTCACATACCAGGTATTGAAAAAATGCTACCGAACAATTTAAAGTGCTTAAAACAGCGTATTTACGCACTTTTAGAGTGCTAATAAAATACTATAATTTACTATTCGGCTATTGAATAAAAACTACCATGATATAGGGGAAATTAAAACTTTACAGGGTAAATAATTGTACAGTAAAGCTATTACCTAGTTCATCTAAACACAAGGATTTCGGACTTTCACCGAAGTGTACACCGAACAATTCAAAATGTTAAGATTGTAAGTGTATAACAGTGAATGTGATGTTATTAATTTTTATCACATTCATTATTTATCATGAATAATATGTACAATAGCGCGTACAGTATTCACCTTGATTGTTTGTAAATTATACAGATTTTACAATGCAAGGGTTTACATTTTCTATTTGATTGGGGTATAATAAGCTTGAAAATACAAAAGACAATTTGATATAACTTAAAATCAAACATTCTTTATAAAATAAAATGGTGGTGGTGCTTATGATTGAATTGAAAATAAACACAGAAAATAAATAGATAAAAGATTGGAGGAATATAAAATGTTATATGGAAAAGAAATAAACGAAATAAGAAAATTAAGAAAAAATAACCGCTCTAATTTTAGGTTGAGAATGATTGAATACCAATTTGCACAGGGGCATATTAGCAGAGAACAGGAATTAGATAAAGCTGTTAAGTTAGTGCTTGATTATATAGGTGAAAAAGTTAAATCACCTGATACATTAAAGATACTTTCTGAAAGCGAGATGTATGCAGGAATTGACACTATTCAAATTAAGACGGACAAAGAAATTGAAGAAGAAGTAATTAAACAAAAAGATTATGTACATAATAACAAGCGGAAATGTTTGAAAGATGGTCGGTGGTTATATGTTGTTAATCCCGACAAATTTAATGATAATATTGGTATCTATAAAAAAAGTGAATATACCAAAGTGTTTGATGAAATGATGTTTAACCTTGAATTGACCGCTAGAGAATTATCATTGTCAAGGGTTGATTTTAGGTTTGACTTTTTCGATGATAACACATTTAATAAGTTATGGAAACTCAATAACGTTTTAATAGCATTATTATCCCAAAAGTATAATATAAAAAACAGATACGCAAGTACCGACATCATATCGTGTGAACGTTTGACACTTAGAGCGCAAACACAATATTTTCAAATTGAGTATTATCATAAACGCAAACAAGAACCAAATGGAAATGTTGATACTAGATTAGAATTAAGGTCATGTAAAATGGCAAACAATACTGATGAAAGAAAAGAGTTTGAAAAATGGAAAACAAAGCTTTTGAAAATTCTTGATAGTGATTTATATAAAACCCTACAAGAAGAAAAGAATAATCGGTTATATGAGCGATGGAAAAAGGAAAAAACTACATACAAAAATATGTCAGTATATGAATTTCTATCAAAGTATATAGACCATTTCTATACACAAGAACAATTATCTGATTTCTTTAAGTGGTTAGGATATAAAGCACCTAACACGGCTGCATCTGATTATAAGCGAAAAAAAGGTTTTGAGCCAATAAGCATGAAGTTATTAACGGAGTATGTTAATAAAATCATTTCAAGTGGTGAAAGATTTTTTGATAGTTGATACAGCTAAAATAATTAGTCGTTGACTAACTTTTTGAAAATGTCAGATGTGCTTTAAACCGCATAATATAGGGCTGAAATGCACTTTTGTAATTTTGCAAATGACTAATATAGTAATTATCATTAATAATCATAAATTACACAGATACATAAAAACTAGAATAGTAAATCAGAATATAATAATAGCACTATCTATAAAGACTAGAATTAAGAACATAAAAATTAAAATCACAGTTTTAATTATACAATGCCGTACAATACAACAGAGAGCAATTCTAAAGTTGATACATGGTAAGGTAGTATAGAGATACGACAAATACAACAGCAGGCTTTACAATGCCGTACAATACAACAGAGAGCAATTCTAAAGCTGATATAAAGAAAGAGGGAATAGAAATGAATACCAATATCAATTTCACAAACACAGCAAAAACACCAGACAAACTAACATCTAATTATCTTTGGAGTAAAATAAAAGGTTATTGCAAGTATAACAAGATAGATAGGACGGAACTTGCAAGGGCTTTACAAGTAACTCCGACAACAGTTAGCAACTATAGTCAAAGTGCAGATAATCTGAAACTATCATCAATTTATAATTTCTGTAAAGTATATCATATTGACAGCTTGTGTGAGTTAGAACAGTTTTAAAAATATTCCATGTTCTGATATTACATATAAACTTGACTTCACGTTAAAAACATGATACAATACTGATGCAATTATGTGTTAGTGTTGCTATCATGTGAAAGGAGTATTTATGGCTAAGAAAAAAAGCAATACTAATTGTTTTTATGTTGGTGACAGACAGTTTAATGCACATATAGCGGATAACGGTAATTATTATATACAAGCTGACTTCGGTAAAGATGAAAGCGGTAAACGCATTAGAAAAAAGGTAACTGCAAAATCTCTTAATGAGCTATCAAAGAAAGTTGAAGAACTGATTATTGAGTTAGAAAGTAATCACGGTGATAATATTACACTTGTCAACGCGTTTGAAAGCTATATCAATACTCATGCTTCATTGGCATATAACACGCTTAACAGTTATCGCAATACAATAAAATACTACTTCAAAGAACTGCAAAATAAACCTATTAGACAGATAACTAAAAGTGATTTAATGCAAGCTATTAACACGGATATAGCAAAAGGATGTGCAAAAACCACTATGAAACGTGAGTTTACTGTTTTATGCGTGGTATTAAATTATTTTGAAGTGCCAGCTTTAACACCAAAGGTACAAAAGGAACTGAAAAGCTATGTCAACAATGCAACATATATAGGTAAAGGCAGAAAGAAAGACTTTGAAAATTTGCCTACTGCACTTGATGTTGTTGAATGGCTTAAAGCTGATACAACGAAATACAAAGACAGGACAGCTGTTTGTGTGCTGCTCGGTCTGCACAGTTTAAGGGTTGAAGAAGTCAGAGGGCTTAAATTTAAAGACGTTATCAAAGAGAAGAACGGTAATTGTTATGTGAATATTCATGCTACAAAGACTTGTATTAGAGGTAAAGACCATTTTAGAGAAGAAACTAAGAATGAATACAGTACAAGAAGATTTCTGATTGACAACAGATTGTATGACATGATACATAGTATTGAACATAAATCAGATGATGATTTTGTGATTTCAATATGTAATTGGCAGTATGGTAGTTGTATTAAACAACTTGCTATTAAGAACGGATATGATTGGATAACAGCACACATATTAAGACACATATTCATAAGTGATAACAAAGATTGTACAATTGCGGAAATTGTTGGTGGTTGGTCTTTAAAGGGTGGTGTATCTAAAACAGTGTACACACACGCTAGGCATGAAGAAAAAGAAAAGTTGACAAAAGAGTATTCGGGCAAACTGCTTGATTGCTATTTTGATACAGAAAAAGACAGCTGCGAACGAAACATAACATGGACAGTTAATAAAGCAGTGTGATTTTTTGTACTTGTATTTGGTTGACATTTGGTTGACATTCGGGTGACATTTGAGTTGATTTTTATAAATCTTATTTGACTTTTGAGAGCAGATAAGAAACAGAGAAGAACGGAAAATAGCGTAAATACGCACTTTTATAAAATGCATTTGATTTTAATGAAAAATGTTTATAAGCACTTCTTGACATTTACGCTGTAATGTGCTAAAATATAATTGTGATTTAGCACTTTACAATATGAAAAACAGTAGATGTAAAGGAGTGTTTTTTATGCGTGATAAATTAGAGATAGCAAATCTTGATGAGCTTTACGAAGCGATACTATGCCTGGAAACTCTTGATGAGTGCAGGCTTTTCTTTAAAGATCTGTGTACCGTTCCTGAGCTGAAGAGCTTTTCACAGCGCTTTCAGGTAGCCAGGATGCTGACAGACAAGCACGTATACAGCGATATCGTCAAGGAGACAGGGGCTTCTACGGCTACAATCAGCCGTGTGAACAGGTCGCTTTCCTATGACGGCAGCGGCGGATATAACATAGTCTTCGACAGGCTGGAGAAGAAAAAGGGATCCGAGGAATGAACGGCTACAGCAGCTTTGCCGGATATTACGATGCCTTGCAGAAGGATGTGCCCTATGGGGCGATAGCTGCAAGGATACGTCAGCTGGGGCTTGAATACAGCAGTGAGAACGAGGTAGTCGTTGAACTGGGCTGCGGCACTGGCAGACTTTGCCGTGAACTTGAAAAGTTTGGGCTGGACGTTATCGGTGTGGATATCTCGGCGGATATGCTGGAGGAAGCTGAGGAACAGCGTACACCTGACAGCGATATCACCTATATATGCCAGGATATGTCGGAACTTGACCTCTGGGGCGCTGCGGATATGATAGTATGCGTTCTTGACGGCATGAATCATCTGCCGAATGAGGAAGCTTTCCGCAGGACTGTGGAGCGTGCTTCAATGTTCACCTGTGACGGCGGGCTGTTTATATTTGATGTGAATACCGAGTACAAGCACCGTGAGGTACTGGGCGATAACTGTTTCGTCTATGAACTTGACGGGCTGTTCTGTGCATGGAGGAATAACTGCCGCGCAGACGGCAGGGTGGATATCGCATTGGATTTCTTTGCTGAAAAAGAGGACGGCAGCTACACCCGTGAGAGCGAGTACATCAGTGAGATACTGCTACCGCGTGACCTTATCGAGGAGACGGCGGAGGAGTATGACTTTGAACAGATAGGAGTATACGACGGGCTGACAAATGATCCGCCATGCGATACTACTCAGCGTGAACTTTATGTTTTCAGGCGTAAGCCTAGGGGATTATAAATAGATATAAGCACTTAGAGGGTAAGTCGATGGAAGATAAATATACTGATTTTGAAGAATATGATATTTCGGATCTGGAACTAATAATTAATGAACAAAGAGATTTGTATTCTGAAGAAGAAATTGAGCGGGCAAAGGAATTGCTTGAACGCAAAAAGCATGAAGAGATCTCAAACCGAAATACCACCGCTGATCTGTCAATAAAAGATGTGGATCGTATGTTTACAATGCTTTGTATATGTGCGCTGTTAAGTCCTTTGTGCGGAATTGTATCGTGTGTTGGTGTCGGGATAAAGTGTTCAGCGAGACTTCGTAGGTATATGAAAACTCTGATCGCAGCAACGATAGTGTCGCTCATACTCAGAGTATTTCTGGCATATGGCGGTATCATGCCTTTCATATGATTTTTAGATTAGGAGATAGTTAAATTGGGAAGAATTGTAAGAGCAATATCAAAGGATGCTTCGGTGGTATGCTCTGCCATTGACGGCAAGGATATAGTTGAGGAGATAGAGCGTGTGCATGAGTCCTCGGCGGTGGTAACAGCCGCGCTGGGCAGACTTGCTATGGGTACTTCGCTTATGGGCTTCGGCATGAAGGGCGAGGACGACAAGATAACCGTTAAGATAGAAGGCGGCGGACCTGCAGGTCAGCTGATAGCGGTCGCTGACAGCTACGGCAACGTAAAGGCTGATGTTATGCAGCCCGTGGTCGAACTTCCGCCTAATGCCATAGGCAAGCTTGATGTTGCAGGTGCAGTCGGTACGGACGGCACTATCACAGTTATAAAAGACCTTGGTCTTAAAGAACCATATGTCGGACAGGTGCCCCTTATCAGCGGCGAGATAGCTGAGGATATAACAGCCTACCTTGCTCAGAGCGAGCAGGTGCCAAGCGTGTGCGCTCTTGGTGTACTGGTCAACGCTGATCTGACAGTAAAGAACGCAGGCGGTTTCCTGATACAGGTGCTCCCTTTCGCAAGTGATGAGATAATCACTCAGATCGAGAAGAATATTCAGGCTATGCAGTCTGTGACCAAGCTTATGGAAGACGGCAGGACTACCGATGAGATAGCACTTATGGCGCTTGAAGGTCTTGAGCCTAATGTGCTTGATGATTTCAAGGTAGAGTATCGCTGTGACTGCTCGCGTGAGAGAACGGAGAGGGTTCTGATATCTCTTGGCGAGGCGGAGCTCAATGATATCATAAAGGACGGCAACGTTGATATCAAATGTCACTTCTGCGGAAAGGAGTATACCTTTACCCCTGATGAGGTGCGCAAGCTGATAGCAGAAAGTAAGGAATAAACCAGCTGCTGTAAGCTTGACGATTCACTTGCTATAGTATATAATATGCTTAGTCGAACATTGGAACAAGGCTCATGTGATCTGCGGAATGCAGTGAACGTGAGCTCTTCCTTTTATATTGAAAAAGGGGCAGTGATCGTGGATCTTGTGCCGAAAATAAAGTTAACTCAGGGTTAAAAAATTAAAATAAAAAAATATTATTTTTTTTGAAAAAAGGGGTTGACAAATCACTTGTAATGGTGTATAATAGATACTGTTGTGAGGGACAAAACAAAAACGAAAACCTCACAAAGTCCAGCAAAATGGGGGTTTAGCTCAGCTGGGAGAGCATCTGCCTTACAAGCAGAGGGTCACAGGTTCGAGCCCTGTAGTCCCCACCATCAAGAGTTTGAATAAAACTCTTACGGCCCGGTAGTTCAGTTGGTTAGAACGCCGCCCTGTCACGGCGGAGGTCGTGAGTTCGAGTCTCATCCGGGTCGCTTGTGTCGAAAGGCACTGTCAATAAAATATTGGCACTTGCGGATTTAGCTCATCTGGTAGAGCGCCACCTTGCCAAGGTGGAGGTAGCGAGTTCGAGCCTCGTAATCCGCTCTTTTTTATGGCGCTATAGCCAAGTGGTAAGGCGTGGGTCTGCAACACCCTGATCCCCAGTTCAAATCTGGGTGGCGCCTCTGAGTGATGATTATATGATCATCACTCTTTTTTATACTATAATAACGAGGTGGTAACGTGATAAAGGGTATACATCATATTTCGCTGAAATGTCACGGAGGAGATGAACTGGAGAAGGTAAGGGAACTGTATTCGGGTATACTGGGTCTTGAAGTTAAGCGTGAATGGTGCGACGGAGTGATGTTCGATGCGGGAAACTGTCTTATCGAGGTATTCACAAACGGAGAGGGAATCAAGACAACAGGTGCTGTACGGCATTTTGCGTTTGCTGTGGATGATGTTGATACTATTATAGAGAGTGTACGTGAAGCAGGATACGAGGTGTTTAAAGAACCGAGTGATATCTGTATACCTTCTGAACCTCCGCTGCCTGCAAGAATGGCTTTCTTCTATGGTGCCCTTGGTGAGGAGATAGAGTTGTTCTGTGAGAAGTGATGTATTCTGCTGACGGCATTGATATCGCAGGCGGGAAATAATATACGGACATAGTATGAGCGTATGCATAGGTGTGCATACGCTCGTATTTTTGTATATATAGCTGTGTTATACATCAGATGATTATGCCTTCAAGATGGTCGCATTCATGCTGGATTATCTGGGCTACAAAGCCTGTGAAATCACCGCGCTTTTTGTTGAATGAGGTATCCTGATATTCAACGGTTATCTTTTCCCAGCGCTTTGTCTTGCGGACGCCTGTAAGGGAAAGACAGCCTTCCTCGGTTTCGTAGGGCTGGGCTTTCTTTACTATCACGGGATTTATCATAACGATATCCATTATGCCTGCGGTGAATATGATGATGCGCTTGTTGAAGCCTATCATATTTGCTGCCATGCCTACACAGCGGTCGTGGTTTGCTTTCAGGGTATCCCGGAGGTCTGTGATTATATCTACATCGTTCTTGTCCGCTTTTATGGACTTCTTTTTCAGGAATATAACATCGTGTACTATTTCTCTTACCATAATATCAACTCATTTCATCTATTATCTTTTTGAGCTCTGCTGCGGTATCGGCACTTATGCCAGCCACTGCACGGAGTTCCTCGGCGGATGCTTTTTTCAGAGCTTCCTTTGTTTTGAATTCGCGCATGAGCTTCTGGGCTTTTTTCTCGCCCACGCCCCTTACGGAAGTGAGTTCAAGACTGAAAGCAGTCTTTCTGCGCTTTGAGCGCTGGTAGCTTATTGCTACGCGGTGGACTTCATCCTGTATCTGCGTTACCAGTGCGAAGGCGGCGCGGCTTTTCAGCAGGGATATCTCTCCGCTGCCTGTAGCTATGGCGCGTGTACGGTGGCGGTCGTCCTTTACAAGACCGTACAGGGGTACACTTATACCAAGACGTTCAAGAACAGGTCTTATGGTGTTTACGTGACCGTTGCCGCCGTCAAGGAGTATCAGGTCGGGAAGCTGTGCGAAACCGTCATCGGTGCCTTTTTTGTATTCGGCAAAACGTCGTTCGATGACCTCGGTCATGCAGGCGTAGTCGTTTTGCTCAAAGACGGTCTTTATACTGAATTTGCGATAGTTTTTGCGGCATGGTCTGCCGTTTTCAAATACTACCATACCAGCCACCATATCGGTGGATGCCAGATTGGAAATATCGTAGCATTCGATGAAGCGGGGCGGTTTTTCCATGCCAAGCGCCCTTGCCAGTTCGTCCAGCCCTGCGACTTCGCGTCCTGTTCTGCCTACGCGGACGGATATAAATGCGTTGGCGTTATTTTTTGCCATTGTGGATAGTCTTAATAAATGTCCTCTTTTTGGTACACTTACGTGAACGGCGTGGTCATATTTCTCGCGGAGATACTGCTCAAGCATAAGGATATCCGTGGGGTCTTCTTCGAGAATGATAGTTTTTGGTGCGTCATCCTTCATGGCATAGAAGCTGAGGACGAATTCTTCCATCATCGCAGCAGGTTCTGAGCGGTCGCCGAGGAAGTAATCTGCCTTGTCGGTCAGTCGTCCGCCGCGGTACATTATAACACTTGCGCAGGCGATATCCGCACTCTGTGATATGGCGATGATATCACAGTCGGGAATGGTTTCATCAATGACCTTCTGGCTCTCGGCAGCTTTCTGTATGGCAGTTATCCTGTCACGCAGCCTGGCTGCAAGTTCAAATTCAAGGTTTTCGGCGGCACGTTCCATTTCTTCGGTAAGACGTTCAACTGAACTGGATGAACCGTTTTTGATATAGTCAACTGCCTGAGAAACGATGCTGCGGTATTCCTCCTCGCTGAATTCACCTGTACAGACACCCATGCAGCGTTTGATATGGTAGTTAAGGCAGGGACGCTGCTTTTTGATATCGCGAGGGAATATTTTTGTACAGGTGGGCAATCTGAACACGCGGTTTGCTTCTTCTACCGCTTGTTTCACGGTGAATGAACTGGTATATGGCCCGATATATTCGGCACTGTCATCGGATTTCTGCAAAACCGCTTGTATGCGCGGATACGGCTCGTCAGTCACGCGGATATAGCTGTAGCCCTTGTCATCTTTCAGAAGAATGTTGTATTTCGGGGTGTGCATTTTAATAAGGGAGCATTCAAGTACGAGGGCTTCAAATTCACTGTCTGTCACTATGAATTCGTAGTCGTTGACATTGGATACCATTTTCCACACCTTCGGCAGATGATCCTGTCCTTTGCGGAAATATGAATTTACGCGGTTGTGCAGGTTCTTCGCCTTGCCGATATATATTATCTTACCGCTTTTGTCCTTCATTATATATACCCCGGGTGAAGTGGTAAGCTTTGAGGTCTTGTCCCGCAGGTAGGGCAGGCGGGGATTGTGTTCTTCGGTGATATGCATATATCCTCCATTCAAGAATTATCCCCCGTCGGCTGACGGGGGATATTTTAATTACTTTATTGCTTCGCGCAGTGTTTCGTACTCAGCCTTTATCGCATTGTAATAAACACAGCCTTCCTTTTTGCCGAACAGCTTTATCATGCGTATGTAGAGCTGCTGGCGTGAGGGTACTTCTCTGAAAAGCTGGCGGATAAGCTCGATCTCCTCGGGGGAACACTTGCCGTCAAGGAGCTGATCGAGGCTCTTTGTCTGAGTGTTCACATCGGGAGAGGCTGTATCGGATGCGGCTTTCTTTTTGGTTCGCGGCTTTGCTGTCTTGGCAGGCTTTTTATCCTCCTCGGATCTAGCTGCCTTGGCGGTTTTGGCTTTAGTACTCCTGGTCTTCTTCTTTGCGGGCTTTTCCTCAGCTGCGGCAGGAGCCTCGGCTTTTTCGGAGGTCTGCTCGGCAGGCTTTTCCGTTTCGGGAACGGAGATATCTGCCTTGGGTTCGGATGCAGGTTTTGCAGGAGCTTCGGTCTTGACGGTAGTTTCAGCCTTGACAGGAGCAGTATCTGCAGTTGGCGCTGTTACAAATCCCGGGTGCTCGGCAGCATACATCTCTCTGAGTCTGAGATACTTGGGACGCAGCAGCTTATAAAGCTCGGTGGCATCCTGCTTGTAATCCTTGGCGAGAGCGTTGTGGAACTCCTCTTTGGTATCGGAGTTAATGAGCAGCTGGGAAATATGGTTTATCATCTCAGCCTTGCAATCGGTCTTTTTCATTATCTCTTTAAGAGCGGCGAAGAAACCGTTTGATTTTGCTTTGGGCTTATCGGCAGGCTTTTCACTGACTGCTTCCTTTGTCGGCGGCTCTGCTTTGGCAGGCTCACAGACAGCGGCAGCTTCCTTTTTTGCTGCCGGAACTGCTGAGGGCTTTTCCACAGGGATATCCGCAGTTTTCTTTTCGGGGATATTTTCTGTCTTGCTCTCAGTCTTTTTATCGTT
Source organism: Ruminococcus albus 7 = DSM 20455 (assembly GCF_000179635.2). Classification (NCBI taxonomy): domain Bacteria; kingdom Bacillati; phylum Bacillota; class Clostridia; order Eubacteriales; family Oscillospiraceae; genus Hominimerdicola; species Hominimerdicola alba. The sequence goes on along the minus strand of NC_014833.1, from coordinate 2,779,446 downwards.
CTTTTTCACATCTATGATGGAATAAGCGCTGAATGATGCTTCAAGAGCGTTGAGCTCTTCTGCGCTGATAGTGAATTCTTCAGCTTTATCGGGCTGAGTTCTTTTAGCCTGTACAGGAGCCTTTTCCTTTTTGGGCGCCGGCTTGGGAGAGCGTTTCTCGGTCAGATCTGCACTCATTACAGGCGGCTTTTCAGCGGCTTCGTTATTTGGAGCCGGCTGTGCTGTATCGGTTTCGGCTGCTTCAGACTTGGTATCGTTTACTTCTTCTGCTGCCTGAATATCTTTTGTGATATCTTCGGCTGAGTTTTCGGCTGATGTATCGTCAGCGGCACCGAAAACGGCTGTGTCGGTATCGTCATCGTCGGGCACTATCTGCTTCTTTCCGCCTGCATAATTGATAGCCTGTGCTATGGTCTTGGTGCGGTAAACTATGCAATCGGGTGCTGCTATGTATTTGCCGTGCCAGAAATCGTGAAGGAAATCAAAACTCTTGTCATTACTGATGACGAATATATGGCTGTAGTAATTCTTGCTGACCAGATATCCAAGCAGAGTCGAAAGCTGGAAATCCAGTGCGTTCTTGCCGCCTACGTGTACCTTGAAATACTCGACCTCGGCTTTGGATATGAGCACCTTCTGGTGCATCTCGAAATTGATGGTGTCGGCATTCTCGCTGTAAAATATGATCACGCGGTCATACTCGGTCAGGCTGTCGATACCTGTAAGACCCTTTGACTTTACGTTTTCAAAGTCGATAAGATAAATTTTCATCTGTCTTGTCCTTTCGGTTTTTTACGGACAGGCAGTGTTCTGTGCAGCATCGGCTCGCACAGAACCTCTGCACCGTTCGGACATTTCATCTGCCGTCCCGTGACGCACATCAGGGTCAGTATTCGCCTGTGCGAAAGGGAAGGGATATGATATAAGTCGGTCGGTACAAAGATATCCGTGCTGCCGCAGTGACAGACATCACTGCCGTGTCCGTTTCAGATTCGGTGCAGATACAGCACCGTCACAGATAGTATACCATATATACTCCAAAAAGTAAAGATATATAGCAATAAAATCTATGATTTTTTGATATCCGCAGTTGTAACAGTCAAGGAAATACCACGGCGGCTAATGCAGGTTCATTGTAATGCAGGAAATGGATTTCTAAAATTCATAATTGAATAAAATCCTGCAGAATAGGCATTTTGAGTTTGTTTGAGATGTTTTGGCGTATTATTTTGCGATATAAAAATACTGAACTATTCCGACTAATTGCATAAATATCAAGATGAAATTACGCAGTTTTATTTCTAATAAGCTAAAAATTGTGCGGAAACTGAATTTTTTTGTTTTTACACTTGCAAAATGGGATATTGTGTGCTATAATATAAAGGCAGTGTGAGCCCGACGCGGACAAATGTCCGTGTGTGGCGTGCTTACAGCAGACTATTTATTTAAGATGGGAGTTTTTACAATGGCATTGAAGAATGAGTACCTCCAGAAGGTATACGAGCAGGTCGAGAAGAGAAACCCCGGCGAGAAGGAATTCCACCAGGCAGTTTATGAGGTTCTTGAGAGCCTTGTTCCTGTTGCTGACAAGAGACAGGATCTTATTGATGCAGGCGTATTCGACAGAATAGTTGAGCCCGAGAGACAGATAATGTTCCGTGTTCCCTGGGTTGATGACAACGGCAAGGTACAGGTAAACAGAGGTTTCCGTATCCAGTTCAACTCCGCTATCGGACCTTACAAGGGCGGTCTGAGATTCCACCCCACAGTATGTGCTTCCGTTATCAAGTTCCTGGGCTTCGAGCAGACTTTCAAGAACAGCCTGACCAGCCTTCCTATGGGCGGCGGCAAGGGCGGTTCTGACTTTGATCCTCAGGGCAAGTCTGACGCTGAAGTTATGAGATTCTGCCAGAGCTTCATGACTGAGCTGTGCAAGCACGTTGGCGCTGATACTGACGTTCCTGCAGGTGATATCGGTGTTGGCGGAAGAGAGATCGGCTATCTGTTCGGTCAGTACAAGAGGATCAGAAACGAGTTCGTTGGCGTTCTGACCGGTAAGGGTATGGAATACGGCGGATCCCTGATCAGACCTGAGGCTACAGGCTACGGCGCTGTTTACTACGCAGTTGAGATGCTCAAGCACTACAATGATTCCATCGAGGGCAAGACCTTTGCAGTATCCGGCTTCGGTAACGTTGCTTGGGGTACTATCAAGAAGGTTAACGAGCTGGGCGGAAAGGTAGTTACTATCTCCGGTCCTGACGGTTATATCTACGACAAGGACGGCATCACAGGCGAGAAGGTAGATTACCTGCTGGAGATGAGAGCTTCCTGCAGAAACAGAGTTCAGGATTATGCTGACAAGTTCGGTGTACCTTTCTATGCAGGCAAGAAGCCTTGGGAGGCTAAGGCTGATATCTATATGCCTTGCGCTACTCAGAACGAAGTAAATCTTGATGATGCTAAGAATATCGTTGCTAACGGTGCTAAGTACTATATCGAGGTTGCTAATATGCCTACAACTGCTGATGCTGTTGCATACCTGAAGGAAAACGGTCTGAATGTTGCTCCTTCAAAGGCAGTTAACGCAGGCGGCGTTTCCGTTTCCGGTCTGGAAATGAGCCAGAACTCCATGAGATATAACTGGACAGCTGAAGAGGTTGACGCTAAGCTGCACCAGATCATGAAGAATATCTTCGACGCTTCTGTTAAGGCTGCTAAGGAGTACGGTCTGGGCGATGACCTGATCGCAGGCGCTAACATCGCAGGCTTCCTGAAGGTTGCTGAGGCTATGAAGGCTCAGGGCGTGGTATAATCTCTGCCATTTAAACTTTAGTCCTTATATATCGATATACCCGTCGGTTTCGGCGGGTATATTTTTATACAAAAGAGGGTGTTGCAACCGCAGCACCCTCTAACTATATCCGAACATCAGAGTAAAAAACATAATTACTGGTGAAATAAGCTGTTTCAGTGCGCACACCCCCCAAGCCCTCTTCAAAAAAGAGGACTCGGGGGTGTTTTGTTCTGTATACGCCTTTCACCGCTGACTGTATGTTGTATCCGGGTTTCAGCTGACCGTTTCTCATATGGCTGAATTTTCATCCGTGTCACAGTTCACTTTTAGCAGGGGATATTTCGTGACTGCCTGTAAATAATTATAGAACAAAATATCCGTTAAGTAAATACCATGTTTGTATCACCTGATCTTTAATTGATTTCACATAATTATCACATAGTTATTACTTGTAGTTGTTCAAGGTGTGATAAAATGAAATTTGTCGAGTTTTTCTCAGCGGGCGGAGTTGATCTTGATGCTGTGAAAACTCTGTACTATTAAATATATAAAGACAGACGAAAGAAGGAGAGCAAATGTTAAAGATCCAAGACATCCGAAAGGAGTACATCACAGGCGATCTGAAACAGACCGCGCTGGACGGGGTCAGCCTTAATTTCCGTGACAATGAATTTGTTGCGATACTGGGTCCGTCGGGTTCTGGAAAGACGACACTGCTGAATATAGTGGGCGGACTTGACCGCTATGACAGCGGCGACCTAATCATCAACGGGATATCTACAAAGAAATACAAGGACAGGGACTGGGACAGCTACCGTAACCATACAATAGGTTTTGTGTTTCAGAGCTACAACCTTATCCCGCACCAGAGCGTGCTTTCAAATGTTGAGCTTGCCCTGACCATTTCGGGTATCTCTAAGTCCGAAAGAAAAAGACGTGCTAAAGAAGCGCTTGAAAAAGTGGGACTTGGAGAACAGATACACAAGCGTCCCAATCAGATGTCGGGCGGACAGATGCAGCGTGTGGCTATCGCGAGAGCATTGGTAAACGACCCCGATATACTCCTTGCGGACGAACCGACAGGTGCTCTTGATTCCGAGACCAGTGTACAGGTTATGGACTTGCTTGCGGAAGTCGCAAAGGACAGGCTGGTCATAATGGTTACACATAACCCTGAACTGGCGGAGCAATATGCCAACAGGATAGTAAAACTCAAAGACGGAAAAATGATAAACGATTCCAACCCTTATGAGGTAGATGAGACCGAACTTGCCTCACCCGAGCACAAGAACATGGGCAGATCGTCAATGTCACCGCTGACTTCGCTGGGTCTCAGTTTCAACAATCTGCGTACCAAAAAGGGAAGAACTCTGCTGACCTCTTTTGCAGGCTCTATCGGTATCATAGGTATCGCGATGATACTTTCACTGTCAAATGGTGTAAACAATTATATCAGTGATGTACAGAAAAGCACCATGGCGTCGTATCCTATAAGTATCGAAGCTCAGACTTTTGATATGAGCGCTGTGATAGAAAACACTCCCATGGGCAGGCAGAGCGAAGAGGAAAAAACTCACGATATGGACGGCGTTTATGTTGACAACTCTGATTTTGAGGACAGGGCGGCTATGACAATGAGCCTCACAAAAAACAACCTGACCGCTTTCAAAAAATATCTTGACGATAAAGACAGTGAGATAAACAAATACGTGGGTGAGAACGGCATAGTTTATTCCTACGATACAAAATTCGGCGTATTCACATATGATGAAAACGGCGAATTCGTCAACACCGACGGCAGTACCCTCAGTTCCAGAAAGGCAACTCCTCTGGAAGGCAGGGATGTAATGGGCATGATGGGCGGTGCTTATGCATCTGATTTTTCACAGCTTATCGCAGGGACTGACGGTAATCAGGTCAGCAATGCTATGACTGAGAATTATGAAGTCCTTTACGGTAAGTATCCTGAAAAATACGATGAGGTCGTACTTGTACTTGATGAAAACAATGAAGTCTCAGCAACTGTTCTCTATGAACTCGGGATACTTCCCTCACAGGAATATAAAGATATCGTGGATCAGATAGATGCAGGCAAAGAGGTCAAAATAGAATCCAAAAAGCTGGATTATGCTGATATCTGTGCTAAGGATTATTATCTTATTCCCCAGTGTGATCTTTTCATAAAGAACGAGAACGGCACATATGATAATATATCGGATGACAATACCGCCATAGAGGGAATGATAGACAGTGCAATAAAGCTGAAGATAGCCGGTATCATCAAGCCTAACGCTGATTCTGATGTTCAGCTGATCAACACACCGATCGGTTATACCTCGGCGCTGACAAATTACCTGATAGATCATACCAACAACAGCGAAATTGTAAAAGAACAGCTGGCAAACAAGGACATAAATGTCATAAACGGTCTTAGCTTTGAAGCTGCCGATGATAAGCAGAAGATCGAGGATGCAAAGACATATATAAGAAGCCTTAACACAAGTGAAAAAGCTGGTATTTACACTACGATGATGCAGTCCATGGACAGTATGTCCATGATGTCGATGGCAGGAATGTCCATGGATGACCTTTCAGGCATCATCCCTGAAATTACAGGTGAGATACAGAAACAGAGCAACTCAGCAAAAGCAGGGGAGTCCGATGATGCTGAAACAGCAGAAAACGCAGATATCCCCGATATGCCTGATGAAATGGCAGACCCCGAAAATATGAGCGAGATGGATATGTCGCAATTACTTGATGAATATCTTGAATCTCCCGATGATAATGTAATGCTGATGATATATGATATGTATATCTCAAACGGCAACTATGATGATACACTCTCGACACTTGGCGTTGTAAGTTTAGATGCACCTTCATCAATAGATATCTACGCAGACGATTTTGAATCAAAGGACGCCATAGCACAATGTATCCGGGACTATAACAATAAGGCAGGTGCTGAAGACCAGATAACCTACACCGATTATGTAGGTCTGATGATGTCCTCGGTAACAAAGATAGTAAATACAATATCCTATGTACTGATAGCCTTTGTTGCAGTATCGCTGATAGTATCCTCCATCATGATCGGAATCATCACCTATATCTCCGTTCTTGAAAGAACAAAGGAGATAGGTATCCTCCGTGCGATAGGTGCTTCAAAGAGGAATATCTCACAGGTATTCAATGCTGAAACATTTATCATCGGACTTTGTTCGGGTATTATAGGTATAGGACTTACCCTACTTATGCTGATACCCGGCAATGCAGTGATACATCAAGTGGCAGAAACAGATGATGTTAATGCATCTCTCCCTGTGCTAAGTGCATTTGTACTGATAGCCCTCAGCATATTCCTGACACTTATAGGCGGTTTTATCCCCGCGAAGAAAGCAGCCAAGAAAGATCCTGTTACAGCCCTCAGGACAGAATGATATAAAATTATCCCGCCGATGTGTTTATATTAAGCACATCGGCGGGTTTGTTTTACTGAGTATAAGTGTCTGTCAAAAACAATCTTAAAGGCACAAACCATAAATACAAGAACGCCATAGTATCCCAGAAGATCACGGAAATACTATGGATCCGAGTGGACAGATACGCTTCAGAAGTGATAATTACGTTACTTTTCCTTCGGATTATTCATATACTCTTGTAATGGAAAACGGCATTTTGGTTGATGAAAACTCAGGTGCATCAGCAGAAGCATATTTGGGAGATGAGGAACAAGATTATGATTTTTACATAGAAGTGACTGAACCGGGACCGGATCATTGGCCTATTCAGGTGCAATACTATGCTGCTGAATACTGCTGCAAATTCAACCGCCGCAAGCTTGGAAACAGTGCGTATTTAAGGATCTTGGCTGCTTTGGTGCAGTGATCTTACTTGTGGTGTGTTAAGGGGATAACCATATTATAATATACTGATCTCTTTGCGTACCTTTTCAAGTTCCTCCAGGAATATATTATCTGTAGCGCTGAGCCGGTAGCTGGATTGGTATATCAGAACGTCCTTATTGGTCTTGCGGATATTCGGGGTACTGCGCTGTACAAGTCTGCAGCGGTCAAGTATCTCCTGCGGCATGGGCGATACCCACATATATGATTCGGGACACGACGACAGTATATCGAACTGACTTCCTCTTTCGTATACATATATATGCCGTCTGTGAGGGTTGAGATCGGAATTCTTTTTTTGATATACCGATGCGATATTTGGGACGGTGTTATCGCCGTGGAGTATCTCGATATACTTTTCAAGCACATCCTCGGTGATATCATCTTCAAGGGCAAGGGGGCTGTCCTCGCTCATTATAAGCACATAGTCATACTCCCAGCTGCTGTGTACGGTGAGGTTCTTTTCCTCCAGCAGCGGAAGAAAAAAGCTTTCGTATGCGATGGGATAGCGTATTATGCCCATATCATATTCGCATTCGACTACAGAGTTTATAGTTTCCATGGAGTTGGTTTCTTTGATCTTGACATCCATAGCCTGACTGTCTGATACGTTGTTTAAAAAGCAGGTAAATGCATGGGTGATATAGCTTGCACGTGGCAGAAGGAGTGAAAAGCTGACTCTGTTATTGACGTTGTCCTTGTAGAGATTTTCCATCTTATCCAGCTGGACGAGTATCGCCTTGGCATACTGCAGGAAAGCCTTGCCTTTATCGGTAGGTACTACGCCCTTTGCAGAACGCTTGAATATCGGTATACCAACTTCATGTTCCATTTCTTTTATAGCTTTGGAAAGATTCGGCTGACCCATATAAAGTGCAGCTGCAGCTTTGGTTATAGAACCAAGGCGCTCGACTTCCACAACATATCTCAAATGCGTAAGATTCATCTTCATCCTCCGTCCATGTGATAAAATATATACGCTCATATGTATTATACAATATCATAATTTATATGTCAAGTGTTTTTACAAAATAATGAATTGTGTATCTGAAACCCTGTTTGACTGCGTATCTGCTGAATGAAATAGCTCTGAAAATACGCGCTCATGCGGCATTTATAAAGGGTGCTGAGTTGGGTGTCGGATATTGTATTTACATTTATCAAAAAATATGGTAGAATAGTTAAAAAAATTATGATAAAATAGAAGAATAAAGTTAGTGGTATAATCAAATGAAAAATTGTTTTTTATGGAGGTCGTTAAAATGGATATTAAAAGAATTGCAGCAGGTCTGCTGGCATTGGCACTGGTCACAGGCGGAACAGCTCTTCCTATGGCAAGGGATGGCGGGATCCGTGTTATCTCAGCGGCGGCAGAAGGCAGTGCTGATTATGAGTACAGCGAACTGGATGACGGTACTGTTAGCATAGTCAAATATCTGGGTACCGAAGCAGATATTAAGATACCCGATGAGATCGACGGCAAAAAGGTAACGAGCATAGGCGAAAAGGCATTCTATAATATGAACAGCCTGACAAGCGTTGAGATACCCGAAGGCGTTACTGAGATATGCAATAGCGCATTTGATAACTGCAAGCTCCTGAGAGAGGTCATACTGCCCGGAACGCTGAAGACCATTGGTGATTCTGCTTTTACATGGTGCCTTAATATGGGCAGTATATATCTGCCTGACGGACTCGAGAGCATAGGTGCATCGGCATTCAGTGACTGCTATTCACTTAATGAAGTAAGGATGCCCGAAGGCGTGAAGACCATTGGCGAGCAGGCATTTATGAACTGTTACGGTCTGGCTGATATTACTTTGCCTAAGGGTATAACTGAGATAAGCGAGAAAATGTTTTTCAATTGCAAATCACTGAAGAGCATAGTGATACCGGATGGTGTAACAGCTATCGGAAATCACGCATTCTATTACTGCATATCACTGAGTGACGTAATGATAGCGGGAAGCGTTAAGGATATAGGTACATTCTCATTCAGTAAGGCGACAAGTCTTGGATTGAAGATATACTGTGTAAAGGGTTCTGCTGCGGCGGCGTATGCTGATGATATCGGTTTGGACTATGTTTATATGAATGATCTGATACCAGAGGTAACATTTGAAAAAGGCGATGAAAGTGTTGAACTCAAATGGGAAGAATCTTTCGGCGCTGAAAAATACGGAGTATACGGTTTACAGAACGGAAGCTGGAAAAAGATAGCTGAGGTGGATACTCCTTACTATCTGCTGGAAAAACTCAAGCCAGGCGCCGAGTATCAGGTGGCTGTATCAGCTATCATATGCGGCAAGGAGTATACAGATGTAGAAAAGGCTATAACCGTAACACCCAACGAAAAGGCTGTTCCTGCATATCCTGTGCCTGAGGAAGTGCAGTACAACGAGGTTTATCATCAGTTCAGGGTGAAGTGGTCGGCAGTGCCCGATGCACAGCAGTACGGCATAGCTGTAAAGCTGGCAGGAAAGTGGAAGGTACAGGCATACACAAATGCCAAGACCACTACTTTCACATCACCGAAGCTGAAACCGGGAGATAAGTATCAGATGGTGATATGTGCAAAGGTGAACGGTGAATGGGATACCAGCAATATCAGCGGCAGAGCATTTACTGTTACTATCAAGTAATATGATCAATAATTGCGACAGCAGGGCTCAGGCTCTGCTGTTTTTTGCGTTTATTTGAAATTTTTGTTGACAAATAATGATTGCTGTGGTATCATACAATATGTAAAATAATTTAATTTGGGAGGTAATCAATATGAATAAAAAAAGATTTACATCAGGTCTGCTGGCGCTGACACTTGTATTCGGAGGTACTGCTTTGCCGGGTGCAGTTGTTTACAGTGGTGTGACAGCTTCGGCTGCAAGCTCTGATACAGAAGTGCTGACTTATGGCGATTATGAGTACACTTTAGATAATGGTACTGTTGAGATAACAAAGTACAACGGTACCGATGAAGTTGTTGATATACCTGCTGAGATAGACGGTTTGGCTGTGACAAGTATCGGCAGGAGAGCTTTTTATGAATGTGGCGATTTACTTGAAGTCAAGATACCTGATGGTGTTAAAAATTTAGGTGCACAGTCTTTTTGTTCTTGTAAGAAATTGATCAAAGTGGAAATGCCCGACAGCGTTGAAACTTTAGGAGGCAGTGTGTTTGCAACGTGCATTGCTCTGGAGAGAGTTACATTATCAAGTAAATTAACTGAAATAGAAATTGCAACATTTGATGGCTGTGAAAATCTTACGGATGTTGAGCTGCCTTCCGGTATTAAATCTATAGGTGAGGCTGCATTTCGTGCTTGCTATAACCTTGATAATATCAACCTGCCTGATGGTCTGGAAACTATTAAAGATTATGCTTTTCAAAACTGTAAAAAAATTGTCAGCATATCAATACCTGATACTGTGACATATATTGGAACTATGGCTTTTTATGCGTGTACTTCTCTTGAAGATGTTAAATTATCATCTAACGTTGATTATATAAATAACTCTAATTTTTACAGGTGTACAAGCCTTAAAGAATTAGTAGCTCCTGCAAGCTTAAAGAAAATTGGCGGAAATACCTTTACAAACAATTACAGGTCTGAAAATGAAAATAAAGAACCTTCTTTCACACTGAAGTGTTATAATGGTTCAGCTGCTGAGAAACACGCACTTGCAAACGCTACCAATTTCAAGGTGATAGACATTGAAAACAGGACTGAATTTCCTGAGCTGAGAGAGGCAAAATTTGCAAAAGTTGCAAGGATCAATTATTCGGATTATTTCCAGTTCCGCCTTAACTGGACGGAGGTAGAGGGTGCACAGCAGTACGGTGTTGCAGTTAATCTGGCAGGAAAGTGGAAAGTACAGGCTTACACCGACGCAAAGACCACGACATTTACTTCGCCTAAGCTGAAAGCAGGCAGCAAGTATGACGTGGTGATATGTGCAAAGGTCAATGGAAAGTGGGATACATCAGATCTTGCAAACAGGGCTTTCACTATTGCAGTTAAGTGATATGCAGCATTGTAGGATAATATCCGAATTACATACCCTCGGGATACTTTAAGACAGAGCATACGGTATATGAAGGGGGATCGACCTTGCAATAAATGTTGATCAAACGGAGATAGTAATGATTGATCGCCTGAGAGCGAGTATAAGGGTTTGATCAGTTAAATGGAAAAAAGTATCGATTTACATATACGATGAATGACCAATACCTTGCCGGAAGATCGGTTTTGATCCCGGCAGGGTATTTTTATGCTTCTTGTTCGGAAAATCTGAACTATCGTGGGTATACTGCTGATATTGGGGATAATGCTATTTGTAAATATTATATTAAATATGCAATTCAAATATTGCATTTTAAAACGAAAGGATGAAATCTATGAAAAAGACCATGAAGAGATTCGCAGCTATCACCGCAACTATGATGACCATTTCCGCACTTGGCAGTATATCAGCTTTCGCAGAACCGACTATAACATCAGATAATTACAGTGATGGTCCAGATTACAAAAATGCCAGTGTTGCACTTCAGGCAAAGATTTCCAGCGTGGATACTCCTGTAGAGGAGGGTGATATCGATCCTAATAATAATGATTCTGTCAATCATATCTGGAATGTAACAATCGATGCTGATACGTTGCAGTGGGATATCGTTAGAACCGATACAACTCGTAAATATCAGGTTATTACATGGGATCCAGTTAACCATACCTATAATAAGACAGTAGGAGATGATCAGGAACCGTATCCTCTTATGCTTTAGCAGACAATGAGACAGAAGAAAAATCATTCAATATTAAGAATGACAGCAACTTTGCCATAACAAGTGTTACATCGATAGCTGATAACAGTCAATCAGAAAATTTTGGCGCAACCTTTAATGTTTCAAATTCTCAGGAACCTATCACGGTTGGCGGTGATAGAGATACATCTATCACTATCAACATTACAAATATGAGCGGCTTTGATTCACAAAGCTACGTTGATATCGGTACTGCAAATATTACATCAGCGGCTGTACACCACAGCCGCTTTTCAGCGTAAGGAGGTAACAAAATTGGACAACGAGATCATGGAGCGTGATAATGCGCAGACGACCGATGAGAATAAGCGCAAAAAGCACGGTGTCAGAGATATCATAGGCTGGATCATCAATATACTGCTGACGGCAGTATTTATCTTGGTATGCACATTTTCGTTATACCGCAGATACGACGAGCCGCATATATTTGAAAAGCCTGCGGCAGCAGATGAAAATCAGCAGAAGATAGATCCGCAGAAGGATGATAATCAGAAAAAAACTGATGACAGTTCGGCACCGAAAGATGATGACAAGCAGGTGACTCCCGACCAGACCGACACTTCAGAGGAGGAAAGCAAGGCTGAGACCAACGGTCATTTCACTGTATATTCCGCAGGTGATGTCTACACTGCCGAGAACGGTTCGGGCAAACTGCACTGCGATGTCCGAAATGTGGAGGATTCCACACATGATATAGTAATGAGCCTGTATATAAGCGAGGACGAGCTTATAGCTCATGGGCTGAGTACGAACGGCGTAGAGGACGGCAAGTGGCTGATCGCGCAGTCGGGACTGTTTGAGCCCGGCTATATGATAGGCGAGGTACAGCTGAAAACTCTGCCTGATGGTTCGTATCTGCCCGCAGGCAGCTACAGCTTGAATATGAGCGAGCGTTTTTATGATCACGAAACGGGTGTGCTTTCACCCTATGACGCAAATATCCCTGTTACATTGGAGGTGGCGAACTGATGAGCGATGCAGCAGTAAACGAAAAGAACAAGAAGCAGCCAATGCACCGACTGATCGGTCGTATCTTCATGGCGGCAATGATAATACTTATCGCCCTGATGCTTATTATAAAGTATGTGACATATTTGCGTCCCGAAAAAGTAAAATTTGCTGCGGATACCAAATCGATATCTGAGGTGAACCCTGATGCATCGAGCCTGCAGGTCATGCCCTTCAATAGTGATCTGACGGTAGCGTTCCAGCCGATACTTATATGTGACAGTCGCGACAGGACGGTGCAGGTAGATTTTGTTTCGCCCGAGAGCACAAAGGTGCTTGTTCGCGCGGAGATATACACTGATAAGAAGAATCTCGGAAATAAAAAGATGAAGCTTTTCTGGCATGATCTGTTCTATCCCTCTGATGAGAGCCTTGTACGCATAGGTGCAACGGGCTGGGTGCGTCCCGGTGAGATGATCGAGAAGCTTACACTGGATGAACTGCCGTCAAAAATGTCAGATGTTACTGTCCGCTTTACAGCGGTAAATCCTGCAAACCAGAATATAAGCAGCGGTGTATTTGATATGAACACTATCATGCATATAGTGGATTACAACGGCAATATGCTCAACGAGAACGGTGAGTGGGTCAAGGCAGAATAATGTTGACAGATCCAACTCATTGTCAGGTATGGTGTATAAGCCTTATGATAATATGATAGTAAAAAATCCCACAGTTTCTATAACGGAAACTGTGGGATCATTTTTTATAGTTTTGCGCCTGCAAGTGATTTTGAGTCGATATCGGGAACATCGGGTTCTTTCAGCTGTTTGCAGCTTACAAATCCCCATATAAGCACCGGTGTCATGAACAGCCATGAGATCGGTTCGGATATTATAATAGCCTTATAGCCTATCTTCGGTGCCAGCAGGAAGGATACGACTATTTTTCCTACAAGCTCGATAAAGCTGGACATTGTGGGCATAAGCTTTATCTTGACACTTTGCAGTGAATGCCTGAACACGAATATTATACCGAGTACGAAATAGAATGGGAAATTGAAATGGGTATACTGAGATGCTGTTTTGATTATATATTCTTTATGCAGACCTGTTATTGCCTGTACGAAGAAAGGTGTGCCTACGTATACAGCTATGATAGCGAATACGCTCCATATCCAGGTAAGCATGGTGGCACTGTAAAAACCCTTGCGTACTCTCGAGTATTTTCCTGCACCGTAGTTCTGACCGGCGAAGTTTGAAGCAGCACCGCCGAATGCCATCATAGGCATCATGCACATCTCACTTATCTTTCTTGCGGCGATATGAGCGTTGATGGTATCTTTGCCGAGGTTATTTATCGCACCCTGCATTATAAGGGAGCCAAGACCTACCATGGAATTCATAAGTCCCATAGAACAGCCCGATGCGTACATATCACCTGCAAACTTGCGTGAGAATTTGAAATGCTCAGCTGAGGGTATGAGGAACGGGTATTTTTTCTTCATATAGATAAAACAGGCAACGGCCGACATACCGGAAGTGATAAGAGTAGCAGCGGCAGCGCCCCTTATGCCTAACCTCAGATATTTTACAAACAGTATATCAAGAATTATATTTCCGAATGCTGAGAATATAAGGAATACCAGCGGCATGACTGTATCGCCTATAGCACGCATCAGCGATGCCATAGCATTGTAGCAGAGGATTATCCCCATTCCTGCGAGTATCATTGTTATATAACTTTTAGCGTCATTATAGATATCGGGTTCCACGTTTATAGCGTGCAGCAGGGGATCGATGAACAGGAGGCTAAGTATAGTGAGCACTATACAGGTCACTCCTCCTAGTACCACTGTTGCAGCCACAGTCTTTTTGAGCTTATCATAATTTTTTTCACCGAATGCACGGGCGGCAGTAAGGCTGAATCCGCCGGTTAATCCGTGCATGAATCCGATAATAACGTTGTTGATCGAAGACGTAGCGCCGACAGCAGCCAGTGGGTTTTCACCGAGATATTGACCGACTATCCTTGTATCTGCCAGATTGTAAAACTGCTGGAACACGTTTCCGAGCAGCATGGGTATGGCAAACAGCAGCAACAGCCGGGTAGGCTCGCCTTTTGTCAGATCCTTCATTATAATTTTCCCCTCACAATTCTATCCTATAACCAAAAACATATGACCAATGAAAAAGTATATCATAGGCGTTGTCTGTTTACAACAGGCATTTGATGATATATTATTAACTTTTCGTAAAAAGCAGAAACGGTCTGTTAAACCGTTTCCTTTAAGTCTGTTACGGCAGGAACTTACCCGAAGCGAGGTAGAGCTCATACCATTCTTTATGTGTAAGCGTTACCTTTGAAGCATCGCAGATATCCTTCAGGTGAGCAGGATCCATAGTGCCTGCGATAGCCTGCATATTTGCAGGATGACGAAGTATCCATGCGATCGCTATGGCAGTTTTCGGTACACCGTATTTTTCGCCCAGCCTTGCCAGTACTGCGTTAAGCTCGGGGAATTCGGGATCATCTACGAAGCATCCGCCGAACATACCCTTCTGGAGAGGTGACCATGCCTGTATGGTGATATCGTGGAGGCGGCAGTAATCGAGGATGCCGTTATCCCTGTCGGTTGAACGGTCTGTGGTAAGGTTGTTTATGTATAGTCCGCAGTCGATAAGCTGGGTCTGATCCAGTGAGAACTGGAGCTGGTTGAATACCAGCGGCTGACGCACATATTTTTTCAGGAGTTCCAGCTGACCCGGGGTAATGTTGCTTACACCGAAGTGGAGCACCTTGCCGCTGTCATACAGTTTATCGAAAGCTTCGGCTACCTCGGCAGGATCGAACAGCAGGTCCGGACGATGAAGCAGCAGTACATCAAGGCGGTCAGTGCGGAGCCTTTTGAGGCTGGCTTCGGCACTTGCCAGTATATCTTCTTTTGTCCAGTCGAACTCACCGCGGTCAAAATGCAGACCGCATTTGCTTTGAAGTACTATATCATCTCTGCTTATACCAGTCAGCGGCAGTGCGTCACCGAAGCGGGTCTCGGCTTCACCTTCACCGTAGCAGGTTGCATGATCAAAGAAGTTTATCCCCATTTTGTATGCGCTGTTTATCATATCAGCCGCAGCTTTCACATCAAGTGCAGGCATTCTCATACAGCCGAGGACAATGTTTGAAACGTTCTGAGGACCGTTGACAATATTCAGCATCTTCATCATATCCACTCCTTTTAAAAATCGTTATTTCATTTAATGACATTATTATAGGCAGAAAGCTCAGAGCCTTTTCTGCCTATAGAAATTATACCATATACCTCTTCTGAAAAGTGTTATATATGCTCATAAAAATTGTATAAAGCTATATTGTTGCAGCTGCCTGAGGCGCGGATAGACAAGCATGGTGTATCATACACAATATTAACATATCATTTTTAAATATTGGAAAAATATATATTTTTAAATTGGATGTGGGACTATATCGAGTTTGATAATGTTTAATTAAATTGTGCAAAATGCTAAAAACGTTATTTCAAACATGAAATAACCGAAAAAGATATTGAAATTTTTTTTGAACTGTGGTATAATAAATTTAACTTAGGGAACTATTTGTTCTTTAGCCAGCTAAATAACCGGAGGGGGGAGATCATGTGGATTCAATAGATATACTTGACAGCCGTCTGTTTGAAGGATTTGCTGAAACTTCTGAGAGAGGTTATATTTTTCTGACCGATCTTGATTCGGGTTTATCAAGATGGTCAGCTAAAGCGGTTGAATATTTTGGTCTGCCCGGAGAATATCGGAAAATGCAGGTGAGATATGGGCGAACCATGTACATCCCGAGGACAGGCAGAAGTATCTGGATGATATAAATGCGGTGCTCAGTGGGGTGAAAAATAATCACTGTGTTGACTACAGGGCGATGAACAAAGACGGCGAGTATGTTATATGTACCTGCAAGGGCAAGGTCATGCGAGGCAAGCCTGATATATTTATAGGTTCTATTGAGAACCATGGTATAGCTGAGAGAGTTGATGCGGCTTCGGGACTGTATAATGTATATGAATTCCTGCAGGACATACGGGATCTCAAGCTATCGGGTCAAACGGCAGTGGAACTGCTGATAGGTATAAACTGCTTTTCCGAGATAAACGATATGTACGGTTACAGCTTCGGTGACAAGGTGCTAAAACAGGTCGGAATGGTACTGAAGAACGTGATAGGTTCACGCAGCAAGGTCTACCGTATGGACGGTGCAAAATTCGCGTGCTGTCTTACTGACGTAGCTGTGGGGTATATTTACGATCTGTACCGTAAGATACAGTTTGAGATGAAGTATAATGTTTTTGTTGATAATATCCGTATACCCGTCTGTATATCTGCGGGGGCTCTGCTGCTTGACGGGGAATACGATGAGTTCTCGGTGCAGAGCAGTGCCAGGTATGCTCTTGAAAGATCAAAGCATGAACATCACGGGGAACTGTACGTATTTGAAAACAATATGAAAGACACCACACGCCGCAGGCTCGGGCTTATGAGTGCGCTGCGAAAGTCCATGGTGAATGATTATGACGGGTTCTTTATGTGCTATCAGCCGCTGATGTCATCAGACAAGGAGGAGCTGATAGGGGCAGAGGCGCTGCTTAGGTGGAACAGTGAGGACTTTGGTACGGTCATGCCGGGAGAGTTCATACCGATGCTTGAAAATGATCCAAGCTTTTTTGAACTGGGCTGCTGGATACTCAGACGTTCGATGAATGAGAGCATGATAATGGTGGAAAAATATCCTGATTTCACGCTTAATGTGAACATAGCCTATACGCAGTTGTCGCATCCGCTTTTCCGTGAATCCGTAAAGGCGATACTGAAGGAAACAGGGTTCCCGCCGAAAAACCTTTGCATGGAGCTCACAGAGAGCTGCCGTCAGCTGGAAAAAAGCTATCTTCAGGCTGAGATAAATTTCCTGAAAGGACTGGGGATTCGCATAGCGATAGATGATTTCGGTACTGGATTCTCGTCACTCAACCTGCTGAGTGATCTTTCGGTTGAGACACTGAAATTCGACCGCGGCTTTACAAAGGATATAATGACAAATACTGCCAATCAGGCTATAATCAAGGCTATAACAGGCTGCGCAAGAGAATTGCAGGTACATGTATGCCTTGAAGGCATGGAGACCCGTGAGATGATAGATTTTGCAAGACAATACTGCATATACAGCTATCAGGGGTATTATTTCTCCAGACCTGTTGTCATTGATGTGTTTTTACAGAAGTATCTTTAATGAGGAAATATGAACAAAACGTCCGACGGTGCTGTTTGCCGTCGGACGTTGTTTTTTGTATAATGTTTTATCTTTGATGAATTATTTTCAAATTTGCTGTTATATGAAATCATGACGAGAATACAACTATTATAGCATTCTACGCACTTTGTGCGGGATAGTTGTGTGAATGTGCTGTATTTTTGTTTTTTTAGGATATTTAATTTATTATTTTAGCCATTGACAAAAGGCAGATAATATAGTAAAATTTAAAAACACAAGGATATTATATTCATAATGACTAAAAGGAAAATCTTATTTTTTCGAGAGGAGAATGGAAAATGTTGATCAAAAAAATCACTGCAGCGGTATCAGCACTTGTTATGGCAGCTGGAATGGTCTCTGTACTGCCTCAGAACAGTTCACCGGTACTGACGGCAAACGCAGCTTCGGCATACAACTATGCAGAGGCACTCCAGAAGTCGATGTTCTTCTATGAGGTACAGCAGTCAGGTGTACTTCCCGAGTGGAACACTGTTCAGTGGAAGGACGACTGTATGGTCGATGAGGACGGTAACGACACTGACTACGTAAAGGGCGGCTGGTTCGATGCAGGTGACCACTTCAAGTTCTGTCTTACAAATGCTTATTCAGCTTCAATGCTTGCATGGGGCTATCTTGAGTACAAAGATGCTGTCGATAATGCAGGCATGGGCGAGCTTTACAGAAACAATCTCCAGTGGGGACTTGACTATGTAATGAACTGCGATATGGGCAACGGAAAAATGGTCGGAACTATCGGTGATTTCAAAGGCGGTTCTACTGACCATAACATCTGGTGCAGCTCAGAAGTTTATCTCCGTAAACATCACCTCAACAACGGTGACTGGAAGCGTCCGTATGATGTGATCGAAAATGCTTCTGTTGCAGGACTTTCTGCTGCTGCTCTTGCAGAAGGATATCTCGTATTCAAGGATACAGATCCCGACAGAGCTAACGAATACCTCAAGCACGCTAAGTCCCTTTTCAAGGGTGCTGACCAGATAAGAGACTGTTCAGATATCGGCGGTATGGCAGGTATGTATAAAACCGAGTCATGGGTAGATGACTGTATGTTTGCTGCTCTCTGGCTTTACAAGGCAACAGGCGATAAGTCATATCTCAACAAGGTTGAACAGGATTATATCCCCTTATTCCCCAAGGAAGAGCAGGATACAGCTCGTAAGTTCACATGGGGTCTCTGCTGGGACGATACCTCACAGGGTGCTGCTTTCCTCTACGCTCAGATAACAGGCAACAAGGAATGGACTGCTCACGTAAAGCGTCACCTCACTTACTGGATGGGCGAGGATTCCAAGCCTTTCTTTGGCAAGATAACACCTAAGGGACTTTCATGGCTGTTCCAGTGGGGTTGTCTGCGTCACGCAACTACTACAGCTTTCCTTGCAAAGCTCGGTTCTGATACACTCTTCAAGGGTACAGATGTTGAGAATAAGTTCAGCAAATGGGGCGATCTCCAGATGAACTACTGCTTTGGCGATAATGAAATGGGCTACAGCTATGTTCTCGGTATGGGCGATAAGTCTCCTACGGCTATCCACCACAGAACCGCTTCCGGCGTACACGACGACCACTGGAACGAGCTCGGTCAGGAATCCGGAGGAAACGAAGGCTGGCAGACAGAATATGCTCATACTCTCTATGGTGCGCTTATCGGCGGTCCTGACAGTTCAGGCGACTACGGCGATTACAAGGTAGCTGACTTCCAGTATACAGAGGTTGCTATCGACTATAACGCAGGCTACACTGCTTGTCTGTGTGCTATGATCGACGATTACGGCGGAAAGCCTCTCAATAACTTCCCTGTAAAGGAAACTCCCAAGTGGGCTGAATGGGAAGTAGCAGCAGTTCTTAACGGCAAGGGCAACAGCTACTCCGAGATCAAGGCATGGGCTATGAACCATACCGCTTGGCCTGCAAGAGTTGCTAAGGACATAGAGTACAGATACTTCTTTGATGCTTCCGAGATATTCGACGCAGGTCTGACTATCGACGACATCAAGGTAATAAGCAACAGCCAGCAGTATAAGGAAGGCGAGCAGGGCTACGGTACTGTAAGCGGTCCTTATGTATACGAGGGCGATAAGTCCGGCAAGACACTTTATGCTAAGGTCAAGTTCGAGGACGGCAGAGCTATCCAGCCTACTGGTCAGAGCGAGCACAGAGATGAAGTACAGTTCAGGATCTCTATCCCCGATGCTATAAACGGCAAGTCTACCGCAGGCGCTTGGGATCCTACAAACGACTGGTCTTACAAGGGCGGAATAGCTACAGCTACCGATATCAAGAGCGATAGTGCACTCAACCAGAATATACCTATGTATGTTAACGGCGTACTGGTATGGGGTACTGAGCCCGACGGTACTAAGGCAAGCGGTTCTGAGTACGTATTCAAGAGAAACGGCGGCGAATCAGGCTCTACAATAAGCAATCCTACCGTTAAGTGCGATAGTGTAACTACATCCTCTGCAAAGATCAGCTGGAACAAGGTAAGCGGCGTTTCCAAGTACGGCGTATACATCTACAAGAACGGCAAGTGGACAGGTCTTGCTGAGACTACCGCTAACAGCTACACACTCAGCGGTCTGGCAGCAGGTACAAGCTACAAGGTAGCAGTTCTTGCCAACAACAACGGCAAATATGACGGTGACTACTCGAAGGCTATAACAGTTACGACCCAGAAGAACAGCACTCAGACAAATGACTATCCTACAAACGTAAAGGCTAATTACAATACTCAGTATCACCAGATACAGTTAGTATGGGATAAGGTACAGGGCGCTGACAAGTACGGCATCGCTGTATACCTGGCAGGTAAGTGGAGAGTTCAGACTACCAATGTTACTACAAACAGCTATGTAACTCCCAAGAATCTGACTCCCGGTATGACCTACAAGGTAGCTGTTGCTGCAAGAGTTAATGGTCAGTGGAATACAACTGATCCTATCAAGAATGCTATAACTGTTACTGTTAAGTAATTGATCCATATAACAGTTGATCTATATAACGGCAGTTCCCGAGGGAGCTGCCGTTTTGTCTGTAAAATTTAAATATATGGTGGCTCAGCGCATGATCGCGATATTAAACGTTTTCTGAGCATAGTATAAAAATATGATATGCTGAAACGGATGATCTATGCTCAGATATGCTAAGAGAATATTTTTGCCACAGGGGAGATCATCCGTGATCTGAACGTGAAATGCCTTGAAATCGGGCTTATCAGGCGATCAGGGAAAACGATGATAAATGTGAGGTGTTATGTATAGTAATATTACTTTACAGGATGAGCTGAAAGAATATTGAGAATTATGAATATTTTAAGTTATATAATCAGATGGTCAAACCTATTAACAAAAATTATCCACGGATTTAATATACTGTACGAAAAACACGCTGTTGCTTAGCTTTTTACAATTTTGGAGTTGTACGTATTGTCTAAATAACACCCTTCGTAATCGTTAAAGTAAATGAAATTTAATCAAAACAATTGACTTTTTTGAGAAATATATTATAATAATAGCAAGAGGAAAAAAGGGCAGTGCAGGTCCGTTGAGGACTTCCTTATTTCTTATATTAAAAATGACAGCTTCGGCAGTTGCACTGATGCAGAACTGTGTTCGATCTATTTTATCTATTTTTTCAGGGAGGGTTAAAAACCATGCAGAAACCAATGAAAAGATTCGCCAGCGGTCTTCTGGCAACAGTAGTTTCTCTTTCCACAGCAGCAGCAATTGCTCCTATGAGTGTATTCGCTGGTCAGGAGCTTGGTCAGACTGATTTCAATGCAGGCGTAGGTCTGCCTTGGCACACTTGTGAGACTAACCCCGCTAAGCAGAAATTTGACATCAGCGGCGGTACTTACAACGTAACTATCGTAAACAATGATGGTCCCGAGTCCAGATGGGATCTCCAGCTTCGTCACAGAGGTCTCAAGATCCTGAAGGGTCAGAAGTATACTGTGCACTGGGAAGTTGATGCTTCTACCTCCGGTGAGATCTACACTAAGATCGGTAACTACGGCGGAACTGTTGAAGTATGGCACAATAACAACACAGACGGCACATTCAATCAGTGCTGGGACTGCGTACCGATAAAGGCAGGTCACAACGAGTTTGATGCAACATTTACTGCTGAAGCAGATGTTGACGTTGCTGAGTGGGCATTCCACTACGGCGGACAGGGTGAGTATCAGCCCAGAGACTGCTTCCCTAACGGAACAGTTCTGAAGTTCGATAATCTTTCTCTGATCGGTCCCGGAACTTGGAATCCAGAAAATGAGATGGGTGTTGTAAGACCTGAGAGCAACGTTCGTCTGAACCAGCTGGGTTACTATCCTAACCTTGCTAAGAAGGCTTCTTACGTAACTGACGCTTCTTCACCTCTGCAGTATGAGATCAGAGACAAGAGCGGCAACGTTAAGTATACCGGTACAACAAAGGTATTCGGTGCTGACCCTGATTCAGGTACAAGCAAGACTACTACTGTTCAGATGGGCAGTGAAAGCGTAACAAGACTGAAGGACAGCGGCGCTTACGTACATATCATTGATTTCTCTGATTTCAAGACTACTGGTACCTATACTATATTTGTTAAGGATACTGTTGGCGTATCCGGCACACAGGTACTGCTTTCTAAGGGCGTAAATGATACCAAGCTCAGCGGCAACAAGCTGATGTGGACAAATCCTCAGACCAAAAAGCAGTATGTAATGAACCAGAGCCATGAGTTCGAGATCAGCGACAGCATCTATAATGAGCAGCTGCTGAAGGACTCCATGAACTACTATTATCAGAACCGTTCCGGTGTTCCGATAGAGTCTCAGTACATCACCTCCGGTGATAAGAGCGCTCTGTCTCACAGCAAGTACGGCCACAACCCTGATACAGCTTATGTACAGAGCAAGTGGGTTAAGTCCTATGCTGGTGACGCTTCTGACGTTGAGAAGAGCAAGACCATCGACGGTACAGGTGGTTGGTACGATGCTGGTGACCACGGTAAGTACGTTGTTAACGGTGGTATATCCGTATGGACTCTCCAGAATGACTATGAGTTCACCAAGAAGAACGGTACCGCTGCTAAGTGGACAAACGGCACTATAGCTATCCCTGAGAATCGTAACAAGGCTCCTGATATCCTGGATGAAGCAAGAGTTGAGCTCGAGTGGATGTTCAAGATGATCGACAGCGACGGATTTGTATATCACAAGCTGCACGACCACAAGTGGACAGGTCTGGCTACCAAGTCTTGGGACTATGATAAGGAGACCATGGAGAACGGCGAGAAGGGCTGGGGCACAGTTCGTATAGTTAAGCCCGCAACCTATGCAGCTACATTCAACATGATCGCTTGCGCAGCACAGGCAGCACGTCTGTGGAAGGGCATTGATGACAGCTTCGCACAGGAGTGTCTGACTAACGCTCAGAACAGCTGGAAGGCTATAATTGCTAAGGAGAGCAAGTGGAACATCAAGAAGGGTGATTCTTCTACCGATCCTTACTTCGCTCCTCTGGATCAGGCTATCGGTGGCGGTGCTTACGGCGATACATACGTAGGCGACGATGCTTACTGGGCAGCTTGCGAGCTCTTCGCAACAACAGGCGATACTACATACTATAACTTCCTGAAGAAGTACAGCAATCCTAACGATAACTCCCGCAAGGATAAGGCATTCAGCCTGACAACTAACCTGGGCGGCGGCGAGAACAATGGTTCATTCAGCTCCTTCAACTGGGGTTGTACTTCCGGTCTGGGTACCCTTTCTCTGTACCTGAACCCCTCCAGACTCTCTCCTTCCGAGCAGAGTGCTGTTAAGTCTTCTATCACATCTGCTGGTGATACTTACCTGGGTCAGATGGCTAAGGAAGGCATGGGTATTCCTTACAGAGAGGCTGAATTCGAGGATGCTATCAACATCGGTGCTGGTGTTAAGGTTAAGGGTTATGAGTGGGGTTCAAACTCCTTCGTAATCAACAACGCAATGGTACTTGCTTACGCTTATGATGCTTCTAAGGGCTCTAAGTACCTGAACGGTGCAGCTGAAGCTCTCGACTACATCTACGGACGTAACGGTCTTGGCTTCTCCTATGTTTCCGGTTACGGCGACAAGACTATGGAATGGCCTCACCACAGATTCTGGTCTAAGGGTGTAGATCCTACCTTCCCGAAGGCTCCTAACGGCGTTCTGTCCGGTGGTCCTGGTGCAGGTATGCAGGATCCTTACATCGGCGGTCTGGGCTACAAGAGAGGCACACTGGCTAACCAGAAGTGCTACGTAGACAGCGCAGAGTCTTGGTCTGTAAACGAAGTAACCATCAACTGGAACGCTCCTCTGGTATGGATGACAACATTCATGATGGATAATGCTGGTGGTTCTCCTATCAAGACTGATTATCCTACAAACGTAAAGGCTAACTACAGCACTCAGTATCACCAGATCCAGTTCGTATGGGACAAGGTACAGGGCGCTGACAAGTACGGCATCGCTGTATATCTGGCTGGTAAGTGGAGAGTTCAGACAACTAACATCACCACAAACAGCTATGTAACTCCTAAGAACCTTACTCCCGGCATGACCTACAAGGTAGCTGTTGCTGCAAGAGTTAACGGTAAGTGGAATACAACTGATCCTATCAAGAACGCTATAACTGTTACAGTTAAGTAATTAAAGATCAGTCCTTTTATAAAGATCGGCAGTTTCTTCGGAAACTGTCGATTTTTTATATATTTGTAATATTTGAAAGTATATTTGTGTGTTTATTACTGTGAGGGGTTGACAAAATTTTAATTTATTGTTATAATACTTTTATGAAGATTTGTCAATAAATTATACGGAGGGTTGATATTATGCTTGAACGTATAAAACGATTCGCATTATATGGTGATACCGATGCTGAAAGCTATGATTCGATAAAGCGAAGGCTTGAAGAATCAAACCGAACGATAGCATTTTTCTTCGCATCAGTTGCCTCCGTTTTGATATTTGCGATGTATCTGCTGTCATTCACGAAGGAATGTTTCTCCTCCTCGCGCAACGTATTTATATTTGGTATGGTGTTCTCACTGATACAGGTGGCGGTTTCACTTGCTGCAAAAAAATGGCTGGCCCTTTCGTATGTTTCGGTATATATGGCAGTATCTGTCTTTCTTATATATGGCATCGCCATAGCAACTATTACCAGACCCGAAGAACAGACCGTAACTTTCATGGTCATGCTTATATTTGTACCGCTGATATTTGTTGACAGACCTATCAGGATGGCAGGCAGCCTTCTGACGTATATAATTGCTTTCATTATAATGGCACATATTACCAAGACTGATCCTGTGCTTTCGGTGGATGTTACTGATGCGGTGATATTCGGTGCGTTATCGGTAGTATCTGAGGCTGTAGTATACAGAGCCAAAATAAAGGGATATGTTCTTGAGAACAAACTGAAGGTTATGAGTGAAACTGATCAGCTGACCGGACTTAATAATCGCAATTGCTATGAATGGAGGATCACTGAGTATCAGAATATGTTCAAAAAAGCTATCTGCTGCGTATATATCGACGCAAATGGTCTGCATGAGCTTAACAATACAAAGGGTCATAAAGCAGGTGATGAGATGCTTTGCTTTGTGGCAGAATGTGTAGAAAAGCAGTTCGGAAGACGTGACAGCTACCGCGTTGGCGGCGACGAGTTCGTTGCGTTTGCTGCAGATATTGATCGTGACGAGATCGAAAAACGTATAGATAATATCAGGATAAGTATAACAGAACGCGGATATCATGCTGCCATAGGTTATGAGTACCATACAAGAAAATCATTGAAGATAAATGAGCTGATCCGCCTGGCAGAATCAAAAATGTTTGATGATAAGGCGGCTTATTACAGTACCTTTGACAGACGTGTAAGAAAATGATATGTAAAAAGAGTTCCCATTGGTGTGATCATCCAATGGGAACTCTTTGTTAAGTATTCAGGGGTACATAAGATAGCATTATGTTATGATACTAATGATCTTACCGCCAGCATATTATGCACAGCATCAAATATCCTGTGGGCAACGTATGGATCGTTCATGGTATAAAGATGTATGCCGTCAACGCCCAGCGCAATAAGATCGGTGATCTGATCTATGGCATAGGCTATACCAGCATCACGGAGCGCGTTGGGATCGTGCTCATACTTTTCAAGAACGCGAATGAATCTCTTAGGAAGATCTACTCCGCAAAGCTTTACCATACGCTCTATCTGACGTTTGTTTGTCACAGGCATGATACCTGCCTCGATAGGTACATCAACACCTGCCAGTAATGCTTTTTCTCTGAAATCACAGAAATAGCTGTTATCAAGGAAAAGCTGTGTGATAAGGTGATCAGCACCGCAATCTACCTTATGCTTCAGCCAGTGAAGGTCATCCACAGCATTCCTGCTTTCCGGATGGATCTCAGGATAGCAGGCTGCCAGGATATTGAAGCTGTAGTTTTCTTTTATAAAGCTGATAAGATCGCTTGCATGGCGGAAATCTCCTGCAGGTGTACTGCCTTCGGGAAGATCACCGCGCAGTGCGAGTATATTCTCGATCCCGTTGTCAGACATACTGTCGAGTATAACACGTGCCTGTTCTTTGGTAAGACCAATACAGGGAAGATGTGCAACGCTCTCTACACCATAACGGTTTTGTATATCTGATGCGATCTTTATTGTTCTGCTGCCGTTCTTTCCACCGCCTGCACCGTAGGTCACACTGATGAAATCGGGGGATATATCAGTCAGGTGATCGAGAGTGTCATAAATGACGCTCTCATCGGTGTCAGGGCGGGGAGGGAATATCTCCAGCGAAAAAACGGTCTTATTTTTAAAAATATCAGCTGTTTTCATTTCTTGCCTCTTTTGCAGCGTTAACAAGGTTTGTAAGGCTGGGAACGGTTTCCTTGGTGCCTCTTGTTTTAAGTCCGCAGTCGGGGTTTACCCACAGCTTTTCAGCAGGGATACGGTCAAGCATCTTTGCCACAGCTGCCTTGATCTCCTCCTTGGAGGGAACTCTGGGCGAGTGGATATCGTAAACGCCGGGACCTACCTCAGTACGGAAGTTGTTTTCTTTCAGAACATCGAGTATAGTAAGATCGGAACGTGATGCCTCGAATGTGATAACGTCAGCATCCATATTGTCGATATCCTTGATGATATCAGCGAACTCACTGTAACACATATGAGTATGGATCTGAGTTTCGGGGCGGACACCGCTGTGAACATATCTGAACGCGGGTATAGCCCAGTCAAGGTAATCTTCTCTCCAGTCAGCGCGGCGGAGAGGGAGCTTCTCACGGAGTGCAGCCTCATCTACCTGGATTATGCTGATACCGTTAGCTTCAAGGTCAAGCACTTCCTCACGGATAGCAAGTGCTATCTGCAGTGCGCTTTCTTTGAGGGATATATCCTCACGGGGGAATGACCAGTTGAGTATTGTAACAGGACCTGTGAGCATTCCCTTCATGGGCTTGGAGGTAAGGCTCTGTGCATATACAGACCACTTAACGGTCATGGGCTTTGCTCTGGATATATCGCCCCATACAACGGGAGGCTTAACGCATCTTGTACCGTAGGACTGTACCCATGCCTTTTCGGTGAAAATATAACCATCAAGGCACTCACCGAAATACTCGACCATGTCATTTCTCTCGAACTCACCGTGAACGAGCACGTCAAGACCGATCTCCTCCTGAAGTGCTACACACTCAGCAATCTTCTTCTTCATGAATGTCTCATACTCATCGTTGGTGATATTGCCTGTACGCAGATCCTTTCTTGCGCCCTTAACATCAGCGGTCTGAGGGAAGGAACCGATGGTAGTGGTAGGGAAGAGAGGCAGCTTGAAACGCTCCTTCTGTACCTTTTCACGCTCTGCGAATGCGGGCAGTCTTGTGAAATCCTTATCTGTCAGCTTTGCGACCTTTGCTCTTACCTCGTCGTTAGCACCTGAACGTACTTCACTGTGGAGAGCCTTGTTCGCAAGATATTCCTCTGTCTTTTCGGGGGCATCTGCGCTTGTGATCTTCTTCAGTTCTGCTATCTCAGCCAGCTTTTCTTCTGCAAAAGCGAAGTGCTTCTTTACGTTCTCGGGGAGCTTGCTTTCATTTGCAAGGGTAACGGGAACGTGCTGGAGTGAGCATGATGTATTTATAACGATCTCGCCTGCATTGGCTTTGAGGATCTCAAGATTTGCAAGTACCTTTTCGTAGCTGCATTTCCATATATTCTTGCCGTTTACAAGACCTGCAAACAGGATCTTATCCTTGGGGAAACCGTTTGCCCTTACAAGCTCAAGGGACTTTTTGCCCTCTACGAAGTCAAGACCGATGCCGTCAAATGCGAGGGAAGTGAGCTCGGTATAGACATCTCTTACATCACCGAAATATGTCTGAGCGAGAACCTTGACACTGCCCTTTGCAGAGAGTATCTTTTCATAGAGAGATACAAACAGCTTCTTGTCCTCAGCTGTCATATCCATTACGAGGGATGGCTCATCGAACTGTACCCACTCAGCGCCAAGATCTGCAAATTTTTTCAGTATCTCGGAATATGCTGCAGCTGCTGCATCAACAAAATCAGCGGCTGTCTTTTTGCCGATATATCTCGCAAGCTTCAGGAAGGTGTAAGCACCAACGATAACAGGCTTGGTCTTGACACCGTTCTCAAGTGCCTCATTGAAGAGATCAAAAGGCTTGGTACCTGCCAGCTTGATATCTGCAGCATCGTCGATCTCAGGTACGATGTAGTGATAGTTGGTGTTGAACCACTTTTTCATAGCCAGTGCTTTAACATCGCCCTTTTCGCCCTGATAGCCTCTTGCTGCTGCAAAGAAGGTATCAAGCGGAGAAAGACCAAGTGAGGTATATCTCTCGGGAACAGCATTCAGCAGGAAAGCTGTATCAAGTACGCCGTCATAGTATGAGAAATCATTTGAAGGGATAAAGTCAAGACCGCTTTTCTTCTGAAGATCAAGATCGTAAAGTCTTATCTGCTTAGCAACTTTTTCCAGTTCAGCCTGATCTATCTCACCTCTGAAATACTTCTCACTTGCAAATTTGAGTTCTCTGAGTCCGCCGATACGGGGATAACCGATTATAGATGTATTCATGTGTATTTCCTCCAATTTTTAATATGGTTATCCCCTTAACACACCACAAGTAAGATCACTGCACCAAAGCAGCCAAAAGCCTTAAATACGCACTGTTTCCCAGCTTACGACGGTTGAATTTGTAACAGTATTCGGCAGCATATAACGCTGTGTGGATCTTTTCGTTTCCGTGGTAAGTTCCCATGATCATTGCTTTGAAGTTTGATATAACTTTATGCATCCAATTCAGCTGACCGCTTGTCGGATCATATGTTTCAAAAACATGGAAGTATTTCTGTGCCAACGGTTTCTTGTAACTTCGAGCATTATCACTCTCGATCTTCGAGCCAGCGCGGATATTATCCCTGGCAAATCTACCCACAGTTATACCCTTTAAATTCGGCACATCTCTCATTTTAACGTACTCGGGATTTCCTGCTGCGTTCTTCGATAAAGCTACGATCATCTTGACTTTTTCAGTACCTCTGCCGCGCTTTTTACCGTGAGTCGGAGCACCGAGATACGTGTCATCAAGTTCAACGATTCCGTCGAGCAAATAGCGTTCTTCACGGCATTTCATAGCTTTTCTGATGCGGTGAAGGATGTACCATGCAGTCTTGTAGGTCACCCCCAAAGACCTCATCAGCGTAACAGCAGAAACACTGCATTTGTTGCTCATAATGAGGAATGCGGTGACTATCCACAGTCTGAGCGGAATATGTGTTCTGTGCATAAAAGTTCCGTTTGTGGCGGATATATCTGCTTTACAGAACTTGCAGCGCAGCAGATGGCGTGACCTTATCCTGCGGTACTCAGAGCCACCGCAAAACGGGCAGGCAAAGCCCTTTTCAAAGCGGATATCAAGCAGAAAATCCTTGCAAAAGCTTTCATCTGCGAACTTTGAATATATCCCATCAAGTGTGATCTCAGGTTTCGGAAATCTTTTTGACATAGCGACAGCTCCTTTCGTTTCCTGTCACTATTATACTATATTTTCCGGTTTTTGAGGTCTGTTTATTTGGACAGCATTGTAAATTATCTGTGGTGTGTTAAAGGGATAACCATGATTTTTAATATCATATTAAACCTATATGATTTTCTATAAAATATTATATCACATCATTAGGTGAAAGTAAAATACTTATTATGCATAGATAGATATAGCTTTAAACTATACCAATAGCTGAGGTATAAATTATTATTATAAATGTATATATAATAAAGAAATGAAGTTGAGGGATCCAATGCTGCAAAGTTAAAAAAAGTTAACATTTATCCTGTTGACAAATTTCCAGATATTTGGTATAATTCATATTATCCCGATATGAAATAGCGGAAAGGAGGGTGTTTGGGTGTCTCTGAAAAAGATCTCCGAAATGACGGGTGTATCAGTCTCGACGGTCGGCAGGATACTTAGTGATCCCAACCACAAATGCTCCAGCGAAGATGTGAGAAAGCGAGTGCTGGAAGCAGCACGTGAGATCAACTATATACCGAATGCGAGCGCACGTTCCCTTAGATCGGGCAGCAGGAATGAGGACAAGATATACCACGTGAATATACTGCTGACCAGATTTGCTCATGAAACTACAGATCCGTTTTATGAAGAAATGCTGATGACCCTGGAAAAGGAACTTCGCAACAGCAGCTGTATAATAGGTAATATATGGCATAACGCTGAGTTCTCTGATGAAAAGCTGAGTAAGACTGACAGGCTAAAAATATTGACAGATGAGCTTTATCCTTCATCGGGACAGCATTCCGACGGGCTGATTGTGATAGGCAAGGTTACAGCCAGAGCGCTGAAGCTGCTTAAAACCAAGGAAAAGAATATAGTTTCCATAAACCGTAATTCAACTAATTACGAGGCGGACGAGGTCTTGTGTGACGGCAGCAGGATAGCACAGACGGCTGTTGGGTATCTGGCAAAGCTGGGACACACAAAAATAGGATACGTTGGTGATTGCCATAATGAATCGCGTTTTGCGGGATATCAGGCGGCGCTGACAAACAACCGTCTTTCACCTGATATTGATCATATCTTCGATACGCTGCCCAATGAGGCTAACGGTATCGCGGCTATGGAATATTTCAGCAATCTGGATGATCCGCCTACGGGTATATACTGTGCAAATGATATCCTGGCTGTGGGTATGCTGAAAGCTCTAAACAGGCGAAGAGGACGCGGGTATGCACCGTCAGTGATATCCAGTGATGATATTGAGGCGGCACAGTATACCAAGCCGATGCTGACGACCATATCACTTCCGAAAAACGAAATGGTAAGGTTCGCACTGATGCTGCTGCTTGACCGCATAAAAGGCGGTCATAAAATAGTATCGCGGCTGGAGGTGGAAGGTACGCTGGTCATACGTGAGAGCTGCCAGCCTTACAGAGAGCTCAACGAACCTGAGTACTATATATAAATATAAGTTTAATGCCGATGACAGATCGTCGGCATAATGCTTGCAATAAAACGATAACGTTATCACTGGATTTGGGCAAATACATATAAAAGTGCTGACGGATGCGAGAAGACAAGCAAGTATTCAGGGGGATACAGCGTGACAACGTTATCTCCGTAACGGCGAGATTAATAATTGATCAAAAAATTATTTACTCTAACATCCTGAAATCACCCGCCGGGATATAGAAATCATGACATGGGGAACATAGACGTGATAACGTTATCACGCTTCGCTGTTGACTAAATCGGATTTATCGTGTATCATTAATTCATACCAAGCACATAGGAAAAATATGAAAGGAATGAAAGATATGAGTTACAAAAAAATAGAAACAGCTTTGATACACGGCGGTATATCCACTGACGAAAGAACGGGTGCTGTGAATGTACCTATATATCAGACCTCAACATTCAAGCAGGATGGTCTTGGCAAGATGAGAGGATATGAATATTCCCGTACAGGCAATCCCACAAGGGAAGCACTTGAAGCACTTATCGCAGAACTGGAAGGAGGATATGCAGGATTTGCATTTGCGAGCGGTCTTGCTGCTGAAACTGCTGTACTCAGTCTTCTGCATACGGGTGACAGGGTGCTGATATCCTCAAATGTATACGGCGGTACTTTCAGGCTGCTGAATCAGGTATTTGATCACTTCGGTATAAACTATACGATATCAGAAACTGATGATCCTGCTGCTTTTGAGAAGGATATCACAGAGGATGTAAAGGCAGTACTGATCGAAAGTCCTGCAAACCCTCTGATGACAATAACAGATATAAGGGCGATCGCTGAGATAGCTCACAAGCATAATCTTCTGGTGATAGTTGATAATACATTCATGACCCCCTATCTGCAAAGACCCCTTGAACTGGGTGCTGATATAGTAGTACATTCAGCTACCAAGTATCTCGGAGGACACAGTGATGTAGTTGCAGGTCTTGCAGTTGTAAAGACCAAGGAGCTTGCTGAAAAGATAGCTTTCATACAGAATTCCACAGGCGGAGTACTTCCTCCGTTTGACAGTTTCCTGCTGATAAGAGGTATCAAGACACTGGGAGTAAGACTTGACAGGCACGTAGCTAATGCTGAGGCTGCTGCAAAATTCCTTACCGGACATGAAGCTGTTAAGAGCGTTCATTATCCGGGACTTGAATCTGACAAGGGTTATGAGGTGAACAGGAAACAGGCTAAGAACGGCGGCGTGATGATATCCTTCGAGCTGAAGGACAACTACGATATCAGAGTGTTCTTTGAAAGTCTGCAGCTTATCACACTTGCAGAAAGTCTTGGTGGTGTTGAATCACTGGTATGCCATCCTTCAAGCATGACACACGCATCTATCCCTGAGGATATACGTAAAAAGGTAGGCATAACAGATGGTCTGATAAGACTTTCCATAGGTATCGAGAATATAGACGATATACTGGAAGATCTTGACAATGCAATAAAAGCAAGCGAGGTAAAGTGATATGATATATGAGAATATGCATGACCTCATAGGTCACACACCGCTTGTGAGGCTGAATAATATGGGGGTCTCCCCCGATGTACAGATATATGGTAAACTGGAGATGTATAATCCCTCGGGCAGTGTTAAGGATCGCATAGGCGAATACATGATAGCTGCTGCTGAAAAAGAGGGACGCTTAAAGCCGGGCAGTACTATTATAGAAGCTACCGCAGGCAATACGGGACTCGGTATAGCATTCGCAGCACTTGGAAAAGGCTACAGAGTAATATTCACAGTCCCGACTAAGTTTTCCGCTGAAAAACAAGCTCTTATGAGGGCGCTGGGGGCTGAGGTGATAAATACACCCCGCGCTGAGGGAATGCTGGGAGCTGTGCGCAAGGCTGAGGAGCTTAAAGCACAGATACCCGATTCGATATCACTGGAGCAATTCAAGAATCCCAACAATCCTCTGGCACATTATGAGAATACGGGCAGAGAGATATGGGAGGATATCGGCGGAAAGGTCACACATTTCGTCGCAGGCGCAGGCAGCGGCGGAACTTACACAGGTATAGCAAGATACCTCAAGGAGCATGACCCGAATATCGTTGGCGTGCTTGCAGACCCCGAAGGCTCGACCATAGGAGGCGGCGAACACTTCGATTATAATATTGAGGGTATCGGTAATGATTTTATACCTGAAACGATGGACATAGGTCTGGTAGACGAAGTCATCAAGGTGAATGACGATGATGCTTTCAGGACAGTAGGACAGCTTGCACGTAATGAGGGAATCATAGCAGGTTCATCCTCAGGTGCTGCGGCCGCTGCGGCATTGAAGCTGGCAAAGAGGATCGAAAAGGGCGTTATCGTTGCAGTCCTGCCGGACAGAGGTGACAGATATTTCAGCACGGGATTATTCGGCTGATGGAGAAAAGATGGTTTAGATGATTTATAAGATCGCATTTGCAAGCAGCGACGGCGAAAACATTAACGAGCATTTCGGTGCGGCAAAAAAGTTTTATATCGCAGAGATCGATACTGAGAAGGACGACTATGATATTGGCGGTCACGTTGATGTGAAACCGTCATGTAACGGCGGACAACATGAGGTATCGGGATTTGCAGCAGCCCTGGATGCGCTTGGCGATGTCAGCGCAGTGGTAGCTCAGAGAGCAGGTCCGGGAGCTAAGAAGTATATAGAGGAGCAGGGTATAAGAGTATACCAGATCCCTCTGAGTATAGAGCAGGCACTATGTCTGCTGATGGAAGAAAAACAATGGGAGGTGGACAAATGGCGGTCTCATACGAAGAACTGACAACAAAGCATCCATGCTTTGCAAAGGGACCAAACAGCGGCAACGGTCGTATGCATCTGCCTGTCAGCCCGACCTGCAATATCCAGTGCAGATTCTGTGAGCGCAGCGTAAATACATACGAGAAACGTCCGGGTGTTACCTCGACGGTCATTTCACCTGAGGAAGCCATAGAGGCTATCGGCAAGGCACTTGAACTATGTCCTGCCATACACGTAGCAGGTATAGCAGGTCCGGGTGATACACTTGCAAGTCCATACGCGCTGGAAACATTCAGGCTGGTAAAGAAGGAGTTTCCGCAGCTTGTGAAGTGTATGAGCACTAATGGTCTGCTGCTGGCTGAAAAGGCTCAGGAGATAATTGACGTGGGTGTGGATTCACTTACGGTGACTGTAAACGCTGTAGATCCTGAGATAGAAGCTCAGCTCAATGATGGTATCGTATGGCATGGCAAGCACTACACCGGTGTTGAAGCCGCTGAGATACTCATCGAGCAGCAGCTGAAGGGTATACGCATAATAAGCGAGGCAGGAATAACAGTAAAGGTGAACACCGTGTTCGTTCCCGAGATAAACGGTGATCATATCGAAGAAGTGGCAAAGACCGTTGCGGAAGCAGGTGCGGATATATACAATATTATCCCGCTTATACCGAACGCAAAGCTGAAGGATTGCCGCGAACCCGACTGCATGGAGTTCGAGAGAGCGGTACTGAAAGCTTCAAAGTATATCGATGTTTTCAGGCATTGTCAGAGATGCCGCGCAGATGCGGTAGGCATTCCCGGCGGTGAAGATCTGGGAAGCAAGATATACACAAACTTAAAGAGGTTATCCCGTAAGGATACATTCTCACACGGGTAGAAAAATTAATATGTTGTTAAAAAAGAATATATCACAGTACCACAAAGGTATACGATATATCAATTATATGAAATGAGGTAAAGTAAGATGGCAAAGGAATTAAGACAGATCGCAATTTACGGCAAGGGCGGTATCGGTAAGTCAACAACAACTCAGAACCTGACAGCAGGTCTGGTTGAAAGAGGAAACAATGTAATGGTAGTCGGCTGCGACCCTAAGGCAGATTCAACAAGACTTCTGCTGGGCGGTCTGCACCAGAAGACCGTTCTGGATACTCTGAGAGATCAGGGTGAGGACGAGATCGAGCTGGACGCTATCCTCAAAGAGGGCTTCATGGGTACAAAGTGCGTAGAATCAGGCGGACCTGAGCCCGGCGTAGGATGTGCAGGACGTGGTATCATCACATCTATCGGTCTGCTGGAAAGACTGGGTGCATATACCGAAGATCTTGATTATGTATTCTATGATGTTCTCGGTGACGTTGTGTGCGGCGGTTTCGCAATGCCTATCCGTGAGGGCAAGGCTAAGGAGATATACATAGTAGCATCCGGCGAAATGATGGCGCTGTATGCAGCAAACAATATCTCAAAGGGTATCGCGAGATATGCAAGACAGGGCGGCGTTCGTCTGGGCGGTATCATCTGCAACTCCAGAAACGTTGACCGTGAGGCTGAGCTGGTAAGAGCATTCGCTAAGGAACTGGGTACACAGATGATCCACTTCGTTCCCCGTGATAACGATGTACAGCGTGCAGAGATACGCAAGAAGACAGTTATCCAGCACTTCCCCGAGTCCAAGCAGGCTGACGAATACAGAGCACTTGCTGAGAAGATCGAGCAGAACGATATGTTCGTAATACCCAAGCCCATGACTCAGGAAAGACTTGAGGAGATACTTGTTGAATATGGTCTGATGGATGACCTGAAGGACGATTACAAGATCTGATGAAGGAGATATAAAGATGAGTAAAGTCAATTTGAATATACCCGAAGTCGAGATCCGTGAGATACGTCTTAACTCGATCACGGGATTTCAGGGAACAGCTAAAGAACTCGTTGATGCCTGCGCTGCCTGCGGCGGCAAGATGAAGGACAAGAATCGTTCTTTCAGCCAGTGCCTTGGCTGCGGAACATCAAATGCAGCCTGTACACTGACCCTTATCCAGGACGCTGCGATAATCTCCCACGGTCCTGTCGGATGCTCGACCTGCCTGCATGAGTTTGCATTCACCTACCGTGTTAATGCATACCTCAGACAGCTTGAACATCCCACACAGAGAAAGATTTACTCTACCAATCTGGAAGAAAAGGATACCATTTACGGCGGCGGCAAGAAGCTTGAAGCCGCTATACGCGAGGTACACAAGCGTGCTAAGCCAAGTGCGATATTCGTTATAACTACCTGTGCTGCAGGTATCATCGGTGATGATGTTGAGAGCGTAACAAATGCGGCTCAGAAAGAGCTTGGTATACCGGTTGTTGCAGTATTCTGCGAGGGCTTCCGTTCAAAGATGTGGACATCGGGCTTCGATGCGGGATACCACGGCATCGCCAGAAAGATAATCAAGCCTGCAAGACAGAAGAGAAATATCATCAATGTTATCAACTTCTGGGGCAGTGATATTTTCCGTGAGTGGTTTGCTGAGTTCGGATATGAGCCAAACTATATTACTCCTTTTGCGACTGTTGATTCGCTCAGCTATTCAAGTGAAGCTGCACTTACTGTACAGGCTTGCTCAACACTTGGTTCATATCTTGGTGCTGCGCTGGAGCAGGGCTTCGGTGTACCTGAGATACGTAATTCACCTCCTTACGGTATTGCACAGACAGACCGCTGGTTCAGGGAGCTTGGTCAGATAATCGGCAAGGAAAAGGAAGTTGAAGAATTCCTTGCACGCAAGAAGGCTGAATATATGCCAAAGATAGAAGCTCTGCGTGAGAAGCTGAAGGGCAAGACCGCTTACGTTACAGCAGGTGCTTCCCACGGACATTCTCTGCTGGCACTGCTGAAAGAACTGGGTATGGAACCTCAGGGCGCTGCAATATTCCACCATGATCCTCAGTACGATAACGAGGACGAGCGTGCAGATACACTCAGCCATAC
The DNA here is from genome assembly GCF_000179635.2 of Ruminococcus albus 7 = DSM 20455. NCBI lineage: Bacteria > Bacillati > Bacillota > Clostridia > Eubacteriales > Oscillospiraceae > Hominimerdicola > Hominimerdicola alba. The sequence goes on along the minus strand of NC_014833.1, from coordinate 2,742,349 downwards.
TGTTGCAGATTACGGCGATGTGCCAAACTACAATGTCTGCAACAAGCAGGAATTTGAACTTGTGAACGTACTCAACCGCATCAAGCCCGATATACTTCTGGCACGTCACGGCGGCATGACCCTTTGGGGCGCTAAGCTTGGTATACCCTCGCTGCTGGTAGGCGATGAGCATTTCGGTATGGGTTATGAGGGTCTTGTAAACTACGGTGAGAGAATACTCGAAACCATCGAGAACGATGAGTTCGTAAAGAATTTGGCTAAGCATTCAACAAACCCTTATACCAAATGGTGGCTTGAGCAGGAGCCTTATACATTCTTGGGAAAGTAAAGGAGAAATAATATATGGCAGGACTTATTGAACAGGAGCGCTACACTTGTGCCATCGGAGCACTGCAGACTGTAGTAGCTATCCCCCGCGCTGTACCGATACTTCATTCAGGACCGGGCTGCGGAGTTATGATAAAGGGCTTTTTTGAGCGTTCGGCAGGCTATGCAGGCGGTGAAACCGCACCCTGTACTAATTTCAGCGAAAAGGAAGTAGTATTCGGTGGTACCGACAGACTTCGCAATATTATAAAGAACACCTACAAGGTGCTTGATACAGACCTGCAGGTAGTAGTCACGGGATGTACCGCAGGTATCGTAGGTGATGACGTTGCAAGCGTAACGGATGAGTTCCTTTTTGAGGAGGACAGACCCATAGTTCACGTTGAAACTTCGGGTTTCAAATCCAACAACTATGTATCACATTCGGCTGTGGTAAATGCTATCATCGATCAGTACGTAAGCCGTTTTGAAGATGATAATCCTTCTCGTTCTGAGAAAAATCTTGTTAACGTTATAGCTTCCATACCCTATCAGGATCAGTTCTGGAAGGGCAACCTTAAAGAGTACAAGCGTCTGCTTGAAGGTCTGGGCTTGAAAGTCAATATCCTTTTCGGACCCCACTCGGGCGGTGTAAAGGAATGGCAGACCATACCCAAGGCGAACTTCAATGTGTTCGTATCTCCCTGGTACGGTGAGCCCATAGTAAAGAATCTTCAGAGAAGATACGGTCAGCCTTACTTCAAGTTCGGCTATCTGCCTATCGGTGCAAACGAGACTACAAAGTTCCTGAACGGCGTGCTTGCATTCGCACTTGAACAGGGCGCAGAGATAGACGAGAAGAAAGCTAAGAAGTTCATTGAGGAGGAAGAAAAGGCTTACTACGAGGAGCTTGACAATCTGGCAACATTCCTGCTGGAATTCCGTTACGGTCTGCCTTCCTATGCACATATTCTGCATGATTCGGGATATGTAGTTGGTCTTACCAAATTCCTGCTTCATGAAACAGGTGTAGTTCCCAAGGAGCAGTTCATTGTGGACAATGTTCCCAAGAAGTATCAGGACGAGATAGAAGCTGAGATAAAGTCGGTATCTGACAAGCGTGATATACCTGTATACTTTGATCCAGATGCAGGTGCAATGCAGGACGTTATCAGAGGTCTTGAACACAAGGGAAGAGGACTTATACTCGGCAGCGGCTGGGACAAGGAACTTGCAGGAGAAATAGACGCAGACTTTCTTTCGATAGCCTGCCCCACACCTTACCGCATAGTGCTGACTACAAATTACGTTGGTTATACAGGCGGTCTGAGAGTAATAGAGGACATCTACAATACCTCATTGGCAACATATAAATAAAGAAAATATCTCCTGTCACCCGGCAGGAGATATTTTTGAAAGGAATGATACTATGTCAAGACTGGCAATAGCAACTTCTGACGGATTCACCGTCAACGAACACTTCGGGCACGCAAAGTTTTTCAGGGTTTATGATCTTGGCGAAGACGGATACACATTCAGTGATGTGCGTGATGCAGTAGCAGTTACACAACAGACACTTGGGCATGACACTACACGCTTTGACAAGATCATCGAACTTCTCGCGGACTGTGACGCAGTACTGGTCCAGAAGATAGGTGAGGGTGCAGCAGCATACCTCATAGGCAGGGGAGTGAGAGTGTTTGAGGTAAGCGGACCTATTGACGCGGTACTAAACAGATTTATTGAGGATAAGCTGGTATAGAAATAGCATGGCGGGAAGTTCGATAGCTTCCCGCCGCTTTTTTTCTGAAAGGAAATAGATACTGATGCCCTGATGAAGTCCCTCGAAGATGTGTGCAGGCGGCATGATGATTGCACCTGCGATGTGTCATACGCTTCGGAGAAAGGTAGGCAGAACGTTCATACAAAGCATTGGATGAATGAACAGGCAAAGGCTAAGCGGATAGAGTATGCTGCTAGTGTTCCCGAGCCAATGAATTTGACGAAGGGTGAGGTGATGGCGAAAGAGTCTAAGATCTTGGTCAAAAGACGATCGGCTAATGATAGAAAATATGGAATGGCAGGAAGTAATAACAAAAAACTCCCGGAAACTATGCGTTTCCGGGAGTTGTATATATTATTGGATCTCAGGTGTGATCAGAATTTGTATGGAGTTATCTGATATACGAAATAGTTGAGCCAGTTTGAGAACAGCAGACTGGATGCTGAGATCCAGCGGCTGACGGGTTCGTTGTCGGGGTCATCATCGGGGAAATAGTTCACGGGGATATCGGGATCAAGACCAGCATCGGTATCGCGTATGTATTCCTCAGCCAGACGATAGAGATCGTACTCGGGATGGCCGTTGACGAATATATTGCTTCCGCCGTCGGATATGATATAAGGACCTGTGATTTCTGAGCCTGCCAGTATGGTAAGTTCGGGATTCTTTTCTATATCATCCCTGGATATTCCTGTATACCTTGAATGGGGAGCATAGAAGTTCTTATCAAAGCCTCTTACCAGCTCATCTGTAGGATCAGTCACAGTATGTTCGTATATACCCGACAGCTTTTTATCGTAATCGAATTTATTAACTCCATAGTGATAATAAAGACCTGCCTGAGCTGCCCAGCAAAGATACAGCGTAGATGTAACGTGGAGCCTTGCCCACTCCATTATTGAGGTCAGTTCGCCCCAGTAGTCCACATCCTCATACTCCAGCTTTTCCACGGGAGCTCCTGTGATTATCAGACCGTCGAAGTACTTGTTCTCTATCTCGTAGAAAGGGCAGTAGTTCTTCAGAAGATATGAGAGCGGAGTATTTTTGTACTTGTGTGATACGAGTCTTACAAAAGTTACGTCGATCTGCAAAGGCGAATTTGACAACAGACGAAGAAGCTGCTGTTCAGTGTTCTCCTTATCGGGCATGAGATTGAGTATAGCTATTTTCAGCTCTCTGATGTCCTGATGGCTTGCACGTTCTTCCGTCATCGCAAAAATGTTTTCCTTTTTGAGCTTTTCGATGACGGGAAGAGATTCTTTAAGTCTTAATGGCATAATGTATTCCTCCTGTCATATTTATCTTCATATATTTGGTTTATATTATATATAGTACATATTGATCTCGGGATCCTCAGTGTTTTCTTTGTGTCCCGCTATCAGGTCGGCAAGGGTCATCTGTTCGGTGAAGCTGCGCATATAGCTGTTTATTTTGTCCCAAAGACAACAGTTTACCGAGTTACGCATCCCTGCTGTATTCTCTTCGCTTTCCTCATAAGCATCGGCAAGGATGCTGTTGTCGAGTGCGTTGAGAATCTCAGAAAGATATATTTTCTCGGCAGGACGAGAAAGCATATATCCGCCGCGCGAGCCTTTCTGACCTTTTACAAATCCGCCCTGACGCAGGCTTATGATAATCTGCTCCAGATATTTCTGAGATATATCCTGTCTTTCGGATATATCCGATGATGAAACGGTCTTGCCGTTGGCACCGTTTATCGCTATGTCTGCAAGTGCTATGATCCCGTATTCAACTCTTGTTGAGATCTTCATTTACTATGCTCCTTCCGTTTTGAGATATTGTCTGTACCGATATCATATATTCATAGCATCAAGCGCTGTGATATATTCCAGTGTGGGGACAAATATCCCTTTGTGGCGTTCCCCTTTATAGACCACTTTGCCTTGTCTGAAAGCTATGACCTGAGCCATGGGGAACGGTGCCCACTTGCTGTCATCAAGGGGAACGGTCGCTATCAGTGTACCTTTGCCGTATCTTTTGATGCAAAGGGTATTTTTCAGATTTTTATGTGCATACATCAGATCACCGTCGTAAATGATGAGATTGAGCTTGTTCCTCGGGGCGTTGTCTGTAATGAAACGGTCAACAACAGCAAAACGTTCGCGCTCGGTGAGCTTTCCCTTTGAGATCGCATCATTCATCGTATCCATGAATGACAGGAACAATCTTTCGGAGTCGGTATCGCCGATCTGTTTATTCAGATATTTATACGAATCCTTTCCAGAATATATGGTACCGTTGTGGATCAGTGTCCATTCGCGTCCTGAAATATCTCTCCCGGAAAAAGGATGGCAGTTCTCTATCCTTATCTTGCCGACCGTTGCATAGCGTATATGTGCGAGAAGTGTATCCTGAGGAGAAATATTCTCCAGCAGTTCGTAAAGCTCGCTGCTGTCATAGGCTTTTCCGGCGCCTTTGATGATCCTGCGATCGGGATCGTACATCATGCCCCACCCGTGGGGATTTTTTTCGCTGTGAGAAAAAAACTCACGAAGAAGATCAGAAAGATCTTCTTTCCGGGCTGCTGAAAAACCTAACAGCTCGCACATATCATCACCTCTATCCGCAGACTTTTATTCTTTCACAGAGTCTGTTTTTCAGTTTGTCTTTTTCATATCTTATTATACCGACAGCATCAGTATTACTCCTGAAAAATTCTTCCATACTATCAAGTATCTCAGAAGCTTTTTCAAGTATCGGTACGCCGTCTATCGTTACGCCGTCAAGATTGTAAAGTGCGGCGTTCTGGTGGTTTTTCACAGCCTGTACCTGACGTTCGGGTGTGAAATCGAGATCGGGCTGACATGAAAGATACATTATAAGCAGATGAGCAAACTCAAGATCATTTGCATCGATTCCCAGATCTTCTGTAGGGTTGAGGTCAAACATTCTCAGTTCTATATGGCTGACCCCGCCTGCAAAATTATCTATATGATTTACGCCTTTGGGTTTCAGCCTTACGGGAAGATAAAGCTCACTTGCGGAAAACAGGCTTCCGTTGTCAACGTATTCCTTTACGCTTTCCACAAAGTCTGCCAGACTGCCGAATCTGAGTATAGGTACAAAGCTGTTCCAGTAACCGCGTTCACTGCTTCTGACGGATGAATATTTACCAAGCACTGCACCTGCTGCACCGTCTTCGTCAAGTGAACGATCATATATGGGACTTGCAGCCGTCAGCAGAAGAGGCAGCCAGCTGTGAAAGCTTACCTGCTTATAAAGCCTGAGATAAAAGCTGTCCCGCCATGCAGAAAAGTCATCGCCCTTATACAGGGTATGCAGATACCCGTCATCGAAGGAGAAGTTGAAGTGTATCCCCGAAAACAGCATGAGCCGTTTTCCGTAGCGTTTTTCAAGCTGTTCGCGGTAGCGGCGCTTCTCGGAATGCCTGCCTGTGAAATTAGCCACGGGGATATCGTCCTCGCTTGCGATATGGGGCGGATTTGAATACATCCAGATGATCTCGCCGGATTTGTCAAGTGTATCTCTGACTGTCCTGTCCAGCTTTTCAAGTTCAGAAATAGTTTCCTGTACACTTGAACAGACCGAGGTTATCAGTTCTATCTGATTTTCGCAGAAATCACGGGTGATGTTGGCGGTATCAGTAAAAGGATGAGGTGTCTGCGACAGCCTGAGATCCTTGTCCACGCGAAGTGTTTCTCGTTCAATACCGAATTTTCCTTTGAAAAAAAGTTCGTTTTCCATGAATGCTCCTCATAATAGATATATTGATATATGCATCAGTACGGGTCATCAGATATTCTCGTCCAGAAGTTTTTCAAGTGTTTTCCAGCCGAGAGTAGCACACTTGACTCTTGCAGGCATTTTAGAGATATTCTGTAACGCACCTGCTTCTTCAAGTTCTTCCAGTTCCTCATCGGATATGGTTCCGTTTATCATTCTGCCGAAAAGGTCGCTCAGATGTCTTGCTTCATCGGGTGTTCTGCCTATGATGAGATCAAGCATGATATCGGTGGAAGCCTGAGATATCGCACATCCAACACCTGTAAAGGAACCGTCCTTTATTATGCCTGATTCTATTGAAAGATGAAGGGTAAGCGAATCTCCGCAGGTAGGGTTGAGCCCTGCATTTGAACAGGTAGCGCAGGGAAGTTCATGAAGATGCTGAGGATGAAGATTATGATCTATGAGTACTTCATTGTAAAAATTATCCGACATATCCCATGCGCCTCCTTACGCTGCCAAGGGTCTCGATGAACCTCGCGATGTCGTGTTCGTCATTGTAGAATGCCAGGCTCATGCGTACAGAAGATTGTACACCTAAGTGCTGGTGCAGCGGCTGGGCACAGTGATGACCTGCCCTTATAGCTACATTTTCGCTGTCGAATATGGCTGCGATATCGTGGGGGTGTACACCCTCAATTGTGAATGAGATTATTCCGTGGTGTTCCTCCGCTTTATCAGAGCCTATTATGTTTATATTACCGATGCGCTTCATCTCATTGAATGCCAGTGCGGTAAGTTCGTTTTCACGTCTGACTATATTTTCCATACCTATACTATTTATATAGTCTATTGCTGCGTGCAGACCAACTGCACCGCCTACATTTACAGTGCCTGCCTCAAACTTGTGCGGCAGTTCTGCGAATGTTGCGCTTTCTCTGGTAACATACTCTATCATCTCTCCGCCATACAGGAAGGGAGGCATATTCTGAAGAAGCTCCTCGCGTGCATAAAGTACACCTATACCCATAGGTGCGAACATCTTATGACCCGAAAATGCAAGGAAGTCAACATCAAGATCCCTTACATCCACAGCCATGTGAGGAACGCTCTGTGCACCGTCGCAAACTATCAGCGTGCCGTTATTATGGCATATCTCAGCAAATGTCTTTATCGGATTTATCCTGCCGAACACATTGGATACCTGTGCTATGGCGAATAATTTAGTGTCTGCTGTAAGTGCAGCTTTAAGATCATCTGCTGAATATTCTCCTTGCTTTGTGCATTCAAGAAATTTAAGTACGGCACCGGTATCAGCTGCGAGTCTTTGCCATGGCAGCAGGTCGGAGTGATGCTCTGATACAGCAACAAGTATCTCATCGCCCTTGCGGATATTTGTGCGGCCCCAGCTGTATGCTATAAGATTAAGGCTCTCAGTTGCGTTGCGCGTAAATACTATCTCTTTAGTGCTTGCAGCACCTATGAATCCGCGAACAGCCTCACGGGCATTTTCATAAGCATCAGTAGCCTTTACGCTGAGCTCATAAAGCCCTCTCAGTGGATTGGCATTTTCTTCGCGGTAATATTTCTCTGCAGCTTCCAGTACCTTTCGGGGCTTCTGTGTTGTAGCTGCGTTATCTAAATAAACAAGATCCTTGTATACATCAAATACCGGGATATCCTGCTTGTAATTATATTCACTCAATATCTTCACCCCATCCGAGCGCAGTATATATACGTTTCTTTGCAGATCCATCATCTATAGGCGCGATGATCTGTGCGAGCTTTGACCTTGCCATAAGCTCATATATCTTTTCTTCGGGAATACCTCTCGACTTCATATAAAATACGTGTTTATCATCTATCCTGCCGATAGTCGCACCGTGATTACCGACAACATCTTCCTCAGCGCAGAGAATAACAGGTACAGTTTTGTTGCGTACCTTTTCGCTCATCATAATAACGTCCTCTTTTTCGCTGCCCTGTGCACCGACTGCACCGTTTTTGAAATCAATGGTGCCCTTGAAGGTCTTTGCGGCATTGTCATTGAGAACACCGTTGACCATTATCTCCGAACTGCTCTTTCTGCCTGTATGTTCAGCTATCAGGTTGATATCAAGCTTGTCCTCGCCGTTCAGCTGATAACCGATCTTTGCGTTGAATACGCTCTTTGCTCCGTCAAGGCGTGCTGCTATCTCGCTTACGGTATCGCCGCCAAGATAAAGCTGTATAAGCTCGATATCCGCATTATCTTCAAGGGATATGCCCAGCTTTGATATGCATTTCTTCTTGCTGTCGAAAAGCTGTATAAGTTTAAGCTTTGCATTGCTTTTGATATCTACATTAGTTTCAGTATCGGAATCTATATACTGCACCACCGACTCACTGCTGCCGCTGCTGATGACTATATCCTTGGTCTCATATCCTGAGATATCCCGTGTGACATAGTTTACACCCAGACTTCCGAAGGTCGGTACAGGGAGTATATTCAGTTTTGTTTCTGCCATTTTCTATCCTCCTCAGCCGACGCTGCCATGCATTTCAAGTCCGATAAGATTGTTCATCTCCACTGCGTATTCAAGGGGCAGTTCTTTTGATACGTTGTCAGCAAAACCACGTACTATCATAGCCCTTGCATCTTCCTCCGAAAGACCTCTGGAGGTCAGGTAGAAGATAGCTTCATCGCTTATCCTGCCGATCTTTGCCTCATGACCCACATCACATTTATCGGTCTTTACATCAATAACGGGTACGGTATCAGAACGTGATATTCGATCCAGCATGAGGGATTCACAGTTGACGGAGGACTTGCTGCCCTCTGCCTTTTCGTTAACGACTACCGCACTCCTGAAAGTGCTTTTGCCGCCTGATTTGCTTATGGATTTAGTATTCATATACGAAGAAGTATCAGGAGCATTATGGACTATCTTAGCACCTGTATCAAGATCCTGACCTTCGCCTGCAAAGGTTATGCCTGTGAACTCAGCACTTGCGCCTCTGCCGTTCAGTATGCTCATGGGGTACAGATAGCTTACATGAGAACCAAAGCTTCCCGATACCCATTCGATCCTGCCGCCTTCATCGACTATCGCACGCTTGGTGTTGAGATTGTACATATTTTTGGACCAGTTTTCAATTGTTGAATAACGCAGTGTTGCGTTTTTGCCAACATACAGCTCAACGCAGCCTGCGTGCAGACCTGCCTCGTAGTATTTCGGGGCAGAGCAGCCTTCGATGAAATGCAGATAAGCGCCTTCTTCCAGTATTATAAGTGTATGCTCAAACTGACCGGCGCCTTTTGCATTAAGCCTGAAATATGACTGGAGCGGTATCTCCAATCGTACATTTTTTGGTACATATACGAATGAACCGCCTGACCATACCGCGCCGTGGAGCGCAGCAAACTTATGATCTGTGGGTGGTACCAGCTTCATGAAATGGCTTTTGATGATCTCAGCATATTTGGGATCATGCATAGCGCTTTCAAGATCGGTGTATACTACCCCTGACTGTGCAACTTCTTCACGAACATTGTGGTATACCAGTTCGCTGTCGTACTGTGCACCGACACCTGCCAGGGATTCACGCTCAGCCTGAGGGATGCCCAGTTTTTCAAAGGTGTTCTTTATATCATCGGGAACATCGTTCCAATCCGTGTTCATACGGCTCTTGGGACGTATATATGTTACTATATTGTCAACATCCAGCCCTTCTATTGAAGCTCCCCATTTCACCATAGGGGTCCTGCTGTATATATCCAATGATCTCAGGCGGAAATCCTTCATCCATTCGGGGTCGTTCTTTTCTTCGGATATCTCTTTTATGATATCGGGTGTGATGCCGCTGTCAAAGAAATCCCGCTCATCTTCTTCATAGCGGAAATCATACAGCGAACGGTCGATATCCGTAACTTGTGTCTTGCTGCTCATTTTCACACCTCACCGATATATTTCTCAAAACCGTTTTCCAGCACCTCGAATGCCAGATGACCGTCACCCTCTTTTGCTACCCTTCCGTCAGCGAGGATATGTGTCTTGTCAACGTTGAGGGAAGCGAGTATCTTATCATTGTGGGTGATTATGATGAGTGAACCGCCTACAGAACGACGGTACTCCTCAATGCCCTTGGATACTATCTTTACTGCATCAACATCAAGACCGGAATCGGTCTCGTCAAGTATAGCAAGCTTAGGCTGAAGTATCAGCAGCTGGAGTATCTCTGCCTTTTTCTTCTCGCCGCCCGAGAAACCTACATTGAGGTCACGGTCTGCGTAGCTCTCATCCATATCAAGCACCTTCATGGCTGCCTTTAGCTGCTTTTTGAAATCCCAGAGCTTTATGCGCTTGCCTGTGGTCTGTTCAAGTGCGTTTCTGAGAAATTCAGCAAGGGTGATGCCGGGTATCTCTATTGGATTCTGAAATGACAGGAACAATCCCAGTCTTGCACGTTTGTCAGCGGAAAGACCGGTGATATCTTCGCCTTCAAAGTATATTTTTCCTCCTGTTACCCTGTACTCGGGGCTTCCCATTATAGTACAGCCGAGTGTTGATTTACCTGCACCGTTCTGTCCCATGAGTACATGAGTTTCGCCTTCACCTATTGTGATCGTTACGCTGTGAAGCAGCTCCTTATCTTCAGCTGAAACAGCCAGATCTTCTATCTTTAATAATTCTGACATGACAAACGTCCTTTCAAAGAATATTTCCGAGTTGTTTAGTATGATATGATGTATTATAACATATATATCCCACTAAGTCAATAGGGTTTATCGTATTTATCTTATTCAGACAAATGTTTCCATGATTTGGTGGTGTGACTTTGTGCAGTATTTCCTACCATGTTTATATGATTTAAAAATGTGTTTACAGCCTGTACAAAAAAATCTGTCTAAAATGTACCTCAGGTCATCATTTATGGAACTCAGGTGAGCAACGGATAAAATATTTTTTAAATCTCTTGAAAAATCCGAAGGTATATGATATAATGTAGTTTAAATAGATTTTATCTGACCGAGGGAGGCTTTTGTATGATCAAAATAAAAAATCATCTTGGTACTATCGGCATATCTACAGGATATCTGAGGCAGCTCATATCCAACACTGCTGAAAACTGCTTTGGTGTAGCGGGACTTAACGTATATGGTGCAAAGCAGGGCGTAAATGCTATGCTGAAACGCCAGAATACCACTAAGGGAGTCATAATCTCGCAGGATGGCGACGAACTGGTCGTAGACCTTCATATAACTGTTACTTACGGTGTAAATGTCGGCGCTATTGTTGACAGCATCATACATAAGGTCAATTATGTTCTGACAAATGAAGCAGGTATAACGGTCAAGTCTGTTAACGTTTATGTTGATGAGATGACTGATTGATAATTTTTTTGTTATGGGGTCTGTTCATATCTTTTGATTAGGAGGAGCAAGCAGTGATAAACGGAAATATGCTGCGCCGTGCTTTTATCAGCGGTGCGCACAGTATCACAAATAAAAAGAAGTCTGTGGACGAGCTCAATGTATTTCCCGTGCCTGATGGTGATACGGGATCAAATATGTCCATGACGATAAATAATTCGGTGGCTGAACTTGAGAATCTGGGTGATAATGTACCTGTAAGTACTGTTGCAAGCACAGCGGCATCATGTCTGCTGAGGGGTGCAAGAGGAAATTCGGGCGTTATACTTTCTCTTATATTCAGAGGATTCTCAAAGGGTCTTGCAGGAAAGAGCGAGATGGGTGCCGAAGATCTTGTAAATTCGCTGGAACTTGGTGTTCAGGGCGCGTACAAGTCGGTAATGAAGCCCACTGAGGGTACTATACTCACGGTGGCGAGGGAAGCGGCTGAAAAGGCAAGGGAAACACTGAAGTCCACAAATGATCCACGGGCTGTCATGGCTGATGTATGCGCACAGGCAAAGATCACTCTTGATAAGACACCCAAGCTTCTGCCGGCACTTGCTAAAGCAGGTGTTGTGGATGCAGGCGGAATGGGTCTGCTGATAATATTTGAGGCTATGCGAGATGTATTTGAGGGCGGTGAGATAGTTGAGCAGAAGGCTCAGCCTGTGGAAAAGAAGACTGTTGAGGCCGAGGGTGCTGTTACCGTGGATACATTCTCATCGGTAGTAGGTCAGTATGATGCTGAGATAAACTTCACCTATTGCACCGAGATGCTCATAACCAAAAAGCCCGATTGTGATGACCCCATCAAGCTGAGGGCATACCTTGAGACTATCGGTGACTGCGTGGTCGTAGTTGATGATGATGAGATAATCAAGGTGCACGTACACACCAACAACCCCGGCAAGGCTATTGAAAAAGGCCTTGAATTCGGTTATATAAACTTCCCTAAGGTGGAGAACATGAAGCTCCAGCATGAGAAGGAGCAGAAAAAAGCCAAGAGCGCCTTTACTCCCGCTGAGCAGACCAACGAGTTCGGCTTTGTTGCAGTAGCCGCAGGCAACGGTATCGAGACCATGTTCAAGGACCTCGGTGTTGACTGTGTTGTAAAGGGCGGTCAGACCATGAACCCCTCCACACAGGATATACTTGAAGCTATCATGAGCTGTCCTGCAAAGACAGTATTCGTACTGCCCAACAACAAGAATATCATCATGGCGGCAGAACAGGCAGTAAAGCTTGCCGACAGAAAGGTATGCGTACTGCAGACCAGGACTATCCCCCAGGGTATGTCGGCTATGCTTGCATATGATCCCGATGCTGATTTCAATACTAATCGTATCGAGATGACAGCAGCTATCGAGCGGGTATCTACGGGACAGATAACCTTTGCGGCTCGTGATTCTGATTACGAGGGTCATTCGATCAAGCAGGGTGAGATACTTGCTATGGATAACGGCAGACTTTCGTTCGTGGACAAAGACCTTGCAAAGGCAGCGTTCAAGCTGACTAAGAAGCTGGTAAAGGGTGACAGCTCATATATCACTGTTATTTACGGTTCAGATGTTACCGATGATTCGGCTCAGGCACTTTACAAGCAGATAAGCAACAAGTATTCAAATCTTGATGTAAACCTTATAAACGGCGGACAGCCTGTTTACTACTACATCATCTCTGTGGAATGATATTATCAGACGCCTCCGAGGATTCGGGGGCGTTTTTGGTGGTTGATCCATTAAAATAATATCAGTACATAATATTGTACACAAGAGAACCTGCCGTATAATAATTATTGACATCATGTATGCGCGGTGATATAATTGTGAACAGAAAGCGGGTGAGGATATGGATTTCTATGCGACCGAACTTGAAAGCCTGAGATATCTTGTGGCGGGTGACCTTGAAGCTGAGGATGGTTTTATTCATATGCGCCGTGTGCTTGACTGCCATGTGCTGATACTTGTGGTTGAGGGTACGCTGTATATCACACAGGACGGCAGGGAATTTGAGGTCAATGCCGGTGAGACCATACTTCTTGCACGCGGACTGGAACATTTCGGCACAAAGCGCAGCAAGGGCAAGTTATCATATATGTGGGTGCATTTTTGTACAGAAAGTGAATGGAGCACGTCTTCTGCTGACGGATATGCCTGTCGTCTGCCTGAAAGCTTTGCAGTAACTAATTCAGGCAGGCTCCGAAGGCTTTTTGGAATAATGCTGGATTGTTCCCGTCGTGATGACGCTTCAGCCGCGGAAATGACCCTTTGTGCACTTAAACTGCTGCTGCTTGAATGTTCATACCAGGCAGGGGCAGAGGAGTCGGGAGTAAGTCCGCTTGTGCATAAGGTCAGGGCGTGGGTGCGCAGCAATTGTCATCGCAGGCTCACTGTTGCGGATATCGCTGAAAGGTTCCATTATTCTCCCGATCACCTTTCTTCCAGGTTTCGCAGGGAAACAGGTGAAACGCTGTACAATTTTTTGAACAGCTGCAGAACGGAACTCGCAAGGGATCTGCTTTCGGAGAGTACTGTAAGCATAAAAGAGGTCGCATATTCCTGCGGTTATGCGGATGAAAAATATTTCAGCAGAGCATTCCGCAGGGCTGAGGGTATGACACCAACGGAATACCGCGGCAGAACAGTCGGCGGAAACAATGCTGACACCAAAGATAAATGATAAAGGAGTACATGATCATGGATAGATTTTTTGCTGTTATCTCACGTATGAAATACATCAACCGCTGGGCACTGATGCGCAATACTATCAAGGAGAACATCAGTGAGCATTCGCTTGAAGTGGCATTTATCGCCCATGCGCTGGCACTTATCCGCAACGAACGGTTCGGCGGTGATGTCAATGCAGAAAGATGTGCGCTGCTTGCCATGTTCCACGATACCACCGAGATCATTACAGGTGATCTTCCCACACCGATAAAGTATTACAGCAAGGAGATCAAGGGTGCATACAGGGAGGTGGAGAATAAGGCTAAGGATACACTAATATCCTACCTGCCCGATGACCTGAAAAAGTACTATGAACCTCTTCTTGTTCCCACAGAGGAGGAGAAGGAACTCTGGAAGCTTGTGAAGGGCGCGGATAAGCTCTCAGCACTGATAAAGTGTATCGAAGAGAGGAAAATGGGCAATTCGGATTTTGCTTCGGCTGAGAAAGCCACCATCGAAGCCATACATAAGCTGGCTCTGCCGGAGGTTGAAGTGTTCATGGAAGAATTCATACCCGCCTATGATCTGACTCTTGATGAACAGGCTTGACCCTCCGCATAAAATCCGCTTCACTCTTGCAGAAAATTTGTTTATAAAATTCTTGCAATAATGGCGGATATGTGTTATACTAATATAGTATCTCAATAAATAATGAGGGAAAGATAAATGAGTGAAAAAAGGATAGGCTCAAGCTACGGCAAGCTGATGATGAACACCATCGTCTTTGCCATCGGCTCATTCAGCTCAAAAGTGCTGGTGCTGCTGCTTGTGCCGATATATACCAAACATCTGACACAGTCGGAACTTGGCAGGACTGATTACCTCACCCAGATAGCCAACTGGATAATCCCCCTCGCTACTATGACCATCAGCGAAGCTATAATACGCTTCGGTCTGGACAAGGCTTACGATAAGAAAAAGGTATTCACACTGGGAAATCTGGTGTGCGGTGCGGGTATGCTGTTGTTTGCGGCAATTCTCGGGCTGGTGAGCCTTATCGGAGTGGCGGATAAATGGATAAGCGGCTACGCGTTCTTGTTGTTTTTGTATGTATTCATGTCGGGTATAAAGACATTGTATACGACATTCGTGCGGGCGATGGAAAAAGTGCGGCTCTTCGCAGTGGCGGGCATAGTCGCCACGTTCTTCACACTGTTTTTCATGGTTATGTTCTACCTGGTGCTCCCGGAAAATTTCCTCGGTGCGAATACGGGTATACAGAAGTACCTGCTGTCAACCATATTATCCGATGCGATAACTGCGGTATTTGTGACTATAGCGGCGAAACTGTGGCGGTATATCGACTTTAAGGATATGGACAGGGAACTCCTGCATACTATGCTCCAGTATTCCGTACCGCTGATACCTGCACAGCTGCTGTGGCTGATAACCAACAGCTCAGACAGCTTCATGACAACACACTACATCGGTGAGGACAGGAACGGCGTGCTTTCTGCGGCGTACAAGATACCGAATCTTGTGGCTACGGTCTATATGATGTTCGGGCAGGCGTGGAATATGTCAGCCATAACCGAGAACGATTCCGAGGACAGGGATACGTTCTACGAAAAGGTATTTGATTTCAACCAGAGCCTGCTTTATATTCTTGCGGCAGGCTGTCTGTTCATCGTACAGCCAATAACGAATGTCTGGATAGGCGAAGAATTTCGTGAATGCGTCAAGTATTCACCCCTGCTGATATATTCTACTATATTCTCCTGCCTTACAACATTTATGGGCAGTATGTATCTTGCAAGCAAGCTTACCAAGCGTTCACTTGTGACCAGCCTTATTTCGGGTGCTATAAATGTTGGGCTGAATATAGTGCTGATACCAACCATAGGTCTTTACGGACCGCCTCTTTCGACTATCGCAAGCTATATGACGGTGTTCATTATCCGTGCTTTTGATTCCAGGAAGATAGTTCCTTTTAAAATGGATATCCGCAAGATGATAGTCAGCAACGTGCTTGTAATGCTGATGACTGTTATTCTTGTTATGGAACCTGATCTTATGCACCATAAGCTGCTGTATCTGGCAGTGCTTGCACTGTTCTGTGCGGTGTTCGTTATAAATATGGAGTCTATAAGCAGTCTGTTCTTCCGCTTTATGCCAAAGCGCATAGCAGAGAAGGTAACGAACCTCGGTACCAAGAAGCTGTCGTTCATCGCCGCGGGAGTTGTGGCGTTTGCAGGGCTCAACCTGCTGTTCAAGTGCATACCTCTGATACTTGTGCTGGCTGCGGGCTATGCCCTCGGCATAAAGATAGATGCACCAAAGATATTCCTTTTCTGTCAGGTGCTTTGTTCGGCACTGATATGGCTGCTGTTCAGCCGTATATTCGGCGCCGGGCTGATGTTCGTGATGTGTGCTGCACCGATAGTCAAGTACTTTAAAAAGAAAAGATATATCGCATTTGCTGTGGTATCACTGGACTTTTTCCTTGGTACACTGATACTCAGTGACCTTGGCTGGTTCCTGTTCCTGATAGAGCTTATAGTACTCATAATAGTATACCGCAGTTCGATATATGAATTTATACTTGATTATATCGAATTCGGTACACTGGGTCCGATAGACAGGGTGACGGGTATGATACCGCACCGACGTCATCGCAGAGTCAGACGCGGTGATACGAATAACAATAACGGCTGATCGCCTGTCGGCATGATGCTGACAGTTAATAATACATTAAGGAGAGAGTTAAAATGGCAGAATTGAAATTTGAGATCGTTGAGCATGTAGGCGTGCTTTCCGAAAACGCTAAGGGCTGGACAAAGGAACTGAACAAGGTAAGCTGGGGCGATCACCCTGCTAAGTACGATATCAGAGACTGGTCACCTGACCATACCAGAATGGCTAAGGGTGTTACACTTACCGATGAGGAACTGGCTACCCTGAAGGATATCCTCAACGGTGATGTTGAGGACGATATTGACGAGGATCAGATGCTTTGATCCTTGTGACGATCTTTTAACAGCTCAGTACTAAATAGAAATTGTATGATCCCACAAATTTCTGCTCGGAATTTGTGGGATTTGTCCTAAACGAAAAATAATTTTAACAAAATGTAAAACTTGCATTGATAGTTAAATGCTAATCGAATGTTCATACTGAGTTAATAATTATCTGATATAATTAATTTCAAATAGATTATATTAAGTTAGTATAATTTTATGAAAGAAAAAAACAGTTCGGAGGGAACACGGATATGGAACAGCATGGCATAAGTAAGCTTGACCTGAAAAGGCGCAACAGAATGCAAGTTCTTAAAATACTGAAACAGAGAGGACCTACGTCGCGTATAGATATCGCAGGAACTCTGGAACTCACCAGAGCGGCTGTAACGATAATTACCAACGAGATGATAGAACAGGGTATCATACAGGAGATAGGCGAATATAAGCATATCACCGAAAAGGCACCCCGCGGCAGAAAAAAGATACTTATAGATATCAACCATCACTACAAGTTCGTTATAGGTGTAACGCTTGAAGAGGATATCGTAAGTGTTGGTCTTTCCACACTGGCAGGTGCAGTACTGGATAAAAGGAATCTTTCGATTGACCACACCATCGAGTACAATGCAATATTCGATTTCGTAAGAAAGTCTATAAAGGAAGTACTGGCTGATAACTGCCTGGATAAGAATTCTATCCTCGGCATTGGTTTCGGTGTATTCCCGACAATGTATGATAAGCTTGGTGTTGAAGTCAAGGATGGTATACCCGATTATTCCAAGGTGCGCAACCTTATAAGAGGATATACTGATCTGCCTCTGGTATTCGATAACTCTGTAAAGGGTACGGCTATGGCGAATATAGACTTCTTAAAGACCAAGGATCCCAACAGACAGAATATCGCTTTCCTGCAGTACGGCAATAACATGAACTTCGTTGTTACCAACCTCAATGAGCCTATATTCTCATACGATAACAGAACAGGCTTCGTTGATAAGATGATAATCAATCCTTACAGCGAGAGAGTATGTGAAAAGTGCGGCAGACGCGGCTGCGTTGAGAACGAGATAACTCCTGCGGCTACACTTGTAAAGCTGAGCGAGGTATATTCATCTGATAATACACCTTATCTGTATGAAGCTTCCAAGGGCAACTTCAAGAACGTTAATATGGATATGGTACAGGCAGCATATGATAAGGATGACCCGGCTGTAAAGGAAGTCATCGACAGCGAGATAAAGCTCACTGCAGTGCTGATAAACAACCTTTACTTCTCGACCAACCCTCAGAAGATAGTGCTGCATCATTTCACAAATCATACCAACAGCGAAGTAGATTTCAACCGCATCAGAAACGCCCTCAATGAGATAGGCGGACCTCTGGTGGCAGGCAAGATCGAAACTTCTATAATCGAAGATAAGCACCGCTTCCTGTCGGGCTGTGCTCTGGCTATCAGAGAACTGTTCTTCAACCGCGGCGGCTTCGATGCTAACTGATGATCAATCTTCCCCGAGGGTATATTCTCTCGGGGATAATTTTTGGAGAAAATTATGTTTGAAAACAGTAACGATAAGGCGATAGAATATATATTCGGGTTCTCACATTCGGGCAAGCCCGTTAAAGACCTGAGCCGAATAAAAATGCTTATGTCAGCGCTGGGTGACCCTCAGGACAGGCTGAGATTTGTGCATATAGCAGGTACTAACGGCAAGGGTTCAACGGCACGTATGCTTGACGGTGTGTTTGTTCATGCAGGGCTCAGAACAGGGCTTTTTACCTCTCCGTTTATCATAGAGTACTCTGACAGGATACAGGTGAATGATAAAAATATCGACAGCGAATCCCTTGCAAGACTTGCAGGCAAAGTCCATGAAGCAGTGTCAAAATTCCCCGAAGATACGGGATTTTCTCAGTTTGAGATTACTCAGGCGATAGCATTTCTATACTTTGAAGAACAGGGCTGCGATATCGTAGTCCTGGAAACAGGTCTGGGAGGTTTGCTTGATTGTACAAATATCATAACAACGCCCATGCTGACCGTCATTACCAAGGTAGACCTTGACCATACAGCTATACTGGGAGATACTGTTGAACAGATAGCTGCCCAGAAGGCGGGTATCATCAAGAAGGGAGTGCCATGTGTGCTTAGCGCAGCTAACACCGATGCGGTAAGAAAGGTTGTGTCGGATAAGGCTGAAGAAATGGGTTCACAGCTGGTTATACCAGAGGAAAGTCAAATTGAAGTGCAAAAAACAGGACTAGAAGGAACAAGCTTTATTTACAAAGGCAGAAACTTCCGTACATCAATGGCGGGTATACATCAGACGGATAACGCGCTGACAGTCATTGAGGGCTGTGAGATACTTCGTGACAGTCTGAAACTTTCTGATGAGGATATCACTGAGGGTATTGCATCGGCTGTACTGCCCGGCAGGACGGAGATACTCTCACATGAGCCACTTGTGTTGCTGGACGGCGGTCATAATCCTGACGGTGTTAGGGCACTGGCTAGGGTAATAGCAGGGAAGCGTCCCTGTCATGCTGTGATAGGGATGTGCCGCGATAAAAATCTACGTGAAGCGTTGAAGGTGCTGATACCCTATGTTGACAGCTTTGTTACAGTTGACGGTTTTTCTGACCGAGCAGAAAATGCGGAGGAACTTGCCGAACTGATATGTTCCCTTGGTGGAAACGCTCGTTCCGCGAAGAATGATCTGTATATAGAAATCGAAAATATGAAACAAAGTAATGCAGGTGGTCTGACATTGATATGCGGTTCACTGTACTTGGTATCTGCAGTACATAAGGTCTTAGAAGATAATAGAAAGATGTGATAATATGAAATTGTTTATAGCTTCCGATATACATGGTTCAGCGTACTGGTGCGAGAGAATGCTGGCGGCATTTGAAAAAAGCGGTGCCGAGAAAATGCTCCTGCTGGGTGATATACTCTATCATGGTCCCCGCAACGATCTTCCCGAGGGATATGACCCTAAAAAGGTCATAGCTATGCTTAATCCCATGAAGGATAAAATACTTTGCGTGCGAGGAAACTGTGATACCGAAGTTGATCAGATGGTGCTTGAATTTCCGATACTGGCAGATTATGCCTTTATCTATGCCGACGGTTTAACAATATTCGCAACCCACGGACATAAATTCAACTGCGATATACTGCCTCCAATGAGCAAAGGTACAGTGCTTCTCCACGGTCATACACATATCCCTGTTATGGAAGATCACGGTGATTTTACCTATATCAATCCGGGCTCGGTATCTATCCCAAAGGAAAATTCTGCACATAGTTGTCTTATCCTGGAAAACGGAAAATTCACATTTGTTGAATTGTAAAAAACGAAGGCTTTACATTGTGTAAAATTACTAAAAATTAGTTTAGCCCCTTGAATAAATTATTAAAACATGATATAATCATATTGTAAGTAGAGTATATTATGTATCATATATCAAGGGGGTGAGTGAATGGACGAGAATTGCAGACTGAATGCAGGTGTCTGCCGTGTTGATTTTACTGATAGTGGAAAGATATTATCTGTGGATGATGATTTTTTCAGATCAACAGGATACAGCCTTGATTATGTGCTTGAAAAGGAAGTTTCATTTTACTCGCTGTTTGAAGACAAAGCCCGTGAAGATATAGAAGCACAGATAAATTCTGCTGCCGAAGTTGGCGGAGTGTTCTGTGTCAGGCACAATATAATTACTCGTGATGGTTCTTCAATGTTTGTGCACTGCTGTGGTATCGTTAAGAACTTAAAGTGTGTAGATATCATCGTGAGTGACTGTAATTGTCATGACAGACTAGATGATGTTTATAAAAAGCTGATCCGCAAGGTAGAAGAACAGCGTGATAAGCTGCATATGGTGGCTGAAAATACTGATGATGTATACTACGATTATGATGTTAAACGCGATATCATGCACCTTACGGTAAGTATAACAAGGTTCAGGCTCGATTACGATAATTGTCTGGAAAACTTCCTGGGCAGCAGGGCAGCTGAGGAATTTCTGCATCCTGATGATTGCGAGGCTTATTTCGATGGCTGGAAGTCAGCGTTGGAAAGACCTATGAAAGGGACAATGGAGTTCCGAACCAAGGCTTATGATGATGACTATTGCTGGTATAGTGATGCTTTTATCAGCTTTGCCGATGAATCGGGCAAGGTAACGGAAGTTTTCGGCAGGCTTTCAAATATCCAGAAGCTGAAAACTCTTACTACCAAGTCTGATAAAGATTCGGAGTATATCAGGTTCCTGCTTCAGACGGACCAGCTCACAGGGCTTTATAACCGCAAGGGCTTTACCCAGAATGCCGCTAATGCTCTTTCTGAGCGGCAGGAAGGTATGGTATATGCGATCGTATACTCTGATATAAACGATTTTTCATACGTAAATGAGAATTTCGGCTATGAGACCGGAAATACCATGCTGAGGGATTATACAGCCTGCCTTCGCGGCGGTGCAAGTTATATAATGGGATGTCGGATATACTCGGATTATTTTATATGCCTTTGCCGTTCAAAAAACAGAGCAGCGCTGATACGCAGCGTTGAACAGCAGAACCTGAGATTCACAACAATGCAGAAGAAAAAATTTCCATCGGGTGATATAAGGATCGCCTGTGGTATGTATATCCTTCCTGACGGTGATATCGAGCTGAATACAGCAATAGATAACGCTAATCTGGCGAGGCGCAGCGTAAAGCACTCCAGCAGTATTCTATGCGGTATATATTCACAGCGCATGAGGATGCAGAAAATTTATGAACAGTCGATCTGCAACGAACTTCATTCCGCAATAAAGAACAGACAGATAGAAATGTTCCTGCAGCCAAAGTTCCACCTTGAAAAGCGTGTCATTATCGGTGCAGAGGCACTGGCGAGGTGGAGAAACCCGAATGGTACCTACAAGATGCCATTTGAGTTCATACCTGTACTGGAAAAAGTTGGTTATATAGATGAGCTTGATTTCTTCATTTACGGTGAGGTGCTCCGCACACTTGAAAAATGGAAGCATGACGGAAGAAGCATTATCCCTGTTTCTGTAAATTTCAGCCAGCACCATATAACTCAGCCTAAGTTTGTGGAAAACATAATAAAAACCGCTGACAAGTATGATGTAGATAAGGGTGATGTAGAGATCGAGATCACTGAATCCTGCTTTTCGGGTGACACACAGGCTTTGTTCTCGGTAATGGATAAGCTTCGCAGTGTGGGCTTCAAGGTAAGTATAGATGATTTCGGTATAGGGTATTCCACCCTGAGTGTACTTATGAATGCGCCTGTTGATATTGTGAAGATAGACAAGTCATTCATTGACAACATTGAGCAGAACAAGAATGACCGCGACTTTGTGGCGAATATGTGCAGCCTTATCGATACTGCCAAAAAGGATATAATCTTTGAAGGCGTTGAAACTGATGCACAGGCAGCGATACTCTGCCAGAGCGGTTATACCAAAGCACAGGGCTGGCTCTTTGATAAGGCGATGCCTCTTGATGACTTTGAACAAAAGTATATGTACAATAATGTGGACAAATAAAAATTCCCCCGTATCATAGTGATGCGGGGGATATCTGTTTTAATAATTGAACTATGCGGGCTGCCTGTTACATACTCTCGGGGCAGTCTATCTTCAGCATATCAAGTATATTAGCGATTATCTGCTTTACAGCCAGTGACAGGGCAAGTCTTGCCTGCATAACGTTCTCTTCCTCGCCTTTTATACGGCAGGCATTGTAGAACTTGTGGTACAGTGTGGCGATATCCACAGCGTACTTGGTAACCTTAGCAGGGTCGTAAGCCTTTGCAGCTTCGGTTATTGTGGTGGGCAGAGTTGCCATCAGCTTGACAAGCTCCAGTTCCTCGGGTGTGCTGAGAGCTTCAGCCATATCAGCAGTAAAGGGCTTGGCTTCGATGTTCTCCTCTTTCAGCTTCTTGATAACGGAGCATATACGTGCATGAGCGTACTGAACATAGTATACGGGGTTCTGGCTGGAATTTGATATAGCCAGGTCAAGGTCAAAATCGAACTGTGAGTTTGGCTCACGCAGGTTGAAGAAGAATCTTGCCGCGTCTATCGGTATCTCCTCCAGCAGAGTGTTCAATGTGATAGCCTTGCCGGAACGCTTCGACAGCTTGTATGTCTCGCCGTCCTTTACAAGTCTTACCATCTGCATGATAACGATGTCCAGCTTCTTTTCGTCAACGCCGAGAGCAGTCATAGCGGCTTTCAGACGTGGGATATATCCGTGGTGATCGGCACCGAAGATATCTATCGCCTTATCGAACTTACGTACAGCCAGCTTGTTGTAGTGGTAAGCAATATCGGGTACGAAGTAGGTGGGTATGCCGTTGTCTCTTACAAGCACCCTGTCCTTCTCGTCACCGAAATCGGTAGTCCTGAACCAGAGGGCACCATCCTTTTCATAGGTGTATCCGCCTGCTTTCAGTTTATCTATGACTTCCTGAACAGAGCCGTCATTGTGCAGTGTGCTCTCTCTGAACCATGTATCGTAGTTTATGCGGTACTTGGCAAGATCCTTGTGCAGACCGTCGATATTCTTTGGCAGAGCGTAGTCTACCAGTGCTTTCTTGCACTCCTCCTCGGGCTGTGCAGAAGCTATCATGCCGTACTCGTCAAAGAAATTCTTTGCGTGTGCGATTATATCCATTCCGAGGTATACATCATCGGGCATGGGGAAAGTTTCGGTATCTTCGTATATGGTCTTACAGAAGGTATCCATATCAAGGTTCTTTGCAACTATCTCCTGACCCTTGTCGCCGCATATCTGCATATATCTCAATCTCAGGGACTTTCCGAACTTCTCTATCTGGTTGCCTGCATCGTTTATGTAGAATTCTCTCTCTACATCGTAACCTGCATATTCCATAACAGCCGCCAGACAGTCACCGATAGCACCGCCTCTTGCGTTACCTATGTGCATGGGTCCTGTGGGGTTAGCGGATACGAATTCCACCAGTGCTCTCTTGCCCTTGCCGAAATCAGTCTTGCCGTATTCCTTGCCCTCATCGAGAACAGCCTTTACTACTGAGCCAAACCAGCCCTTGCCGTAGTAAAAGTTAATGAATCCGGGACCTGCTATCTCGACTTTATCAAAACAGCTGCCTGTGGTATCTATCTTGCCGACGATAGCCTCAGCTATTTTTCTGGGTGCGCTCCTGAAAGGCTTTGCGCATACCATAGCTGCATTTGTTGAAACGTCGCCGTTCTTGGGGTCGGCGGGTATTTCTATATTAAAAGCGGGAACAGCCTCAGCGGGGAATACCTCCTCTGCCACAAGCTGACCCAGTGCCTTCAGCACAAGCTCCCTTGCCTGCGCGAATGCTTCCTTTATCAGATCCTGCATCTTACTTCCTCCGTTTATCTTATTTTTAATTGTATATCGATATCAAATGTGCCTATGAGTCCTGAGTTGACATCCACCACATAAGTGAAGGTTAGCCTGCCGCCGTCATCTGTCAGCTTGTCGCTTACTTTTCTGGCTTCTACGCCTACCTCAAAATTGCCGTAAAGCGTGCCGTATACACAGTGGTGCTTTTCTCCGGGTTCTATGACAAGTTCCGAGGAAACACTGCCTCTCCTGGACATCACTACTTTTTTCTTTCCGAAGCTCTCTATCCTTGTGGTACATCCCTCAAAGCCCGTAGCTTCGCTTTCTTCATACTCTATAACATACCCGTCGGCAGTCTTTTTATATGTGCCTACCGAGAGTACTTCTGTCTGTTCGTAATTCGCAGGGTCGTCGTCAAAATCCTCATACTGACGGCTAACCAGCTTTATATCAACATCTTTAATATCCAAGCTAATTCTCCTAACATCGGGTATCGGTGCTGTATGGACTATTTAGTGTTCAGCACACATTTCTCCACTGTTCCCGAAAAGCTTTCGCCGAGGAATCTTTCCACATTCTCCGAGAAAAGTTCGGGGGTATCGGTGCAGAATAGCTTCTGCGTGCCCTGTTCTTCTCTGTCTGCAAGGCTGTCGCTGAAGGTAAGGGTCTTTACCGCGAATCTTGCGAGCTCAGCACCTGCGGATATAAGCTTCACGCCATCACCCATTATGTCGGAGATAAGGTCAGCAAGCAGAGGGTAGTGTGTACATCCCAGTATCAGTGTATCCACCTGCTCGCGTTTCATGCATTCAAGGTATTCCTCAGCGAAATACCTTGTCGGTATGCAGTCCTTGCCGACGTATCCGTTCTCTACCAGCGGCACGAACATGGGACAAGCCTTGCCTATCACCTTCGCATCGGGGTCGATGCTGCGTATCACTTTGCCGTAGCTTCCGCTCCTTATGGTAGCGCCTGTAGCGATAACTCCTATCCTGCCGTTTTTGGTGGCAGCACAGGCTGCATTGGCGGCGGGCTTTACCACACCGCTGTAGCTGGGCTCGGTATTGCCTGAAAACTCAGGACTCGACATTATTACCGATGAAGCCGTACCGCAGGCTACAAGTATCATCTTTACATCATGGCCACGCAGAAACTCCATATCCTGTGCGGTGTATCTGGCAATGGTCTCTTTGCTTCGGGTGCCGTAGGGTACTCTCGCTGTGTCGCCGAGGTATACGATATCCTCATGGGGAAGCAGCTTTGTCAGTTCCTTTACGCAGGTAAGTCCTCCAACTCCCGAATCGAAAACGCCGATGGGTGAATTATTCATGATCCACTTCCGATCTTTCCAGTGCCAGCTTGATGAGTCTGTCCTCCTGCTCGGCATAGCTTATGCCCTCATGCTCCATGAGCTTGGGGTACATACTTATCTGTGTGTGTCCCGGAAGTGTATTTATCTCGTTGAGTATGACCTCACCCTTGTCGGAAAGGAAGAAGTCGCATCTGGCAAGTCCTTCGCAGCCCATTGCCTTGAAAGCACGTACTGCAGTTTCACGAATCTCCTCGATCACCTCATCGGGTACTCTTGCGGGTATGTAGGTCTTTGAGTCCGAATTATTGTACTTTGCGTCATAGTCATAGAATTCGTTGGCAGCTGCTATCTCGCCCACTGTTGAAGCAAAAGGCTCATCGTTGCCCATAACAGCACACTCAAGCTCAATGCCGTTGATGCCCTGTTCTACTACTACCTTGTGGTCATGTGTGAATGCAAGCTTGATACCTGCCTTCAGCTCCTCAAAGTCATGTGCCTTGGTTATACCCACGGAAGAACCGCAGTTCGCAGGCTTTACGTACATAGGATAGCCAAGCTCTTTCTCCATAAGCCTGCACTTTTCATCCAGCTTGCTTATATCGCGGTAGATCATGCTTATCCACTTGGCAGTGCGCACACCATGTGCTTCAAGGATAGTATGTGTAACATCCTTGTCCATGCAGCAGGCTGAGGAAATAAGATCACAGCCTACAAAGGGTATCTCTGCCATCTGGAATATTCCCTGGATAGTGCCGTCTTCTCCGTTTTTTCCGTGGAGCACTGGGAATACTGCATCGACCTTGATATTGGTGTAGCTGCCGTCATCCTCCAGCTGTATAAAACCGCGGTGTACAGGGTCGGGGCTGAAAATGCAGGCAACGTTGTCGGGATTCTCTGCCCAGCTGCCGTTAGCTATATCCTCAGCACTGCCCATGAATCTTACCCAGTGACCCTTTTTGGTTATACCTATGCAGATGACCTCATAACGGTCCGGATTCTCACTGATAGAGCGTATAACGTGTGCCGCGGATACTACCGAGACATCGTGTTCATTCGATCTGCCGCCGAAAATAACAGCGACTTTAAGCTTTGCCATAAAATTACGTCCTTTCGTGTTCATACTACGTCAATTTAATATTATAACACATATTTACGCTGAATGCAAATACTTATCACGCTGAAACAAAAAGTTTACAATTTAATATCATATCATGCGCTTTGAAAATGTTGCTGAGGTGGGGCAAAGAATGCATCACATTTTGTTTTACTGACGGTATAAGAAACTGCATGATAAATGCTCTACTATATTAAATAGTATGGTCATATTGATGCCGATGACTGATGTGTACTTGAAAAAAGGCAGAAACTGTGTTATAATCAAGTGTGATACGGATCTGTGCTACGAAAGGAGAGTGTGAGAAAATGCCCATAAACCGCAGACATCGCAGAGAGCTGATATTCGGCATGGCAGCAGTACTGGCGGCAGGATCAATGAAGCTGTCGCTGGACAGGACTGATATTCCCTGTAATTGTCTTGTATCGCTGCTCCTGATGGCGGTATACCTGATGTGGCTTTTTTCGTCGCGCAGACGTTTCCAGCAGCGTGGGATACGCAGCATACTTACAGCATCCGCTGTACTGATGATGCTGTGGGATTTCGTTAAAGCCGTCAGGTACGAATTCATCCCCCCTTCGTCAATGCTGGGCAGGCAGATATGGTACTGCTATTTTTTGCCTATGATAATGCTGCCGCTGCTGTTGCTGATGGCAGCATCATATATCGGCAGGACTGACAGCTATGAACTCCCGAGGAAGTGGCTGATAGCCTTCTTGCCGGCATCTGCTGTGGCGGCAGGCATAGTTACAAACGATAAGCATCAGCTGGCATTCCGTTTTGATCTTGGCAGACCCGAATCATCGACGGGCTACAGCTACGGTCCTTTGTTTTACAGCGCTATGGGCATACTTTTACTTTGTGTGGCGGGCATTCTTTTCATGGCACTCAGGAACTGTACACGCAGTCAGTTTTCACGGAGTTTTTTGCTGCCCGCGGTCATAACGGCACTTGGGGGAGTGTATCTGGTAAGCTACAAAAACACAGGTTCTCCACAGCCTTTTCAGCGTATGTACGAATTCTCGGATTTCACCTGTCTTTTCTTCATGTGTTTCTGGGAGAGTCTTGTGATAACACATATACTGCCTTCCAATACAGACCATGAGGAGTTTTTCCGTGCATCCTCTATAAATGCAGGTCTTGCTGACAGCGGTTTTGATATACGTATACATGGTGAGAACAGCCTGAGACCTGCAAAAGAACAGCTGACGGCTGCAGTGGAGAACGAAGTGGTCAGCGACGGCAGACTTCTTAAAGTATACCCTGTGACAGGTGGATATTTTTACTGGCTGGAGGATATCACAGAACTTCAGAAGCTGAATATGCGTCTTGAAGAAACGCGAAGCTATCTGGAGGAGGAGCACGTTATGCTGGATACAGCCCAGAAGCTGGAGGAGAGCCGCCGTCGCACTGCAGAACAGAATGAGTTGTATGACAGTATATCGGAAAGGCTGAGCCCTGAGTTTGAGAGCCTTTCAAGGCTGCTGGATGAACTACCTGCGGATGAAGAGGGTTTCCGTGAGGGTATGAAGCGTGCAGCGATAGACGGGGTGTTTATAAAGCGTTGTTCAAATCTCCTGCTGCTTTCGGGCAGCAGCGGCAGTATAGACAGCGGTGAGCTGGGGCTTTCGATAAGCGAGTCACTGGGATATCTGGAGCTTTCCGATATATGGGGTCAGGCTGATATCCCAAAAGGCAGGGAGCTTCCTGGAGAGACAGTGCTTTTTATGTATGAGCTTTTCAGCGCGGCAGTAAAGGGCGCACTTGGAGATATCCACGCTGTAATGGTGACGCTTCGCCTTGATGACGGTATAGATTTTCGTACCGAGATTGATTGTGAATGTCAGCCTGTGCCCGAGGAGTTTTTCACACGCGCGGCTTCGCTTTCGGGAAAACTGGATACGGTCAATGAGGACGGCAGTACTTTTGTGATATTTACAGCAAAGGAGGCGGCTTTACAGTGACACTTGGAGATATGTCAGTGACGACGCTTTCTGCACTGGGTATTGCAGCGTTTCTTCTCGATGTTATGTATATGGCTGTGATACTGCGCCGCCATATCGCGGGACTTGGGAAAGGGATGCACGTAATATACGTGTCAGCACTGTTGATAGGGCTGTTCCTGCTGTTCTGCATAACCGAAGTCAGCCGATGCGTTATAGCTGAAAATGAACCGTCGGTATTTGAGGCATTTGCTTCAGATGTCAATGCCCTTTTCTGTATGGGTACTGAGGCTGTGATGACAGCGCTCTGGGCGGTGTTCTGGCTCAGACAGGAGATGTATATATACAGCAGTCTTACGCCGCAGTCACTGGAGGACGGTCTCAACAGTATGACCGACGGTGTGGCTTTTGTAAGCACTAAGGGTGTTCCTCTTCTGGTCAACAGTTCTATGCAGAGGGTGTATTTTGAGGCACTGGGTCTGACATCTTTTGACAGTGACAGGCTCGAAAAGGGTCTGCAAAGGAATGAACTCAATGAAGGATATTCATCGGAAATACGCGGCAAGGGCTACTATCTTCATATGGCAGACGGAAGCGTATGGGATATACAGAAAAGGATTATAATGATAGGCAGGAAAAAGATATGGGAGATCCTGGCTTATGATGTTACCGAGAGGTACCGCAAAAGTATGGAGCTGGAAGAGCGCAATTCTCATCTGGAGGAGGTAAACCGCAGCATAAGGGCTTATACCCGTGAGATGAACGCTATAATCCGAGAGGAAGAAGTACTTGCTGCTAAGATACGTATACATGATGACGTCGGCAGGGCACTGCTGGCGCTGAAAAGCTACCTGATACGCGGAGGTGACAGGGAAGCTCTTATGGAGATGTGGCAGTTCACAGCCGGACTTCTCAGGGGCGAGAATATACCTGACGGAAGTGCGGATCCCATAGCTGCACTTAAAGAAGCGGCAGACGCTGTGGGTGTAAGACTGGTACTGAACGGTGATATACCTGAAGATCTCCGCAAGCTGATCGCTATTGCCATACACGAATGCCTTACTAATACCGTCAAGCATGCTGACGGTACAGAACTTACGGTGGATATAACAGATGATAACGGAACGGTGACAGCTGTGTTTACCAATGACGGCGATCCGCCGGAGGGCGAGATAAGCGAGAGCGGCGGTCTTAAAAGCCTGCGCAGTGCTGTTGAGCAAGTGCGCGGCGAGATGGAGATAGCATCAGATCCGAGATTCATGCTGACCATAAAAGTCGGCGGAAAGGAATAAACGATGGAAAAGTACAGAGTAATGATAGTTGACGATCAGTCCATATCAAGGCATCTGTTTGAGATGTACGTCAACAATTCACCGAGTTATGAGCTGGCTTTCTCGCTGAGTTCGGCTTCGGCGGCTGATGTATACATTCTCAGGCATGAGGTCGATCTGATACTGATGGATATACTTATGAACGACGGCTCCAACGGGCTTGAAGCGGCTGAGAAGATCAAGAAGCTGCGCCCCGATATAAAGATAATCGCTGTTACTTCCATGCCCGAATATTCGTGGCTTGAAAAGGCAAAAAGCATAGGTATAGAGAGCTTCTGGTACAAGGAGGCTGACGAGCAGACCATACTTGAAGTAATGGACAGGACTATGGCTGGGGAGAGCGTTTATCCCGACAGCAGCCCCCGTGTTAAGCTGGGTCTGGCGGACAGTTCGGAACTTACCGAGAGGGAACTGGAGATACTCAGGATAGTCACAACGGGTGCGACTAACCAGCAGGTGGCAGAACAGCTGGGCATATCAGAGAATACGGTGAAATCCCATGTGCGTTCCATGCTTGATAAGACGGGTTTCAGAAGCCGCACCGAACTTGCTATCAAGGCTAGGGTACTGGGCATAGCCATAAGCAGTGATGATGTGTGAGTTCCTTATGCACGGAATATTAAAATTCTGTGTGGTGTGACGTTTCTATTGACAATTCTCAACCAATGTGGTATACTTAGCCTTGTGGCTGCTCAGGCAGCCGTTTTGTGCGTAAGTGAATTCGAGAAAGAAGGATATCATTATGAAGTATACAAAAATATTGACAGCGATGCTGTCAGCGGCAGTTATGACCGCTGCACTGGCAGGCTGTGGTGCCAAGGACGGCAGCAAGAGCGGCGACAAGAAGAACAGCAAAGGCGAGAATACATTCACTGTTGGTTTTGACGCTGAGTTCCCGCCCTATGGCTACAAGGACGATAATGGTGAGTATGTAGGTTTCGACCTTTCTCTCGCTGAGGAAGTATGCAAGCGCAACGGCTGGGAGCTGGTAAAGCAGCCTATCGACTGGGATTCCAAGGATATGGAGCTTTCTTCGGGTTCTATCGACTGCATCTGGAACGGCTTCACTATAAATGGCAGAGAGGACGCTTACACATGGACTACCCCCTATGTTGACAACTCACAGGTAGTTGTTGTAAAGGCTGATTCCGGTATTGAGAAGCTTTCCGACCTTTCGGGCAAGGTAGTCATCGTACAGGCTGACAGCTCTGCACTGCACGCACTTACAGGCGATGACGCAAGCGATGACAACAAGGCTCTGGCAGCTTCATTTGCCGATCTTCAGCAGGTGGGCGATTACAATTCTGCTTTCATGAACCTTGATTCGGGCGCTGCTGAGGCTGTATGCCTTGACTACGGTGTTGCAGTATACGAAGTTGCAAACAGAGGAAGCGATTTCAAGATACTGGATGAAAAGATATCCACCGAACAGTACGGCGTAGGCTTCCAGAAGGGCAATACCGAGCTGAGAGATAAGGTGCAGTCCACCCTTGCTGAGATGGCAAAGGACGGCACACTTGAAAAGATCGCCGATGAATGGGCTGACAAGGGTATAGACAAGCAGAGCATCTGCTTTGACCCCGACGCAAAGGCTGAATGATGATACTTGCAGAACAAATGGGGACCTTTGAAAAGCTGCTTGATGTCTGTCAGAAGCTGATGAGCGGCGTGGGCGCTTCCTTTATGATATTTTTCCTGACACTGCTGTTCGCACTGCCACTGGGTATGCTGATAGCTTTCGGCAGGATGTCAAAATTCAAACCGCTGAGCCTTTTGGTCAAGCTGTATATCTCGATAGTCAGGGGTACACCGCTGATGCTGCAACTGCTGGTGGTATTCTTCGGACCTTACTACCTTTTTGGTATGCGTACATCGTCGGAATACAGATTCTATGCGGTGATAATAGGATTTTCGCTGAACTACGCGGCTTACTTTGCCGAGATATACCGCGCAGGCATACAGGCTGTGCCTAAGGGTCAGCACGAAGCCTGCGAGATACTGGGATATTCAAAATCGCAGAAATTCTTTAAAATAGTATTTCCGCAGATGATGAAGAACATCATACCCGCTATAACAAACGAGGTCATTACCCTTGTAAAGGATACCTCACTGGCTTTTGCGATAGCGTATACCGAGATGTTCACCGTTGCAAAGCAGGTAGCTGCGGCACAGTCAACGATAATGCCGCTTTTCGTGGCAGGACTTTTCTACTATGTGTTCAACTTCTTTGTGGCATTTGTTATGGAGTTCATCGAGAAGAAGATGAACTATTTCAGATAGGAGGTCTGTGCTGTGAAATTACTTGAGATAAAGAACCTCCGCAAAAGCTTCGATGACCTTGATGTGCTGAAAGATATCAGCATGGACGTTAACGAGGGACAGGTGGTGTCGATACTGGGTCCTTCAGGTTCGGGAAAATCCACGCTGTTAAGATGTATGTCGATGCTTGAAAAGGTTGACGGCGGCACTATGGTGTACTGCGGAAAGACCGCGGTGGATAATGCGAAATATATGCCTAAAAAAGAGCTTAAAGAGATCAAAAGCTATTTTTCGCTGGTGTTCCAGAACTTTAATCTGTTCCCACATTACACGGTGATGAAGAACATCTGCGATGCGCCGATACACGTTATGAAGCGAAACAAGGCAGAAGTAATGCACGATGCCGGTGTGCTGCTGGAAAAAATGGGTCTTGCTGAAAGGGCTGACTACTACCCCTATCAGCTTTCGGGCGGACAGCAGCAGCGTGTGGCGATAGCAAGGGCTCTGAACATGAAGCCGAAGATGCTGTTCTTTGATGAACCGACTTCGGCACTTGACCCCGAGCTTACGGCAGAGATACTGAAAGTTCTGAAAGAACTGGCAGAGGAGAAGATGACTATGGTGATAGTCACCCACGAGATAGCCTTTGCAAGGAGCATTTCAGACCATGTGGTGTTCATGGACGGCGGTGTTATCGTTGAGCAGGGCAAGCCTGCGGATGTTATCGACAACCCCTCAAACGAGAGGACAAAGGCTTTCCTTAAAAAGCTTGAACAGTGATATTTGCGGACTGTCGCGGAAAAGTGCGGCAGTCCGTTTTTTTGTACAGTATAGCTGAAAGCGAGATATAAAGTTTGTTTTTTCTGATATTGACATTTTTGCTGCAAACTGATATAATCATGGCAGATAATATCATGGAGGTGAAGGCTATGAAAAAGAGAGTTATAATAGCAGTATTGCTTTGTGTTCTTGTAGGGGCAGCTGCGGCGATTTTTGCTTTTGTGAAGAATGACAGCGGGAAGTTCTCTGCTTCATCTTCCGAACTTATAACAGATATTGATACCATAAAAGAAATGATAGAAGAACATCTGGCGGACAATGGGTATGAACTTGGGTTCAAAGTTGTTTTTGGTAACAGTTCAGACTGGATAGATCGTTCTGCACCAAATCATGATATTGTAATCGTCAGACTTCAGAAAGATCATGACAGGAGTTCTGAAATAGAGAGCTGGGACAATTATTTCAGTGATGTCAGAAAATCTGTTATCGAATGTATTTCAGAAAATAATATTGATAAAAATTATGTGGCGATAGACCAGCTGGAATGAATATCCCCGACACTATAACGAAACCCTTTTCGCACCCGCAATAAGCCTGTGGGTGCGTTTTCATATATTTTTGATAACTTCAAATGTTAATGAATCTGCAGTGATGTGATATGTTGCACTAAAAAATTTACGGAATTTTGAAAAAAAGTCGTCGTACCCCCTTGTAAAAAATGCGGATATATGTTACAATAACGGTAACGCATAAGCGTTCGGGAATTGATATGAAAATAACTTAAAGGAGAGAATGACTATGCAGTATGGATATTTTGATCTGAAAAACAAGGAATATGTCATCACCAGACCCGATACCCCCGCACCCTGGGCAAACTACCTCGGTTCACCTGAGTACGGCGCTATCGTTTCAAACAACGGCGGTGGATACAGCTTTGTAAAGAGCGGCGCTAACGGAAGAATAGCAAGATACCGCTTCAACTCTAACATCGGTCTCCCCGGCAGATATGTATATATCAGGGATAACGATGCAAAGGACTACTGGTCTGCAACATGGCAGCCTGTAGGCAAGAGCCTTGACGAGTACAAGACCGAGTGCCGTCACGGTACAGCTTACACCACCATAACCTCACAGTACAGCGGCATCAAGAGCGAGCTGACTTACTATGTGCCCCTGAACAAGACCTATGAGGTATGGAGAGTAAAGGTAACAAACGAGAGCGATAAGGCAAGGAATCTTTCCACATGGGGCTTTATCGAGTTCACCAACGAGAACAACTACGAGCAGGATCAGGTAAATCTCCAGTACACCCTGTTCATCACACGTACCTCCTTTGAGGGCAATAAGATAGTACAGCACATAAACGAGAACAGCGGCAAGGACGCTAACGGCTCCAACCACAGAGAGAGATTCTTCGGTCTGGTGGGCGCTGACGTAAGTGCTTACAACGGCAATCTCGACAGCTTTATCGGCGCTTACAGAGATTACGGCAACCCCATCGCTGTTGAGAGCGGCAAGTGCGATAACGTGCTCAACTACAACTCCAATGCCTGCGGTGCGCTCCAGTCTGATTTCACACTGGCAGCAGGTGAGACTAAGGAGCTTATATTCATCCTC
Organism: Ruminococcus albus 7 = DSM 20455; assembly: GCF_000179635.2. Taxonomy (NCBI): domain Bacteria; kingdom Bacillati; phylum Bacillota; class Clostridia; order Eubacteriales; family Oscillospiraceae; genus Hominimerdicola; species Hominimerdicola alba. Next base: position 2,707,746 of record NC_014833.1, on the reverse strand, counting down.
GGTCAGAAGGATCCCATTACCGCAGAGAATATCATGTCTGAGTACAAGGCTGCAGGCAAGGTAGATGCTGAGGTAAAGGAACTTGTTGATTACTGGCACGGTCAGCTGAACAACTTCCAGGTTGAAACTCCTTCCGAGGAATTCAACAACATGGTCGATGTTTGGAACGCTTACCAGTGCTTCATCACATTCATCTGGTCAAGAGCTGCTTCGTTCATTTACTGCGGTCTGAGAAACGGCTACGGTTACAGAGATACCGTTCAGGATATACAGGGTATTATCCACATCAATCCCGAGCTTGCTGCTGAGAAGATAAGATTCATGCTTTCGGCACAGGTATCAAACGGCGGCGGTCTGCCTCTCGTTAAGTTCGACCACAATGCAGGTCACGAAACTTGCCCCGATGAGAACGACGAGAACAGCGTATACGCTAAGGAAACAGGTCATCCATCTTACAGAGCAGACGATGCTCTCTGGCTGTTCCCGACTATCGTTAAGTATATCGGTGAAACAGGCAACAAGGCATTCCTGGATGAAGTTATCGTTTATGCAGAAGAGGGCGGCGGAGAGGCTACCGTTTACGAGCACCTCAAGAACGCTATACGCTTCTCACAGGAAAGACTTGGCGCACACAAGATGCCTGCAGGTCTTCACGCTGACTGGAATGACTGCCTGAGAATGGGCAAGCAGGGCGAATCTACTTTCGTTGCATTCCAGCTGTACTACGCTATGAGCGTTATCAAGGGCTATGCTGAGGAGAGAAAGGATACCGATTATATCGAGTACATCACCAAGGCACAGGCTGAGCTGGGCAAAGCACTGGCTGACTGCTGGGATGAGGACAGATTCATCAGAGGTATCCGCGATAACGGCGTAGTTGTCGGTGCCAAGAAGGATCCTGAGGCTTCAATGTGGCTGAACCCCCAGAGCTGGGCAGTTATCTCCGGCTTTGCTTCCAAGGAGCAGGCTGAAAAGTCCCTTGAAAAGGTACACGAGATACTGAACACACCTTACGGCGTAAAGATAATGGATCCTCCTTATGTAGATCACTACTTCGACGGTGCGCTGATGCACATATTCAACCCCGACACCAAGGAGAACGGCGGTATATTCAGCCAGACACAGGGCTGGATAATCCTGGCAGAATCACTTATGGGTCACGGAAACAGAGCTTTCGAGTACTTCATGGAGAGTGCACCTGCAAGCATGAACGACAAGGCTGAGCAGAGAGTTATGGAGCCGTACGTACACGGTCAGTTCACCGAGTCAACACGTTCACCTTACGCAGGCAGAAGCCACGTTCACTGGCTGACAGGTACAGGTTCGACAGTTATGGTAGGCTGTGTTGAGGGTATCTGCGGTATGCGCCCCAACGCTGAGGGTCTGGTCATAAGCCCCTCTATCCCTGCTGAGTGGGACGGCTTCAAGATCGAGAAGAACTTCCGCGGCAAGCATCTGTCTATCGACATACAGAACCCGAACCACGTTGAGAGCGGTATCAAGCAGATAACCGTCAACGGCGAGGCTGTTGAGGGCGATTTCGTATGCGAGTGCAAGATGACCGAGCAGACCAACATCACCGTAGTTATGGGCTGATAATTCAATAAGGCAATAATAAAGACCGTCCCGAGTGGGGCGGTCTTTTTGGGTGTTATGGTTCGTAAATGAATTCTATTCGGTCATATGCAGTCCCGTAAGTCCAGATTTCTGCAACGTCTGTTGAGCCTTTTCCATCTAGGTTTTCAGCAGAAATTGAATAAAATCCTTCTTTTGTTCCGACGATTTGGTCTCCGTTATAAAGGAGAATCTTATACTTCGATAAACCAAGGTCATCAACATTTTGCTTTAGCGTTAAATAAAGGTTTTCATCTGTTATGCTATATTCTATAAGTTCAACGCCGTTACGTTCACCGACCATGAAAGAATCTTCTTTAGCTTTGAAAGAAGGTTTAAGCTGAGCATTTGATACATCTTCGTCAAAATAGTATTCAAAGTAATTTGTCTGCCCTTTAGTTAATACTATATCACTGGAGCTTTTACCAATTACGCTTCCGCTTTCTGAATATGCTAATATTGAAGCAGAAATTGAAACGTCTTGTTTTGCCTTAACTTTATGTACGATATGTGTGCTTCCGATAATATCTGTCCAGCTGGCACTTTCAACGATATCATAATATGAGTTATGTTCGTAGGTATTCTTGCTTTCGTCAGACTTTGAAGTTTCGTCTTTTTTATCGTCGGTAGGTTTCTCGTATACATAGTCTTTATCTTCTTCGATGGAATTGAGTATACTGTTAGTATCTGCTGAATAATCATAGTCGAATTTTCCGTCGTCAAATAATACCGATGTTGATAGAATATAATTAAGTGTGTATGCTTCTTTGTTATGAATGAGAAACATATATGCTCGAGCACTATAATTATTTTCGAGGTCTATATTTGTGTATAAGATTCCATATGTTGTTCTACCTAAAAATGAGAATTGTTCGATTTTGGTACTGGAAAAATCATCGTCCAATTTAATTTTTTCCTTTACGCTGTCAAATATAATTTGAGCATATTCTTCATTGAATTTATAGTTCTCATCATATGGAAAATATGAAAAATAAATCCCAACCTCTGAACCATCAGATTCTTCATAAGTATAAGTTATTCCATTCTCATCTGTAGATTTTTTTTGATAATAGCTTGGGATATTGTATATCAAACCGCCATTTTTAACTACTATATTTGTGGCTTCATTAAATCCAGTTTTGAGTACTGGTTTTGCTATTTCTTTTTTGGTAGTAGTTCTTTCTTCATTTTTTTGTTCATCACTGAGGGCTGTAGTGGTTGTGGTGGTTTCTGTTTCAGTGGCTGGGGCGGTTGTAGTTGTTGTTTCGGCTTCTGCTTTGCTTTCGGTGCTACTTTGTGATGTTTCCCCACAAGCCGACATAGCCAATGCGATCAAAAACGCACACATAGTGGATATTATTTTAGTTGTTTTCATATTATCACTCCTTATTTTATATTATGTTGTTAATTTGACGGTTAATTTGCTCTTGATTTGTATAAATTATATCATAACAAAAGAAAAAATACAATCGTTATGCAAGCTAAATATATTGTAAAATACTTGTATACATTAAACAAAATATAGTGCATAATAGTATAAGAGGTGGTTGCTATTATGTGGAAGATACAAAAGGGACATGAGTATGTGACAAAGACTTTCCGCTTGCCTGTTGAGCAGGTCAACGAACTCGACAAACTAGCCTACGAAAACAACCTGTCGCTCAATCAGCTGGTGATACAGTGCCTGAATTTCGCACTGGAGAATCTCGATAAGGGCGAAAACAACGAAAAAACAGAAAACGATTGAAAACAGCTTTTCGGTCTTTTCCCGGGAAATATTAGTTCCTGAGAAAAAACAAAAGCTGTTTTCTTTTTTTTAAGAATATTACGGTTTGGTGACATTTTACAAAATTATATCAGCATGGTATTGCAATTTTTAGGGGAATGTGTTATACTAGGGTAGGAAGATGTGTTAAGGCGGTGAAATTATATGCTCAGTGAACTGGCAAAGCCCGTGATGTACCTATCGGGGGTAGGCCCGAAAAAAAGCGAGCTTTACGAAAAACTGGGTGTGAAAACGGTCTATGATCTTCTGTACCATTTCCCGAGATACTATATCGACCTCAATGAGCCGCAGGCTGTCCGTGATGCGCCACTGAATGAACAGGTGGTGCTGAAAGGCAGGGTGGTGCGCAAGCTCCCCGAGGGAAATATCAGGCGCGGGCTTACGGTATACAAAGCCATAGTCACCGATGATACCGCCGATATCACCATAGTCATCTACAATGCAGGTTTCATGTTCAAGGCGCTGGAAGTCGGGCATGAGTATTACCTTGTCGGCAAGCTGACGGGCAATATGTTAAGGCGTGAGATCAACTCGCCGCAGATATACCCCGTTGCAGGTACCGATCCAGTTCAGCCCGTCTATCGTCTGACCGAGGGGCTGACACAGAAGCAGCTGAGGCAGAATGTTCACACCGCGCTTGGTGCGCTGGATGGCTCTATCTATGAACCGCTGCCGAATGATGTGGTGCGTGAGCAGGGACTATGTTCGTTGAGCTATGCTTTGCAGAACGTCCATTACCCTACTGATATGCACACGCTGGAGCTGGCAAAAAGCAGGCTGGTCTTTGATGAACTGCTTACACTGGCACTTGGTATGCTGATGATGAAGAACCGAAGCCGTGATAATACAGGCTGTCAGATGAATGATGAGAGTGTGGATGAGTACTTCTCGGCACTGCCTTTTGAACTGACCGCAGGACAGAAAAGTGCTATAAATGACTGCATTGAAGATATGCGCAAGCCTTTTCCCATGAACCGTCTGATTCAGGGTGATGTGGGATCCGGTAAAACGGCAGTCGCGGCAGGTGCTGCATACTTCGCCTATAAAAACGGCTGTCAGACGGCACTTATGGCTCCTACGGAGATACTGGCAGGTCAGCATTATGATACGCTGAAAGCTTTCCTTGAACCGCTTGGTGTCAAGGTGGTACTCTTGACGGGTTCACTTACACCGAAAAAAAAGGAAAAGATCAAGGCAGAAATCGCGGCGGGTGAATATAATGTTATTGTAGGTACCCATGCGCTTGTTCAGGCAAGCACTGAATTCAAACGGCTTGGACTTGTCATAACTGATGAACAGCACCGTTTCGGTGTTGAACAGAGGGCTATGCTGGCAGGCAAGGGAGATCATCCCCATAAGCTGGTAATGTCTGCAACGCCTATACCGCGTACTCTGGCACTTATGATCTACGGAGACCTTGACATCTCGGTACTGAAAGAACTGCCTAAAGGCAGACAGCCGGTGGAGACCTACGCTGTTACCGGGAAACTGAGGGAACGCGCTTTCGGGTATGTTAAACAGTATCTTGAAGAGGGAAGACAGGCGTATATCGTCTGCCCGATGATCGAGGAAAGCGATAGTGATCTTCGTGACGTTAAAAGCTACGCCAAGGAGATATCAGAGGGTGCTTTCAGCGGATACCGTGTGGGACTTCTTCATGGCAGACTGTCAGCCGAAAGCAAAGAAAAGGTCATGAAGAAATTTAAAGCTCATGAACTTGACATACTCGTTTCCACAACTGTAGTAGAGGTTGGTGTTGACGTACCTAATGCTGCAGTGATGGTGATAGAGAATTCTGACAGATTCGGACTTTCACAGCTTCACCAGCTGAGAGGGCGCGTTGGCAGAGGAGAACACAAATCGGTATGCATACTGATAACCGACAATCCAACCGAGGAAGTCGTACAGAGGCTTAAAATACTGTCCTCCTGCCATGACGGATTTGAGATATCACAGCAGGATCTGAAGCTACGCGGTCCCGGTGATTTCTTCGGCAGCAGACAGCATGGTCTGCCGAAGATGAAGATCGCTGATATGTCACAGGACATGGATGTACTGGTCAGGGCACAGGAAACTGCCAAGCAGATACTCTGTAAAGATACTCACCTTGACAAAGGTGAAAACAGAGGTCTGAGGGAACTGGTGGAAAGGCTTTTTGAGCAGGAAACTGCAAATGACTGATTTTGTATATTTTACATAAAGAAATGTGATAATAATGTGATCTATCAAGAAATTCTACTTTACAGAAGGAGGGGCATGATGGGCAGCGAAAATTTTGATTGGCTGAGATTTGTGGTGGTATACACTGCCGCAAGACTGGGTCTGCTGCTGGCACTTGTGGTGTTCGGAGCGTTTGCCGGATCTGTACTCTTTCCGGCACTTGCGACTTTCCTACCTTATTCTATGATAGGTGTCAAGAACTTTCTTACACAGCCTGATGTCAAGTCGGCAATAGGTACACTTATGATATGTCTGTTTCTTGTATGGGTGTTTTTTGATGATGGAAGGAAGCATACAGCCTATGAGGAATGGAGCCTTGCAACTATACTTGGTGTTCTGATACTTGTTGGTATGCTATACTTTATTCCTGCAATATTTCGGGACTCTTTCAATGCCGAGGGCAAAGGGGATATCTTTTATAAGGTACTCTATTACCCTGCGGGATGGGTGATAAAGATGCTGGATGACAACTACCTTGTGGGTGTCATGGGTTCGATACTGGTCATGCTGGGAACGGCATTTGCGGCTTATGTAATGTCATACAAGCTCTATGTGAAAAAACACCCTGTTCTCCTTGCATCCGGCAGCCGCAGAATGATGCAGACCGTCAGCGATGATGCGGATATTACAGATGATGAAAGCTGATGATATGCTCCCTGTAATGTATCGGAACAAATGAGTACAAAAAAATTCTCTGCATAGTTTGAGAATTTGTTAAAAGGTTAAATAATGCATCTTTTTAGTGAGAGTTGACTAAAAATATCATTATTATTTTGTGAATAAAATTGCAAAAAAATCGGTATTTTGACTTGTAAAAAAATCAAAAAAATGATATAATGATAAAAATATGTTTTGTGGTTTTATGCCTTGTTGTGTTTTTAATGCACTGCTGAGTCAGACGGCATGAGCTGTGAAGCATTAAAATGGTGGAGGTGTATCTACAATATGAAAAATTATAGCTACGTCGCTAAGGATACCACGGGTAAGACCATTAAAGGTACCTACGAGGCTGACAGCGAGCAGGAACTGCTTGAAAAGATCTATGAGCAGGGTCTGTTCTGTGTAAGCTATAGTGAAGCTCTGGGCGGAGGAAGGAAAACTGCTCACAGATTCAACACGGCTGAACTGGCGTATTGCTGCCGACAGCTGTCGGCAATGATGTCGTCGGGACTGACGATTGTCAAGGCGCTCGATATCCTTTATAAAGAGGAAGAAAACAAGGGCGCAAAGGAAGTCTGGAAACAGGTTTATGAGGAAGTTCAGAAGGGCGAAAGCTTTTCGGGTGCGCTGGATGCTAAGCGAGGCTGTTTCCCTGATTTCTTCATATCTATGGTAGACGCAGGCGAGATATCAGGTTCGCTTGATATCACCATGAAAAGGCTTCAGGAGTATTATGCAAACACAAACAAGCTGAACAATAAGGTCAAGGGTGCAATGATCTATCCTTGCGTACTGCTTGTACTGGTCATCGCGGTTGTTATACTGATGAGCGTAAAGATCCTGCCTATATTCAGGAGTATGATGCCTGAAGAAAAGATGAACGTGCTCCAGAAAGCACTGTTCGGATTCAGTGACTTCGTCATCAATAAGTGGTATGCTCTTCTGATAGGTGTTGTTGTAGTGATCGGCGTTATCGTGTATGCACTGAAGGTCGAATCGGTAAGGCTGAAATTCGATCAGGCAAAGTTGAAAATGCCGCTTATCGGACCTCTTATGGTAAAGATAGCAGAAGGTCGTTTCTCGAGAACTCTTTCTTCTCTTTACTCCAGCGGTATACCGATGGTAGACTGCCTTGAGAGATCTTCGAGGATACTTAACAATACTTACATCGATAAGATGTTCGTTCAGGTCGTAGACGAAGTAAAGCAGGGTTCTCCTGTATCTACTGCTCTTTCAAAGACAGAGATATTTGAAGGTATGTTCTGCTCGATCATCTACGTTGGTGAAGAGTCCGGTGCGCTGGATGATATTCTTGAAAAGACTGCGGACTTCTACGAAGAAGAAGCCGATTCCGCTGTAACTCGACTGGTAGGACTGATGGAACCTTTGATGATCATCGTTCTCGGTGTCGGCATCGGTCTTGTGCTTGCTGCTGTATTCCCAATGCTCTATGGTGGTATCGCAGAAATGGAAAAGGAATAATATGCGCAGAGGCTCTAAGCCTCTCGTATATGACCGCCGTAAGTATGAAACGGCGTATAGATCATAAAAATTTTTATATTGAGGTGAAGGAATAAATGCTATCATTCGATTTTTCTGATAGGCAGATCAATATCGTAAAAGGTGATAACACAGCAAGCAGGATCCGAATCGATAATTCGGCAACTGTTCAGGTACCCGGTGACATGATCGTTAACGGTGAAGTTATCCAGCTTTCAGGTCTGTCAGAGCTGCTGCTCACAACGCTGAGATCAGAGCAGATGATGGACAGGGACGCAGTTGTAACATTCTCGTCCAGCAGTATTGTATTTAAGGAACTTATCGTACCTAAGGCTAAGGGCAGTGAATTCCTGCAGATGGTACAGAATCATATGAGTCAGGAAATGGGTATCTCCAATGAGTATTCCATTTCATATACAGTAGTAGGTGAAGCAGGTGAGCAGAATCCAGGCTCACTGAAGGTACTGGCTACTGCCTGCCCCAGCTCCATAGTTGAAGGCTTCAAAAAGCTCTTCGCTGTAATGAACATAAACCTCAGATCAGTAAATATCAGCTGCAATTCTATTTCAAGAATCGTTCTGAGCGATAAGTCCAATGCTGATAAGATGCCTCTGCTGGTGTGCCAGCTGGATAATAACTTCCTGGGTCTGACACTGTTTGAAAACGGACAGATGGCATTCGCAAGATACGTACCGATCTCACCCGATGAGTACGATGCTGATGACTACGTTCTGGAAGCTCTGAACGAGAATATATTCAGAATGGAGCAGTTCAACAAGGCAAGAGGCGGTAACGGTCTGTCAAACGTTATCCTTTACGGCTTTATCGAGGATTACAAGAAGATCGTTGATGCACTGGATGGTTTGGATATCAGAGCTTCCGTTCTGGGAACACCTTCTCAGATAACAGGCTATGAGAACTTCGAGTTCACCGTATTTGCAAACGCTATCGGTGCTCTGTACAGAAGAAACAAGCAGACAGAAAGGATCAATCTCCTTGAAGTTGATCACTCCAATAATAAGGATTCTTCTGCAGGTCTGAGCTCGATGCTGACTACAGCAGGTATCCTGTCTGCTGCTTCTGCTATACTTATCGCAGCGATCACCGGTTTCATCGCTGTTCAGGTAAAGAATGTTGATAATGAAAAAGCTGGGATCGATGCTGAGATAAAGGAAGAAGAAAAGACCAAGGCTGCTAACCAGATACTTCATAACAGACTGGAACTTATAAACAAGTATAAGAACTTTGTTCAAACAGTTCAGCTGGATATCGACACTCTCCCTGTAATGAAGAAAGAAAAGGTCGATAAGATACAGGAAGTGATCGAAAAGGATAAGATCACATACGGTGGTATGACTTATGACCTTGACAATGGTTCGATAGTTATTTCTCAGTTAACTGTAGAAGAGCAGGAAAAAGCACAGGATGTGCCCAAAAAGTTCGTTGATGATCTTAAGAAACTTGATTTTGTTGCAGAGGTCGTATATAGCGGCTATACGGGAACAGGCAAAAAAGACAATCCTGTTGTTATTAATGATATTACTGTTATTTTAGAGAAAGAGGGTGAGTGACGATGAAGCTTAATTACCGCGATAGGATCGTACTTACAATAGTTATCGTAGTTCTTGTTTGGGTTGCAGGTGTAATGCTGTTTATAAAACCCAAAATAGAAAGTCTTCAGGATTCACAGGCTGCACTTGATGATGCAAAGGCTACACTTGCCGATCTGAAGGAGAGAAATAAGGCTGATAAGGACCTCAAAAAAAGGATTCAAGATGCTTATTTAGAGGTTAATAAAATGACTGAAAGCTTCTATTCTGTGCAGGCAAATCAGCACGCTTCTCAGGAGGTCGATAACCTGCTTGAAACGGCTAAGATCGAAAACCTTGATATGTCAGTTTCAGCTTATACTCCTTATACTATCCAGCCTTATGAGTATGTAAGCACTAAAGCAGTAACTGAGATTGATACAACGGTACAGGATTATATAAATCAGTCTGAGCCTATAACACCTGATACTGCTGATGCAGAGGCAGGCGCAAAGGGTGAAGCTGTTGCAGCTCCTGCTATAATAGGCAGCTATGAGGTTTCATTCTCTTACAAGGGCAAGATAGATGATGTTGAGAAGTTCTGTAATGATCTTCAGAATTCAACTAAAGCGAAGTCTATGAAGACAATGATCGTTAAGAACGTTGACTTTATGTTCTCTGCTGAGACCGATAAGGACGGTAAGACCGTAACCGAAGATGTTGTTAATGAGAAGACCGGTGATAAGTCAACAAAGCCAAAGGTATCCGATACCGATGTTGAGGGCAACATGACCCTTATAATGATGGTAGTAGAAAAGCTGCCGGATTATAATGATAAGTAATGTTTATAGCGTTTGGTGGGCGGAATATTCCGCCTGCCAAATCGTGCTATAAAAAATGATTAAAATTTTTATTTTGATCATTACACACAAAGTCGGGAAACCAAAAGAATGAAAGGTGGTAATTATGAAAACCAAATTCACGTCACAACGCAAGGGCGCTGTGCTGATGACCGTAACTGTTGTATCGGTTATGATGATGGTCATTATTGCAGCTGCCACCTCGTTGGTAAATCATACCAACGTGAGAACAAACATTGAGTACCGAAAAAAACAAGCGTACTATGTTGCATCATCATGTCTGCGTGCTTTTGTTGCAGAAACGACAGGCTATACAGATTCAACCTACACTAGTGCCGAGATCCAGGCAAAGCTCGATCTGATAAGACATATTGCAGATGAAAATCGATTTGTCAACGTTGAGATTGATAAAATGGATAAAGGCAGTCCTACTCCAATTAGTAAAGTTGAACCCAGATGGAGCAATGCCAAGTGTCAACTCAAGGTGGAAAGGATCAATGATAATTCTGTAAAAGTGATATCTACAGCGACCTACCTTGGCCAGGAAAAGACAGCTGTAGCATATCTCTCAGCACAGACAATGCGTAAGAGCCAGTATACTCCTAAGGCACTTGAGATAATCGGTACTGATGGTGGTAATCCATCAAAAGGTTATTTTGAAAATATCGTAGTATATGGTTCTACAGGTGCAACAGATAAAGATTCGCACGACAATAATACACTGTACAAATTTGACAATAATCAAAATGAACTTTATGGTGATGTTGATATCAATGGTTCATTGGTTATACAGAATCATAACTATTTTAAGAGTAATCCCTATTACTGTCAGGGCGAAGACGATAGTAAGGGCTGTGTCCTTAATGTTACGAGATCATTAATTATATCCAATAATGAACCCGAATTTTCACCTGATTTTGAAAAAACTGCAAGTGATAATAATGATGCCCGAGTTTCACCATATAATTACAACTACGTTAACGTAGGTGAAGCACTGGTATATACTGCTAATAATGGTGGATGTTTCGGTAAGGATGATACTCATCAGGTAGATATTTATACGAACCTGCTGTATATCGGTAAAGCAGACGATATGCAGACAGGAATGATGAATGCTATAAAGGGTTCCAATACTGATCCTGATTTCAATAAAAAGGCTTATCAATTCGGCAGTGGTAATGGTGCCGGTTTTAAGGTGTATGGAAATGTGTATACTTTTAAAGATCTTACTAATGGCACCGATTCGTTTAACGGTGATGTTGTAGTAAATACTACTATGGATATTAATGGTGAGCTGTATGTTGGCGGTGATCTGTATATAACGCATTCGACTGGTAATATTAATTGTAAAAAAATCCACATGCAGAAAGGTAATTATATTTTTGAAAACCAGGACAGATTTGTGGATGCATCAGGTAAGCCCACTCGTAGCGGAACTGGTACACAGCCGGCAACTGTTTGCGGTATCTCTGTAACTTATGATGATGATTGGACCGGTGAAATCAGAGCTCAGAGACCGGAATTTCCTACGATAAATGATAATACTAATCCTCCTTACTATTACTTCCCTGAGCACCTGCTTTGTGAACCAGGTTATAGTGAAACTGTTTCAACTATCTATAATCAGTATAGGGATATGTATAAAGCAGACCGCAAAACTTTAGATATTGATAATGTAAAAAATGCAACTAGTTTTGGAACTGATGGCACTGTTTATACCAGTAATACCGGTACGGGCTCATTCAAGCCTGATCATATAGTTACCGATGATTGCTATATTGATTACCTTGAAAATACTAATATACTTATCGACCTTGATCAGCTGCCTGCAGGGAAAAAGAACCTGGTGGTTATCCTCAAGGACGGAGGTAAAACAGTTAACGAAAATGTTATCCTTGTTAAGAACTCAACAAACCCTGAATCTGATGATGCTAAGTTCTGCTACTTTGTAAGTGATTCAGGTTTTGGTGATACAAAAGATGATTATGCTATGAGTGGTCATGATAAAAATACGATATCTACCTACGATCATTCTTCATTCAATAAGAATCCCAAATTTACATTTGGTGGTTCAAAAAATCTTGTTATGGATTTTGATACATTCTGTAATGTTGACTGCATGGGCCGTAACGGAGCAACAAGTGGTGATAAGGCCGCTAATACTACAAAGAATCAAATTAATAATGGCTTTGATATGGCTCCAAACAACATCATCTTTCTGTTTACTGAAGGAAGCGAACTTATAGTAGATCAGGCAACGACACTTATACAAGCTAGTATGTATATGCCGAGAGCAACTTATACCAATACAAATCAGGGCGGTCAGTGTAAGGTAGCAATTAATAATTCAACTTCTCGTATGCAGTGTCTTAATATTATCGGCAATATCGTTTGTAAACATTACAATACAAAAACCGGTAATAATAATGCCATTGTTTACAACCAGCTTTCATCAAAGTCGATGCTTGCTTACGTAAAGGGTTCCGGAGAAGAAAAGGCAGAAAAGAGCTTTATGCTCGATTACTATGATAATCATTAATGCAGGAGGGAGGTCATAATTATGAAAACTAATAAAAAAGGTATGACACTTGTCGAATGCATTATTGCAATGGGTGTATTTGCAGTTGCTACTACGGGATTTGTTATGGCTGCGAGCGCTTCTATGCGTTCGCAGGCAAAGTCCGCAAGCAGAATGACAAAGACAAATTCTCAGTCGACCAATCTTGAGCATTTCTCGTCTTATGCAAGCGTTCTTGATCCTGAGTATTCAAATGTTCGTCCCATGACAAATGGTACTAACCAGTGGAGAATATCTTTTCCATTTACGTCTGCAACTGTTGTTAATGATCATGTTTTCGGCTATAATGCAAAGCTCGATAATACTGACCCTGACGGTGTATTTGATCTTTCATTCTTTTCATCTGCTGAACAGTTAAGCCTTGAAGAAAATGAATACTGGGTAACGCTGTATAACTATGATACAGTACAGCATGAATGGACAGCTGAACTTAATTCTACAGATTTCACATTCTTTAATAATGCACATGTTGATAACGGACAGCAATCGACCCCATCGCATCTCTGGGCACCTAATGGTGGTTATATGAAATTTGGTGTCAAGCGACATAATTCCGGTGCTAGTATGAATGGTTGTCTGAAAATCACAGGTGATGGCCTTCCTCAAGAGGGTGTAAATATCGATCTTGATTCGATGGGATTGCCTAATACAAAAGACAATATGCGCTATATCTACTTTGATGGATCCGGTTTCAAAACCCCTGAGCAATTCGATAGTGATCCTGCTGAAGTTGCAGAAGAATAAGGGGGTGCTGATATGAAGAAAGTGAATAAAAAAGGTTTTACCCTCATTGAACTTATTATCGTTGCGACGATTATGGTAATGGTAATGGGTGCTATACTTAATTTTATCAGACCTGTGAATAAGTTCTATGAGAGAACACAAGCAATGGACGATACTAATGATATCGGTTCTATTCTTATGGATAACGTGGATGACGAACTGAGATATGCGACCAATGTTGTTGTACTTCAGGATTATAAGGGCGTTCCCCAGTTAATCGATGGATTTCTTGTTGATTCAACAAGTAAGCCGTTTGTTACTGCAAAGCTGACAGATGTTCTTATAATCGATAATAATGCTATCAGAGGTTCTCAGTTAGCTGGATATGATGCGCAGGGTACTGTTGCTCACAGAAAGGGCGCTAAGGGTTGTATACTGAGAGCTAGGATTAATGATGCCGGTATCGATATAGACAAGATGGGCATCCTTCGTTCAGAAGATCTTTACAATGATTACGGCTGTAAGTTTGATGCTTCTATGAAAACTCTTGATAATGGTAAGAGCAAGTGCCTGACCCTTGATATCGAGCTCATGCGTCCCAGTCGTGAAGGTCTTAGTTATGAATTTAAAAAGGTAGTCTACAACCAGAGTCGTGATTTTGAGCTTGTTAACATCAATCTGGATGAAGCATCACAAAAAAATATGAAGGGATATTTCTATAGCAGTCGTGATAATGCTCTTAACCCTATAGATTATAATAATCTTGTCCAGTCATCTAATGTTGGTTCCTTAGGTTCAAATCATCTCGATGAAACTGGAACATATACCTATATCCTTTACACAAGGGAAAAACCGTCGAGTGAAAAAGTACAAATACTATTAAAAAATAGTGAGACTAAGGCTCTTTTAGATACGCAAACTATTTCTTCCGGTTCTTCTATCTCTGATAGTATATATAATAGTTGGATGGATATTGGTAAAAAAAATCAGAAAATGGACTACGCTACTAATACATTCCTACATTTTAATGGTATAAGTTCAGAGAATAACGAGCCTATCGATTATTACAGATCAGCACCCATATCTAACAAACTGGTTTTCTATTGTAATTATACTTCTGAGGTTTTAAATAAGCCGACAGGCCAATTTCTTTTCAGAGATAGATTTGATGATCATCATATAGATCATACAGGTCAAACCCCACCATACTGGGAAGATACGGCGGACTTCTATTCTGAAGCTGATGGATTTACCGGTACAGTAGATTTTCACCGTGGAAATGGTGATGATCCTAAAGTAGGTGCGTATAAGTTTATAGGTTGGAATACTAAGCCGGATGCTACAGGTGCTCCATCGGGAGATCCTGATCCTAAAGCAGTTGCTGCAGATATAAAAGCAGGCTGGTTCGTATCAGGAGCAAAGTATACTTCTGTTGACACATACTACGCTATCTATGAACAGAAAGACATTGTTGCATTTAATGTTGCAGGTTTTAGTAGTACTACAAGTATTACAATAGTTGATGGTTATACCAGTGATGATTATAAGAATGATAGTAGATTCCAACAATTAATTCAGGAAGCAAAGGACAATGCACCTGCTGGTCAGGTATTTGAGAATCTTCATGTATTTGATGCTGCTGATAAAGATCTTGGTGTCTTTGGTTCGGATCCGAATATTTTTGAAAAATATTCGAAAGGTGGATTCACCATCAAACCTATTTACAAAGAATGCGCTTATGAAGGTACTTATGAAGTAACTATTACCATCGAGGATATCAATCCTTGGTACAATTCATTAGCAATTCAGGGATCTCCTGCTCATTTCGTACTGTGCGAAGAGGATGGTACTACAGAGATCGTTTCTGAAACCGCTGAAAATTATAAGCAGATTGTTAACGTATTTTCACCTGGTCAGGTTTTGAAACTGTACATTTATGATAATGCATCAGTAAGTGTTTCTTTCAATAATTCTTCCGTTACTGTTAACGATAATTGTGCGTGCGTTTATGATGGAAATTCATTGAGAGTAAATTAAACCAAAACAAATTCACAAGCGGCTGAATTCAGCCGCTTGCTGAAAAGATCTCCGCAGTGTTTCTGCGGAGACCTTTTGAGCAAATGTGACAGGCTCCTAAAAAAGGGCAAAAAAATACCGCTGAATAACTCAGCGGATATTTTTGATTATCAGAGCACCTTCGCGATGACCATTGCGGCTTCCGATAGTGTTTCATCAAGCCCCGTGAACTTTACGTAGAAATCAGCTATCTGATCACCGTAAAGTGCAGCGACCGCGATTCCTATTGCAAGATAGGGTCCGAAAGCAAATACGGAGCTTCCGTTTGAGTGCTTGATTATCAGGCCGCATACGGAACCTGTTATAAGGGCTATCAGCATAGCGATGACTACATTCGGTGTTCCCAGGAAGAGTCCTGCGGCTGCCATAAGGTAAACATCACCCATGCCCATAGCTTTTTCATGGCTCGCAAGTGAGATCACAAGCAGCGGTATGCTTATCACCAGTGCACCAACAATCATCTTGGTGAGTGTGTAGTTGCATTCCTGGCGGCAGAATATGTACTTAGGTATTGACAGCGCACCTATGAATATTACCACCCATGTATTTATAAGCTGTGTATCCCAGTCCATGAAGAATACTACTATCAGCGCAGAGGTCATCAGCGCGACGATGGAAGCGTACAGCGGATGAGATACCACATCAAAATGCAGGAAGATAATTAGGTAGCAGATGCCGTTCAGCAGCTCGACTACGGTGTATCTCGGAGAGATCCTGGCACCGCAGGCGTGACATTTACCTCTCAGCAGACACCAGCTGACAACCGGTATAAGATCACGTTTTCTAATAGGTGTGCCGCAGGTCATGCAGTGGGAATTGCTTTTGATAAGGCTTTCACCCAGCGGCAGACGGTAAATGCATACGTTAAGGAAGCTGCCTATACATATTCCGAAGATAAAAACAAACGCGTATACTATTATAAGATACAGTGTTTCGGTATTCACCTTTGATCTCCTCCTTTCTTAAAGAATTGATATGCATTCGCATTTCATATATATATTTTAACACAATTCTACATGAATTACAAGAGGTATTAAGAATTTAAGAATTTATTCAAAATTTTATTTATCCGCTGAGGGCGGAGGTTAGGAGCGTATCTATGAGAAACGGACCAATCGGACAATATTTGCTTGAAAAGAACTTGCTGACCGAAGAGGAGCTTAACGCTGTCCTTGAAAGGCAAAAAACGGAAAAGGACAAGAAGTTCGGTGATCTCGTCGTTGAGATGAAGCTTGTCAGCGATGTTGATTTTGCTAAAACTCTGGCGGAGAGAATGAACATTGAGTTCATCGACCTTGACAACACTGTGCTGAACGCTGATGTTGTAAGGCTCATACCCGAAGCCAAGTCCAGGGCATCAGGCGTTATAGCTGTAAGGAAGATAGGCAGACGTCTTATGGTCGCAACAAGCGATCCTATGAACCTGTACATATTTGAAGATCTGAGAATGGTCACAGGCTGTAACATCACACCTCAGCTGGCTACCAAGGGCGCTATCAACAGAGCGATCGGTAAGATGTACTCTGAGGGTACTGCAGCAAAGGTGGCTGAGGAAGCTAAGCAGCAGAAGGAAGAGGAGACCATTGATCTCAATGATATCGACCTCAGTTCTGATACCGTTGATAACGCTCCTATCGTTAAGCTGGCAACTGCCATAGTTGAACAGGCTTACCGTCAGGGCGCAACCGATATACATATCGAGCCCTTCAAGAATAATACCAAGATCAGAGTCCGTATCAACAGTGACCTGGTTCCCCTTATGGATGACCTTGATGCAAGGATCCATGTATCGCTTGTAACAAGATTCAAGATCCTTTCAGGTATGAACATAGCTGAGAAGCGTATACCTCAGGACGGACGTATGTCACAGGTCATCGACGGTACTACCGTTGACCTCCGTGTATCCAATCTTCCTATGGTATATGGTGAGAAAGTCGTTCTCCGTATCCTCGCCGGTGACAGCTCTGTAAGACGTATTCAGGATCTGGGTATGACAGACTATAACTATAAGAGATTCGTTTCCTGTCTGAAGGTTCCTCAGGGCGTGGTACTGGTTACAGGACCTACCGGTTCAGGTAAGTCTACCACACTTTATGCGGCGCTTGGTGAGATCGCTAAGCCGAACCTCAATGTTATCACCGTCGAAGACCCTGTCGAGAAGAAGATAGCAAACATCAATCAGTGTCAGATAAATGAAAAGGCAGGCATGACCTTTGCGGCAGCTCTGCGTTCTATCCTTCGTCAGGATCCTGATATCATAATGATCGGTGAGATGCGTGATACCGAGACAGCTGAGATCGGTATCAGAGCCGCTATCACGGGACACCTTGTGCTGTCCACACTTCATACCAACGATGCTGCTTCCACTGTTACAAGACTTGTGGATATGGGCGTTGATGCATACATGGTTGCTACATCGCTTATCGGCGTTGTTGCGCAGCGACTTGCTAAGGTCGTTTGTCCTAACTGCCGTGAAAGCTATATGTCCTCAGAAGAGGATAATGAGCTTATGGGCATTACCGAGTCTGTACCCGTATACAAGCCTGTTGGCTGTGTAAAGTGTACAAGAGGTTACGTTGGACGTACAGCTATCCATGAGATACTTCTGGCTACCCCGAAGATGAAAGAGATCATCGCTGCAGGTGCCAAGAGTGAGCAGATACAGGAACTCGCCAAGGAAGAAGGCTGCCGTCTGCTGCGTGACAACGTTTCTGAGCTTGTTCAGCAGGGAAGAACTACTATGGACGAGCTGGTACGTGTTACCTACGCTGTATAAATTAGTTGAGCTTAGGTGGCTGTTGGGGTGTCGCGTCAGCATACTATCCAAAAAATCAGACGTTTAACAGCCAGCTATAAATATATTGTTTGGAGGTATAAACAAATGGCAATTGATATTAACAAGATACTGGACGAATCCAGAGCGCTGGGCTGCTCGGACTTGCATTTTACAGTTGGTATCCCCCCTATCGTAAGACAGGGCGGTAACCTGAGAAAACTGTCCAGCTATCCTGATATGACTGAGATCGAAATACTCAGAGTATGTGAGGATATGTGTAACGACAGACAGAGACAGCAGATCAAGGATAAGATCGATACCGACTTTACCTATGTATCCAGCAGAGGCTTCCGTCACAGAGTTAACGTTTACCATCAGAGAGGCAATACGGCTATCGCTATCCGTTTGCTGAGAAACGATATACCTACTCTTACCGATCTGGATCTGCCTCCCGTACTGGCTGAATTCGTTATGCGTCCCCGTGGTCTTGTACTTGTAACAGGTCCTACCGGTTCAGGTAAGTCTACCACACTGGCAGCTATGATCGACCACGTTAATATCCATAAGTCTTCACATATCATCACTGTTGAGGATCCTATCGAGTATCTGCACTCCCACAAGAGATGTATGATCAACCAGAGAGAGATCGGACCCGATGTTCCCAGCTTCTCCATGGCGCTGAGAGCTGCCCTCCGTGAGGACCCTGATATCATACTCGTCGGAGAAATGCGTGACTTCGAGACTATCGAAGCTGCCGTAACCGCCGCAGAAACAGGTCACCTGGTTATGTCCACACTTCATACCACTGATGCGGCTTCCACCATCGACCGTATCATCGACGTATTCCCTGCACACCAGCAGCACCAGATCAGAACTCAGCTGGCGTCTGTACTTGTTGGTATCTGTACTCAGACTCTTTGCCGTACATTTGACGGTACAAGCCGTGTAGCTTGCTGTGAGATCCTGAACGCTACCGACTCCATCAAGGCTATGATCCGTGACGATAAGGTTCACCTCATCGGTTCTGCTATGCAGACAGGTAAGGCTGTCGGAATGCAGACTATGGATCAGGAGCTTGCTAAGCTGGTCAGAAACAGAACTATCTCCAAGGAGGTCGCTCTCGAAAAGTGCGTAAACGCAAACGACCTCAACAGATACATCAATCAGAATATCTAAGCATTTATGGGCTGTACTTCGGTACAGCCCTTTTTTTGATCTCCGGTGAGGTATATTTTTACACATAAAGAAAGAGCGTGGACATTTATGTGTCCACGCTCTAAAACAATTATCAAAAGAAAATGTTGACATCATATATATTAACCTGCACTATATTCTTCTTTGACAAAATACCAATTTTCATCAATTGGTTTTGATTTAGCAATATCTTTGTTCAGGTTTTCAACAGGCAAAACAGAATATACCAATTCATCAGTATTGATCACTATATCTTCTCCATTTCTATAACTGGAATCAGTAATATGTATCTCCATTCTTATGACCCGATCCTGATCAAAAAAAACTTTGAAATACATTTTTTCCGAGTTATCGATAGTATCTAATGCAAGTTTCAAGTCATTGTATATGTTTTCATCTATTGGGACCTTATGCACAAGATCTTTACGCATTATGGTATCTGACTGTTCTTTTTCAGGATCCCAGCCTATTTCAATTCTGGAAACATCATCATCAAGACTATTATGATAATCGCTTAAGTCATCAATGAGTTTTACATACAATTCGTTGTTGTTATTGTAACTCCTGATCATTTTCTGCTCTGTTGAAGTGTAATATAAAATAAATTTAGCAATGCTTACAACCAGAACAATAGCTGCAAGTATTATTATAATTTTTTTCTTTTTACTAACTGTTTTTATAGTCATCAAAACCTCTTTTGATCTACATTATATCATTATCTTTATCTATTGTAAAACCTGTAATATCCGAAAAGGACTTCTTAAATATAATTCGGCATGTCAGTGTACGCAAAATGGCATTCTTGCGCCCCTGCCAACAATTATGAATTATGAATTGTGAATTAAAACGACAGTTGATCAGGGTCTTCAAGATCCTTTGCCAGGCAGCCTGCTACGGGTATAGTCTTGCTGCGGAACTTGGAAAGGTTTTCTGCTTCTTCGTCAGATACGATGTATGCCTTTTCGACCTTTGCATTCTTGGCTTTAAGGGTCATGACCTGTACGCCCTGAGTGTTTCTTGTGGTCTTGGGCAGCAGGAGAGCTGTATCAAAAAGCAGTGCTCTGCCGTTGGTAGTTCGCAGCATTACCTGTGCGTTATCGGTGAGCTTCAGTATAGCCACGAGGGGGGATTTGTCGCTGTAAGCATTTGCCAGCTTTTTACGGTTTGTCTTGGTAGCATAGGAATCCAGTGGTACCTTTGCAGCCTTGCCGTTTTCAAATACAAACAGCAGACAGCCCGAATAATCCATAGTTTCTACCATGGTGTGGAAGGCTTCACCGTTATCAAAGCCCAGTACAGCAGGGATATAGTCGCCAAGGTCGCTTGCCTTGGTGTTGCCGAAACGGCTCGCCTTGGATTTGTAAACGCTCGCCTTATCGGAGAAGAACAGCAGCTCGGCACGATTGGATGACTCTGTCTCCGACATCATGCGATCGCCTTCTTTGAGCTTCTGATCGCTTGCCATACGCAGGGACTGCATAGTACACTTCTTGAAATATCCGCTCTCGGATATAAACAGCTTGCAGGGGTAATCCTCGATCTCCTCTTCCTCCTCGACTTCCTCGATGTCGCTCTGATAGAAGAACTGAGTTTTCCTTTCCTGACCGTAGTTCTTTATAACGTCTTTCAGTTCCCTGATTATGATATCCTTGATCTTCTTCTCGCTGCCCAGTACATCCTCCAGTTCAGCGATCTCCTTTTCAAGCTTTTCAGTCTCGGAGGTACGCTTGAGGATATACTCGCGGTTCAGGTGGCGCAGCTTTATCTCAGCTACATAGTCAGCCTGTATCTCGTCGATGCCGAAGCCTATCATCAGGTTGGGGATAACTTCGCTTTCTTCTTCGGTCTCGCGGATTATGCGTATCGCTTTGTCGATATCCAGCAGTATCTTGCCCAGACCTTTCAGCAGGTGCAGCTTGTCCTTCTTCTTTTTAAGATCATATTCAACACGTCTGCGCACGCAGTCAACGCGGAAACGTGTCCATTCGTCCAGAATTTCGTACACACCCATTACCTTTGGGTAGCCGTGTACAAGTATATTGAAATTGCATGAATAGGTATCCTGCAGGGGAGTCAGCTTGTAAAGCTTCTGCATCAGCTTGTCGGGGTCAACGCCCTTTTTGATATCGATACCTATCTGCAGACCGTCAAGGTCTGTCTCATCGCGGATATAGGATATCTCTTTGATCTTTCCTGCTTTTACCAGTGCGATTATCTTTTCGATTATCGCTTCAATGGTGGTGGTGGCAGGTATCTCGGTTATCTCTATGCAGCGCTCCTCTTTATTGAAGCGGTACTTTGCACGCAGTTTTACAGAACCTCTGCCTGTGCGGTATATCTTTTCAAGCTCAGCTTCATCGTAAAGCAGATATCCGCCCCCGGGGAAATCGGGACCTTTCAGGGTATCCAGTGCATTGGCATCCTTGTTTTTAATAAGTGCTATGGCAGTTTCGCATACCTCTGCCAGATTGAAGGGACATACTGATGAAGCCATAGATACGCCGATACCGACATTTGCATTTACCAGTATGGTCGGGAAGGTGGCAGGGAAGAGTGTCGGCTCGGTCATGGTATTATCGTAGTTCGGAACGAAGTCAACAGTTTCCTTGTCGATATCCCTGAAAAGCTCCTCGCATATCGGTTCAAGCTTAGCCTCGGTATAACGTGATGCAGCGTAAGCCATATCTCTTGAATATGACTTACCGAAGTTTCCCTTTGACTGCACATAGGGGTGCAGCAGTGCTTCGTTGCCGCGGGAAAGTCTTACCAGCGTTTCATAGATAGCACCGTCGCCGTGAGGGTTGAGCTTCATGGTAGCACCGACTATATTGGCGCACTTGGTCAGCTTGCCCTTTATAAGTCCCATGAGGTACATGGTGTACAAAAGCTTTCTGTGAGAGGGCTTGAAGCCGTCTATCTCGGGGAAAGCACGGGATACTATAACGCTCATGGCGTAGGGCATATAGTTCTTTTCAAGTGTCTGGGTTATCTTTTCCTCAGCTACAAGACCTGCGCCTTCAATGTAAGCATCTATCTTAGGTGCAGCAGCCTTTTTCGGCTCTGCTTTCTTTTTTGCCATTTATAAACTTTCCTTTCGTTAACTTGTATTGGTGTCCGCACTGCGGTAAATGATCTATAAGATTTCAGAGAGTATACTATATTTACCAGTCTTCATGTTTGTCTGACGGTAAAGTCTGCTTGACCATAATATCACATTGTTTTTCTGATCGTCTGAGCGAGGCTATATACAGAATTACGGATATGACAGAGAGTATCAAGCCCATCTTTGTCAAAAGATAGCCGTGGGCTTTTTCGGGTATATTGTCATCGGTTAGACCGGAGATAACATAATTCATTGGATCGTTCGGGTCGTATTTTATAGAGAACGTTTCTCCTGTCTCCATAGATCCGTACGTACTGAACCTGATAATGTATTTAGTACCTGCCATAAAATATGCTGTTATCTCGGATTCACCATCATCATTGGGGCCCTGAACTTTGGTAACAGTGGCGTCGGTCTCAACTGTACATTTCCTGATCTGTTTTTCACGATTATTTGCACCAAAAGTAGAAATGAATATGCCTGTAAACATGATCAGAAGTGAGATGATCAGAAATACTTTTTGTTTCATAGCACTTCCCCTTCATTAAACTTGTATTGGTAACAGCTCAGTGGTATCACCTTTCAGCGAACGTCTGAGGTGAAAATCTCTCACTTCAAACCGCGGCACAAAATGATTTGTTAAATGAAAACTCAGCCGCGTATAATGCCTGTCAATAATTATGAATTGTGAATTATGATATATCTGCCATTTCCAGATACTCGGCACCGTTGTTGGTGATGAATTCCTTACGTCCTGCCAGGTCGTCGCCCAGCAGCATATTGAACATCCAGCTGGTCATATCCATATCATCGGGATTTACCTTGATAAGGCGGCGTGTTTCGGGATTCATGGTAGTAAGGCTCATCATGTCGGCTTCGTTCTCACCAAGACCCTTCGAGCGCTGTATGGTGAAACTCTTATCACCTATCATTTTGAGTATCTTGTCTTTTTCGGGCTCGTCGTAGGCGAAGTAGGTCTTGTCCTTAGTGGTTATCTCAAACAGGGGAGATTCCGCGATATACACATAGCCCTTCTCGATGAGGGTAGGTGTCAGGCGGTAAAGCATTGTGAGTATCAGCGTCCTTATCTGGAAGCCGTCCACGTCCGCATCGGTACATATGACTATCTTGTTCCATCTCAGGTTATCAAGGTTGAAAGCGGAGAGATCCTTTTTCTTGCCTGTGTTTACTTCAACTCCGCAGCCCAGTACCTTTATAAGGTCGGTGATTATCTCGTTCTTGAATATCTTGTCGTAATCGGCTTTAAGACAGTTGAGTATCTTGCCTCGTACAGGTATTACTGCCTGGAATTCAGCGTCCCTCGCCAGTTTAACAGAACCCAGCGCCGAGTCACCCTCCACGATGTAAAGCTCACGTCTGCTCAGATCCTTTGAACGGCAGTCAACGAACTTCTGCACCTGATTTGAAAGGTCGATAGTGCCCTGCAGTTTCTTCTTTATGTTCAGCCTCGAAGTTTCAGCACTTTCACGGCTGCGCTTGTTTACAAGTACCTGTTCGGCTATTTTCAGGGCTTCATCGGGATTCTCTATGAAGTATACCTCAAGGTTGTGCTTTAAGAACTCCGTCATGCACTCCTTGATGAACTTGTTGGTGATAGCCTTCTTGGTCTGGTTAGCGTATGAGGTCTGCGTGGAGAATGAGCTTGACACCAGCACCAGACAGTCGGCAACGTCCTGGAATGTAACGGGCTTTTCATTCTTATTGTACTTATTATTGGACTTCAGATAAGCGTTTATCTGTGAAACGAAAGCGCTCCTTACAGCGTCATCTGGTGAGCCGCCGTGGGAGAGAAAACTGGAATTGTGGAAGTATTCCAGCGTCTGCACCTTGTTGGAGAATACGAATGCCACGCCCAGCTTGACCTTGTATTCGGGCTTGTCAGCACGGTCACGTCCCTTGCGGTCACCTGAGAAATGCTGCACATTGGTGAGGGTATCCTCGCCTGCTATTTCCTTGACGTAGTCAGCGATACCGTTCTCGTAATAATAGGTTATCTCCTCAAAGGACATATTCTCACGCTGTACTCTGAGTATAAAGGTAACACCGGGGTTGACCACAGCCTGTTTCTTCATTATGTCCTCAAAGTACTCCTTCTCGATGCTTATCTCGGTGAATACATCGAGGTCGGGCTTCCAGCGGGTGCGTGTACCTGTCTTTTTGGAGGAATATTCTTCCTTTTTAAGACCGCCTACGTTGTCACCCTTTTCAAAGTGAAGGTTGTATTTAAATCCGTCACGTATTACCTCTACATCCATATATTCAGAGGAATACTGTGTAGCGCAGGCACCCAGTCCGTTAAGACCCAGTGCGTACTCATAGTTATCGCCTGAGTTATTGTTGTACTTTCCGCCAGCGTAAAGCTCGCAGTAAACAAGCTCCCAGTTATAGCGCTTTTCGCGTTGGTTGTAGTCAACGGGACAGCCTCGTCCGAAATCCTGCACTTCAATGGAATCATCAAAATACTTTGTAACGATTATCTTGTCGCCGTGACCCTCACGGGCTTCGTCTATTGAGTTTGATATTATCTCAAACACCGAATGCTTACATCCGCTAAGTCCGTCAGAACCGAACATTACAGCCGGGCGCAGACGTACTCTGTCCTTGCCCTTCAGCAGTGTAATGTCTTCATTGCCGTAATCCTGCTTCTTTTCAGCCATTTCAAAACCTCACCTGATATCATAAGCACTCCCGTAAAAGAGGGAGAACACTTGTTCTTTTGATTTACAAACAAAATCATTATACCACATCAAGGTTTGATTTGTAAAGGGGGTGACGAAAAAAATTTACTAAATATCGGATATCATGGGATTTTACAGCATGGTTTTTCCATTTTCTGAGAAAAGTGGGAGTATGGTGGCCGGAGCTGATTGACAAAAGCAAAAAATAGTGATATTATTAAATAGTAAGTTTTGTTATCAAAACAACGAGGAGAGTATTATATGTATATTCCAGATATACCGAATAATAATTTAAAGCCTCAATTAGAGGAACTAGTGTACATAGCAAGCAAAATAGATACAGAAGTTAGTGAAGATGATAAATATAGTTTAATATTTTATTTTAATGCATCTGCAACAGAAGAAGAAATAAAAAATTTGGAAAAGGAAATAGATACATCTTTGCCAATTGGGTATAAAGAATTCTTGTTTTTTTCTAATGGTGCGCAACTATGTGGGCATTATGCCGAGTTTTCTAATACCGCAAGAGTAGCAAAAATTAATAAACTAAAAAAAACACCGGATTTCCCTGAGGACTATATTATTATTGCTAAGATAATAGGTGATGGTGAAATCCTGTGCTTTTCAAAGGAAACAGGAAAAATTATAAGGTATTATGATGGCAGAGAAATCACATTCGATGATTTTTATTTGGCTTTTAGATGGCTTTTGGAGCTTATCAGGAATTCAGCTGAGGAATACGTTGATTTATAATCGAATGAATAAAATATTTGAATTAAGGAGAAATATTATATGATGAGCAGAAAAAAGATCACGGCTTTTGCTGCGGCATTTATCATGCTGCTGGAGGCTGTGCCGTTATCGGCTTATGCGAATACGACCGAGAAGGTGACGAACGTAAGGCTAAACAAGCCCTACATAGGTCTGAGAGCGGTCAAGGGCGATGATACCGACATAAGCAATATGAAGTTCGCACTCAAAAACTCAAAGGGTGAAGTTATAGCCAGGTTCACGGGTTCAGACGGCAGTGTGGTTACCTACGGTAATGCCTGTGACCTTACAGGCATTACAAATGCGACAAGTTTCAATCAGAAGAAACTTCCTCTCGATAAGATAATGGATAAGTTCTATCCCGAAAGCTTCAAGTGCACTTCACCCAGCAAGGTCACGAAAAACGGTGCGCAGTATCATATAGACCCTGAGGAGGGCTGTTATCTTAGTCCTGCGGACGTGCTTGTTATGGATTATACCGATCAGACGAAATTCAAGGTGGTGGACAGGATGACAGTCCCTGCCAATACTATCATAGCAGATACTGCCAAAACGTTCAAGAACACCAATAACAAATATGAGTATTTTTATCTTGATCCTGCATCATCGTACTCACAGAATACGCCCCTCACACCGAAGAACGCCTTTTATCCCCTTGAACACGCAGGAGAGAAGGTAGCGCTTTCGGCTAGTACAGGTAAGTACAGCATAACCTACTCAGGTGTTACAGGCGGTGAAAGCTGCGAGGTGTTTGACAGCAAGGTGACATACACTAAGGTGAAGATGAAGTTCAATGACGCTTTTCCCGGTATAGCTGACAGTGATCTTATCATAACGGATAATGCGGGACTCAGCAGCGATCCCGTCATAGTAAAATATGATCTTCGCGGCAGCTGCGACCGCGGGAATGGTTATTATGCACAGGTATCCAATATATGCTGCAGCGGTTCTGTGATCTCAGTCGTCACACCTGATGAAAACGGCTATGTGGAGTTCTGGGTCAGGGATGATAAGCTTGAAGCGGTATTCAGCTATACCTTATCGTTCAGACTCAAACTGAACGGTGAGATAACCTCCGGTGCAGGCGGCGGAGGCAGGTACTATGCATCACTTCCCAGGGTGGCTGAGAAGATAAACGTGCTTATGAGTTTCCCGAAGACCGGCTACTGCATCGGCGGTCTTGTTCCTGACAAGTACACTGTTGTTATAGATGACCGCATCGACAGCAGAGATTATCAGATATCAGGCAATCAGATCAATGTGACTGATTCAAAAGTTCTGCAGACGGCTGATATAAAGATATCCAAAAAGCCTTTGCTGCTCGGTGACTGCAACCGTGACGGCACTATCAACGTTACGGATATCGCCATAATCGCGGCACACGTTAAGAGTGTAAAAAAGCTTGACGGCAGAGGACCCCTCACAGCAGATGTAAACAGTTCGGGCGCTATCAACATCACTGATATCTCCGTAATATCCGCACACGTCAAGGCAAAGAAATTCATTCCCAAAAAGTGGATATGATACCTAAAAGCAGGGCATTTGATCATGTCCTGCTTTTTTATTAGCATCAGCGGTCATATATTATTTTAGTTAATTCGTTGAAATTAATAGATATTTTAATTATTTTTTCAAAAAAGCTTGTACAATTCATATAATTGTGTTATAATGATAGTAATAATGGAAGTCAGGTCAACTGACGGAGATGACCGAGAAATATACCGATAAGGTCACAGGATAAATATACTATGCATAAAAGGGGGCTTGTGGAGTGAAGTCTTCAGGTATCATAAAACGGATAATAACAGTTTTACTGACGACAGTGATATTTTCCGGTATACTTATGCCGACAGGGGTATCAGCTGATAAAAATGAACAGAGGGTAGTACGTGTCGGCTGGTTCGATTCCTCCTTTTGTTACTTCGACAAATTCGGAAGGCGCTGCGGCGTTGACTATGAGTATCACCAGAAGATATCTGCGTACACAGGCTGGACTTATGAATATGTTGAGGGCGGCTGGTCAGAGCTTCTGCAGATGCTGAAGGACGGGGATATAGACCTGCTCAGCGATGTTTCATACACGCCCGAACGTGAGGAGTTCATGTATTTCTCAGAGCTGCCCATGGGCACTGAGGCATACTATATTTATATAGATGCAGAAAACAGAGAGATCACAGGTGATGATCTTTCCACCTTTAACGGAAAGCGGATCGGTGTTAACAAGGAAAGCTATCAGGAAACCCTGTTGAAGGAATGGGTGGAAAAGAACGGCTTATCCGTTGAGATAGTTGAGCTGACAGGCAGCGAGGAAAGATCGGTGAATATGGTCTGCAACAAGGAGATAGACGGATTTGCTTCCATATATTCTACCGAGGACGAGAATAAGATCATACCGGTCAGCCGTATAGGCGGTTCGGACTACTACTATGCTGTCAGCAGGAAAAGCCCCGGGCTGATAGATGAGTTAAACAAGGCGATGTATGAGATACATGATGAGGATCCGTATTTCAATGAAAAAATATCCAGGCAGCGTATATATTACAACAATAAGGATTCGATATTAAAGCCCGATCAGGAGGACTGGCTGGCAGAACACGGTGAGATCAGGGTAGGCTACAGAGCGAATTATCTGCCCTTCTGCAGTACAGATGAGGACAGCGGAGAGCTTACAGGTGCGCTGAAGGACTATCTGGCTCATGCAAAAAACAGGCTGGGCTGTCAGGATCTTCAGTTCACCA
Organism: Ruminococcus albus 7 = DSM 20455; assembly: GCF_000179635.2. Lineage (NCBI taxonomy): Bacteria > Bacillati > Bacillota > Clostridia > Eubacteriales > Oscillospiraceae > Hominimerdicola > Hominimerdicola alba. The sequence goes on along the minus strand of NC_014833.1, from coordinate 2,678,919 downwards.
CCATACCCTTCGATTCGACCGAGGAGGCTCTTGAAGCGCTTGATAAAGGTGAGATAGACTGTGTTTTCCCTGTATATATGAGTACCTATGAAGCTGCACAAAGAGGAATAATGCTGTCAGCGCCTGCTATGGAAACTGAGATAAATGCCATTATGCGCATTTCTGACCGCCGTTCACTTTCTGATGAGAGCAGTATCACCTTTGCAGTAAATGCTGATATGCTCAATATCGAAAGCTTCATAAAGGATCATTATCCCGAATCTGACAGAAAGCCCTACAAGGGATTGCATGCGTGCTATAAAGCTGTTGCGGAGGGCGAAGCTGACTGCGTACTTGTGAGCAATTACAGGATAAGTGCTGTTGAAGAAGAATTAAAGAAAAATAAGCTGTTCACTGTACCTGCAGGTGAAACGCTGACGTTCTCCTTTGCTGTGAAGAAGTCTGACCGTGTACTCTACACCATACTGAACAAAACAGTGCTCATGACCCAGCACAGCGATATGGGTGCTGCACTGGCTTCGTATATGTTTGAGGAACAAAAGGTATCCTTCATGCAGTTCCTTAAAGACAACTGGCTGATAGTCGTGGCAGTGCTGACGGTCATGTTTGCGGTCATACTTTTCCTGCTGACACAGAAGCTGCGTGCGGAACGTCTGGCGAACAATCAGAAGCGTCTGCTGGAGGAGGCGGCACAGGTGGCGGAGCTTCAGCAGACCATAACCTCGCTGCTGGATAATATACCGGGTATATATCTTACCAAGGATGCTAACACGGGTGAATACCTTGCCTGCAACCAGACCTTTGCAAACTATGTACACAAGAAGGATCCATCAGAGGTCATAGGTCTTACTTCCTCTGATCTTTTCGACGAGGAAAGAGCAAAGCGCTTCATGGAGGATGACAAGATAGCCCTTTCTATGGATGAACCGCTGATATTGTATGATGATATGGAAGACTCCTTCGGGAACATGAGGAGCGTAAAGAATATCAAGGTGAAATATACTGATGCAAACGGCAGGCTGTGTCTGCTGGGAATAGTACAGGACGTTTCCGACAGTATACGCATATCACGAAATAAAGTATCGACAAAGGAATCCTACGAAAAAGCCCGCGGCAGAGGTCTGATATTCACACATATAGCACAGACTCTTTCTCAGGGGTATATGTATCTGTTCTATGTTGATATCAATACCGAAGAGTATATCGAGTACAACACCTATAACGGCGGCGATGTGCTTTCAGATGCTGTACACGGGTGGCATTTCTTTGAGGAATGCTATGATGCAGCTGTGGAGATGGTATATCCCGAGGACCGCGATCTGGTCATCAGGGCGGTGGAACGCAAAACGATGATGAAAGCCCTGGAACAGAATAACATATTCACAATGACGTACCGCCTTATCAGGGACGGGGTGCCTGTATATGTTACCATGAAGGTAACACGTATGAAGGATGATGACCGTTTTATAATAATGAGCGTGACCAATGTCGATGAGCAGATGAAGGAGCGTCAGGCTGCACAGCGTATGCAGGAGGAGCAGACCGCATACAGCAGGATAAGTGCCCTGGCAGGTGATTATCTGAGTATATACATAGTTGTGCCCGAGACAGGCAGGTACCGTGAATACAGTTCCGAAGCAGGATTTGATTCAATGGGTATGCCTTCTGAGGGTGATAACTTCTTCTCAGATCTCAGGGAAAAGTCGATCCATGTGGTCTACCGTGAGGATCAGAACAGGGTGTTCACAGCCCTTACTATGGAAAATGCTCTGGAGGAAGTGGAGCGCAACGGTATATTTACCCTGAGCTACCGTCTTATGATAAATGATGAACCGCGCTATGTACAGCTGAAAGCTGCCATAGTCGAGGAAACTGACGGCAGAAGGCTCGTAGTCGGTGTCAACGATATCGACTCTCAGGTGCGTCAGGAGGAAGAGTACAGCAGACGTCTTGCACAGGCCAGGATAGAGGCAAATATAGATGCGCTGACAGGCATAAAGAACAGGAATGCCTACCGTGTATACGAAGAACGTCTGAATGCACAGATCGAAATGGACCGCGCACCGGAATTTGCCATAGTCATACTTGATGTCAACGATCTTAAAAAGGTAAACGACAATGAGGGTCACAAGGCGGGCGACCAGTACCTGAGAGATGCCTGCAAGATCATCTGCACCACCTTCAAGCGAAGCCCCGTATTCCGTGTGGGCGGTGATGAATTCGCTGTGCTTTCACAGGGAGATGATTATGCCAGGATAGATGAACTTATAAAAGTGATGAATGACCATAACGAAGAAGCTATTGAAAACGGCGGTATCGTAATAGCACTGGGTATGGCATACTACAATAGCGATTCAAAGGTATCCCAGGTTTACGAACGTGCTGATATGAGAATGTATGAAAACAAGAGTTATCTGAAAGATAAAAGGAAACTGAGAGGATAAGAAGATATGTATTATTCCGCGATCGGTCTGCTGGCAGTCCTGGTGCTGTGCATAGTCAATCTGGATATACTGCGTGATCCGAGAGTATACGATAAGCCTGCATGGTACGTATACAGGCGGTTCCTGTTTGCTGTGCTGGTATATTATGTAACGGATATACTCTGGGGCATACTTGATTACAAAAAGCTGTCAGGGGCGCTTTTTGTTGATACTACCGTGTATTTCATAGCTATGGCGGCAGGACTGACATTCTGGGCTGAATATACTGTCGCCTACCTGCACGAGAATAGCCGTTTCGGACGGTTCCTCGTTCATACAGGACGTATACTTGCAGGGCTGATACTGGCTGTGACCATAGTAAACATATTCACACCGGTGCTGTTCACAGTTGATAGCGAATGTACCTACATAGCACTTCCTGTGCGATATGTACTTCTTGTCAGCCAGATAGTATTTCTATTGATAATATCCCTCCATGCCTTGTCTTCAATGATAAGCAGCGGAGCGGATTCGGAGAACCGTGTGCGTTTTCGCATACTGGCATCCTTCGGTATGATAATGGCGTGCTGTCTTTTTGTACAGCTGCTGTTCCCGCTGCTTCCCGTATATTCCATAGCTTATATGCTCGGCACCTGCCTGCTGCACTCATTCGTTGCTAATGATGAGAAGGAGGAATACAAGAGGGGCATGGAAGAGGCAGAAAAGATATCGGAGCTGAAGGACAGATTTTTCTCACTCCTTGATAATATGCCCGGCATGACCTTCACAAAGGATGCCGAAACAGGGAAGTACCTTGCCTGCAATAAAGCTTTTGCCGACTATGCTCACAAAAGCTCAACAGACCTTGTGATAGGGCTTACGGATGCACAGATATTTGATGCACAGACAGCCGAATATTTTGTTGAAACTGATAAATTAGCCCTCTCCATGAGCAAGCCTTATATATACTATGAAGATGTTCCCGATGCGCTGGGAAATCCCAGGCAGCTGCAGACCACGAAGCTGAAATACAAGGACACTCAGGGCAGATACTGTGTGCTGGGTATGTGTCAGGATATCACAGACCTTGTGAGTATACGCCACGAGCAGGCTATGACTAAGGAAGCCTACGAAAAAGCAGTCAGCACAGGGCTTATGTATAATCGTATCGCCCAGACGCTGGCGAGGGATTATGAAAAAATATTCTATATAGATACAGACAGCGAGGAGTTCAGGGAGTATGTGAAAAGAGAAGGTGACAGCACGCTTTCCGAGGTGCGTCACGGCTGGCATTTCTTCAGCGACTGCAAAGCAGAACTCAGCGAGGATGTATGCCCTGATGACAGAGATGCTTTTCTTACAGCCCTCAACCGCAAAAAGCTGATGAAGGAACTCAGCCTGAGGCAGACCTTTACCTTCACCTATCGCCGCCTGATACAGGACAGACCTGTGTATTTCAGCATGAAGATATCACGCATGGCGAAGGACGAGCATTTCATCGTGATAGGCTTTATGGATATCGACCAGCTGACCCGTGAGGCTAAAGCGAGGAGCGGGAAGCTTTCGGATACGCAGGCATAGCTTTGTATCACTGTGTGGATGAGGTATAGAGAAATACGATATTCAGATGCAGTAGTGTGGTTCTCGTCGGATAATATCCGATAGGACCACACAGCTTTTTGCGTACCCATGCGATGGCATTTTCTTCAAAGATAATTAAAAGCGTGTTTCTATTTTTTGTAATAATTGCCCTTTACAAATAAGTCGGGATATGCTATAATATCTTGAAGAATGTTCAAAGGAGGATTTAAAGTGCAGAAGGCATATCTTATTCTTGAAAACGGCACTGTATTTGAGGGTAAAAGCTTTGGCGCAAGTGGTGAAGCTGTCGGGGAGATAGTGTTTACTACCGCTATGACGGGCTATCTTGAGACCCTTACCGATCCCAGCTATTACGGACAGATCGTTGTACAGACTTTCCCGCTGATCGGCAATTACGGCGTTATCCCACAGGATTTTGAAAGCAGCCGTCCCCATGTAAAAGCATATATCGTAAGACAATGGTGTCAAGAGCCCAGCAACTTCCGCTGCGAGGGTGATCTTGACATTTTTTTGCGTGAAAACGGCATAGTAGGGTTATACGGCATCGACACCAGACACCTGACACGTATAGTAAGGGAACATGGTGTAATGAACGGTAAGATAGTTACATCCACCGACGGCACAGTGCCCGAGGAGGTAAAGAACTATAAGATAATCGACGCGGTGAAGAATACCACCTGCGATAAGGAAGAAACTTTCTCTCCGGAGGGTGAGGCTAAGCGCAGAGTTGTGCTTTACGACTTCGGTGCAAAGGCTAATATATGCCGCTGTCTGGTAAACAGGGGCTGCGAGGTAACGGTAGTGCCTGCGTACACCGGGATAGACAGGATAAAAGAACTTGCTCCCGACGGCATAATGCTGTCAAACGGCCCCGGAGATCCTGCGGAGAACGTTGAGATCATAGAGGAGCTCAGAAAGATAAGCGCACTGAAGATACCCACCTTCGGTATATGCCTTGGTCACCAGCTGCTGGCACTTGCACACGGCGCTAAGACCGAGAAACTGAAGTACGGTCACAGAGGTGCAAACCAGCCATGTAAGGAAGTTGATACCGGCAGGGTATATATCACCTCACAGAACCACGGCTACGCTGTTATAAGCGATTCACTGCCCGCAGGCGCAAAGGAGAGCTTTGTGAATGCAAACGACAATACCTGCGAGGGCGTGCGCTATACCGATGAACCTGCATTCTCGGTGCAGTTCCACCCCGAGGCTTGCGGAGGTCCCCTTGATACGGGCTTCCTGTTCGACCGCTTCTGCGAGTTGATGGACGAGTACAAAAATTCTCCCGATACCAAGTAAGAAAGGATAGATAAAAATGCCTTTGAATAATGAGATACGCCGCGTACTGGTCATAGGCTCGGGCCCTATCGTTATAGGACAGGCAGCCGAGTTCGACTATGCAGGCACACAGGCTTGCCGTGCGCTGAAGCAGCAGGGTCTTGAGGTAATACTGATAAACTCCAACCCCGCTACCATAATGACCGACAACGCAATGGCGGATAAGATATATATAGAACCCCTTACCCTTGAAACAGTAAAGAGGGTAATAATAAAGGAAAGACCCGACAGCCTGCTTTCCACACTGGGCGGACAGACAGGTCTGACACTTTCCATGCAGCTGGCAAAGGAAGGCTTCCTTGATGAATACAACGTAAAGCTGCTGGGCGCTAATCCCGAAACTATCGACAAGGCTGAGGACAGACAGCTGTTCAAGGATACTATGGAATCCATAGGTCAGCCCTGCATACCCTCAAAGGTAGTTAATACCGTTGAAGATGCTGTTGCATTCTCCAAGGAGGAGGGCATAGGCTTCCCGCTTATCATCAGACCCGCATTCACACTGGGCGGCACAGGCGGCGGTATCGTTAATAATGAAGAAGAACTCATCGAGATAACCAGAAACGGTCTGTACCTCTCGCCTATCACTCAGGTACTGGTAGAGAAGTGCATCGCAGGCTGGAAAGAGATCGAGTTTGAAGTTATGCGTGACTCCAAGGGCAACGTTATAACAGTATGTTCTATGGAGAACTTCGACCCTGTCGGCGTACACACAGGTGACTCCATAGTTATAGCCCCTGCTGTTACCCTTGCTGATAAGGAATATCAGATGCTGCGTTCCGCTGCACTGAAGATAATCGACACACTGAAAGTTGAGGGCGGCTGTAACTGTCAGTTCGCACTGAACCCCGAGACCTTCGAGTATGCTGTAATAGAAGTTAACCCCAGAGTTTCACGTTCTTCCGCACTGGCTTCAAAGGCTACTGGTTACCCCATAGCAAAGGTTGCAGCGCAGATAGCAATAGGTTATACTCTGGACGAGATAAAGAACGCCGTAACAGGCAAGACCTATGCCTGCTTCGAGCCTGCACTGGACTACGTTGTAGTTAAGCTGCCAAAGTGGCCTTTCGATAAGTTCGTATACGCTAAGCGTGAACTGGGCACACAGATGAAGGCTACAGGCGAAGTAATGGCTATCGGTACTACATTCGAGCAGGCTATAATGAAGGCTGTACGCGGTGCCGAGATAGGTCACGACTGCCTTATCTCGCCCAAGATGCTGGAGCTTGATGATGAAACTATCAAGGCAAGGCTCCATGAGCCCAGCGACGAGAGAATGTTCGTGGTATACGAGGCTCTCCGCCGCGGTGTGAGCGTTGATGAGATACACTCCATAACCATGATAGACGAGTGGTTCCTCAACAAGCTCTGCAAGCTGATAGATATGGAAAAAGAACTGGCTAAGGGAAATGTATCCAAGTATACATACCTTGAAGCCAAGCGCATGGGCTATCCCGATAAGGTCATCGAGCGCATATCGGGCGAAAAGATAAATGAACCCGCACACGCAGTATTCAAGATGGTCGATACCTGTGCTGCCGAGTTCGCTGCAAATACCCCTTACTTCTACTCCACCTACGATGATGAGGACGAGGCTGCCGAGTTCATCGCTGAGCAGAAGCAGAAGAAGGATACTGTAATAGTTTTCGGTTCGGGTCCTATACGTATCGGTCAGGGCATCGAGTTCGACTACGCTTCCGTACACTGCGTATGGGCGCTGAAAGAACACGGCTATGACGTAGTTATCGTAAACAATAACCCCGAGACTGTTTCCACCGACTTCGATACAGCTGACAGACTGTACTTCGAGCCGCTGACCAACGAGGACGTTATGAACATCATCCGCGTTGAGAAGCCTGTGGGCGTAGTGGTAGCCTTCGGCGGACAGACCGCTATCAAGCTCACAAAGTATCTGAGCGAGAACGGTGTCAAGATACTGGGTACACCTCCCGATTCCATAGATGCCGCAGAGGACAGAGAGCGTTTTGATGAACTGCTGGAAGACCTGCACATCAAGCGTCCCGAGGGCTTCACAGTAATGACCTGTGAGGAAGCACTGGACGTTGCCGATAAGATAGGCTACCCTGTGCTCATGCGTCCTTCCTACGTGCTGGGCGGTCAGAACATGATAATCGCCTTCAACGAGGCTGATATCAAGGAGTATATGGCTATCATACTCGACCAGGGCATCGAGAACCCCGTACTTATAGATAAGTACCTCATGGGTATCGAGCTTGAGATAGATGCTATATGCGACGGTGAGGAGATACTTATCCCCGGCATTATGGAGCATATCGAGAGAACAGGTATACACTCGGGCGACTCCATAGCAGTATACCCTGCATGGAACGTATCTGACAGACTTATAGACAAGGTAGTTGACTGCTCAAAGCGTCTGGCACTGTCACTGAAGACCAAGGGTCTTGTAAATATCCAGTACCTCATCTATGATGACGAGCTGTATGTTATCGAAGTAAACCCACGTTCTTCCAGAACCATTCCTTATATCTCCAAGGTTACGGGTGTACCTATGGTAGACCTCGCAACAAAGGCTATGCTTGGCGAAAAGCTCCGCGATATGGGCTATGGTGTAGGTCTGCACCCCAATTCGCCTTATGTTGCAGTAAAGGTGCCTGTATTCAGCTTTGAAAAGCTCATAGGCGTTGATAACCACCTTGGACCTGAGATGAAGTCTACAGGTGAGGTACTGGCAGTATCAAGCTCACTGGAAGAATCCCTGTACAAGGGTCTGACTGCTGCAGGCTACAAGCTGGAGCAGAAGGGCGGCGTATTCATAACTGTACGTGATTCCGATAAGAAGGAGATACCTCAGACAGCTAAGATGTTCGCTGACCTGGGATTCAAGATATATGCTACCGAGGGTACTGCAAGAGTACTGCATGACCACGGCATCAAGGCTGAGGCTGTAAAGAAGATACACGAGAGCGACGAGAACACCCTTACACTCATCGAGAGCGGCAAGGTAAACTACGTTATCTCCACATCTTCAAAGGGTCGTATACCTTCCCGTGATTCGGTTAAGATAAGAAGAAAGACAGTCGAGTGGAACATACCCTGCCTGACTTCTATAGATACTGCAAACGCTATCGCTTCCTCCATCAGGAGCAAGTACAACGAGAGCAACACCGAGATAGTTGATATAAACAATATGCGCCGCGAAAAGACCACTCTGCACTTCACCAAGATGCACGGCTGCGGCAACGACTACGTTTACTTCAACTGCTTCGACCGTATGATAGATAACCCCGAGGGCTTTGCGCTGAACCTTTCCGACAGACATTTCGGTATCGGCGGCGACGGTGTTATACTGGTATGCCGTTCCAAGGTGGCTGACGGACGTATGAGGATGTTCAACCTCGACGGTTCTGAGGGCAAGATGTGCGGCAACGGTATCAGATGCGTGGCTAAGTTCATGCGTGATAATGGTCTGGTAGACCGCGATCTCATGACCATTGAAACACTGTCGGGCATCATCAAGGTCAAGCTCAGCAGACATTACGGCGAGGTCAACGGTGCTACTGTTGATATGGGCGCTGCTATCCTTGACCCTGTGAAGATACCCTGCACACTGCCTGCTGACGAGAACGGCATGGTAGTCAACAGAGAAGTTGATATAGCAGGGGAGAAGCACAACGTTACCTGCGTATCTATGGGCAACCCTCACTGCATCGTCTTTATGAATAATATCGACGATATGGAGATAGAGAAGATAGGTCCTAAGTTTGAGCATGACCCAATATTCCCCGAGAGAGTCAACACCGAGTTCATCAAGGTGATAGACAGCCATACCCTGAAAATGCGTGTATGGGAGAGAGGTTCGGGCGAGACATTTGCCTGCGGCACAGGTGCTTGTGCGGCTGTAGTAGCAGCAGTGCTCAACGGCTATTGTCCCAAGGACGAGGAAGTAACAGTAATGCTCCGCGGCGGCAACCTGACTATACGCTACACTGATGAAACAGTTTACATGACAGGTGAAGCAGTTACTGTATTCGAGGGCGATATCAGAGTATAAGCCCCTCTATATACAGCGATTTTGTGCCAAAAGTTGTACGTTTTTGTACAACTTTTGCAGAAATATGTCCGAGTTAAAACAAAAATCATTTGTTTGTACAAAGTCCATTCGAGGATCATGTGCATAAACACAACGAAAAGCGCCTTGCCGAAAACGACAGGGCGCTTCTGTGAAAGGGGCGGTGACTATGTCGATGACATTACAGTGGATACTTGCAGGGCTGATGTTTTTTGTGCCGGGGGCACTTATGGTGGCGCTCAACTACTATGTCACAGTTATGGCAATAAAGAACTCCAAACTCCCCGTGGAGAAACGAAAGCGATATCCCTCGGGTGCACCGTTCCTGGGCGGGATATTTTGTGCTCTTGGCGTGCTGATAGCTTTTCGCTTTGCCCACCCGTGGATATCCCTTATATTTATAGTGCTAGACCCGGGAGGGTTAGCATGGCTCATATATGCGAATATCATCTACCGGAAAATGAAGTAGAAAAAACAAACAGCCGTATCCGTCCCGGGTGCGGCTGTTGTTATCTCAACGGGTCAAAATAAAACGGATCTTTGTATCCTGTGGGGAGGGGGAGGCTGACGAAGTCAGCAGGAAAGGTCATCGCACTCTCTTTATCTTCTTCTTTATCCTCATCCTCATCTTTATATTTATCTTTATCTTTTTCTTTATCTTTATCTTCTTCTTTATCTTTATCGGCATTTTTCGCATACCAACTTATGCGATCGCATAATGCGGCATAGGAATGCATTTATTACAGCAGGTGCAGTGCATAGGTTCGTATACGGTTATATGCCGTCGCATGGGAACGTATATTCTAAAAAGCAAAAGCAAACAGCCGTACTGGATGTGCAGTACGGCTGTTTGTCATGCTTAAATGTATATAAGGAGAATAGTATAAGTCTTACCTTACTGTTACCATGAAAGATCTGCTGTTAACATTGGAAAGATCCCACTTGCCGTTTACCTTAGCACCGATCATCATCTTGTAGGTCTTGCCGGGTTTTAGCTTGGGAGAAGTATATGTTGTTATATCCGCGGAAATGTTCTGATCTATTATCCTCCACTTGCCTGCGAGATATATAGCTACACCGTAACACTCAGCGTTGGGGACCTTGTTCCAGCTGACCTTGAACTGATGATATGTCTTGTTGTATACGATATTGGTCACCTTGGGATATGCGGGCTTGGGTGTTACAACTATGCTGTTTGAGAAATCCTTCACGTATTTCCCGTTCAGCATGGGTATAACAGCTACCCTGTACTCTGTGTTATCCTTCAGACCGCTAAGTATATAGGTGGTGTCTTCTGTCCTGTCGAGCATCTTCCACTCACCGTTCATATATCCAGCAACAGCATATCTCTCAGCGCCCTCTATAGCATTCCAGCTCAGCTTGACAGCTTTGTTGCCCTTCAGGTAAGTTATAACGGGCGGGGTGTATACTGACCTTGTTTCAGCACTAGCGTTTATAGATGCAACACCGCCGATAACTCCTACAGGTACTGCTGCGCCCATCATCATCATGATGCAAAGACTTGCTGCGATTCTCTTGGTATTATTTTTCATATTATTACACCGTTCCTTTCTACATATTATCGACGTTTGCATTATACTTAGCTACGTTCGTATGAAACCTGTTCATTCGAGTTCCTCCTTTTTCGGTATTATCACTTATACATTCAGCAAAGCTTTCGGTATAATGATGCATTTCAATAATTGTCAAGCAAAATGATAAACTACTTGATACTTATTAACTATATTATAACAATGAGGGAAACATTTGTCAAGAATTATCTAAAAACACCATTTGAAACTTTGGGAAACTTGTTAAAATAATAGTTTAATTAACGGTAAGTAATTTACAATTGCCATATATCTGACGATGCTGCGCGTGGGGGCTTCGGTTAGTTAAGAAAAACCAATTCGCAAAAAAAACTTGTAATTTACAGACTTACGTGGTATAATATTACTGTTATGATTATTACCGAATGGAGGATCAGATATGAGCGAAGAAAGAATACCAAAGAGAAGTGAAGTTGCCAAGGAAAACACCTGGGCATTGGAGGATATTTTCCCAACAGATGAGGCATGGGAGGCTGCGCTGGAGGAATTTAAAAAGCTCCCCGAAAGGGTAGCTGCATACAAGGGCAGACTTGGTGAAAGTGCCGATACTCTGCTTGAGTTTTTAAAGCTGAGCGATGATATATCAGTAGCAGCTGATTCCATCGTGAACTATGCACAGCGCAAGTCCGATGAGGATACGGCTGTTGCAAAGTATCAGGGCTATGTGGGTCAGATGATGAATGTGTTTGTTGCGTTTAATGCAGCAAGCAGCTTTGAAAGTCCCGAGCTTATCTCGATACCCGATGATGTGCTTGAAGGCTTCTATAAGCAGAACAGCGGGCTTGAACTGTACCGCCGTCAGCTTGACCGCATACGACTCAGGAAAGACCATGTACTTTCCGAAGCTGAGGAAAGGATAATTGCGCTGGCAGGCGAGATGGGCAATTCGGCAGACAAGATATACTCCATGTTCTCAGATGCAGACCTTAAATTTGAGGATGCTGTTGACAGCGAGGGCAAGACTCATCAGGTGACCCACGGCAGTTATATCCCTCTGGTGAAGTCCACCGACAGGGAACTGAGAAAGTCCGCATTTGCTTCCATATACAAGGGCTACGGCAATTTCCGCAACACCTGTGCGGCTACGCTCGATTCACAGATGAAGGCGCTGGAATTCTATACCAAGGCGAGAAATTATAATTCTGCGCTGGAAGGTTCGCTTTCCTCAAATGAGGTACCCGTGGAGGTCTACCATAATCTTATCAAGGCAGTACACGACAATATTAACTATATGTACGATTATGTCGCACTGCGCAAAAAGCTTCTCGGTGTTGATGAACTGCATTTCTATGACCTCTACACCCCGATAGTATCCGACTTCACCATGAAGGTCACCTTTGAAGAAGCTAAGGAAACTGTTCTGAAAGCACTTGCACCAATGGGCGAGGATTATATCGCCATACTGAAAGAGGGCTTTGAGAACCGCTGGATAGATGTTTACGAGAACGAAAACAAGGCAAGCGGTGCGTATTCCGCAGGCGCAAGAGTACACCCCTTTGTTATGCTGAACCACAAGGATACCCTTGATTGTATGTTCACACTTGCACATGAGATGGGTCACGCTATACACTCATATCTCTCAAACAAGAACCAGCCTGTGGTATACAGCGATTATGTTATATTCGTGGCTGAGGTGGCTTCTACCTGCAACGAAGCACTGCTGATGCAGTATCTTCTTGCACACACCGATGACAGGAAAGAAAAGGCATATCTCATAAACTACTTCCTTGAACAGTTCCGCACTACTCTTTACAGACAGACCATGTTCGCTGAGTTTGAGCTGAAGTGCAGTGAGATATGCGCTTCGGGCGATACCCTTACTGCGGATAAACTCTGCGAGATATACGGCGACCTGAACAAGCTGTACTTCGGTGACGGTATAGTAATGGATGAGGATATCAAAATGGAATGGGCTCGCATCCCACATTTCTACTACAATTTCTACGTATACCAGTACGCTACGGGATATTCTGCAGCCATAGCACTTTCACAGCGTATACTCAAAGAGGGTGCGCCTGCTGTAAAGGACTATATCGAGGGATTCCTCATGGGCGGATGCTCGGCTGATCCGATAACACTGCTGAAGAGGGCAGGTGTGGATATGTCAACCACTAAGCCTGTCACCGATGCGCTGGCATTATTTGGTGACCTGATAAAGCAAATGGATGAACTGGGTCAGTAAGGGATGCCTGCGCAGTTTGTGCTTGATTTTTTTATACCGGTATGATATAATGTAAGCCGTGTGAATGGAGGTGCAGAGCTTGGAAAGTGTACCTGTTTATGTTTTTCCGCCTGAGCTGTCACGTACTGAAAAGCAGGCAAAGGCACTCAACGATCTGGCTGAGCACAGAAAGATGTCCAAACAAATGTACAGGAACCTGATACTGGCAGGTGTTATATTTGCTCTTTCGCTGTTTGTGAAGTTCATCGTTGTAAAGATAGTGCTGATGCTGCTTGCGGCAGGTAATGCCGCGGTGGGAATTATTTTGTACAGATACTACGCTCTCTCACGGGATACACGGCTGTATACGCGCATATACACCGACAGGATAGAACATCTGCAAAAGCTTGGTCTTATGGGGGATATGCTGAAAGTGACCCTCTTTTACGATGAGGTGGAGCGCACTTCTCAGGACGGCAGGGGCAATATGTGCTTTAAGCTGAAAAAGTGCGAAAAGTCGCAGTTTGCAAAGGTCGGAAAAAAGGGGAGCGAGAGTGCATATCAGCCTAAGGACGGTTTGGCAGTGCTTAAATTCATCGACACAAAGGCTAAGCTTACCCTTATAGAGAAATTCCATGATGAGATAAAGTATCCAAAGAAAAACTACAAGGTCATCACCGACGATGACGATTATTACAGTAAGGAAGATATGGAGTGGGATCCACTCCATAAACACGGATTATAGGAAGTGGTAAAATGAAAGCAAGGCTGAGCGCACCTGTGCCAAAACTTGCGGTGGGAGTAAATGTACTGCCGGAGAAAGCGGCGGCAGTTGAAGAAGCCATGTCGGATGTGGGCGGAAAGTATACAGCGGCAGTCAATGACTGCGGTGCAGACAGCGTGGGATACGTGTGCGGACTTCCCGGATATACAGAAAACGAATCGAGAACGGAAGTCACTGAGGAACTGCTTATATTCTCGGGGCTTGACGGCAGAGAGCTCAATAAGGCAGTCACCATTCTGAGAAGCAAGGGCTGTGACATTCCGCTGAAAGCTATGGTAACACCCCACAACAGGGACTGGACGGTTTCAGCACTGGCAGGCGAACTTGCAAGGGAGCACGAGTACATGACCTCCCGCGGAAAGCGTGACGGAAATGGTTAAGAGCAAATACAAGGCAGTATTTTATATAGTACTTTCGGCGTTCTGCTTTGCGCTGATGGGGCTTTTCGTATCGGCATCGGGTGACCTGCCCACAATGCAGAAAGTCTTTTTCAGAAACTTCTTTGCGCTGTTCATAGCCATCGTATCGCTGAAAAAGAGCGGTACGAAATTCGAGATAGGCGACAAAAAGAACCATGCAGTGCTGTTCGTGCGAGCCTTCGGCGGAACCATAGGCATGGTGGGAAATTTCTACGCACTGGGCAAAATGAACCTATCGGATGCGCTGATGCTGAACAAGATGTCGCCTTTTTTTGTGATAGTTTTCTCATTCATATTCCTGAAAGAGAAGCTGACCCCGTTTCAGGCGCTGACGGTAGCGGGCGCGTTCATCGGAAGTCTTTTTATCATCAAGCCAAGCTTCTCGAATGTTGAGCTTTTCCCTGCAATATGCGGATTTTTAGGAGGAATGGGCGCAGGACTTGCCTATACTTGTGTACGATATTTAGGACAGCACGGCGTTAAAGGCCCTGTGATAGTTGCGTATTTCTCGGCATTTTCAAGCCTTTTCGCACTGCCTTTCCTTATAATACAGTACAAGCCCATGACGCTGGTGCAGTTCCTTATGCTGCTGGGCGCAGGCATTTCGGCGGCAGGCGGACAGTTCTCGATAACCGCGGCATACTCCCATGCCCCCGCAAAAGAGATATCGGTATATGACTATTCACAGTTGATATTCTCTACTATCCTAGGTGTGATATTCCTGAACCAGTTCCCCGATAAATGGAGCTTTGTGGGATATGTGATAATCATTGCGATGGCTGTGCTGGTGTTTGTATATAACAATTTTCTCCATGTGGAGAATGAGAAGAAAGAGTGAACCATGACTTGTGGAATGATCTGCAAAGAATACAGATGAATGTAAAATTTCTGTAAACCCCTTGAAATCTCCGAAAAAATATGATATCATATAGTTTGTAAAATTTATATCACATCAAACACTATGACCAAGAGAGTACGTACTCAACACGAATTTCAGAGAGAACCGCCCATTGTGGTGCTGAAAGCGGTTTATTTCGCGGAGTGCCGAAGTTCACTTGTGAGTGGCTGCGCCGAAGGCTTAGGCTTGTAAGTGCGGACGCTGTGCCTGCGTTACGGGAAAGGGGAATGTTGGTTCCCCAGGGTGGTCACGGTCAGACTTTAAAGTTTGACCATATACAAGATGCGTCTTAGTCGGTCTTGTCCTGTTTTTTGGACAAGACCGTTTTTTGTTTAAGGGGGGCGTATGGAATACAGGCTTTGTTTTGATACTATACCCGAGCAGTTCGATAAGTGGCGCATACATTACAGTGATGAACTGTTTGCACATATCATCGCTAAGGCGGATATCGGCAGGGGTACAAAAGTGCTGGAACTGGGTCCCGGGACGGGGCAGGCTACCGACCCGATACTTGATACGGGCTGTGACTATACCGCCATTGAACTTGGCTCAAATTTCGCGGAAGTACTGCGTAAAAAGTACGGCGGACGCGGCAATTACAGGCTGATAAATGATGACTTCATCACCCACGATTTTAATGGTGAAAAGTTTGACTTTATCTACTCCGCGGCGACTATACAGTGGATACCCGAGATAGTCGCTTTCGGCAAGACCTTTGAACTGCTGAACAGCGGCGGTATGCTGGCGATGATGTATCTCCGCGGGGACTATAAAACTCCCGACCCTGCGCTTTTTGCGGATATACAGAAGGTCTATGACAAATACTTCAAGCCGCCGACCAGCTACAAGGGTGGGTTCGTTTACGACAATGCGGTGAACTACGGCTTTACCGAGCTTGAAACGAAGTATTTCAAGGGCAGGCGTGAGTATACGGCGGACGAGTATATTCAGTACATCGGCACCCACAGCGATCACATAACGCTTGAAGAACCCTACCGCACACCATTCTTTGCGGGGGTATACGAAGCTGTGCAGGCGCATGGCGGAAAAGTTGTATATAACGATACTTACATACTTAAAACAGTACGTAAGCTATAATATACTAAACTCTATAGCAAAATATGCGCCTCTAAAGCTCCCAATTGCAAAAAGCATAGCTCATGTGAGCTTTATATGCGTATTTTGCAATAGAGTTTAGTATATAAGTTAAGTATTATTTTAGGAGGATAAATTATGAAAGAACAGTTAACCAGTATCGAAGAACGCGCTAAATCCGAACTTTCGGGTATCAGCGACATCAAGCTGCTGGAGGATTTCCGCGTAAGGTTCCTCGGCAAAAAGGGTGAGCTGACTGCTATACTCAAGCAGATGGGCAAGCTTTCCGCTGAGGAAAGACCTGTTATCGGTCAGCTGGCAAACAAGGTGAGAAGCGATATCGAGGAAGCTCTCAATGCACGCAAGGAAGAGCTGAAAAGCAAGGCTGAGGAACTTCGCCTTAAAGCTGAAAGACTTGACGTTACTCTCCCCGGCAAGCCTATGAAGATAGGCAGGGCACACCCCCTGCAGGTTACACTGGAGCAGGTAGAGGAAGTATTCCTCGGCATGGGATTCGATATCGTTGAAGGTCCCGAGGTAGAAACAGACCACTACTGCTTTGAGGCACTGAATATGCCCAAGCATCACCCTGCAAGAGATACTCAGGATACTTTCTATATCAATGAGAACGTTCTGCTGAGAACACAGACCTCCTCCGTTCAGATAAGGACTATGGAGAACAGAAAGCCTCCTATCCGTATAATCTCCCCCGGCAGAGTTTACCGTTCTGATGCTGTTGACGCTACTCATTCACCTCTGTTCCACCAGATCGAGGGTCTTGTTATCGACAAGGGCATTACTATGGCTGACCTCAAGGGTACTCTTGAACTGCTGATGAAGCGTCTTTACGGCGAGGAAACTCAGGTAAGATTCAGACCCCACCACTTCCCCTACACCGAGCCTTCAGCAGAGGTCGATCTGATGTGCTTCAACTGCCACGGCAAGGGCTGTTCCATGTGCAAGCAGGAAGGCTGGGTAGAGCTTCTTGGTTCAGGTATGGTACACCCCAAGGTGCTTGAAGAATGCGGCATAGATCCCGAGGTATACAGCGGTTTCGCCTTCGGCATCGGTCTTGAAAGGATCACCATGGGACGTTACAGCATAAACGATATGCGTCTGCTTTATGAGAACGATATGAGGTTCCTGGAGCAGTTCTGATAAGCTGGTAATATTGATTAATAACGGAGGTTTTAAATAAATGGATCTTTCAATGAGATGGCTCGCAGATTATGTTGACTGCGATATGCCTATAAAGGATTTTGTTTCGGGTATAACCCTTTCGGGCTCAAAAGTTGAGTGCTATAACGAAGAAGGCGATTATCTGGAGAACGTTGTGGTAGGTCAGGTAAAGGACATAGTTCCTCACCCCAATTCCGACCATATGTTCATCTGCCAGCTTGATGTCGGCGAGGGCGCACTGGTACAGATAGTTACAGGCGCACAGAACGTAAAGAAGGACGATTTCGTTCCTGTTGCAAAGCACAAGTCAACTGTACTTCACGAGGGCAAGACCGTAAAGATCACAAAGGGCAAGCTGAGAGGCGAGGCTTCTAACGGTATGCTCTGCTCGCTGGGCGAACTGGGTCTTTCGGTACACGATTTCCCATATGCTATCGAGGACGGCATATTCATACTGGGTGATGACTGCGATAAGACAGTCGGCAAGGATATCCGAGAGGCTATCGGCTTCAATGATACCACTGTTGAGTTCGAGATAACCTCCAACCGTCCCGATTGTATGTCCGTTATCGGTCTTGCAAGAGAGACCGCCGCTACTTTCGGCAAGGAGCTGAAAGTCAAGGCTCCCGAATTCAAGGGCGTTGACGGCGATATCAACGAGATGCTGAAAGTCAAGATACATAACACCGACCTCTGCAAGAGATACATCGGTGCTATCGTAAAGAATGTCAAGATAGGACCTTCTCCCAGATGGATGAGAGAAAGACTCCGTGCCAGCGGTGTTCGTCCTATCAACAATTTCGTTGATATCACAAACTATGTAATGCTTGAATATGGCAGACCCATGCACGCTTTCGACCTGAGATATGTTGAGGGCGCTGAGATAAATGTCCGCAACGCAAAGCAGGGCGAAAAGATAACTACTCTTGACGGCATAGAGAGAGAACTGAGCGAGGAAATGCTGGTCATCGCCGATGCTAAGAAGCCCGTAGCTGTAGCAGGTGTTATGGGCGGCGAGTACAGCGGTATCATGGACGATACCACCACCGTTGTATTTGAGTCTGCTTGCTTTGACGGCGCAAGCATAGCAACAACTGCCAAGAAGCTCCGCATGAGAACAGATGCTTCTTCCAGATACGACAAGGGTCTTGACCCACACGAGTGCTATGAGGCTCTTATGCGTGCCTGCCAGCTGGTTGAAGAACTGGGCGCAGGTGAAGTTGTAAAGACTGTTATCGACGAGAACTACCAGAACGAAACTCCTCTTAATGTTGAGTTCAGCGCTGACTGGATAAACAATTTCCTCGGCACTGATATACCCGAGGCTGAGATGATCAGCATTCTTGAAAAGCTGGAATTCACCGTTAAGGACGGCAGAGTATACGCTCCGTGGTTCAGGGTTGACATCGGCTGCAAGGCTGATATCGCTGAGGAAGTTGCTCGTATCTACGGCTATAACAGCATTCCCGATACCATTATCAGAGGTGTTGCCAACGCACAGCGCACCCCCAAGCAGAATTACGAGCGCAAGGTAAAGGCAGCTATGCTTTCAATGGGTCTTAACGAGATAGAGACATTCTCTTTCATCTCGCCCAAGTATTTTGACAAGATAGCTCTCCCTGCTGACAGCAAGCTGAGAAATACTGTTACTATCATGAACCCTCTGGGTGAAGATACCAGCGTTATGAGAACAACTATCATTCCTTCTGTACTGGAAGTTGTTGCAAGAAACTACAGCTACCGCAACCCCGAGTGCTATGTGTTCGAGATGGGCAACGAGTATATCCCCGTTGAGGGCGAGGTGCTCCCCAATGAGCCTGTAAGACTTGGTTTCGGTTTCTATGATACCACCGATAAGGCTGATTTCTATACCCTCAAGGGTATGGCTGACGGTCTGCTGAATGCGGTAGGTGCAGAGGAAGCTGAGTACGAAAGACCCGGTGATGACTGCGAGTTCGCTGAGGTAAGCGCTTTCCACCCCGGCAGATGTGCTGTTATCAAGGTTGACGGCAAGCAGGTGGGTATCATCGGTGAGCTCCACCCCAAGGTAATGGAGAACTACGGCATCGAAGCAAGAACTTACATCGGCAAGATCAATATCCCCGAACTGATGGAGCTTTCATGCGATACCAAGACATACAAGCCTCTGCCCAAGTTCCCTGCATCAACAAGAGATCTCTCTGTGGTATGCGATGAGGAGCTGCCCGCTGCTGAGCTTGAAAAGGCTATAAAGAAGGCTGTCGGCGGTATACTGGAGAGCGTTACTCTCTTTGATGTATACAGAGGTGAGCAGATCGAGGCCGGCAAGAAGTCTGTATCCTATTCTATCTCCATGAGATCACTGGAAGGCACTCTTACCGATGATCAGGCTGATAAGGCTATGGAAAAGGCTATAAAGGAACTGGCTGCAATTGGTGCTGAGCTCAGATAAATACAAAATGTTAAAAATTCGTTACTGAATTTGTACAAAATTGATAAAATTTATTCAACCCCTTGTTATTTTCCAAAAAGTAGAGTATAATATTATCAAGGACAATATACAAGCACCGATGTCATGATATTAACTTTTACGGAGTGGTGCTGTATAGCAAGGAGATGAATCGTATGAATGACAGAACAATGGAATTTTCACTTCAGCGTGATAAGGAATCCGAACTTAAAAAGACATTGACGGAGGTCTATGACGCGCTTAAAGAAAAAGGCTATAATCCTGTGAATCAGATAGTAGGTTATATCCTTTCCGAGGATCCAACCTACATAACCACATACAACAACGCCAGAAGTCTGATACGTCATATCGACAGAGATGAGCTGCTTCAGGCGCTGGTAAAGAATTATCTTCAGGACTGATATGAGCTTTCAGAGGACGGGAGTATTTTCCGTCCTCTTTTTGTGTATCAAAACTTCTTTTTTGCAGATAATGTGAAAAAGGAGGAATGCAGAATGAATAAGCTTATACTGGCAAGACTTGCCGCGCTTTTCACGGCAGGTGTGCTTACAGCCTGCGGAGTGGCAGTGAAGTCGGGCAGAAAAGGTACGGCTGACCCTGTCATGCTAACAACACAGACACCAAAGGATATCTCAGCGCTTTCGACGGAGAAGCACGGTTACGGACAAGGCGTACAGGTTGATGAAAGGAACCGCACAACAGGTGCGCTGTATTTCAACAGGGATTACGGCAGCTACAATGCAGCCGCCATAAATGAGGATGATGATGCCATCACACTAACTTTCGATCAGGGGTATGAAAACGGCTATACAGCAAAGATACTTGACACACTGAAAGAGAAGGATGTAAAAGCTATATTCTTCCTGGTGCAGGACTATGCCGAGCGCAACCCTGAACTTGTGCAGCGCATGATAGATGAGGGTCATACCATAGCGAACCATTCGGTACACCACCACTCTATGCCATCACTTGCGCCCGATGCCGCCCGAAGCGAGATAATGGGACTGCATGAGTATATAAGCAAGAATTTCGGGGTGGAGATGACAATGTTCCGTCCGCCTATGGGTGAGTTTTCAGAACAGTCCCTTGCTGTCACGCAGGAATGCGGCTATAAGACGATGCTGTGGAGCTTTGCTTATGCCGACTGGGATCCCGATGCTCAGCCAGACCCTGCAGAAGCCCTTGAAAAGCTGAAAAATGCCGCTCACCCCGGGGCGATATATCTGCTGCATTCGGTGTCAGCTACCAACGCGGAGATACTGGGTGATCTGATAGACGGTATCCGCGATAAGGGATTTGAGATAAACTGATCCGATGCGTGATACAGCAAACAAATCAAGGCCTGCCAATGCAGGTCTTTTTTGCTTATTAAAACAATGTGATTTGACACGCTGGAGCTTTAAATGACCGTTAGTACGTTTTTAACAATATCATCATATTCACTTTATATGAAATGACTAAGTATAAGCGAGCCGATATATATAAATTAACGAATCGAAGTCAAAACTATGAATAACCCTTGACTTTTATTCGTGAAATGAGGTATAATAATTGAGGAAAATAAAGCCGTATAATCGGTTTTATCCAAAAAGAAATAATGCTCCGCAAAAAGCCGATATAAGGGCTTATTAAGCGGATAAATAAGGGTATGTCTGAATGTTTGAACATAAGAGATTGGTCGGGCTTGATGACTACTTCAAGGAACTTAGCGCAAGACCCGAAAAAGGAGTTTATTTTTACCGCTTCTGCGGATATAACGAGCAGGTAGCGGAATTTTTGAAAAAATATTATGAAGCCGCACGCACAGGCGGTGTCATCATCGAGGGCAGGATACCAAATCCCGATAACAAGAACCTCGCCTATTTTGAAGAAATGATGGGCATGGATTTCAAAATGGATCTGAACTTCCTGAATATGAAGCTGAAAAAATGGCTCCCCCGTATGAGTGAATACCAGCGCAGTGCCGTTGCAGGCTCTATATACAATACACTGAGTGTGCTGAGAACTCAGGGTAAAAATGATAATATGCTGAAAAACTGTTATATCAAATTCATGTGCTGGCTTTACTATAAGTTTGAGCGCGTGACTTCTCAGCTTGGTGAGAGCAAGGTGCCTAAGATACTCTATGAGGGCGATATCAGCAACTATGAACTTCTGCTGATAACCGTACTTTCAAACGCAGGATGCGATGTGGTGCTTTTGCAGTATCATGGTGATGATGAATATCTGAAACTCGATCCGCAGTCAGCCGATTCCTTCAAACTGGATATCGCAGGACTGGGGGCTTTCCCCGACGGTTTCAGCCTTAACAATATGCGTCAGATGCAGCAGGCTCAGGCGAACAGGCAGAGGCTATACGGGGCTGAACCGAGGTTCACTAACTGCACAAATGCATGGCTCAGCGGAGAAGAGGATCATATATCCGATTTCAAGCGTCCAGCTAATGAGAGAGGTTCTGACCCGAAGATGTATTATAACATCTTCACAAGGATAAACGGTGTGTGGGATAAGATGACTTACCTCAATGACCTTTATCAGATGCAGCTTGAACTTAAAAAGAACGGCAGAAAAGTCGTGGTGATAGATGAGGGCATACCTCTGCCGTCACCGGACGAGATAAACGGTGTGCCGAGAAAATACTATAACCAGCCCGAACAGATGATAGCCGATCTGGCTTTGCAGATACGCTACGGCAATAACATCGAACTGCAGAGGGTAATGGCGAAAAACTTTGTGGATATCATGCTGGGCGAATGTGCGGCTGATCCGAGCAACCTCAACAGGCTGACCAACAAGGCAGTATATATGATATGCTGGCTGAAACGCTATATGGCGCAGCTTTTCACAAACTGGCGTATGCCCGAACTTGCCTGCTTCATACTCATGGGCGGCTGCAAGAACGAGCACGAAGCCATGTTCCTGAGATTTCTGGCAAGGCTGCCTGTGGATGTGCTGATACTGGTGCCCGACCTTAGCGCTGATAAGTGCTGCCTTAAAGATAAGCTGCTGTTTGAGCAGAATTGTGCTGAAACTCTTGATGCGAAGAAATTCCCGTCGGAGACTACTCAGCTGCAGATGCCTACCCTTGCGTACCATGCCGAGCGCGAACTGGATACACTGATGTATCAGGACTCGGGTATATACCGCAACAGGCAGTATTCCAAGGCCAATGCGGTAACACTAAAGACAATGTACGAGGAGATAGCACTGCTCTGGAAAGAGGAACTTAAATACCGTCCGAATTTCAGTACAGTTGAAGACGTGGTGAATATGCCCGTCATCTTCGCAAAGGTATCAGGTGTAAAGGACGGCGACCTTGAACAGTACTGGGGCAGCATCAAGCAGCTGTTGACCCCCGATACATTCCTTATCACACAGGCGCCGTATATAAGCTCTGACAGCTATAACGAGATGAAGAGCTACAGCACTGAGTTCCTGAAAAGGGGAGTGCTGCAAAGACAGGTGATAAAGAATCACCCCAGCTACCACTACGGTTTCCTGAGGGATGAGATACAGGATCATATACTCGATAAGCTTCAGCTGCTCATCGACAGCCGTATGATAAAGGGCACTTTTGAAAACGGCACAGAGTATACGATAGTTGCGACCATAATGAACCTGAATATGGATATGGTCAGAAAGATACAGAGTTTTGATTTTACAAAGTCAAACCCCAAGCTGGTATATGTAAATCCCGGCGAAAGGGTAATATCATTGGAGGATTCAATAATCATCGCATTCCTGAACCTTATAGGCTTCGATATAGTATTCTTCGTGCCCACAGGGTATCAGAGCGTTGAGAAATTCTTCAGCTCCACCGTTATGGAGGAGCATCAGGTAGGGCAGTACGTCTACGACCTTAACGTGCCAGACCTGAGAAGATTTGTAGTTAAAAAACAGCCAACTTCATGGCGAGAAAGAATATTTAAGAGAGGTAAATAACTATGGGACTTGATTTTTCAAAGGCTGCTCCCCAGGCCGCACCTGCAGCAGCACCGACAACAGACGCAATACCTACCGCAGCTGCTGCTCCTGTGGCACAGGAGACAGAGCTTTCAGTAGTAGAAAAGTACGATATCGTGGCTGACAGAGAGCAGATGACCACCGAGCTGGTAAATTCACCCGAGGTAGATGCTCTTGTAAGCACTATCGAGCTTGATAACCTGGATTCTATCGTTACCTTCGGCGCTGAGGCTGCCGACGAGATAGCAAAGGCTTCCGACCAGGTGCTCAACAGCATGAATATGACACAGATCGACGAGACCAGCCAGCTTATGCAGGTGCTTGCCAATATCATGTCTAAGTTCGATGTTGATGAGATAAAGGACGATCCCTCGTTCTTCAAGAAGTTCTTCAACAACGCAAGAAAACAGCTGGATAAGATACTCGCAAAGTACCATACTATGGGTGACGAGGTGGATAAGATCTACGTTCAGCTGAGAAAATATGAGGATGAGATCAAGCAGTCCAACAGAAAGCTGAACACCATGTTCGAGGCTAATGTTAACTTCTATCACGACCTTGTAAAGTATATACTCGCAGGTGAGCAGGGCTGCCGTGAGCTGGAAGCTTACATAGCACAGAAGCAGGATGAGCTTACCAAGACAGGCGACAACTCCATACAGTTCGAGCTCCAGTCCCTCAATCAGGCTCTTATGATGCTTGAACAGAGAGTACAGGACCTGAGAACAGCCGAGAACGTTGCTATGCAGTCCATACCAATGCTCAAGACCATGGAGTTCTCAAACTACAACCTGGTAAGAAAGATAAACTCCGCATTCATAATCACCCTGCCTATATTCAAGCAGGCTCTGGCACAGGCTATACTTCTGAAACGTCAGAAGATACAGGCTGAGTCTATGGCAGCACTCGATCAGAAGACAAACGAGATGCTCATAAAGAATGCACATAATACAGTTGAGCAGTCCAAGATGACCGCAAGACTTGCTTCAGGCAGCTCCATACAGATCGAAACTCTCGAGACCACATGGAAGACCATCATGAACGGTATCGAGGAAACAAGAGGTATCGAGGCTGAGGCTAAGAAGAAGCGTCAGGAAGATAAGGTAAGACTTGAAGCTATCAAGCAGGATTTCAAGGCTCACTACGATGTTCCCGAC
This sequence comes from Ruminococcus albus 7 = DSM 20455, assembly GCF_000179635.2. NCBI lineage: Bacteria > Bacillati > Bacillota > Clostridia > Eubacteriales > Oscillospiraceae > Hominimerdicola > Hominimerdicola alba. Next base: position 2,653,787 of record NC_014833.1, on the reverse strand, counting down.
AAGAGAAAGTAAGCTGTCTGTAAATTGCAACTGCCCGTTGCGGAAGTTCCAACTTGCGTAGCTGGACAAGCAGGGTAAAATCTGCTATAATTGCAAATACGGAGAGATAAATGGGCGAAAGCCCGAAACCAAAAGAAAGGCAATAAGCCAAAATGTATTTATAAGGAGGACAATATTATGCCTATCAATCTTAGCAAAGGACAGAAAGTAAGCTTAACAAAGGGTAATCCCGGACTGAAGAATATCATGGTAGGTCTGGGCTGGGACGTAAACGCATTCGATTCAGGTTCTGATTTCGACCTGGATACAGCTGCATTCATGGTAGATGACAGCGGCAGATGCCCCACCGAGAAGGAATTCATCTTCTACGGCAACCTTGAGCACGCAAGCGGTTCTGTTAAGCACATGGGTGATAACCTGACAGGCGGCGGCGACGGCGATGACGAGCAGATCATGATCGACCTGAGCCTGATCCCTGAAAATATCTCCAAGATAGCTTTCACTGTTACTATATATGATGCTGACAACAGAAGACAGAACTTCGGTCAGGTATCCAATTCCTTCATCCGTGTTGTAGATCAGGCAACCGGTGAGGAGATCATCAGATATGATCTGGGTGAGGATTTCTCCATCGAAACTGCGATCGTTGTAGGCGAGCTTTACAGAAATAACGGCGAGTGGAAGTTCAACGCTATCGGCAGCGGCTTCCAGGGCGGTCTGGCTGCACTTTGCGGTCACTACGGCATCGACGCTGAGTAATTAAGGAGCGATCAGATCATGTCTATCAATCTGCAAAAAGGACAAAAAGTCAGCCTTTCAAAAGAGAGTGCAGGACTTTCAAAGGTAATTGTCGGTCTGGGCTGGGATGAGGCTGCGCCTGCACCCGCACAGCAGAAGCAGGGTGGATTCTTCTCCAACCTCTTCGGCGGAAACACCTCCGGAAATATGCAGAGTGTCGGCGGCGATACTATCGACTGCGATGCTTCGGCTTTCCTCCTTCAGGGCGGCAGACTCACAAACAAGAACGATATCGTATACTACGGCAATCTTCGTCATGCAACAGGTTCTGTAGTCCACATGGGCGATAACCTGACAGGTGCGGGTGACGGTGATGATGAGCAGATCGTTGTAGATCTCTCACAGGTGCCTCCGATGTATGACAGGATAGTAGTTTCTGTAAATATCTACCATGCTATGCAGAAGAACCAGCATTTCGGCATGATAAGAAATGCATTCATCAGGCTGGTGGACGGCAGGAACAACAATGAGATATGCAGGTACAATCTTACCGAGAGCTACCCCGGCATAACTGCTATGGTATTCGGTGAGATATACAGACACGGCAACGAATGGAAGTTCAATGCCATTGGTCAGGGTACCAATGACGGCAGCATAGCCGATCTCGCCAAGAGATATGCGGGTATGTGATAAAGACCCGAATCTAAACCGAGAAAACAGGAGAACTGCGGCGGCGCCGCGGTTTCTCCTTATTTTCTGACAAATATTTCTAACGTTTTTGTTGGATAAATCTGTAAGGGAGTATAATTATATGGATCTTAAAGGTTTGACCTCAAAGCAGGTCGAAGAATCACGCGCCAAAAACGGCTCCAATGCCATACCTGAGGCTGAGCCCACGACGTTCCTGAAAGAGTTTCTTGAAACCTTCGGTGACCCTATGATCAAGATACTGCTGGCTATAGCAGTACTGATGATAATAATGGCTTTCGTAGGTTATGCTGAACCTTATGAGCCTGTTGGTACCATAGTTGCTGTACTGATAGTAGCATTTGTTTCTGCAAAGACTAATGTAGCCAGCGACCAGAAGTATATCGAGCTCAAGGAAAATTCCGAAAAGGATAAGTGTAAGGCGATCCGTGACGGTGCAACCAATGTTATCGAAGTGGATGATGTCGTTCAGGGTGACCTGATACTTCTCCAGTCCGGTGACAAAATACCCGCAGACGGTGTGCTTGTACACGGCAATATCAAAGTCGATAACTCCGCACTTAACGGTGAGGCAGAGGAATGTAAAAAGACTGCTGCTGAGGCAGGCTTTGAGATGCCTACAGATATCACAGGTGATACCTTCGTTGATGAACACTCGCTGTTCAGAGGTGCTGTATGTATCGACGGTGAGGGATACCTCGATGTAAGACAGGTCGGTCTGAAGACCATGATGGGTAAGATGGCTGAGGAGATGAATGAGGAAGAACCAGATTCACCTCTGAAGGTAAAGCTTGCCAAGCTTGCTAAGCAGATCTCCGTATTCGGTTATATCTCTGCTATCGTTATAGCTATCGTTTACATGATCTATTTCATTTTCTTTGCAAATGTAACTACCGATGCCGGTGAGATACTTGGCAAGGGTCCCTCTGTTTTCTTCAATATAACAGAGAACTGGACTATCGGTGATATCATAGGCAAGTTTGTTGAAGGTGTATCTATCGCTATCATCATAGTTGTCTGCGCAGTACCTGAAGGTCTGCCGCTGATGATTTCCCTTGTTCTTATGCAGAACACCAGCAAGATGCTCGACCATAACGTACTTGTCCGCAAGGCTGTCGGTATTGAAACAGCAGGTTCGCTGAACGTTCTGTTCTCCGATAAGACAGGTACTATCACAAAGGGTAAGCTTGAAGTTGTTGAATTCTTCACTGCTGACGGCGAAGTCGTTCCCGCAGACAAGCTTGCAAACAGCAAGAAAGTCAAAGAACTGCTGGATATCTCCATCGGTAAGAATACACAGTCACTGTTCGACGGCAACCACAATGTCATCGGCGGTAACTTCACAGATCAGGCTCTGATGCACTTCATCGGTGAGGCTGATTTCAATGCACTGAAGGATAACAAGGAATATGAAGTCACCACATATCAGGGCTTCAACTCCGCTAACAAGTTCAGCCAGTCCAGAATAGATAATCTGGGCAAGACCTTCTACAAGGGCGCTCCCGAAAGACTTCTCGCAAAGGCTGCAAAGTACCTTGATGCCGACGGCAATATCAAGGATATAGATATGGACAAGCTGAACGAAAAGATCGATGCACTTGCAAACAAGGCAATGCGTGTACTGAGCTTTGGTTATTCCGAAAAGCCTATGGTAGAGAATGAGATCAATGATGATGTTGTTATCATCGGTCTTGTTGGTATACGTGATGATGTTCGTGCCGAGGCTAAGGAAGCTATCCACGAGGTACAGGAGGCAGGCATCCAGGTAGTTATGATCACTGGTGACCGTCTTGAAACCGCAAAGGCTATCGCTAAGGATGCAGGTCTTATCAAGAGTGACAAGGATATAGCACTTTCTTCTGCTGAACTCAACAAGATGTCTGATGACGAAGTAAAGAAGATCGTAAGAGATATCCGTGTTATTGCAAGAGCGCTTCCTACAGATAAGTCAAGAATGGTAAGGATCTGTCAGGAAATGAACCTCGTTGTAGGTATGACAGGCGACGGCGTAAACGACAGCCCTGCACTTAAAAAGGCTGATGTCGGCTTTGCTATGGGCAGCGGTACCGAAGCTGCCAAGGAAGCAGGCGAGATCGTTATCCTCGATGATAACTTCAAGTCCATCAAGGATGCTATCCTCTACGGCAGAACCATCTACAACAATATCCTTAAATTCTGTAAGTTCCAGCTGGTGATCAACGTTGCAGCTGTACTGGTATCCGCTTTCGGACCTTTCTTCGGTATCGAAGAACCCCTGAAGGTAACACACCTGCTGTTCGTCAACCTCGTTATGGACGGTCTTGGCGCTATCATGCTGGGTAATGAGCCCGCATTTGAGAAGTATATGCGCGAGAAGCCCAGAAGAAGAGATGAGAGCATCATCAGCAAGCCTATGGCTGTACAGATCGGTGTAATGGGCGCATGGCTGACTATCATGAGCTTCCTGTACTTCCTGATCCCTGCAGCAGGCAACAGCGTGGGCGACGTTATGAAGGATCTTTCCAAGGGTCTGCTTTGCCAGAACTTCTTCGGCGGTAATATCGAGAAACTGAAGACAGGCTACTTCGTACTGTTTATTGTCAGCGCACTTGCCAACGGCTTCAATGTTAGAGATGAAAAGTTCGGCATCTTCAAGGGTCTGAACCTTAATCCCGGTTTCCTGAAGACTATGATATCAATTATGGCTGTTCAGGCAGTGATCGTAAACTGCGCACTTATCCCCCTGGCACCTTTCCAGTGGCTGGGTAAGATGTTCAGCTGTGTACCTTTCGGTATCTCAGGCTGGATCGTAGTAGTACTCATGGCACTCACCATGATACCTGTCGATCTTATCAGAAAGGCAGTATCTGCACCTGCTAAGGCTGAATAAAACAAATATCATACTGTACACGGCTCACACGTTTTTGTGCGAGCCGTGTTTACGGTAATGACTATGTGAACGGTAAAATGTCTGTGAGGATATCACGGGCATTTTACTGAGCATATATTATTTGGACAAAGGAGATAAAATATGGAAAACCAACAGACCACGATAAAAAGATATTCCGTGGAACAGCTTATGCGTCTTGCAAAACGCTTTCACAACACAAAGCGCACCTATCTTCTGGTAGACCCCCTGCAGGGCAAGCATATACCTGTCAGTCCCAAGGCATCCCTTGCTATGATGCGCACTCTTGGCGGAGAACTGAGCAGGGAATTTCCGGGTACAAAGCTTGTGGTAGGCTTTGCCGAAACCGCTACAGCCATTGGTGCTGCCGTTGCTGAATGTATGGGCAGGGATTGTACATATATACAGACCACCCGTGAGGAAGTAACGGAGGTCAGCAGGTGGATAGAATTTCAGGAGGAACACAGCCATGCTACCGAGCAGAAGCTTTCTGCAGACGGCTTTGCTGCAGCCCTCGGTGATACCGATACTGTCATATTCGTGGACGATGAGTTCTCTACAGGCAAGACCCTTATCAATATGATAGAACAGATGAGGGATGAATTTCCTCAGCTTTGCGACAAAAGGATAGTTGCCGCTTCGGTCATAAACCGCATGAGCGATGAGAATATCAGCCGCCTTGAAAGCCGCGGCATGATCTGCAGACAGCTTTTGAAGATAGAGAATATTGACTATACAGATACAGTAAACGCATTCAATATCCGCGGTGCAGATGACCTGCCTGAAGCTGACAGTATGATAAAAGCATCATGCCTTACTAAACCTGATCCCTGCACTACACCCAGAACAGGTGTTAAGATAGGGGAGTATGCTGACAGCATCCTATCACGGCATGATATGATAGATTCAGCCGACAGCACCATGATACCCACAGGGAAAGATATAGCCGTCATCGGCACCGAGGAATGTATGTATGCAGGTCTTATCATAGCTGAAAAGCTTGAAAACAGCGGCAGATACAACAGCGTGAAGTTCCATGCCACCACCCGCAGTCCCATAGGGATATGCGAAGCCGCAGACTATCCCGTATTCAACGGATATAAGCTGCAAAGCTTCTACGAAAAAGGCAGGCAGACTTTCCTGTACGATATTAAAAAGTACGATTCTGTGCTTATCGTAACAGATTCAGCCCCCGAAAATACTGATGCCATGAATGAGCTTGCAGCACTGTTTCACCATTACGGATGTAATGAGATAATTGTTGAAAGGATATAGCAGATGTTTGGTTCATATAAAAATGAAGACGTTACGATTCTTCTCAAAGATATCACAGGTAAGGTAAAACCTCAGAGCACCGAGGAGAGAGAAAAGCTTATACAGGGCGGCAGACACTACTGTGAGATGCTGCCAATAGAGTACGAACCCTCCGAGCAGTACATGAAGTCATTCTATACAGCCCTTGATATGTACAGCGGCATCACCGCCGAGGCTGTGGGCAGGCTGGGTCAGCTGATATTTAAGGACAAGGGCGAAAACGCAGTGCTTGTATCCCTTGCGAGGGCAGGCACTTCTATCGGTGTACTGCTGAAACACTATATGGACAGAAAGTACGGAATAAATGTCGCTCACTATACTATCTCTATAATCCGCGGCAGGGGCATAGACAAAAATGCCATGAACTATATCCTTGAAAGACACAGACCTCAGGATATCCAGTTCATCGACGGCTGGACAGGCAAAGGCGCTATCACCCGTCAGCTGGAAGAAGCTATGAAGGATTATCCAGAAGTCAGTCCCGGGCTGGGTGTTCTTTCCGACCCCGCCTTTATCTCTGAAAAATGCGGCACTCACGATGATTTTCTTATCGCCAGCAGCTGCCTTAATTCCACAGTATCGGGACTTCTCAGCAGGACTTTCCTCAGAAGCGATATCATAGGCGAAAAGGACTTTCACGGTGCGGTGTACTACAAGGAGCTTGCCCATAAGGACCTCACATATAAGTTTATAGATACAGTAGAGGAGCATTTCAGCTTTGATGACTATGACCTTAACGATAATGCTGCCGATACAGCCGAAAATACTATGGAGGAGGTAAAAGCCATCTGTCAGGAATACGGTATCGCTGATATCAATCTTGTAAAGCCCAGCATAGGTGAAGCCACAAGAGTGCTGCTGCGCCGTATGCCCTGGAAAATGCTGGTACACAGCCTGGATGATAATGAGCATCTGGGACATCTTTATCAGCTTGCCGAAGAAAAGGGCTGTGAGCTTGTTGAGTATCCGCTGAAACACTACCGTGCCTGCGGTCTTATCAAAGCGATGGCGGATAACTGATATGAGAAAGATACTGATTGCAAGTGACCTCGATAATACGCTGATACATTCCTATAAGCACAGGCGTGAGGGCGATATATGCGTTGAACTTCTGAACGGTGCAGAACAGGGTTTCATGAGCGCAAAAGTCTGCTCACATCTGTCCTCTCTACCCGAAAATGTCGAACTTGTCCCGCTTACGACACGTTCGGTGGCGCAGTTTGAAAGGATACAACTGCCCGAAGGCTGTTACACCAGGGCAATAACCACCAACGGTGCAATACTGATAGAGAATGGCATTCAGAATGAAGAATGGCGCAACCGTGAAAAGCGCTATGCCGATGAACTGATGCCCCTTATGGAAAAGCTCCGCGCCGAGCTTGACGGCAACGAGAAGCTGAATGTGGTGCGTATTGTCGATGAGATGTACCTTTATATATCCTGTGCAAAGCCGGAATATGTGGACGAATTTATGGACAGATACGGAAAACTCACCGAACTTGATGTAATGCCCTCGGGTAGAAAGATATACTTCCTGCCGCCCGATATCACCAAAGGCAGAGCGCTCAAACGTCTTGCACAGGGCGAGAGCGGTGCATTCATCATCGCCGCAGGTGACAGCACCATCGACCTGCCCATGCTTGAAGAAGCAGACCACGCCATTATCCCGGAAGCACTTGATCCGCTCCTTAAAAACCCCAACCGAAGCGTTTTTAAAGGCGATGGTGATTTTGCGGAATTTGTCGTTGATACACTTCTTGATAAATGCAAAGAATAAATACAAAGGCACTTTTGACATATATTTGTCAGAAGTGCCTTTACACATTTATATAGTACCATTTTAAATATGAAGTCTGAATTCTCCCTCAAACTCCGCAGTCTTCACAGTGGTGGAATATCCGTCCGTAACAGCAGTTCCGCTTATCTTAACGTGCATCAGATCGGTTTCAATGTCAACGATATTCAGCTTGTAGTTTATGAGAGGTTCGTGCTCAAAGATATACATTGTGTCTTCACGTTCGTAAGCTTCATCGGCGCTTTTAACTTCAAACTCCATGCCGATCATGTCTCGGATATCAGCTTTCCCTGTGGGAAATTCGTTGATAACAAGCTTTGGTGATACTTCTTCATTACCGAACTGCCCTTTTTCAAAACATACATCCATTGATATCGTTTTGGTTATGACATCTCTTTCTTCGTCGATGTCATCGTCGTTATCGAATATATAGAGCCTTGTTGATCCGCAGTCCTTTACCTGAAATACATATCCGTCTATGCTGAGTTTTCCGCATTGTCCGTTAGACATACTCAGACCTCATCTCTGTTTTGTACTAATGAATTATCACACATTCAGCTTATCCGAAGTAACAAGTTGACCTCCGCATGATGTGCAGAACTTGCCGTGGTCAAATATCTTGCCGCACTGTACGCAGTGCAGTTTTCCGTCATTGACGGGAGCTGCAGCCGAAGTCTGCGGAACGAGAGTAGCGCCGCAGGTGGTACAGAATTTGCCGCGTTCAAATGTCTTGCCGCAGGAAGGGCATACAAGACTGCTGTTTTCTGCAATAGGAGCGCTCACCGTCTGACTTTCCATAGGAACCAGCTCACCGCCGCAGGCAGTGCAGAACTTGCCTTTGTCGAGTATCTTGCCGCACACTTTGCATACCAGTTTGCCCGATGTTTCAGTGCTTGCAGGGAGAGGTGCAGATATTGGCGCTGTTGATGTATTCGGCAGGGGAGCGGATACAGGTGTAGGTATCACCGATGATACAGGTGTAACAGGGGTGGGTATAGCCGAAACCGTGTCAGCTGCCGCACTTGCAGATACAAGCTGACCTCCGCATGATGTGCAGAATTTGCCCTTGTCATGAAGCTTACCGCATACCGAACATTTCAGCCATTCCGCAACAGGAGCACTTTCAGGTGCCGCAGGGGTATCATCGGCAGGAATGAGCTGTCCTCCGCAGGCGGTGCAGAATTTGCCTTTCTCATGCGCTTTTCCGCACTCCTTGCAAACAAGCTTGCCAGCAACCTGAGTTACGGGTGCAGAAGTTTCTGCCGTTGACGCAGATACCGGTGTTGGTATAACAGACGGTGCAGGCTCAGGTGTCGAATCGGTCTGATTTGCAGCATTTGCGTTTATCAGCTTACCTCCGCAAGCGGTACAGAACTTGCCCTTTTCATGGGGCTTTCCGCATACTTCGCATATAAGTGAAGGCGCAGCAGTTTCTTCCTTTGTTGATGTATCAGCTGCTTCATCGGCAGCTACAAGCTCACCTCCGCAAGCGGTACAGAACTTTCCGCCGCTATGAACTTTGCCGCATTTAGCGCATTTCAGCGTAACAGCAGCTGATGCCGCAGGTGAAGGAACAGCGCTTTTGTCAGATCCGCTGTCAACAGGTACAAGAGCACCTCCGCATACTGTGCAGAATTTTCCCTTGCTGTGAAGCTTTCCGCATACGCTGCATTTAAAGCCGTTATCCTCAGATGATACATCAGGTACAGGTGCTTCGATAGGTTCTGTTTCCTGAACGGCTTCTTCAACAGTGGTTTCGGTGATTTCCTGAACGACCTCTTCAACAGTGGTTTCGTTCACTTCCTGAACGGTTTCTTCGACAGGAGTTTCGGTGATTTCCTGAACGACATCTTCTACAGGAGCTTCGATGACTTCCTGTACAGGCTCAGAAACAGGAACTTCGCTTACTTCCTGCGCAGGTATCTCCTGAACAAGTGCCGAAGCGTTCTCCTGATCTCCCATATCAAGCTTTGTTCCACAGAACACACAGAACTTGCCCCCTGCGAATTCCTTTCCGCACTGTGGGCATTTACCCTTTGGGGCATCATTATTTTCAGCGGTCTTCAGCGTAAAAAACTCGGTCAGCTCACCGCCGCAGTATACACAGAATTTTCCGCGTTTACCTGTCTTGCCGCAATTATTGCATATCAGCATATATCCTCCTGTCCCGACAATCCATATGGGGTTGTCGTAAATGAACTATTACCGCAGTAACATATCGGTTATTATAATTATAATATTAATTTGAATAAATGTCAAGTTAAATATGTCAATTCTTCCAAAAAAAGACTGTCCCGATAACTTGGTATCGGGACAGTCTTTATAAAACTATACTTCGCAGATATAACTATACGATATTCTTTAAGTACTTTATAACGAGAATAGCATCGGTTACTTCAAATCTGCCGTTCTTGTCAATATCGGCTTTTTTAAGGCTTGAAGAATTCATAGCTTTTCTTGATAAGATATGTGCTGTCATGACGCTGGCATCTGTGATATTCACATTACCGTCACTGTTGATATCATATTTTTCATCTACTTTGGAGACGCTGTTACTATTGTTAGAAGTATTGGTATTGTTAGTATTATTGTTATTGTCTTTCTTAACGGTCTTGCCGCTGTTCTTTACAGGTATCTCGTCCTCACCGAGAACAGTGCCGGGTTTCAGACAGCGAGTTTCTGGCATATTATCGTATACGGGTATCTTGAATTCCATAGCAGAAGCAAGCACATCATCGCTGTAAGCGTTCAGCAGGCTGACAGCTTCGTTAGCCTGTCCGAATACACAGGTCATGTACTGGTGAGCGTAGTAGCCGTTACCGCCGTCGACCATATCGAATTTCTGAAGATACAGGGTATCCTGCTCTCTGTTGATATAGCCGTTGCCCAGGAATATGGAGCCGCCGACAATTGATCTGTACTGGTTTGTCCATGGTAAAAGATAATCAGGATCATAGTTTGTCGCATATCTTGCAGCCATTTCGCCTGCTGTCAGTGAAGCCGTAGCGTATGCGCCTACATCAAAGAAATTGAAATAATTCTCATATCCCCATATAGTACCGAGAGACTGCGGAGCACCGTATACACCCTGCTCGTTGCGGCATCTCGATGCCAGATGATAGGGTGATACTCCTGATATTTCTGCTGCTTCCATAAAGGTATCAGCATAGGTGAACCACTCCCATGTATCAGGACAGGTATAGCCGCCGTCCATGAATGTGCCGCTGAGGATAGCCTCAACACCGTCACGGGTGTGTACAGCAGGATCATAGGACAGGTTCTCAAACATGAATACGTAGTTCTCGCTCAGGAAATTTCTGGGATCGAGATAATACTTTATTATTTCATCAGATGCTGCTACCCAGCCTGTATCAAGCTGATACCATGTGCCTGTATTAGCATCGTAAGCGCCCCTTGCCTTAGATTTCCATGACTCGGGAGCACCGTTGTGAACAAGGTTCCTGCCGACAACGGTTTCTGCATTAACCGCATTGTTCCAGTCTATATCCAGATGCTGAGCTTTGAATATCCAGCTGGGGTGCTGCTCATGGAGCTTTCTGAGGTATATCCTGTAGCTCTCGGGGAAGCCCTGAGATTCCATATAGCTCTCAAAATCACCGCTATAGTCTGCAGGCTGATAGCCCTTGCCGTTTTCACTTATGGAAGCTGCGGGAACATAGCCTATAAGAAGTTCATATTGTATCTTATACCACAGTTCTCCGTTGCTGTCATATTTTTCACCGAGGATGCTTACCGCATCTCCGCCGTCGAGCCAGCCTGCCTTGCTTGCGTAAGCATCAGCGTCTGTCTTGACGTCGATGTAAGTATATGTACAAATTCCGTTTCTGTTTTTAGCTGCGGAAGCTGTTATGGCATTACCGCCTGTTACAGCTGTTGTACCGAGCATCATTGCAGCTGCCATAAGAGCTGCCGCTGTTTTTTTAATATTCAACGAACTCACCTCCGGGTGAACAAAAGGAACATAATTTTATGACTGTTCTTTACTCGTACTGTTTGTTTTGTTGTATTCCTATTATATATGAAAATACTAGCATTGTCAACCATTGATATTATTAACGAAACGCCTTTTAAGTTAAATTTAATTATCTTATTCACTGGTTACAAAATAATTACAACAAATCTAGTGGTTAAAATTATACAACATACAACATATAGTATAGAAACAAATGTGCTGGTGTGATTGTGGGTAATTTTCACGAAATTTTAAGGTTAGTTTTGACATTCTGAACATCTTAGCGTCAGAAATTTATATCCCGTTACCGTAATGTTAAAATTGTTACAACGATTGTAACCGGATTTGCCTGTTTTTCCGAGAAAACCGAATGTTAAATGAATTTATCATAATCGCAATATTATGTTTGGTTAAAAGATAGTACGAAGATATGAAACTCACGTCTTGGCCAACGATTTTTTAGAAAACGTTTTAGAAGCATTTATTTGTCGAATTTACACGGCTTAGAAATAATTAAATGATAAAACATGAAAGATTTTTAGCCCTCTCTCCGCGCCTTTTCTTGCCTCGCGTACAACTTAACGTACAAAAGCCTTCATAAATGCATTTCGGATCGTTCTCTCATGCTCATATAGCATGGTTTTCAATTAGTTTATTATAAAAAAGCTGCTGTCCGGCACAGCATCTGCAGCACCGGACAGCAGTATATCAATTGAGGTGATATGTGCATTTTGAGAGGTTATTTGTGCATTATGACTATTTACTGCTCGATTATCTCAACATCGTTGCTGCCAAGCTTTTCAGCTTCCTCTGCTGCAACTCTCTGGATAGCCTCCTCGCGGGACTTCTCCAGAGCATCCTTCATGTCCTTGCCAAGGAACTCGGGCAGTGACATACCTGCCTGCTCGAACAGATCGTTCAGAGGAGGTACGCTCTTCATCAGACCGCTGAGGAAGTTAGCGGTAGAGCCGCCGCCCTGTCCGCCGTTAGCGCCGCTGTCCCAAACAGTGATCTTGTCGATCTTGATGTTCTTGATAGCCTCTACCTGAATAGCTATCAGCTGCTCCATCTTGTCAGCGATGATAAGTCTTACAGCCGCATCAGCATCACCGCCTGCAGCAGCAACTATCTGCTTCAGACCTTCTGCCTGCTTGGTGAGTATCTCCTGATTACCCTTAGCCTCAGCTTCCATCTTAGCGAAGATAGCGTCAGCTTCACCCTTTGCCTTACGTCTTGTAACTTCAGCCTGTGCCTCAGCCTGGATCTCAGCCTGCTGCTTGCTGATCTCAGCCTTAACGATAACGTCAGCCTTCTGTGTAGCCTTTTCCAGCTCTGCTCTTGTAAGCTCTGCTTCCTGCTGAGCGATGTAAGCTTCCTGCTTAGCCTTTGCAGCCTGAACTGCTTCGGCAGCGGTAGCCTTACGCAGAGATTCTGCTTCTCTTTCTCTTCTCTCAGCCTCGGACTGTGCAACAGCTACCTTAGCATCGTTCTCACCCTTGATAGCGTCAGCGTTTGCAGCTGCAACTTCGATCCTCTGCTCTTTCTGTGCGTGCGACTGACCGATCTCACCGTCTCTGTGCTTCTCTGCAACGCTCTTCTTAGCGTCGTTGATAGCCTTTGCAGCAGCCTCTTTACCGAGAGCTTCCAGATATCCGGACTCGTCTGTGATATCGGTAACGTTAACGTTTATCAGTTTCAGACCGATCTTTTTCAGCTCGATCTCAACGTTGTTGGATACTGCCAGCAGGAACTTGTCTCTGTCGGAGTTGATCTCTTCGATATCCATTGTAGCGATGATAAGTCTCAGCTGACCGAAGATGATATCCTTAGCCAGTTCCTGTATCTCCATCAGCTTCAGACCGAGAAGTCTTTCAGCGGCGTTCTGCATGATGCCGGGTTCGGTAGAGATACCAACTGTGAATCTTGAAGGAACATCGATACGGATATTCTGCTTTGAAAGCGCATTTTTCAGGTCAACGTTTATGGATATAGGTGTCAGGTCCATGTACTCATAGGACTGTATTACAGGCATGATGAATGCCGCACCGCCGTGGATACATCTTGCACTCCTTGCCTGTCCGTTCTTGTCTGTACCTACCTTACCGTAGATGACCAGCACCTTGTCCGAAGGGCATTTTCTGTATCTTGAAAGTATAGCCATAAGTGCTGCGAAAAGTACCGCAACTATAACGCAAATAATAATGATCGACTCGGTTCCCATAGTTATTCTCCTTTATCTGTCAAAGAATTTGTTTTGTGTGAGATGTTGTCTTTTTTCTTTGTTCTGATCTTCTTTATCTTTCTTTCGGGAATTGGCGTTAACATCGGTATGTTCCCGTGAACTGCTTGCCGTCCGATTCGTATCGGTATACGGACTTCTGAAGTATGTTTTTCATGTTCTTCTCCTTTATCTGTCGGATATGTCATATCCGGCTTTTTCAACTATCATATCTTTGAACTTTTGATAAGTTATATTATCATCCGGATCTAAGTCTACTTTCTTACCGTTTATTACATAGAGGGCGTTACTGTCGATAGCTTTAGATCCTTCGCCATCTTCTTTTATTGTCCTGACTAAGTACTTGTAATTTCCTCCGAAGTCTGAAGCATCTGCGAATTCCTTACATAGAGCTTCCGCCTTTTCGGTATATTCATCCATCAAACCAAATTTGCTTTCATCGGTTATTATGACAGATAGATCCAGAGAAAAAGTCTTGATGTCTGCGGCTGATCTCCAATCTAAGTCTGATAGTACAGGACAAGTTTTGGGTGATATGAACTCTTGCATTTTATCATCGTTATTGTGATTGTAGTAATTGTCTATATAATCGAAAGAATTATCTATCGGTAATAAAATGACCCTATATCCGTCACTATCTGCAAAGATACTTGTGTCGTACTTGCGTTCTACATCGTCAAAATATTTTGGCAGAAGGTCATCAAACCCATCATCTAATGTGATCAAATGTATTTCATTATTCAGTGTAATAGCTACATCTTTGTCTGCATTTATGTTTTTGTTTTTTATATACTCCAACAGAGTCTCATGATCAGGTTCATAAATGTACGGATATCTGCTGTCAAGATCAAAATGTCTTTCTTTGTCGTTTTTATCCTTGTATTCAACATCATAGACTTTGTATCGTACAGGCAGCTTTATCGGAGTTTTCTTATTGGTATAAAACCCGCTTTCGGTAACGGTTATCTTGTAGTCACCTTTAAATGTCTTGTCGAACAGCTTTTTGTATCTTCTCTCGTAATTGATTCCACTGCACCATGAAAACCATATCCCACCTGCAACACCCACAACTGCTGCTGCGGATATCAGTGCGGCTTTTGCTTTTGTTTTCATTCAAATTACCTCTTCTCTCTTTTGTGCCTTAACCAAAAGCCGTTTTGTTGTCTGCCTTCTTCTGTCCTACACATAAGATATTGTCTCTCTTTTTTGTCTCTTTCTTTTGTTTTTATACGTCCTGTTGTCTGCCTTCTTTTGTCCTACACATAAGTTATTGTCTCTTTTTTATGTCTCTTTCTTTTGTTTTTATACGTCCTGTTGTCTTCTTTCTTCTGTTCTACACATGGATATTTTTGTCTCTTCTTTTGTCTTATAGTTTTTTATTTATTTCCCGTGTCATTTTGACTTCTTTTCTATCTTTACCTCGGAGATAACTGCGTATATCACAGCACCCGCAATCAGAGGTAGCTCGATAAGTTCGAGCTTTGTATCCTCAAATAAAACCGCAAGTCCCAGCACGATGAATACCGCGCTCATCAGTAAAAATACAACAGCGGACTGTCTGTAATACGGCTTTTTGTTCATTGACTCCCGTTCTGTTTTCGGTGCGAATATGTACGCATTGTTTAGTAAGTATCCGCGCCCGAGAAAATGCCTTATGCTGCATTTCGCTAACAGTGCGCTTATCACGAATAGTATTATAGAAATAATTGTCCTCGTCATATCCCGCACCTCCCGGATCTGTCATGCATCTTTTTCTACTATCACATCGTCACCGCGGACATCTACCACAACTACCTTGGTACCGGTTTTCAGCATTTCCTCGCCCTCATTGAAAGCGCCAAGCTCCATCATCTGACCCTGCAGCGTCATGGTTATCTTTCCCATTCCCTGATTTTTTGCGGGGCAGGGGATATATACCGTTGCGCTCTCGCCAATTGCGTTTCTCAGGTCAACTGTTCCGTTCTCTGCAAGTCTCATGGAAAACTGTACCATCTTTGCTACCAGTGCCATCGTGCCGATGCCAAGTATTGAACCAACTGCAAGTGCCGCTATCTTAGGTACGCTTGACCCAACCAGAACTATCGACGACCAGCTGAACACTGTAAGGAATGCAACTATCGTCTGTAAAGTGAAGAAGTGCATCGAGGTGTCCGTAACGTTATCGTTGATAGAATGATCGTGGAAGTCGCCGTTGTGGTGTGCGTCGATATCGTGGTGGATATCAAATCCGTGATGACCGCCTATGTCATGTCCGATATCGAAATCGTGTCCGCCCACATCCGTGTGCATATCCAGTCCCGAGGTATCGCTGATATCATGTGCACCGTGGTGCATACCGAACATTGCCATAAGGGTCTGAAATATAAGCAGCATAGTTGAAGGAAAGGCGATGCAGTAAAGCACCTTCAGCAGTCCGCTGAGTCCGTCCCACCAAATATCAAATCTTTCCATCATATTTACCGCCTCCTTTACTTGGTAAACTGAACTTGTAAATTTAATTTACCTTATTATACATCAAACGATTTACTTTGTCAAGAGGTTTTTCAAAAAAATTTTTACAGAATCGCAGTATTATAATATATAATACCTTTATAATATGGCAAGAAGTTTTCTTTTTACCTTTTTGGTAAATCACACATCCATACATAGTAAATGCAAATGTTAAATTTCTGTAAAACGCTTGCAATTGTGCGGAAAGTGTGTTATATTATATGTAAATGAAATTGACACGTAAAAAGGAGGCTAACAAATGGATGCAAAAAATATCGGACGTATTATAAAGGAAGCACGCCTCGCTAAAAAGATGACACAGAATGAGGTGGTGGGCGATTTCATAACCAGAAATATGCTCAGCCAGATAGAGAGTGGCAGTGCCATGCCCTCGGTTAAGACCCTTGAATATCTCTGCAAAGTGCTTGATATACAGCTTGAAGCCTATGATACTTCACCTGCCGCAGATACAGGTATGGTAAGTTATATCGAACTTCGCAACCTCTATGCCGCAGGCGTTTATGAGGAGATAGTCAAGGCGGAGCCGCCACATGGATATATCGACGAATTTACCGCGCTGAAAGCACGTGCTTGTCTGCACCTTGCGGAACAGCTTACAGAAAATGAGGATATAGCAGCATTCCAGCGTGCAGTAGAACTTGCAAAGCAGGCACAGACACTTTCCACTCAGGGCATTTTTGCAGATATAAACGCTCACGATAAGGCTGAACAGCTCATAAAAAAAGCCGCTGCAAAGCTGAGCGCTTATTACAGCAGCCTGATATAAATATCAAAGGAGGACAGCATTATGGATATCATCATAGATATAGCTGAAGAGGTATTAAGCGGTTTTCTGAACAGCAGATATGTACCCCGTTCTGTAAGAGTTATCCTACGCGCAGGATTTTTCATCCTCTGCATGGCGGTAAGTGTCTTAGTGACAGCCGCAGGCATATATGTCCTCAGAAATTCCATAACCTTAGGTTCGGTATGTGCAGTTATGGGCGTGACAATGCTGATACGTTCAGCAAAAATGTTCACAGGTTCATTCCGCAGGATATGACGCTATTAACTTCTGCTGATTATTTCTTTTGTACCACTTGCAATATTTATATAAATGTGTTATAATATGGTATAATTAATTACAACGGAGGTGCAGCTTTGAAAATACAGGAATCTGCCGAGAATTATCTTGAAAGCATACTCATGATCAGTGAGCGCAAAGGCGATGTCAGAAGCATCGACATAGTTAACGAACTTGAATTTTCCAAGCCCAGCGTCAGCATAGCCATGAAGAATCTTCGTGAGAACGGATATATCCTCGTTGATAAGGATGGTTACATCACACTTACAGATAAAGGTATGGAGATAGCTGCAAAAATGTATGAGCGTCATAAGCTGTTTTCCAAGCTGTTCGTATCATTGGGCGTAAGCGAAGCTACTGCTTCCAAGGATGCCTGCCGTGTTGAACATATCCTCAGCGATGAGACATATGCGGCTATCAAGAAGGTTTTGAAAGAAAAAGGTCTTATTGAATAATTTCAGAAAAAAATCAACGGCGGAGCTATAGCCGGTACTCATACAGAAGCATTAAGCCATAGTATTTCTGATGCAAGGTCAAAAGTACTATGGCGTTTCCATTGACAGACCTTCAATGCTGTGCTATAATTACTGGCATAAATCGGAATTTGTAAGGGAGATCCTCGATATGATAGGAAAAATAATAGGAGTCTTAATAACTGGAGGAGTAGGTACCATTATTGCTGTTATGGGTTGGTTGATCTGGAAAAAAGAAAAACTTTCCCTAATGCATGATTATCATGTCAATAAAGTCTCTGCGGAAAACAAGACGGCGTTTTGCAGGCTGTCAGGAACTGGTCTTATTGTAATAGGAATTGGGTTGCTGATATCTGCGGTAATACTTTTCGTGACAGATTCTGCTTACAGTTTTCTATGTTTTGCTGTTTGCTTTGTAGTGGGATTAGCCATGTTAATTACTGCTGGCGCAAAGTACAATCGTTAAATTCTGATTTAGCTTAGTAACAATAAGTACAATGCCCCTGAGCACTTTGAAAGGCTCAGGGGCAAAAATTCTATATGAGTACCGTCTTACACGCTCCGCCGTTTTTATTATCCGAGTTTATCCAGTGTTTCGTTAAGTATCACTTTTCGGAGTTCTGTCAGCCATTCCGAGAAAGCCACTGTATCTGTACCGTAAGTCAGATTTAACTCACGTTCATTTTCAGACCATGTATCCAGCGGTGATTCATTGTGCTGTATCAGGGCTTCAAGCTTGTCAAGTGCCTTGAACAGTTTTGCTTCTATCGTTTTCTGTTCTTCCATCTCCCGATACAGTGCCTTGAAATAAGAAGAAATTTCCGCGGGCAGAGAACCTACCCATTCATTCAGAAGTCTGTCTTCGGTCTCACGGTCTTTGTCAGTCTTGCTGAATGTGGGTATGTCACCTGTGAAACATTCCCCAAGGTCGTGTATCACACACATGGCAGTCAGCTTGTTTATGTCGGCTTCGGGAAATTCTCCGCGAAGGAGTATCGCCATCAGCGCCAGCCGCCAGCTGTGTTCTGCCACACTTTCGGTACGTCTTTTGGATGTCGTACAGTGCCTTGTGGTGTCTTTCAACTTTTCTGCGGTGTGCAGTATTTCCAGATATTCTTTCGGTGTCATGTTTCCTCCGTATATCATGGCGCTATCTCAGCCATTATCTTCAGTGCCGTGTTCAGTCCGTCCACTGCCGCGCTCATTATTCCTCCCGCGTAGCCCGCACCCTCGCCGCAGGGGTAAAGATTATCGCAGGAAAGGGAAGTCATTCTGTCTTTGTCCCTTGTTATCCTCACGGGTGAACTCGTCCTCGTTTCGGGTGCACAGAGAAGTGCTTTTCCGTCCCCGAAGCATTTCATCTTCCGTGAAAATACTTTCAGACCGGTGCGCATCATTTCAGTCACCTGTTTAGGGAATATCTTCTCGTAATCTACCGCCGTCACCCCAAGGGAATAGCTTGGCTCTATGTCTGTATCTAGGTCAGCTTTGCCGGCAAGAAATCCCTTTACGCTTGAAGCGCAAGCCTTGTAGCTGCCCGCAGCCTTGTAGGCTTTCTGCTCTATCTCCCGCGCAAAGTACATACCGTCAAGGGGCTTGCTGCCGAAATCTTCGGGACTTACCGATACCACCAGCGCCGAATTTGCATATACACCGTCACGTGCGAATACACTCATACCGTTCGTTACAGTGCCGCCTGTCTCCGAAGCCGCAGGTACTACCGTACCGCCCGGACACATACAGAAGGTGTAAGCCGCACGTCCGCTGCCCTCACGGTATGAAAGCTGATATTCTCCCTTTGGCAGCATGGGACTTCCTGCGTACTCCCCGTAAAGACTTCTGTCGACCTCCGTCTGCCTGTGTTCTATCCTCGCCCCTACGGAGAATGGTTTTGCTTCAAGGAATATGCCCTTTCTGTGGAGCATCTCGAAAGTATCCCTCGCTGAATGTCCTATCGCCAGCACCACCGCAGATACTTCCTCTTTGCCCCCCGTGAAGCTTACAGCGCGGGCGTGTCTGCCGTCAAGTTCGATATCCTCAAGCTGAGTGCAGAACCTTATCTCGCCGCCAAGTTCGATTATCCTCTCTCTTATGCCTTTTACCACGCCCCTTAGTTTGTCTGTGCCTATATGGGGCTTTGCCTTTGTGAGTATCTCCTCGGGTGCACCGAAGGCGGTCATTCTTTCCAGCACATATCTGCAAAGGGGATCCTTTATCCTCGTTGTAAGCTTTCCGTCCGAGAATGTTCCTGCACCGCCCTCACCGAACTGTATGTTAGATTTCTCGTTGAGTATGCCCGTTCCCATGAATCGTTCCACCGAAGCCACACGCTCATCCATGCTTTCGCCGCGTTCAAGCACCAGCGGACGATATCCCTGCTCTGCCAGTGCCAGCGCACAGAACATTCCGGCAGGACCGAAACCTGCGATAACAACACGGCCGTCCGCATGGTCATTTGATATCACAGGTCTGAATTCAGCAGGTGCGGCGTAGGTGAATAAAGCATCCCTGTCTGATATACGTATCTCCTCGTCAGTGCTGTTCAGTGTGAATATTACCGAGTGTACATAGTGTATGTTCTCGCGTTTGCGCGCATCCAGTGAGGTCTTGTATATATGTGCACCGCGGATGCTTGCAGGTGATATCCCCAGTTTTTTTCTTGCTGTTTCAATTATGCTCTTTTCATCCGTCCCCGGCGCCGAGCTTATCTGGTTTACAATTACAGGCATTTTATTTTCCTCCAAAAAAGCGGCTCGACGGCTTACGCGCCGAACCGCCTGTTTCTTTTATGATCACTTATGATATATCGCTTTCACTGCTCTCGTTGATCCTTGGCTTGGATACAGTTATCTGTACCTCGTTGCTTCCGAAGCACCATACGTTTTTCCTGTCCTTGGCGTATATCATTAATTCCTTGGTGTACGAGCCTGATTCCTTGATATCACTGAGGGATACACTGGCATATATTTCCTCGTCAGTCAGTGTTGATATGACATCTTCCGGACCATATAACACCACATTAGGTATCTTCTCGTTGTCTATCTCGCTCTCAAAATCCGAAGGTGTACCAATAAGCTCTATGTTATCCGCATAAAGGGTGAATGAAGCCGATGTGTAGCCCTTCTTGTCAAAGCTTACTGCTATGGAATCATTTCCGCTCATATTGACTTCGCCTGTGTTCAGGGGGATCTTGAAATTAAACACCCTTTTCAGATCTATGCTTGAAAGCGGTATTGTACCAAGACTTATGTCCTCCTCGTCGGGCTCGTCCAGATGCGGAGTTATTACCGATATCTTATCCTGCGACAGCTTGATGGGTATCGACGATTTATCGAATCCATCGGGCGTGCTTCCGATATCTACCGAAAGGTTCAGCACTTTCTTCTTGTATATTACGAAGTTCACATTGAATTCCGAAGCCTTGCTGAAAGTGAATTTTGAGCTGTCCAGCTTGTTGCCGTCGGCATCGTAGAATATCAGATCCTCAGCCTGCATCGGAGTATCCTCAGAAAGCTTTTTAGATTTGGATATACGTGCAGACACCTTTTCGATCTTATCAAGTTCGTTTTTGGGACCGCCTATGGATATCTCCTTTGGTGATACCGATGTTTCCTTGAGGGTATATCCTTCCTCCGCAGAGATAAGCGGAGCCTCGGGGGTCACATCAATGGTCTTCTGTGTGATCCTGTCAAATTCCACCTCTATGCTCTCGGGCAATACGGATACTATCGTGCATCTGTCCGTAGTGTGACTGCTCTTGACATCTATATCCAGCTTGTACGTGCCTTCCTTTGTAACATTGTCAAGATTCACCGTAGCGATAAGGTCGTTTTCTGTGTACGTACCTATCTCATAGTTCATGCCCTTTATCTCAACATCGACCGTAAGATCCTTGTAGTTCAGAGCCGCCAGCCCCTTATCCTCAGCAATAGTGCCGTTCATGCTGAAATCAACATGAACACCTGTTATGGTCTTGTTTATGGTAGGGAACTGGGTTATTGACATTATGAACCAGGCTATCACCGCGATTATAAAAGCCAGTATCCTCAGCGACAGGTCTGTGCCCTTGTTCTTGATGTTTCTGATCTTTTTTGATATACCGGTGTTCCTGACGTTTTCTTTTACTTCTTCCATCTTGAGAACACCCTTCCTGCAAATGATCTTTCTTTTGCCGATCCGCTATCCTTATCGGTTATAAGCGAGGAGGTCAGCAGCTTTTTCAGGGACTCCTTGGTATATCCTCTTGTAAGCTCACCGTTCTCCGCTACGGATATAGCACCTGTTTCCTCGGATACAACGACTACCAGCGCATCTGAGTTCTCGCTCATACCTATTGCTGCCCTGTGTCTTGATCCGAGCTGCTTGTTTATCAGTTCATCCTTCTGGGGTCTTGGCAGAAAACATCCTGCCGCCAGTATCACACCGTCCCTTACTATCACCGCGCCGTCATGCAGGGGAGTATTCGGGTAGAATATATTACCGAACACCGCCACAGAGGGTGTACAGTTCAGTACTGTACCCGTAGCTATCTGTTCGCCCAGCTTGGTCTTGCGCTCGCATATTATCAGCGCACCTGTTTTGCTGGATGAAAGATTCTGAGCCGCATCGCATATAGCTTCTATCGCACTGCTCCACTTCATCTCATCCGAGGTCGCATCCTGTGGATTCAGAAAACTCAGCTCCGCTATCCTTGTTCTGCCGACTTTTTCCAGCATACGCCGAAGCTCAGGCTGGAAAAGTATGATAAGCGCAAGAAAGCCCCACTGAAAGCACAGCTTCAGCAAAAAGCGCATGGTATTGAGATTGAACAGATAAGCTATGGCATAACAGGCAAGCAGCACCGCGATACCCTTTGTCAGCTGCTGAGCTCTGGTCTCACGTATCAGCTTTATGCCGTTGTATATAAGAAAATAAAGTATGATTATGTCAACAATATCGTTAAGACGTATATTGAGAAACACGCCCCATACAGAATTCAAGGTCTCTTGTATTGTTTGAAGCATATTCCACACCCTTTGCAAATTAATAAAATGAATACTATATTCTATATTATTATAGCATAATCAATAAAAAAGTACAATAGCATTCTCCGAATTTTTTTATACAAATTGTAACTAATCTGGCAATAATTTTGCATAGGTTTCACAAAGCCGTTAACAAGTGTCCAACAATTTACCCTGCTGTATAATGATATGCAGCACATCCGTTAATAATACCCTTGACATATAAGGCACTGTGTAATAAATGATCATCTCTGCAGCCGTTCATAAACTGTTATCGGTCATCCTTTATCGCAACACTTGATACATCGGTTATGCGGATGAAAAAAGACCCCGGAGTTTATGTCACTCAGGGGTCAGAATATTTTAGATTATCAGTCTACCTTAACGGTCCAGCCGAAGGTATCGGGGATCTTGCCCCACTGGATACCTGTCATGGTATCATACAGCATCTGGGAGATCTTGCCTATCTTGTTGTCGTTGATAGTCATTACCTTGTCGCCCCACTTCAGGTGACCAACAGGGGAGATAACAGCAGCAGTACCTGTGCCGAATACCTCGTCCAGCTTGCCCTCATCGTAAGCCTTGGCAACTTCCTCGATGGTGATACGTCTTTCAGAACATGGGATGCCCTTGCTCTTACATACTTCCAGTGCGCTCTTTCTTGTGATGCCGGGCAGTACCGAGCCTGTCAGCTTAGGTGTAACTACCTCGCCGTCGATAACGAAGAATATGTTCATCGAACCAACTTCCTCGATGTACTTCTGCTCAACGCCGTCCAGCCAAAGTACCTGCTCATAATCCTGGTTGTGAGCCTCGTCCTGACCCTTCAGGGATATAGCGTAGTTAGCAGCAGTCTTAGCAAAGCCTGTACCGCCTCTTACGGCTCTTACGTAGTTCTGCTCAACATAGATCTTAACAGGGTTAAGACCTGTGGAGTAGTAAGCACCGGAAGGAGAAAGGATTATCAGGAACAGATAGTGATCTGCAGGTCTTACACCAACGAAAGGATCGGTAGCGAAGATAAAGGGTCTGATGTACAGTGCAGCACCGTCAGTGTGAGGTACCCAGTCCTTCTCGATCTCTACCAGCTTCTTGGTAGCTTCTACCATGAACTCCTCATCTATCTGAGGTATTACCATTCTCTCAGCAGATACGTTCATTCTCTTGTAGTTCTCATCGGGTCTGAACAGCTGAACAGTGCCGTCAGCAGTTCTGTAAGCTTTAAGACCCTCAAATATCTCCTGACCGTAGTGCAGGCACATAGCAGCAGGGGAGAGTGTAACGTTGTCAAAGGGAACGATACGAGCATCGTGCCAGCCCTTGCCTGTGTCATAGTTCATAGCAAACATATGATCGGTGAATACGTGACCGAAACCAAGCTTAGTCTCATCAGTAGGCTTAGCCTTGGGAGTTTTGGTCAGTTCGATTTTGATTTCCATAGTGATCCTTCTTTCTTAAAATTTGATCTGCTATTATTATAATACACTTTCTCCGATTTTTCAAGGGGTAAAATCACATTTCTTGAAATATTTCTGATTTTTTCCTGCAAAATCACGATCTTACTGTTGAAAAAACGGGGCAGCAGCTGTCTGTCTTGAATTTTTTAAGTTCTTTCTCCGCAAATCAGCGCTTGTGAGATCACAGCAGATGACTTGCATTTTTTGTCAGGACTTGACAAATTGACGAAAAAGCTGTATATTAGGTAGTATGATTTTAGCCAGACTATCAATGAGTATTGAATGGAGTGAACTTTATGAGTATAAAAACACGCGCAGCAGCGCTGTTGATCGCAGCGATGACTGTCGGCAGCGGTATATCGGCTCTGCCTGTATCCGCCTCGGTACAGGACGCTGTATATGCATCATCGTCAGTTTATGCCAAAGCGCCCTCCGCCATGATGACTTATTCTTCTACCGATAAGAATATCACTATCGGCTGGAATAAGGTCAGCGGCGCATCAGGGTACTATGTGTACAGGTGGTCATCATCTGCACCTGCATGGGTAAGGGTAGGCACTTTACCCGCAGTGGCTTCTACTTATACTGACAGCAAGGTGACATCGGGCACATCGTACAAGTATTATATCGTTGCATACAAGAGATCAGGCAGCAAGCGCATATTGAGCAGCAGGAGCAGTGAGATATCCGCCTGCACCAAGCCGTCAGCGCCTGTTATATCCAATACTTCAGCCGATATCCGCAGTATCAGCGTACACTGGAATAAGATCAGGTGCGCAGGTTATGAAGTTACCTATAAGAACAGCAGCGGCAGCTGGAGCGCTCCGAAGAAGATCACTTCTTCCGCTACTACCTCCCTTGACATCACCGATCTTAATGCCAATACCAAGTATTCCGTCAGGGTCAGGGCTTTTGTAAAGGCGGATAACGGAAGTACTGTATACAGTGATTATTCTTCTGCCGTCAATATCAATACCAAATCCGCTCCCGCGCCCGAAGCCGATTTCGGTTACAAGAGGAGCAGTCAGTACCTTATCGACAGGCTGGATAAGGCCAAGCGTTCATCCTCGATGAATACCTACTACGAGTGCAACCGTCAGGGCAGCACCGAAACAAAGACCCTCATCACCCTCAGTGATGCAGATGTTGCAACAGTAAAGCGCTTTGTGGATACCCACTATACGTCAGATATGTCAGTGGGAGAATTCCTTGACTACACTGTTCAGTGGCTGAACAAGAAGATATCCTATGCCGACGGCTACCACGGCCCCGCATACAGCACTATATGGAACAGGAGCCATGTTGATAACTGCTTCAACTACAAGGTAGGTCAGTGCATACAGTATAACTCGGCAATATGCGCCGTTTTGAGATATCTCGGCTACGATGCAAGAGTTGTACAGGGCTGGCGCGGTTCATCACTCGGCAACAAGTGGCAGCACTTCTGGTGTGAGGTAACTATAAACGGCACAGATTATGTCATGGATTCCTACAACTACGGCACTGACGGCGACTGGTATTTCGTATGCGCAACCTACGGCGAGACCAGACCCTACTCCTACAATTCACATTATATTATGAATAATAAGCTGATGTGATCCGCCGCAGTGTTCATATAATATCCGTGAATCCGTATCCGTTTTTACGTCAGGTGAAATACAATAACTGAAACAAGACCGCCCGCAGAGGATCATCCCTCCGCGGGCGTTTTTAACGCATAATATTCCTTCAATGATATTAATATCATTTCAGAAATTATTTTTTCTGATATTTCAGCAGCTTCCACGCACTGAAAATACCGATGATATCTGCCAGGAAAAGTCCTCCCAGCATGGCAGTCCACGGTATGACCTGCGCCTGTACGAATGCTTTCTGATCTGTACCGACGATCTTTTCGGTTATCTCATTTTTACCGAATACCGAAAATACCAGCGAAAGGGCAAACCTAAGATTTATCAGACATACTATCACCTCAAAGAAGTAGATGATACCCTTGCCCAGTGCGCTCATGCTGTCCTCGTACTTATAAGCCGCAAACCCCTTGTACAGACAGATGCCGCATATCACCGTAAACAGCAGATACCCTGCCACCACAGCGCAGGTCATCACTTTGCTGCCATTAGTTACTATACTTCTCAGCATAGTTAATATCTCCACTGTGAACAGGAACGATATCACAGTGCATATCAGCGTGCTTACACAAAAGCTCTTTTCACGAGGTTTCATCTCGGGGTGTTTTATCCTTACAGGCATTTACTCATCCTCCGTTAAAGTTATTTTTACCCGACCTATCTTCTGATCGTCCTGCATATGTATCTCCATTTCAAAGGGAGGTGAGAATATCCGCTCTCCCTCCTCGGGTATCCTGTCCAGAAGCTCCATTATCCAGCCGCCGACGGAATGTCTTTCCGTTTCTATGGCGTTCTCATCAAGCTCCCATCTCTCCAGAAAATCCGATATGGAAAGTTCAGCAGATACCTCGCAGGAATTGTCCGAAAGCTTCACGAACGAGGTGTCTTCCTCGTCGCTCTCGTCGTATATCTCCCCGACGAGTTCCTCGATGATATCCTCCAGCGTGCATATCCCCGCAGTACCGCCGTACTGATCCAGCACCACTGCCATGTGCACCTTTTCCTTCTGCATCAGTTTCAGCGTTTCAGATATTTTCCTGCTCTCCGTGATGTATATAGGTTCTCCGAGTATTCGGGATATGTCCTTCTTGCCCTTTGATACATACATCTCAAAGAAATCCGCCTGATGTATCACACCTGTTATATGGTCTATGTCCTTTTCGTATACAGGCAGACGGGAGTATTTTGTTTTCAGGAACAGATCCTTTATATCTTCGATATCATCCTCAAGCTCCACCGCCGCTATGCTCACCCTGGGCACGAATATACTGCTTATGGTGATCTCATCGAAGTCAAGGGCAGAACGTACCAGATCGGATTCCTGTTCCTCCAGCACTCCTTCGTCCTCTATCTCCTCGATGATGTATTTGAGCTCCTCCTCCGTAACCGAAGGTGTTTCATCTGCCGAGCCCACCAGCTTCACCACGCCTTTTTTAATACCCGTGAAAAGCCATATCAGCGGTGTTATAACAAACATGAAAGCCGCCAGAGGTGCCGCCATAAGTATCGAGAAACTCTCAGCATTCTCCTTAGCCAGACTTTTCGGAAGTATCTCACCGAATATGAGTACCAGCACCGTCATTACCGCCGTAGCGATACCCACGCTGCCCGAACCGAATCTCTCCGTGAAAAATACTGTTGCAATAGCCGATGATGCGATGTTTACCACGTTATTGCCGATAAGTATGGCAGTAAGAGCCTTATCGAAATTTTCGCATATATCAAGTGCCTTAGCAGCGCTCCTGCTGCCGCCGTCAGCCATTTTTTTCAGCCTTATCCTGTTGCATGATGAAAAGGCTGTTTCTGTAGCCGAGCATACTGCCGAGAGTATCAGCAGCAGTGCTATCAAAGCTATATCCATAAAAGAAAAGTTCATCCTTTCGATTAGAATTGATCATTTTATATAATAACATAAATCTTTGCAAAAGTAAAGTCCTTGCGCGCTATGTTAATAATATATAGTATCAGCCCGTGTATGATGTGCAGTATTATTTATAATTCGTTCAACTATAATAGCTTTGCTTTTGACTTTATTAACATTTTATTTACGCAGGGACTCGGATTTCTTGACATATTTATACTGATATGATATAATACTTAGGTCTTATTATTACAGATGTTAATTTACATATATTATTAATGTTATATTCTATTATCTGATTATCCCGTTTACACACCAATTGATTTGGTGTAATATCAACACGATGATCCATTGTTATATAGCACTTTGTAATGGTGTATTAAAGGGATAACCATATTCTATTATGTGGATACCAATATCTTCAACGGGATAATGGTCATCCCACAGGGAGGGATCAACTATGTTTTGTTCAAATTGCGGTCAGCAGATAGGTGAGGGTCTCAGCTTCTGCCCTAACTGCGGAACTAAAGTAGGCGGCACTGCAAATGCTCAGCCTGTACCAACTATACAGGATGCACCCATACAGCAGGCTCCGATCACGGAGGCGCCAATACAGGCAGCAACCATGGAGCAGGAAACTATCCCTCAGCCTTCAGCGGCAGCAGCAAAAAAGCCCCTTGATAAAAAGAAACTTAAAAAAGTCGGAATACTTGCAGGCGTGGCAGTCGTTGCGGCAGTTGCCGTCATCGGTGTTGTATCGCTTATATCATCGGGTGGTTCGCACAAAAAGACCCTTTTCCGTGATGGTCTTGTACCATTCCAAAGCGATGGTAAATACGGCTACATCAATGAAAAGGGCGAGATAGCTATTGCTCCCATGTATGACCGTGCCCATGGATTCTCCGAAGGTCTTGCCTGTGTCAGCGTAGAAAAAAAGGGTGATGAACTTACAGGCTTCATCAACAAAAAGGGCGATGTCGTCATAGATATGCAGTACGACAGAGCTACAGATTTCAAAGACGGAATGGCAGAAGTTTTAGTAGACGGTCGCATAGGCTACATCAACAAAAAGGGCAAGTATATCATCAACCCTCAGTATAATGACGATTCTGTCTACTATAT
Organism: Ruminococcus albus 7 = DSM 20455; assembly: GCF_000179635.2. NCBI lineage: Bacteria > Bacillati > Bacillota > Clostridia > Eubacteriales > Oscillospiraceae > Hominimerdicola > Hominimerdicola alba. The sequence goes on along the minus strand of NC_014833.1, from coordinate 2,625,012 downwards.
CGGATATGATATGTTCCTTATAAAAGATATCGGCGGCGATTTCTGGACGCTGTGCAATAAAAAGGGCAAGAGTATCAACGATACAAGATTTGATTATCCCATTAATTTTGAAACTATCTGCCCTTTCTACAATGAAGAATGGGGCAGCGATAAGAATAAGGTGGACTGGAAGACTATCCCCCTGAAGACCATAACAGGGAATTACATATACATAAACAGCAGGGGCAAGACAGTTATCGAAACTCAGTACGACGAAGCAGATCAATTCATTGACGGTATGGCGGCAGTAGGTTTCGATGAGAAGTACGGCTACATCAACAAGAAGGGCGAATGTGTCATAAATCCTCAGTTTGACAAAGCGGGTGCCTTTGCTGAAGGTCTAGCACCTGTGGGTGTAGAAGGCAAAAATTCCACATTTTACGGATATATCAACAAAAAGGGCGAATACGTAATATCTCCTCAGTACGATTCTGCAAGCAGCTTCCATAACGGTGTTGCTATCGTCAGCACATATTCCAAAAGTAATGATTATGGGATTTACGGCGTCATCAATAAAAAGGGCAAGACCATCATTGAACCCCAGTATGACAAGTTAAAGTTCGGTGAAGATAATAAGCATCTGGTATACGAACTAAACCGTAACTACGGTTACATAAATTATAAGGGCGAGGCAGATATCACCGGCATCTACGAGTATGCAACACCATTCTATTCAGATGGCTACGCTGTCGTACAGATCTCTTCGGATAAATATGCAGTGATCGACAGCAAGGGCGAACAGATATGTAACAATATGTTTGACTTCATATACCCTCCTGAAAGAATAGCTATTAATTATTGAATATCGAATATCGACAAAAGCGACCGACAATCCAGTGTCGGTCGCTTTTCCTTATGTAAACAAAAAAGCCGACAGCATAATGCGGATACCAATATAGAAGTTTTGCCCCGAAGCGTTTTAATTCGCTTCGGGGCATTGTGTTTATTTATGTTGCTAAGATAAACCAAATCAGAATTTGATGTTGCAAGATTAACATATACCCGTTAAAAGCCGCCAATATGACTTAATGTTTTAGAAGCGACTCTTGAACCTTCATTCATTGCATTTATAATATCACAATCTCTCAAATATGAACAAAGAAAGCCAGCATGATAACTGTCACCGCACCCAGTTGTATCAATTACATTATTGACAGGCACAGCATCCACTCTATATTCTTTTCCCATATAATAAGTAACGCTGCCATTTTCTGCAAGTGTAATGTTAAATATGTTGTCATACCGTTCAGACCATTTTTGAAATTGTAAAAGAATACTCTTCTCACCACTGATAAAAAAGAAGTCAATGTACGGTACAATAGTTTCTATTTTCTTAAAATCTCTTAGCACGTTGAAGTCAACGGCAAGCTGAAAACGACAACTCTTTCTAAGTTCTAATACATCATCAAAATTAGGAGAATCAAAGGTTATAAAGATAATATCAGCACTTGCAATTCTGTTCTTGTCAGAATCGCTAAGAAGATATGTGTCATGAATACCACCGTTCCATGAATCATCCTTGAAATATCTATCACCTTTCTCAGTAAGATAAATCCGATTGTTTGCAGTAGCAGAGCCTGGAATAATGTGGATAAACTCTTTGTTGATAGGTTTATTTTCAATAGATTTCAATATTGCCTTACCATAATCATCGTCACCAATTGCACCAAGAAGATCAACTGAAATATGATTGTATTGTGATGCAATTGCAGCAAAGTTCAATGCTTCACCACCGGGACGGATTTCTCCAGTATCATCAAAAACATCTACGCACATACAAGTCATAGCAATAATATTCACATTTATCCAACCTTTCTGTTTTGGAAAAGTAAAATACGATTTATGTTAGCAACAATTATAGCATATAATCTCTGCACTGTCAATAGAAACGCCATAGTACTTCTGACTGAATATCAGAAATACTATGGCGAAAAACTTCTATATCAGCGCCGCATATAAAACAGTCGGCTCGTTTTTTTCAAGGTCAATTATTCCTCATCGTCAGAGGGCATATTCTCCCAGTTGTGGTAAACGTTCTGAACATCATCGTTATCCTCGAGATATTCCAGAAGCAGACCCATCTTCTTGATGGAATCCTCGTCTGTAAGGGTAACGTAAGTGGAAGGTATCTTGTCTGCCTCAGCGGAAAGTACCTTGTATCCCTGACCTTCCAGCGCCTCTCTTACAGCAGTAACGCTGTTGGGTGCGCAAGCGATCTCGATAACATCTTCATCAACGTTGAAGTCATCAGCACCTGCCTCGAAAACGTCATCCATTATCTTATCCTCGTCAGCACCGTTGTTCTCGATAACAACAGTACCAACATCAGAGAACAGATAGGATACGCAGCCCGAGTTGCCCATGTTTCCGCCGAACTTGCTGAAATAGCTTCTTACATCAGCAGCAGTTCTGTTCTTGTTGTCTGTCAGGCACTCAACGATAACAGCAACACCGTTAGGACCGTAGCCCTCGTATACCATTGATTCGTAGTTGTTCTTGTCACCGTCGCCGGCAGCCTTCTTGATTATTCTGTCGATGTTGTCGTTAGGCACGTTGTTAGCCTTTGCCTTAGCGATAAGATCTCTCAGCTTAGCGTTGCCTGCAGGGTCGGGACCGCCCATCTTAACTACAACTGCGATCTCTCTGCCTATCTTGGTGAATATCTTAGCTCTCGCAGCGTCGGTAGCACCCTTTTTTCTCTTGATATTTTCCCATTTTGAATGTCCTGACATAAAATTCACTCCTTGATCTTTTCATTGAATTCGTCCTCGCCGTGTTCCCAGCAAAGACTGAACAGCACATCTATACGCTCCTGCTGTGCTGTAAGGTATAAATAACCGAACAAGCATTCAAGCCCCGTTGCGTTGCGGTATTCGGCTATAGTAGAATGCTTCGGTGCATTAACTTTAGTGTTGCGTCCGCGCCTGTAAACAGATAACTCTCTCTCCGTAAGTATGTCTTTATCAATTAAAAGCAGCATACATTCGGACTGATACTCCGCGCATACCCTGCTCACCGCCAGCTTGTGCAGCTTGTGTGAGGGCATATCTGCCGCAAGAAGTATCTTTGTTCTCACCAGCTGTTCATAGACCGCATCGCCCAGAAAAGCCAGTGAAAGAGGAGCGTACTGATAAGCCTCGTGCTCTGTCATTTCGATATCCATAGGTATCTCCCTTACGGAATATACTCAAACTCGAAATCGAACACCGCAACGGTATCGCCCTCCTGAATGCCCATAGCTTCCAGCTTTCTTATTATGCCGCTGGATACCAGAACGTTCTGGAAGTACTGCAGTGATGAGTAATCGTCCATATCCGCAACTCTGAGTATATCGTACAGCCAGTCTGCCTCCACGAAGTATACTCCGTCCTCCACAGTAATGGAGAATTCGCGGTTGTTTGTGCTCTTCCTCTCGACTTCCTCGCGTGTAAGGGGCTGAGCCTCGAATCTCTTTACAGGCGGCAGTTCAGCCAGCTTTTCGTTTATACCATAGATAAGTTCCTGCGTGCCCTTGGTGGTGGCAGCAGATATCTCGTAGTAGGGAAGCTCCAGCTTTTCGATGTATTCCTTGAACCTTGCTATCTGTTCGGGGGTAGCCATATCGGTCTTGTTGGCAGCTACTATCTGAGGTGCAGCCGCTAAGTCCTCCGAGAAATTAGCAAGTTCCTTGTTTATAGCTTCAAAATCCTCGATAGGGTCACGACCCTCGATACCCGATACATCCACCACATGGACGATAAGTCTGCATCTTTCAACGTGTCTTAAAAACTCGTGCCCGAGACCTACGCCCTCGCTTGCGCCTTCAATAAGTCCGGGAATGTCAGCCATAACAAATGACCTTTCTTCCCCGACCTTAACAACACCAAGTACAGGTACAAGTGTTGTGAAGTGGTAGTTGGCTATCTTCGGCTTTGCAGCAGATACAACTGATATAAGTGTGGATTTGCCCACATTGGGGAATCCCACCAGACCCACGTCTGCCAGCAGCTTCAGCTCAAGGGTTATATTGAATTCCTCGCCCCTGAAGCCCGGTTTAGCGAATCTTGGTATCTGTCTTGTAGATGTGGCAAAATGAGCATTACCTCTGCCGCCCTTGCCGCCGTGTGCGACACATACAGGCTCGTCAGCTGACATATCAGCCAGTATCCTGCCCGTATCGGCATCCCTGATAACTGTGCCCCTGGGTACTTTTATCACAAGATCCTGAGCGCTTCTTCCGTAGGAATTCTTCGCGCCGCCGTTCTGACCCTTTTCAGCCACGTATTTTTTCTTGTATCTGAAGTCAATAAGGTTCGAGATGTTGTCATCGACCTTAAAGATGATATCTCCGCCTTTTCCGCCGTCACCTCCATCGGGACCGCCTGCTGCGACATACTTCTCACGGTGGAACGATACCGCACCATCGCCGCCGTCGCCTGCTTTGATATAGATTTTTGCCTGATCGACGAACATTCTCCGACCTCCTTATCATAACCGGTAATTTCTATGTATTAAAAAGATATCACATGAAATATCAGTAAAAACCTCTGTCGTTGCGCTCTCTGCGCCTGTATTCCTCTTCCTTTTCACGCTGTATCCTTGCGTGTGCCATGCCTGCAAGAGCGTCTTCTTTATCCTTGAAAGCAAAATCGGGTACGTATACTCTGTCGCTGCTGTAATTATCGGCTACACTCTTTGACTTTAATCCAAGGAATATATTCAATAACCCGATGGCGCCGAATATTCCCAGCAAAAACTGCGTTCCGGTGGGAGGATCCAGCTTTCTGTAGTCGCGCTCTGCTTTCGCTTTGTCACAGTCTACCGTCGAAACAGGATAGTGCCTGCCCCAGTCTGTGGTATACATAGTCACCTTTGAGCTGCTGTAATTCCTGAAAAGCTTGTAATACTCATAAGGAACGTGATCCGAAAACAGCACAGCTGAGTCTTCTTTTTCGCTGTCACTTTCGCTGTTGTAGTTTATGTTGACCTTCATCCTGCTTTCTTTTGGCTGTGTTTCTTCATCAGTATCATCAGCCTCACTGCTGACAATGGCAGGGTCTTCACAGACTACCTTTACGTAATACGTTGTTATCATAGCACCCTTTGAACCCCTGTGCTGCTTTGAACTTGTAGTAACAGTACAGTTGTCATAGGTTTCGTACATCCTGACATCTCTGTAGCCGAAAAAGCTTTTATACGCAAAAACAGCGAGAGTTATGCAGATAACAACAAGTCCGAATTTAAAGTAGGACTTGCTCAGCTCTCTATTGATATTCTGATTATTGTTCATTTTTGTCGTCCTCAAAAAAATGTTGACATTTGTATAGTATACGCGGGATGTATTTATGTAGCCTTGTATACCTTGTTTTTGTTGTTTCTTTTGTCTTTTTCTCTCTTATAAAAAGACCCCGAGCAAAGTAAGCTCAGGGTCTGTCTTTTCGCAATTAAGCCTGAGGATAAACAGAAACCTTCTTACGGTCCTTACCCATTCTTTCAAATCTTACAACACCGTCGCTGGTTGCGAACAGAGTGTCATCAGAACCACGCTTAACGTTCTCACCGGGGTGAATGTGAGTACCTCTCTGGCGAACCAGGATGTTGCCGGCCAGTACGAACTGTCCGTCAGCTCTCTTTACACCAAGTCTCTTGGACTCGGACTCACGGCCGTTCTTTGTAGAACCCATTCCCTTTTTATGAGCGAAAAACTGCATTGAGATCTTTATCATTTGAAATTACACCTCCATGTAACGTGATAAGTCAGCTCAGCCGACTTTCAGCTTGATATGCCCCGGAAATTCATCCTTCAGATTGTACAGATGGATGAGCAGTCCCATCAGGACTTTATCCGCGTTCTCATCGGTATCTTTCATGGTAAGCTTTATCTCGTCTTCACCCACCTCGATATCAGCCTCCAGCTTGAAAGCCTCAGTGAGGGTGTTAGCCGCCATCATAACAGCGGAACTGACACTTGCACAGCAAACATCATACCCGAGATCTGCCAGACCTGCATGACCCGAAACGCGAAAGCCTGTAAGCATATCGCTCTCATTCTTGAAAAAATCTGCGGCGATCATAAGACCAACTCACAAATTATGCGTTGATAGCTTCGATAACTACCTTGGTGTAGGGCTGTCTGTGACCCATCTTCCTCTTCTCACCCTTCTTGGGCTTGTAGGTGAAGACTGTGATCTTCTTAGCCTTGCCGTTCTTGACTACCTTTGCGGATACAGTTGCACCCTCAACGTAAGGAGCGCCAACCTTGATACCTGCATCAGAACCAACTGCCATTACCTTGTCAAAAGTAACGCTGTCATCAGCATTAACGTTCAGCTTCTCGATGAAGAGCTCATCGCCTGCCTTTACCTGATACTGCTTTCCGCCTGTTTCAATTACTGCGTACATCTTTATATGCACCTGCCTTTTCATGAACTCGCTACGTACGGTGGTGCCGCGGCATCGCCATGACACACTTAAACAGACCGTAAATATGCGGCTTAATTATCATAACATACTTCTTATTAAAAGTCAAGGTATCTGTGTGACTTAACAGAAATTTTACACTTTATCCCAGTTCCTTGAAAGCTTCCTTTATCGACCTTGCACCTATGACCTTTATGCCGTACTTTGCGGCGTTTATCTTCTTAGCCGCATAATAGGGGATTATGACCTTTTCAAACCCCATTCTCTCGGCTTCCTGTATGCGCTGTTCCGCATGGGTGATGTTCCTGAGTTCTCCGCCCAGACCTATCTCGCCCAGTGCGATGGTCTTTTCGTCAACCACCTTGTCCGTCACGCTTGAATACAGCGCCATAGCCACTGTAAGGTCAGCCGCCGTATCGTCCAGCTTCAGACCGCCTACTATATTAATAAATACGTCCAGCCCGCCGAAGAAATACCCCAGCCGCTTTTCAAGCACCGCCAGTATTATGGACATCCTGTAATAGTCAAATCCCGTAGCCGTCCTCTTTGGCTGAGAGGTACTGCTTTTCGATACCAGTGCCTGAACCTCCGCCATGATAGGGCGCGAACCCTCCATTACGCAGGCTACACAGCTGCCCGAAACGTTCAGCGGTCTGCCCTCAAGCATCAGCATCGAGGGGTTGTCCACCTCCAGAAGTCCCGCGTCAGCCATTTCAAAAACGCCTATCTCATTGGTTGAACCAAATCTGTTCTTCACCGCGCGGAGTATCCTGTAAGTCATATTCCTCTGACCCTCAAAGTACAGCACGCAGTCAACGATATGTTCCATGACCTTAGGACCTGCGATAGCGCCGTCCTTGTTTACGTGACCCACGATGAATATGGGTATCTCCTCGGATTTCGCCGTCCTCATGAACATATTGGTACACTCGCGCACCTGTGTCACCGACCCCTGCGCCGAGGATATTCCGCTTATGCTCATGGTCTGTATCGAGTCGATAATGACTATCTCGGGCTTTTCCTTGACTATCGCCGCGCATATGCTTTCAGCGTCCGTTTCAGCCAGCAGGTAGAGGTTCTCGTTATCCACACCCAGCCTGTCAGCCCTCAGCTTTATCTGCCTTGCGGATTCCTCACCCGATACATATAATATAGTATGGTCGTCGCCCATGGTCTGACATATCTGCAAAAGCATGGTGGATTTGCCTATGCCGGGTTCACCGCCCAGAAGTACCAGCGAACCCTTTACAAGTCCGCCGCCAAGCACTCTGTTGAGTTCATTCATTCCCGTGTCATAGCGTATCTCGCGGACACTTGCATCCACTGCACCGATGTTCAGTATGCTGTCGGAGATATCCTTTACAGCCGAACCCCTGCTTTTGCCCGCAGTTCTCGCAGATACCTGTATCTCCACCTCTTCAAAGGTGTTCCATTCGCCGCATTCGGGGCATTTTCCGTTCCACTTGCTTGCTTCAAAACCGCAGTTCGAGCATACATAAGCGCTTTTCGCCTTAGCCATCACTCACCTCAGAATTCGTAGTCGATGCAGGCTCTTTCTTCCTTTACGGTCGCCACGAATTTGCCGAAGTTTATATGTGTATCGGAAGTCTGATAAGCGTTAAGGTCTTCAACGCTGTCAAAATCGAATATCAGCGAAACATCATAGTTGCTGTCGGGAGTTCTCTTGTCGTTGTATACTACCTCGTATCTTTTCAGCTGAGGGATAGCTTTCAGGCTTTCAGCCCTCTCGCAGAATTCCTTTATCAGCGCGTCCTTGTTTTCGTTTTTAAGTTTGAACATACAAATGTGTCTTATCATTTTTTTGACCTCCTCAGATCGTTACTGCAACCATTATAACATCTCATAATAAAAATGTAAAGCCCCAAAAATCAGAAGTCCGTTTTTTTACCCTGAAACAGAGTTTCCTTGCGTATGGACACAGCTGACAGCCTCCTAAAATTTACCATTAGATTTATGTGAGAACTGCACACAGATCGCACGCGGAAGTTGTATAAACAAATGATTTTATATTTAACTCAGACATATTTCTGCAAAAGTTGTACAAAAACGTACAACTTTTCGCCTGAAATCGCTGATAGTAGAAAGGCATAAATTTTTAATGCCCGACAAACAGCACAAAGCCACTTCCGACACTGCGATGCCCGACCGTGATACTGACCGAGTTTGCGAAGCGTGAAACGATGTAAACGCAGCCGACACTATCGCCATCGGGGTACGTGGGTGCGGATGTTGGATAAAGCTTTGTCCCCTGATAATTCTCCCGCTTATGCGCACGATGGCAGGCAGCACCGAATATGACTACGGGATATGAGGTGCGTGTCATACTGTATAAAGGGGGATATTTCAGAATCTTGACAATACCCGTGTGAGTAGTATATCGCATTTTACACTCAGGGGACTCAGTACCTCCGCGGGCTCATATGATTTCAGGATGCATAATACGTTTGGCGACAGCACACCCTTTTTAATTATAAACATCAGACAAAGTCACAGTTGACAACTTACGCTTTTTGCAGTATCATATACAAAAGGTATTACAGTTAACGACATAAATTTTCGTACTTACCCCGACCACAGCTGTGATCGGTCAAAGTGAAAATTTATATGTGGTCTACTATTAAACGAAAGGATGATAAATTATGAAAAAATATATACTTTCCCTGGATCAGGGGACAACTTCTTCACGTGCAGTGCTTTTTGACAGAAACGGTGCAAAGGTATTTTCAGCACAGTACGAATTCCCCCAGATATTCCCGAAAGCTGGCTGGGTGGAACATGACCCCAAGGATATACTCGATTCCCAGCTTCGCGCCGTCAACGACTGCACCTCCTACCTCACTGCCAACGGCGAGGATATATCCGAGATAGCCGCCATCGGTGTGACCAACCAGCGCGAGACTACCATGATATGGGATAAAAACACAGGCGAACCTGTATACAACGCAATAGTTTGGCAGTGTCGCCGCACCGCCGAGACCTGCTCGCGTTTTGCCGAACAGGGGCTTGAAAAATTCTTCCGCAGCAAGACAGGTCTGCTTATAGACCCCTATTTCTCTGCCACAAAGATAAAGTGGATATTCGATAACGTTGAAGGTGTCCGCGAAAAAGCGCAGCGGGGCGAACTCCTCTTCGGAACGGTGGATACATGGCTGATATGGAACCTCACAGGCAGAAAAGTCCATGCCACCGACTATACCAACGCCTCCCGCACCATGCTTTTCAATATCCATACTCTGCAATGGGATAAGGAGATACTGGGTCTTCTCGGCATACCCGAAAATATCCTCCCCGATGTAAGGGATTCCTCGGGGGATTTCGGTATTACCGACAAGTCGCTGATAGGTGCCGAGATACCCATTTGCGGCTGTGCAGGCGACCAGCAGGCGGCACTTTTCGGACAGTGCTGTTTCCTCAAAGGCGATGTAAAGAACACCTATGGCACAGGCGGATTCCTGCTGATGAACACAGGGGACGAATGTGTTGAAAGCGCCAACGGTCTGCTGACCACTATCGCATGGGGCATCGGCGGAAAAGTCACCTATGCGCTGGAGGGTTCTGTGTTTGTATCGGGTGCGGTGATAAAATGGCTGAGGGACGAACTCTGCATAATCTCCACCGCGGAGGAGACTGCCGCCATAGCCGAAAGCGTACCCGATAACGGCGGAGTATACTTCGTACCCGCATTCGTGGGTCTTGGCACCCCCTACTGGGACAGCGATGCACGCGGCGTTATCTGCGGACTTACCAGGGGTTCCGGACGCGCCCATATCGTTCGTGCCGCCCTTGAAGCCATAGCCTACCAGACAGCAGATGTCATAAAAGCCATGGAGGAAGACACCTCAGCCCTCGGGCTTATCAAGGTTGACGGCGGCGCATCACAGAACGATTTCCTGATGCAGTTTCAGGCTGATATCCTTGGCAGAAGCATGATACGTCCCCGCAATATCGAATCCACCGCCGCAGGTGCCGCATTCCTTGCAGGACTTCACTGCGGTATGTGGCAGAACCGCGAAGACCTCAACCGCATCTCTCAGAAATTCCGCGAATTTATCCCCGCCATGACAGATGATAAGCGAAAAGAACTCATCGGCGGCTGGAAAAAAGCGGTGGGAAGAAGCATAATTAAAGCAGACGAAAATAGGTGATTTCTTACAATAATACGCTAATTCATTGACATCAGGAAAAATATGTTATATAATTTAGCCATAATAATACGTCCGTAAAACTCTGTTTCTATTGGAGGAAAAAATTGAAAGATCATTGAGCTTTTTAACGGCACTTATTATGGCGCTGACATTGGTATTATTCCTGCCGTATACTGCTGTCAGTGCAAAGGCGGCGCCTTATGAAAACTATTTCAACAAACAGGACGACAAGGAAGTAAAGTATGACAGTTCCTACTGGATACAGCCGCCTTCTTGGAACACCCCGAAGATCGATCCGCGGGATTTTGACGGCTGGGTAATGTTATTTGCCGACAAGATAGGTCTTGAACCCGAATACGCGCACGGCAAGGTGCAGAGGGTATATTTCAGTCTGCTGGGTGTTGAAACCCCTGTAAGCACAATGAAATTCCATATCTTCTATGACACCAGACTGAAGGTCGTTGAAAACTACAAGGGCGAACTGATAACCCCCGGTAAAGCTGTGGAAGGATTTACCACAGGTTCTGCAATGGTGGAGGAAGGTCAGCTGGCGTTCTATGCCTATTCCGACACAGCAGTACCTATCGAAAAGGCAAGCCTTTTTACGATAGATTTCCGTGTACCCGAAGATGCTGAACCCGGGGAACTTTACCCTATCGGTATGTCATACGTCGATGATGGTGTAGTATGTGATACTTTTATGGGTAATAATCGTGACTATGCTGAAAAAGCCCAGATGACATTCGTGTTCACCAAGGGCATATATAACGGATATATAAAGATAATCGGCGACCCGAGAACCAAAAAAGCCGACATGACCCTTAAAATACCCCGCGATGGCAGAAAAACTTCAACCGACCCCAAGGAATGGTTCGGCAAGATCCCCGATGGTGTCGAGATAAGTGATATGGAGTGGACTGAACTGGATTCACTCAACGAATTCGGCGAGGTCGATAAATTCACGGCAGGGAAGGTCTACGGTCTTAAGTTCAGGCTTTCCCCTGCAAACGGCAGTCTTTTTTCAAAGAAGTTTGAAGCCACTGTAAACGGCAAAAAGGTTCAATATCTGGGTAACGATATAACTAATGGCGGTGTGTTCTACACCGAGATCGAAGCCCTTGAAAAAATAGTCGGTGACCTGAACAATGACGGTATGGTCAATGTTACAGATCTTTCGCTCCTTGCAGCCCACATCAAGGGCAGGAGAAAACTCCCCGACACCACAGCTGCAGATCTCAACAGCGACGGAAAGACGGATATCACCGATCTTTCAAAGCTTGCAGCACATATCAAGGGCAGGAGACTGCTTATCGATCCGGAATATACTGATCCCACTGACATACCGGATTGATCAGTGCTTTATCGGAACATGAAATACTAAGGCTATTATTCTCCTCCCGACGCAGTCGGGGGGAGAATAACGTTAACACGATATTTACAGCACGTTGTAGTGGTGCAGTAAAGGGATGATCGTTATTAATAATTATTGTCAGGGCAACAACATAATTTTTGATAGCAATTGAGGATAGAAAGACAAGGAGAACCAAGTTGAATAAAAAGAAAAACAAGAAAAATCAAAAGACACAAAATTACCGCTGCAACCAACAGACCCCGAAAAAAGCAAAAGTTTCCGGACCCGCAGAACAGCGAAAAAAGATCTCACCTGTCAAGAAGGTGATCATCGCTTCTGTCTGTTTCCTGCCATTTCTGATATTCGGAGCAGCTATGATAAAAATGGGTATATTCGAGATCTCGCATCGGAAAGCCTGCTCAGCCGAAGTTAAGGGCGTGATAGTCACGGATGTATCTGTACAAAAAGTAAGAAGCAGAACCGGCAAGGGGACCCGTTATACAAGATATGATTATTCAGCCAATTATACTTTTGAATACAATGGCGAAGCTTTCACTGACAGAATTACAACTACACACAAGATCAAAAAAGGACAGGAGATCAAAGTCAGATGTGATCCTGATGACCCTGAAGATCATTATGTCAAGAATCTTGGTGATTCGGTAATGATGGTATTTATCATCATCTTCGGGGCCTTCTGGGATGCTATATGGGTTTTCCTGATCTTTTGTATATGGAGGTACCAATTGCGGCACTCCCACTAAACGAAAAGTTACGGTATGTATAGTCGATATTGCGGTGTATATGAAAACAGTTATATCTTTTGATAATAACGGGTCATGCTTTTTTGATGAAAGGCATATCCCGTTTTATCTTATTCCGATTCTGTTTGTTATCTGCCAATTGACTTATCTTATCCTATCTGCTATAATTATAGATATAAATATCGCCATGCATAGGAATGATACAAAAATGGATATACGAAAGATCACACCGTTATTGATCGGATTTGAGGAGGTCTTAAATGTGCCTGATATGCGATAATCAGCTTTTTCACGGCTACACACTGTTCCTCTACAAGCACCACGGAGACAAGACCGAGCTGTTCCACCTTGACCCGACAGAGCGGGCAAAGTTCCTTGAAGAAATGACTATCGTTGCCGAGGCGGTGTCAAGGGCATTCGGTGCGGAGAAGATAAATTATGAGCTGCTTGGTATGGGTGATGCGCACCTGCACTGGCATCTGCTCCCGAGGGTAAACGGAGATATTGAGAACTACGGTAACAACGGCAGGGGTCCGGTATGGTGGTATCCTATGGAGAAGATGTATTCAGATGACAACAAACCAAGTGAGGAACAGCTTGCGGATATGAAAAGCAGGCTGCTTGAGTAATTGGAGAATTGCAATGAATAACAAGTATTTCACAGTATGCGGCATAGTCGAGATAAACGGGAAAATCCTGCTCGTCCGCCACACCTACGGTACTGCCGAGGGGAGGATACTCGTTCCGGGAGGTTATGTGCAGGAGGGCGAGCTGCCCTCAAAAGCGATCGAGCGTGAGGTGCTGGAAGAAACAGGCGTGAGCGCAAAAACCAAAGCCGTATTCTCGGTGCAGTTCAAGCCCGAGCAGTGGTGTGTGGTGTTCACTTTGGAGTATGTAAGCGGTGAACCAAAGTCGGACGGCTATGAGAATAACGAGGTGCTGCTTTTGCCCGCCGAGGAAGCAGTAGAGCGTGAGGATATTACGAATATGAGCAGGGAGATACTTCGGGCGTATATCACTGACAAGGCTAATGTGCTTGGCAAGAGCGATTATGTGCCGAGATCGACAACGGCTGATAAATATGAGATATATGGGGTTTGATATGAAAGCTGAATGACTGTAAAAAAAGCAATGTTAATCTAAGGGAGAGAATAGAATGGGTTATATATTAGATCTTAGAAAAATAGAAGGTGTTGGTCACAGACCGCTTCAAATGGTGGGATGTGGAGTGTTTATCTTTGATGAGCAAGACCGGGTTTTGTTGGAGCAGCGAACAGATGACGGTACATGGTGTGTACCCGCAGGCAGTATGGAACTGGGGGAGACACCGGAAGAGGCTGCCAGACGTGAGTGCTTGGAAGAAACAGGCTTGTGTGTAAAGGATTTGCAATTTTACAATATGCAGTCGGGCGAAAAATGTCACTTTACCTATCCCAATGGAGATGAAGTGTATGCATTGGACATTAACTTTGTTTGCAGGTCATATGAGGGAAATTTAAAGCGACAGGAAGAGGAAGTCCTACGGCTTCAATTTTTTGCTAAAGGAGAACTCCCGGAAAATTTGTGTGAGAATGATAAAGAAGTGATTAAAGCAATATGGGAGAAACACTCTTGATAATTCGGAGATGATAGGTGACAGGCTTGACAATGGCATTTATCCTGCAATGGTGGAGTGGTTCGTGAAAATGGTCGAGGAACGCAAGAAGAATAATCGCAGCGAAAAGGAAACAAAGAACTGGTAACTCCGCAAAAAGCAAGTGTGAACCTTTGGGTTTATGCTTGTTTTTTCTGTTTTGGTGTGATATAATAGAAATAGAGCCAGAAGGGACTGGTATAAATCGGAATTTAATAAGGCGGTGGCAGAATGATACCCCAAAAATTGAACCCAGAAGATGAGATTCGCATTATCGCTCCGTCAAGCAGTTTGACGAGAGTTCGTCCTGATATTTATGACAGCGCATTCACTTTTCTGAAGGACAAGGGCTTCAATATAACCTTTTCCAAAAATTGCAGAGAAACTAATATGTTTTTATCTTCGTCTATTCGCTCTCGTGTCGATGATATACATGAAGCATTTGCAGATAAAAACGTCAAGGCAGTAATGGCTTGTATCGGTGGATTTAATGCAAATGAAATATTGCCGTATCTTGATTATGAGCTGATAAGAGCAAATCCGAAGATACTTTGCGGATATTCGGATATAACAGCTTTACTTAATGCCGTTTATGCAAAAACGGGCTTGGTGACATACCATGCACCTCACCTTGCGGCACTCGGATTTCTTAACGAGCGTGAATATACGGAAAAATACTTTTCGGAATGTATAATGAGTGACGCTTCTTTCGCTGTCACACCGTCAGTAGCTTCGCAAAGTTATACAGTCATTCAGAAAGGAAAATGTGAGGGCGAGATAATAGGAGGAAATCTTTGTACGTTGAATCTATTACAGGGTACGCCTTATATGCCTGAGATTGAAAATAGAGTATTGTTCCTTGAAGATGATAATATCATGGGCGATTACTTCGTGTGCGAATTTGACCGTAATCTGCAATCGCTTCTTCAAATCAGCGGAGCAGACACGATAAGAGGAATCGTGTTCGGCAGATTTGATGAAAGCTGCAAAATGACCGAAGATATTGTAAAAGCAATCGTCAAGGACAAAGTATCTCCTGACATTCCAATTGTATTTGGTGTAGATTTCGGTCATGTATTTCCGATGTTCTCTTTTCCTATCGGTGGAAGAGTTCGTTTATCGGTAAATAATAGCATTGACCTTAAAATCATAGAGCATTAAATTCTGATTTATCTTAGAAAGGAAAACCTCATGTACAACCACCAACTCGACACGTTCATTGTTGTCGCTGACAGCGGCAGTTTCAATAAAGCGGCGGAAGCGCTGTTCATCTCGCCGCCTGCGGTCATCAAGCAGATCAATCTTTTGGAGGACAGTCTCGGCGTTCGCCTGTTTACACGCACGCACAGAGGATTACAGCTTACAAAGGCAGGACAGTCAGTATACGAGGACGCACGGTATATCATCGCCTATTGCCGTGAATCTGTGGAGCGTGCGAAGAAAGCCGATGACACACAACCGTCTGTACTTCGTATCGGTACATCGACCATGACACCCGGACAGACCATTGTGGATATGTGGACGCAGATCAGAGAGGAGATTCCCGACATCAAATTTCAACTCGTGCCTTTTGAGAATACGCCCGAAAACGCAAGGGAGATACTCAAAAACATGGGAAAGAACATTGACATCGTGTGCGGAGTTTATGACGAACGTGCGCTGAAAAACTGGCAGTGTGCGGCGCAGTTCGTAGCGGATGTACCGATGCGCTGTGCGGTGTCGGTCTATGATACTCTTGCGAAAAAAGACAGGCTGACCGTGGAAGACCTGCACGGCATCTTCTCTCACCCTGTTCTCTCGGAAATTGGCAGTAAGTACGGAAAGACCGCCGCACAGATCGCCCTCAAATGGAACACGCAGCGTGGTGTTTCCATTCTGCCGAAGTCTGTTCATGTGGAGCGTATGGAGCAGAATATCGACATCTGGGACTTCACACTTACCGATGAGGATATGCAGAAGATCGCAGAACTTGACCTTGGTCACAGCGAGATCGTTGACCATGATTCGCCTGAATTTGTTAAGGCTCTGAACGGAATGAAGGTATAAGGAGAAATATTCGTTGTTCCCGAAGCGAGCCATATGACCTTGAACCCTATGTAACATCGGCATTTGAGCGTATTTTGCCGTTCTTTGGGAAGAATTTATAAAAGTGGCTTGGGACTAACATGATTGTATGTTCCAATAGCCCGTAGTCTATTGGCGCACACAAAATCCGTTCCGCACAAGTCCAATATATTATTTTGGCGCACACCACAATACAGGCTGCTCACAACGTACACTTGACAGCCGAATCGATCAAACATCAATCAAAAAAATCGGGTGGCAAATATGCTGCCCGATTTTTGTCATTTTTTCACTGTGTTTTTATATTATTTCATTTTGAATGTAAGCGTATAACCCCCCGCATCATAAAAGCAAACAGCCGGGCAGATAACACCCGGCTGTAACATCATATTCTGGCTTTGATTTCTCCATTTCTCTTTGCGTCCATGTATATTTCTTTGAAATCAGCTTTGCTGTTCGGACCGAATATGATCGGCATAACAGATACAAGGCCATCGGAAATGATCGCATTTTTAAATGGCAGAAGCGCTGCATCAAGCAAAGTTGGCATCGGTGCATTTCTCAGCATTTCCTCCCAACTGCTGACAATGCCGTTTACAAGAAAAACAGAATTGTCATCGATCGATATAAATACCGATCCCTTTTTCCAATGTCGCTCAATGATAAATCTGCCGGTGATGCACCCTTTCCAGCTTTTAAGTATCTCCATGTGTTATTCGGGCAGATCCGATCGCTCAAGATAATCATCAATGATCCATGTCCGTTCCCATAAAAAGTGGGCAACCTCCGCAGCATCCTGTGGGTCGATCATTCCTTGCCCGAAATAATCTTCCTCAGGAAGTATATGATATTCTCTGTTCACATAGTCAAGCAGTGGAAAAAACAGTTCATAAAACAGCTTTGCATCTTCATTACTAAGTTTCATTTTCTTCCCTCCATGGTAATAATATCGTTCCCGCAGGCTGTGAAAACAGCTCGGTCAGGTATTTCTCAGCATCAACACCGTTCGCCTGTGCAGTTGAAATGATCGAATACAGCGTTGCACTTGATCTGGCTCCGTTTGCTGTATTTGAAAACAGCCAATTTTTTCGGCCTAACGCAAACGGTCTTATTGCGTTTTCGGCTCTGTTGTTGTCGATAGGCACGTCTCCGTTTTCAAGAAACGTGTAAAGATATTTCCGTTCATTCAACGCATATCTTACTGCATCTGTCAGCTTGCCCTTACCACTGACCTGAACATTTTCAAGCCACGCAAAAAACTCGTCAAGCAAAGGCTTTACCTTCACAAGGCGCTGTTTATATCTGTATTCTGTGGAGCTGTCGGCAAGCAGATTTTTCTTCGTGATATATCTTGTTGAAATATTCTACTGCCTTTGCCGCAACAGAAGTGCTGTGCAGCTTTTGGTCGTTCGGAAGAGCCTGAATAAAACCACGCCTTGCATGAGTCATACAGCCGCATCGCTTAGCACCCTCGACTGCATTGTAGGCATCGTATCCGTCACAGATAAGATAGCCGATAAATCCTTTCAGGAAATTCGAGGCGTGCTCACCCTTTCGTGTCGGCTGATAATCGAAAATGATGATGCTCCTGTCATTCATTTTGCCGTTGCAGTAGACCCACATTCTTGATGTCGTGGTAGGCTTTCGGCCTTCCTCGTGAAGCACCTGAACGGTCGTTTCATCGGCATGGATCATCTGCCCTGCGATAAGCGTCTCATGCATTTTCTCCACAATCGGCAAACACCATTTTTCGGCAGCAGTGCCTACCCAATTAGACATAGTCGCTTTGAGCAGAGGTATGTTTTTGGAATTAAAGTCCTTTTCCTGACGGTGCAGAGGTACTGACTTTGCATATTTTTCGTAGATGATATGAGCCAGAAGTTCGGGAGAGCAATAGCTTCCCGGGATCATAGCGTGAGGATATGGCGCACGGATGATATGACAAGGTTCGTCCCTTTCTTCGGGCTTTTCTCCGCACTCGGGACACTTGTACTTATGTACTATATGCCTGCGGATATGATATTTTGGCGGCGTAAATATAAGTTCATCGTAAGCCTTTTCGGGAGTCAGTTCTTCCATTTCGGCGCCGCATATTTCGCATACCGGGTTGTCAATTTTGTGATGTTCTTCTTTTACAGGCAGATTGTTCATCCATTCATCGTGAGTGCGTTTTTTCTTGCGCTTGTGTTCGGGAACAGTAATTGTTTCGGCAGATTTAGCTGCGGATTTTCTTCATTGTTTCCGAACATGGAAAGCTGAACACCGAACTCCTTTTCCATAACAACAGATGTCTGCTCTGTTTTCTTCCGAATATCTGCTTTCTGAACCACGCTAACTGCTGATTGGCAAGTGCTAGTTCTTCCTTGAGAACAGCGTTTTCATTACGGAGCGATACAATTTCCGATGTCATATTTGGTTCGGACATAAAGCACCCCTCCGTTCGTGATGATACTTTAATGATACCACGAAAAGAGGGGCTTTTCAAGCACATATTCTGAATATTCGGTAAGTATTGCCTTAATACAGCGCCCCCGGCTTTCCCTCACGGATAGCCTTCGGCTGCTCTATTTTCAAGCCTTCCAGAAGCCAGCGAATTTGCTGAGATGTGAGCATTACTGCTTCGGTCTCACTGCGCGGCCACTGGAATCTTCCGTTGTCAAGGCGCTTGTACAACAGCAGAAAACCATCGCCCTCCCACAGCAGACCTTTGATGCGGTCACAACGTCTGCCGCAGAACAAAACAATGCTTTCGAGAACGGGTCAAGTCGAAGCTGAGCCTGAACGATAGTCGCAAGTCCGTCTATCCCGCGTCGAAGGTCGGTGTATCCCGTAACAAGATAGACCTGTGCGTCCGCTGCCAGATCATTCAGCATAGCTCATGCACCAAAGCGGTCAGAGTGTCCGCAGATATATCTGCCGGAAGAGATATTTGAAGTCCGTTTTTCTCAATGCGGATATTTTCGTTTGAGCAAGGAACTGATACAGGAACGATGGTCGGAGAATTTTCGATATACTTTTCACGAACTTTTCTTAGGCGGTTGTAATACGTGTTTGGCTTGATCCCTTTTTCTTTGCACCATTCCCGGATCGTCAGACCGCTTGCCTGCTGTGCTTTGATCTGCGCAGACCATTCCTGAAGCTGCATTTCTTTTTTGATTGTTGTGATGGATGTTGTTTTGTCCATACCTGTTACCTCCTTGTCTAATCGTCTCCAATGAACTCCATGGATCAATTTGGATTATTCAATTTACTTCATGGTGTTCCTTGGAGTTTATTATACTTTATTAGACTTCGGTGGGGTAGGTGCTGGGGGTTATACGCTTACTTTTGAATGATGATACATCGACTTGAGCGATATTATCTGAACTACTGCCGTTGCTTGTCATAACTTCTTCTTTTGGTTTGTATTTTTGAAGTGCATCTTTGTAGAGCCCATCACACTCGTCTAGAAATTGCTTTTTGTTATTTAATAGATTAGAGAATTTTGAGTAAATACTTTTATAAATAATTTTATGTGCTTCGTTTTTAATAGAATCGTCCGTAATCTCATCCATTTCAAAATTGCTTGTTGAATCCGTCGCCTCGTCAAGTAAATAAAGTATATCTTCCTTAGTGATAGTATCTATTTCCTTATATTCGCCGTCTTTATTTCTAAAGGAACCCTTTCCATTACTAATTTTTAAGTAGTTCATAATCGTTTCTCCTTTCATCGTATGTAGCTTGTCCTGCCTCTAAACAATCCATCATCACATCGATATTTTTTATTGATTCACCAGAATTGGATATTAGATTTTTACTACTTGGCAGACCACAGTATCTTTCATGACGTATATCTTTTCCGATAATTCGCTTAGTATGTATTAGGTAATCAGGTTTTATTGAGGCACCAACCGTGTTATTATGAGTAACTAATATTACGGGCATAGTCTTAGAAAGTTCTTTGATAATATGATTCACCTTTTCTTTTAAGAAAATATTGTCAAAAGATGATTCTGGCTCATCAATAAGTAATAAATCATATCTATATGCATCATTTATTTCTTGAAGTAAATTAAACTCCGCACGTTCGCCGCCAGATACTTCAAAACCATATTGATTCAAAACGGCATATTCGATATAAGCAAAATATTTATAATAATCCGAATCGGGAATGTTCTCCATCTCTTTTAATGCCAGAAGATACTCTTGCGGATTGTTATCGTAAAGATCAATAACATCAGAAAACCTAATATTCCTACGCCCACTAAAATCCTTAAGTTCCTGAGCATTTTTAAAAGCTCTTTTCTTAGCTTGAACATTAAAATTTTCAATTTCTTGATTGCTAATTATTTCCTCTTGCTTAACAAGCTTTGCTAACTTGTTAAACTTTTGCACTCTCTTTCTATTAAGCTGACATTCATAAAAATCAACTTCCGATATTTCAGTTGTTGCGCTACGTGTTTTAAGTGCGCGTTTAACGTCTTTGACTAAATCTCCAACCCATTTTTCTTTTAGTGAGAGTTCTTTCTCTTGACGATATTTATACACTAAATCATGCAACAACGAAACAAGAGAGCTGTAGGGGATATGCTTATCAATAAGCTCTCTATACTCTCTTGCTCCAAGTAGTGTTTCAGTGGCTGATATTAACTTCTCTAAGCCTTCAAGTTTTCTTTTGGGAAATGTTTCTTCGTTATATAAGGCACACTTTGAAAACATATCAACCCTATCAGTTTCTTTAGCGCATTTTACAAGGCTGGTTATGTATTGTTCGATTTTTGCTTCGTCATCCTTAATAGAGATGTTTTTTACTGATGAGACGGCCTCTTTAAAAAGATCGAAGTATTCTTCAGCAAAACTATTTCTTTTATTTGCAATTTTGTCTGCAAATATTTTTGCTGATGTTTCTGGATCCTGTTCAATTAGCGAAAATTGCTTTAGGTATTTAACATTATCATTGGCTTTGGAAATCTCATTTAGTGTGTAAGTTTTTCCAGACGATCTACCACCAACGATAACATTTAATCCAGTAGATATTTTTAGATCTGGCAATACATAGAAAAGGCTATGACCTTCTTCCTCCGTCAAAGAAACATGAGTGCGACTCAAAAGAGAGCGCTTAATCGTAGCAACATTTATTTCATCGATATCAAAATAGGTTTGCCTTAAAGGAAGTTTGGGCAAATCGGCCGTAAAACGAGTATCGCTAAAGTAAACAGGTATGAGACATTCAGGATTGTTTTGATTGTATATAAATTTCTTTACACTTCCGACTTCGCCGCATTTTATATTTTCTCCCATATCTTTGATTATTTCTTTGTCTAGAATGGGATCTTTGTCATAATGCGGAATCCATAGATATTTACCTAAATCAGTAAATATCAACTTAAAATCATCATACTTTACAAAGTCGCTTTGCTCTTTTATTAAGGCATTTATCTTATCACATTTTTGAGAAAAATCATCGATGTCATCTTGTGTAGTAATGCAGATGATATGGCCATCTGACTTAATGCCTAAATCAATTTCAATACCAGGCAATACAACACAAACTCCATTTAATTCATTTTGAATTGCAAAGAATTGATCTTTATCAAATAGGTTATGGTTAGTAATAGCGATTCCATCAATTCCCATTTGAGTGACGTATTCTTTCAACTTGTCAATTGAGAATTCAAATGGATGATCACTTACTGATTTTTTGGTATGTATATGAAGATCTAACTTTTTCAAAGCAAGTTCACCTCTCTTGACAATTATACAAACAGCTATTGTAATAGAAATTAATTTCATATCTTTCCACTTATCTAGTTCCTGTTTTGCATAAATGATAGCATAGTAATAGGCAGAAAAAATGATAACAAAACCTAATTTATAATATACCAGACACTCATGCAAAAGTCAATCCGCAGATCCTTTTCTTTTACTCTTCACATGGCAATATAACTCGTCCCGCTCGTTCCATATTGCTCGAATTGAAAGCAATAGTGAATAACGATAACATGAAAAGAAAACCAACTTCGATACAGCAAGAATCGAGTTTGTTTTTAACATATGGTTTGATTCTTCTAATAGATTTATTAATTCAAAAATAAAACGTGTTGTTACATATTCATCTTAATAATTCCATACAAGCCGTTGCATATATTTCATATGAAGTAAGCTCACGTATCTTGCTCTGCTGTTTTTTACGTCTGCTGGAAAGCGTACCTCCATTTGGCTTGATAAGATTCCGATATATATCGTTCATGCAAACTGTTTGCCATTCATGTATCAAATTTTTTGTAGCATCAACTACTTTTATATGTACATCGTTTTCTGAATCGAATGACGGAATAATCTTATATGGCAGAGTGTGTATGTGACGCTTACCAAAACCTCCTTCTGGTTGGAAATCTGATATGGCATCCCATAGTGCAGAACTGTTAAGAAGTCCAGAAATATAGATTGCTTCGTCTTCTGTTTCAGCAAGATACCAATATAGTGTTTGATCAATCACGAGCCTGTTTCTGTTGAGATTTCTAAGGTCTAGGTATGCTGCGCACGGATTCGATCCGCTCGCACTTGAAAGTACCAGATAATTTTTCATTGAAAAATTCTGCCTATATAGTTTACCATAAATATTTATTGTTTCGTTAAGAAATTGAACTAGGTTTTGCTTGATCGCATCTGAAATCTGCTGGAAAACATATTCCGTTCCAGCGTTTAAAAGCGCTAAATCCTCTGCATATAGTGGTTTCCAAACTCCATCCACCTTACGCCCAGGAATTAATCCTTTTGCTGGCTCAGCCATAATGAATGGAGATAAGTGCTTAGAAATAAACGTATCATAAATAAACTCGTTATCAAAATCCTCTGAAATAAGGTCATTGCAGATATTCTTCTTGCTATCACTAACGAGATACCATAAATCACCAGTGCGGTCAATCGGTCGAATATCCCAGTTTCCGTTCGGTCTGGGAACAAATTGATGGAACAGCGCTGTTCTAGGAAACATGTCACATCCTTGTAAAAAACTGAGCCTATCACTAGCAATTACATCAGCAACATCAACAGTGCTACCTCTATTTGTCCAAGCACTACGGTTTCCTTGACGATTGAGTGTATATATACAGTCTTTATAATTATTCATTGCTTCATAAACGCGCCCGTCGATTGTCTCTGGCACCTGAGTAGTTTTTTTACCAGAAAGCACTACTGCTTTGTTTTTAAACATATCAACTGGAAGTTCCCAAATTGCCTCGACTTTCGCTTCTAATTCGGCGTCCGAAGTTATGAACTTTTCTTTCCTAAACGGTTCGTGATTAAGTCCGCTCATCAGACTTGCAGGCATGACATAACTCCAGCATGCTCCGTCATGAAGATAACGGTCAATGGAACTGACTAAAAAAATCGTAGCAAGCTCCATGTGCGGATGTGCAGCACCTTTAGGCTGAATCGAATACTTTTCTGCAATCTCATGAAGTGCATTCTTATAAGGATTATCTGCCAGCTTGCTCATTGCCATCCAAGGAGGATTAGAAACGATGCAATTAAACTGCTTTTCTGTAAGCCCCGGTCTATAACTGTTGCTGATAATAAAGTGCCAGATACCATTTTGTCCATGACGCTGGAGACTTTCAAGTTGAAAAACCATTTGATTTGCCGTCAAAGAAAGCTCAGCTTTCCTATGCTTTCCAAGTTCAATCTCACCTTCGCGTTCTACGGCGTTGATTAGCGATTCAGCATCAAATGCATCTATTGTATCTTCTGCTTGTTTCGCTCTCGCCATTGCTACCCTATAGACTTTCGATATAAAAGAGTCAAACACCTTTCTGTACATCGTAGAAAACAGGAATGCAGGTACTCTGATTTGTTGATGATTAAGTGTAATGATATAATAATCCTCATCCTGCGTTGGCATTTTATGTGTAATCGGCGTAGCAACAAATAGGGAATCAGCATGATAAATCGGAACTGTAATACTTCCCGAATGTAAAGGGAACAAATCCCTCATTGTCATAATCCAATTGACCTTTGCAAGCATTACTGCCAATGGATCAATATCAAACCCCATCACAGCAGAAAAAATGATAGCATCCTTCTTAGCATCGTATTTATCCGAAGAGATTGAATATTTCTCTCGTACAGCATTAATCGATTCAATCAGGAACACTCCTGATCCACAGCACATATCCATTATGTGTGGAACCTCGTCTCCAATCTTATTTATGTTATACTTAACAATATCCCTGGCAATCCAATGCGGTGTGAACTCCTGTCCCAGCATAAGCCGATGCTCCTTGTTGGCAAGCTGAGCGAGAAGTCTTCCAAATATATCCTCATCTCCAAGCCGAGAAAAATCATAAGCTTTGAGCCGATTTTGCATCTCCCTGACGCTAGGAATGATAATATCAACATATGGGCTTCTATTAAGCCATCCAAAATAATCGTAATCAACGAAATTATATATGTTTTGCCTTGAGAAGTGTTCGCCATTAAGTATCGCCTTGATCTCGTCGTCTGAGCTTATGATTGCTCTACCCGCAAGTATATTGGCGCAGAGTATTTTTGCAACTGTCACAAGATAAAACTCGCTCACGTATGTTTCTGTTGAAAATGAGCCATAATCTGATACACCGAGATATGCGATAAAGTTTTGCCACACCTGTTTGATTAGTTCTGCATAATCTGGCTTTTCTGCCATTGCTGTATTAGTTGCTTCAGAAAATGCTCCGATAAATGATCTGTAGAAGTTACTATCAACACCAAAATCCATTACAAGTGTCTTAGCGTTTAGAATACGCGATTCTTCTCGCGCCATGAACTGAGCTATAAACTGTTCGAATCGAGAATATTCTTCGTCAGTTTCAATTGAAAGATCAACGAACATTATTCTTTCAAGTTCTACATCATCTGGGCCGAGCAAAATCCCCTCTGTCTGTTCTCCAATAACTCTTACTTTAAATCCGTACCATCTGACTGTATCTGACAGCACTCCTAAAACTTCAGTTTCGGGTATACCAATATTGCAAAGCGCAGCTGAATACTCTTTGACCTGATGATAGCCTTCCTCAAATATGCTTTGAATCATCAAATTCTTCTCATATTCAATGGCAGTTTTTCCAACCACAGCGTCAACAAACCCCTCACGATTGCTACCCGCTGTAGAAAAATGAACGTGTTCCTCCGTTCCTTGCATATGTGCTTGAACCCACCAAGGATAATCTGGAAAAATACTCAACAATCTAGAAGAGAAGTAGTGGCGAATTTTGTCTTCAACAGCACCTGAATCAATCATAGCTTGCGCTTGTATTGCATAGTCTCTAAGTTGATTTCTATTCACGATCGTGTGCTCCTTTCTTGATATTTCCGCTCCAAAAGGCTCCGCATTTTGGACGTTATTTCTTTTGCACCCAAAGCAGAAGCGATAATATTATCAATTTTATCTTGAATTCCTTCAGTCATGCATTCTTGGTTAAACAATTCCTTACCAATATTTCCTAATCTATTTAGCTGGTCATAGTTGAGCTTTGGAACAAGAAGCTTCTTTACATGACTCGTTTCGACTTTTAGCGCACCACCACCCATAACGGTGCAGATTAGTTCAAGTGATAGTTTACTCCATGTTGAATTTAGCAATGCGAAAACACCCCAAACCATCTGAGAATCATGCCCCCAGATTGTTACCATATTTGCGTCAATTGCAATTGGTTCACTTTCATTTTGCTCAACAAACAAACACTCGGGAATTCCTGCCGAGACTCTTGTAATGCAAAGATTCGGAAGGTGACGATTTGCCATTTTCGGGAGTCGGAACCACTCGCGGACAATTCTATCTCCATCTTTCTTTTCGTTTGGTACAACAGCACTATAATCCTTGAACCGTCGTCCCTTTGTATCGATGTATTTCTCTGCCGAGCCTATATAATTCTGCAAGTCTCCCTTGACTTCGCTCTGCGGATAAATAACACCTGTTTTGAGCTTACCTGGAGTAACAACCAATCCTTTGATTTCTCCCCTGTTCTGCAATGCAGGGATGATATCGTCTTTTAGGAAAGTATAATCTCTCCCCCCGTGATCCCATACCCTGCTATGAATCCTAATCGTTTTTCTTTCAGCCTTTTTGATTTTGATATAAAAAAAATCATTAGCTCCTGTCCTAAGGCCCTGACCACATTCAATACCCATTTCTGCAAGGGTCATAAATTCAACAGGCTCGGTTCTTTTGAGGATCTCCGCAAGATCATGCGGTAATTCCAAGCGCTTGGAGAAAAAAGTTGCATCTTCCGACAAGCACCACTTGTTTGCTTCCTTTGCTCCTTTGAGATAGTAGAAAAGCGTAGTTGTTGGCTGTTTATAAATCCTCTTGTTTTCTATGATCCGAGTAATAAGTTTTTCTGTTTCATGTAGCGGCTGTATTTCAACTCGCTTAGCAACAACAAGACAAGTCTTGACCAGTGCTTCTGGAAACCAGCTTGCGTTCTTATCGATTGCAATAGTTTCTATTCTGAAGCATTTTAAAAGCAAATATTGTATAGGCGAAGCATAATCACGATTTAGCCAAGTTTCTGGTACAACCATAGCTAAATAGCCATTCTTTTTTACCAAGGCTGCACATAGCAGCCATGCCGGAACTGCCATATCAGACAATCCGGAATAGTTTTTTGCGAGCTGTAGAAATAGAAATCGTTCTTTTTCAGAGAGATAAGGAATCCGTTGAATCTGACGAATTAGGTTTTCTCGTA
Organism: Ruminococcus albus 7 = DSM 20455; assembly: GCF_000179635.2. NCBI lineage: Bacteria > Bacillati > Bacillota > Clostridia > Eubacteriales > Oscillospiraceae > Hominimerdicola > Hominimerdicola alba. Next base: position 2,597,890 of record NC_014833.1, on the reverse strand, counting down.
TTTCACGTGCCGATGGCATTACCTTGTCATCGTATTGCAATTGATACCTAACATAAGGAGGATTCGTAATGACAAGATCAAACCCATTTGATGTGACGACATTATCATTTTTGAACGCATCACAGCAAAGAATACTCGCATTCGGAACTCGCTCAGCGCATTTCTTGGCTACTACCTTATCAATCTCAATTCCAAGCATTGTTGGACAGTCTTTGGTATTCTCTTGAACAGCAACTAACATATCACCGATTCCAACCATTGGGTCGACAACACTTGACCATTTGTAGCCTTGAGGAAGTAAAGAGAAGAGCATATCTGCTACCGTCTTTCCAGAAAAAAACTGTCCAAACCTTTTTTTATGTTGGATTGTCTTTGGTTGCGTCATAATGTTTCTGCCTCCCGCAGATTACGAATATACTCATATACCTGAACAGCGTCTCTTTGTACACTAATACCGTTTTCCATGCATTTTCCTATATATAGAGAATAACAATGGCGTTGTTCAATTTCCGTTTCATGTGGATTGTCCGCGACAACTTGCCTAAGAATTAATTCTTCATTTATAATCACCGTTTTTCCTGATTCACTTTTTTTAAGAAGAAAGATGGGGTCGCCTTGAACAGCTGTTTTTGAGACAACTTGTTTAAAGCTCGCCTGTGTTTTGTCAAGAAAACTAGATTGCTCAATCTCTAGTCCAGCTGACTTGACAGCATCTGCGAATGTCCCCCAAATCGATGCTTTTGCGGCATGGAAAACCATAGCAATTGAACAATCATCTGTAGCGACGCGATTTATCTCTCTGAAAACTTTTGTTAGCATATCTCGGTAATTATCTTCATTCTTTTGCTGAGCGTTGCTAATAATCACTTCTTCAGACCGCTCTGTGACCTTCGGAAGCCAAAGCTCATTGATTTGGTTCACTTCAGCATAAGGAATATAGTCTCCAAACGGAGGATCAGTAAACACAAAGTCGATACTCTTATCTAGTTCAATCATTTTTGTACTCGAAACATTCCTAATCTCGATCGTTCCGTGACAGTTTTCGAGCATCTTATAACATTCCTCAAACGGCTTTGCCTTTCTTTGCAATCCGAGCAAGATATTTTTTTCTACCGGCAGCTTGCTAATATAAAGTACTCCGCTTTGGGCACTGGTCAGAACAAAATCCTTTGCGTTATGTTTAGCAACAACTCTGGTCATAAGAGTGCAGTGCGCTCCGTTATAGCTAAGAAGGAGGAGCTTGAGCGCATCAGCCTCGCGTTCTGGATACGTTCCTGCCAGTTCCCAAAGTGCTGACATCACTCGATAATTTCTAATAGTATAAAAATGGTGGAGATGCGTGATCCCATAATGATATCCTGCACGGTGCAAATCTCCCCATTTAATTTCCCGTGGTAACTCATTTGGAACAAACTCATTTTCGAGTTTTCTTATAAAAGCTTCGTCTTCCGTGGTCGCTGCTCGATCCCAGTTTTCGCCTTTGCTTGTTCCATAAATCCATGCTAACTTTCGCTTTTTACGAGATATAGTTCTTTTTAGTAGCTTGTCGTAGTATTCTTCAGTTGCAAAAGTCATTTCGTCTACTGAACAGGTTTTTCGGCAATGATGGCATTCGACAGATTTTTTGAACGTTGCTGGATTTCTCGATGTTCCATTCGTAAAATAGTCAATTTCAGCCCCACACTCAGGACAAACTAAAAACTCAGTCCAGATGGCGTAGCGGATTGTTCCAGATGAGCCATTAGGCGATTTGGCAAAATAATAACCACCAACAAGTTCCTTAGCTTTTTCAATAAAGCTCTTGACGGCAATCGAATAATCCTTAGCCTTGAGCCGGTTAGTAAGCGTTCTCGTTGCAAAAGTAGCGTAAGTCCCAATCTCATAAAGTACTGCATTTCTGCTACCCCAAGTTGGTTTTATCCCGAGTGCCATTGCTGTTGTAATCATTTTTTTAGTCGGATATTCCGAAAGCAGAGCTGCTATTCCAGTACTCCCGCTTCCGGAAAACGCATCAAGTATCTTTTCACCTGGCTTAGTTGCTGAAGCGATATATATGGCAATTGCTTCCGGAGAAATCTTAGTAGGATATGGGAAAGCATTATAAAATGCACCACCGCGAGTTGAGGAAAGCGGCTTCATAAATAACTTTTTAATAGATTGTTCTGTCTTTTTCATTTGTCATCCTCAAACACAAAATTACTATTTTTTGTAGGTATGAAGTCAACGATGTCTTGAACTTCACAATTCAGTGCAGCGCATATACTTGTAAGAACTTCAGTTGATACGTCATCATCCCTATTTAGTTTTCGCATAGTATAATCTGAAATACCTGCCAACTTTTCAAGTTCAGTTTTACTAATTCTCTTATCCAACATTAAATGCCATAGTTTTCTGTAACTCACAGCCACTCTATCACCCCCGAAGAAAAAAATTGCAAATAATCCCAAATACTAAACAAATATTATTATATATTAAATTCCGTTGAAAGTCAACAGATTTGCGGTGATTTTTTTAGTACAAACTAAATTTTTCGCTATTTATCACAATTAAAGGTTATTCCATCAATTTCATAAATGCCTAAATAAAAGTTATTTAATTTCTGTTTTCATATTCACTCGGTCCAAAACTCATAACGTAATGATTTAGGTTATCTTCTAAGCTTATTTCTCATCTGTATGTGCAATCATTCAAAACGTTATTATGATCAAAGGAATAAGGAGCAAGACGTTTGTGTCTAAGTGATGAACGAAGAGTAATAATCTGTTTATAAACACTGTAATTAGCTTATATATCTTTCTATATATGTAATTAGCAGGATCAAAGGCTTCTGCACACACCTCAGCAGAAGCCTTGCTTTTACAGAGCATATGCTCTGCTTTAGGGGAGGTCTCGGAGGGGTCTTCCCCTCTGAGCAGGTAGTACCGCGCAGCCTATGCAAAGCCCGCCCAAAGTCGGGGTTTGTATAGCCAGCGGTGCTACCTGCCTATGCTGCCATTTACGCAGCATGAAATGTTTTTGCCTCACCGTTTTCAAGGCTGGCACCGAAAACCGAATAAAACGCATAACAGCGATACCGAAACGCACTATGTTCGGTACCGCTGTTTTTTTGTGCATATTTTTAATATCATTTTTACTTCAATTTGATTTCAGGCGCGTATGCGCCCGCCGATTTTTGGTATCAGAGGTGTTTTTGCAGCGTAAAAACAATCATTTTTCAGTCATTTTTGAGTCAATGTCAAATCGTGAGATCGCTGGTATAATTATTCTTGACGGGAGGTATCAGAGCGATACTAAAACCGTCACAACATGAAACGGAGGGATTTTTAATGAGAGAACTAAAGAATGGAACGAAGATCATAGGCGTTGACCACGGATATGGCAACATCAAAACAGCAAACACGATCATGCCGACGGGGATAACGGCATACCCTACAAAGCCGACCTTTGATGGAAATATCTTGCAGTATGACAGTATGTATTATCGCATAGGCGAAGGACATAAGGCGTTTATCGCTGATAAAAGCATGGACGAGGATTTTTACTTACTGACGCTTGTGGCAATAGCTCAGGAACTGAAATGTACTTACTGCACCGAAGCCGATGTGCATATCGCAGCAGGGCTACCACTGACTTGGGTCAAGACGCAGAGAGAGGATTTCCGCAGGTACATTACGAAGAATAAGAACGTCAAATTCACGTTCAATGATGTGGCGTACAAGCTGCATATTGTTGGCTGCTCGATCTATCCGCAGGGGTATCCTGCCGTGATCGACCGTCTGACGCAGCTGACCGGCGTAAATATGCTCGCGGACATCGGCAACGGAACCATGAACATCATGTTCATCAACAACAAACGCCCTATCGAGAGCAAGTGCTACACGGAAAAGCTCGGCGTAAATCAGTGCGTGATATCTGCGAAAAATGCGGTAATGGACAAGTTTTGCACGAAAATCGACGAGAGCATTATTGAGCAGGTGATAAGAACAGGCAAGGCGGATATTTCGGAAAAATATTTGAATTGCATAACCGATACTATCAAATCATATTGCACTGATCTGCTCCAGACCCTTGCAAAGTATGAGTATGACCCCGAGCTGATGCGGCTCTATGTTGCAGGCGGAGGCGGCTGTATCGTCAAGAATTTCGGAGAGTTTGATGCAAGCCGTGTAACGATAATTGATGACATCTGTGCCGCTGCTAAGGGCTACGAAACTATTGCTTTTCAGCAGTTGAAGGAGGGATAATATGAGCAACATAAAATGCACAACGCTGCGTTTCAACATTGACAAGCCGCTCGACCGTCAGGCTTGGGAATACTTGCATAGTATGGACAAGGACGAGTTCAAGTCATACAGTCATGCGGTCGCGATGGCTGTTACGGAGTATTTCAAGCGGTATTACCGACGGAAAGATGACCCGTATTTCGAGACTCGCGAGCGAGAGGAACGTTTTGTAGAGCAGATAGTAAATGCGGTGGAAAACGGTGTTGAGAAAGCACTTCCGTCGTTCCTCGCGGCGTGCTTTACGAAAATGGTCATGCCATACAGCGCTGCGCCGACGATAAACATAACGAATAATAATGATAACGACGTTTCAGCCGATGACATTGATATGGATTTTGTCGGCGGCTGAGAAAGGAGCTAAATGAATAGAGTTAGAGACAAGCAGTTTAACATAAGGCTGACCAAGGAAGAACTTGCGGCATTCGAGAAAAAACGTACCGCAAGTGGTCTCGGAAAGACTGATTTCTTCGTAAAAATGGTTCGTGATACTGATATTAAGGTATATCTCTTCGATGATGATGTCAAAGCGATAATGCACGAACTGCGGAAGATCGGCGTAAATCTGAATCAGGTGGCGTATCTCGCTAATACGTTTCAGAGCGACAAGGCGCAGACTGCGCTCCGGTATTATCAGAACAGCTTCTGTGCGGCGATGGACAGGCTTTCGGCATTCCTTGACAAGCCGCTCACGGAGGGATAATGCCGTTCGGGAATGTGAATGTCGATTATGCGCCATGCAAGTCGGTCGGGGCGCTGAAAGCCGCAGCGGAGTATATGCTCGGTCGGCAAAAACAGCAGGTCGAAAGCGGTGTGAAGAAAACCGATATCGAGCTTTACACCGCGCTCGGCTGCAACCGTGAGAACTTTGCAAATAATATACTCGTCACCCGCAAGCTGAACGGGAAAAGCTATTCAAAGCACAAGAAGAATACGATCCTCGCGCATAAAATGTCAATATCATTTCACCCGTTGGATAATGTCGATCACAAAACCGCATTCGAGATATCGCTGGATTTCGCTGAACATTTTATACACAGCAAAGGTTTTGAGGTGCTTTTCGCGGTGCATACCGATACAGACCATGTTCATGTGCATTTTCTCATCAGTAATTGCAATATGAATACGGGAAGGTCATATCGCAGAAGTCAAAAGGATTTATATGAAATGTCTGAATACTTTGGGCGAAAATGCCTTGAATATGGTTTTACCAATTCGGTTCGAGACAATTTCTATAACCATGACATGGGACGTCAGAAAGATAAGCTGACTTTCGGTGAAGCGCAGATGAAAAAGCGCGGTGCGGAGAGCTTCAAGGACGAGCTGCGCGAGGTAATAAGAATTGAGATCGCCGATCCGCTGAATCATACTTTTGATGATGTCATTCTCGGGCTGAAGGAGCATTATAATGTTGAGTGCAGGGTCGCAGGGAATACGGTTTCGTATCGGCACCCGCAGTATTTGAATAAGAATGGAGAACCGGTTTCGGTGCGCGGAAGTCGGTTAGGAGATCTATACACAAGGAAGGGGATAGAATATGAGCTTGCCACGAAATACACAAGGAGCCACGCCGCAGGAAGAATTGTCGAGCCTGTGGCAGAAGGTGCAGCATTTGAGAGAGGAAGACCGTCGGGCAGCAGAGGACAAGTACCAGATCACGCTACTGCTCGCGACTGTGGACAGGCTTTACGAGGTGTTGACGAACTACACCCGCGATACTCAGAACGAGCTCCGCGAGATGAAAGAGAGCCAACTGCGCCTGCTCGACTTGCAGGAGGAGTACCGGCAAAGCGTAAGAAAAGACACCGCTAAGGTGCTTAACGACAACCTAACAAACATTATGAAGAAGCAGAACGAGGCGGTCGATAAGATGCTTGAACACACCAAAACCTCCGTAACTAATATCGAAACGGCGGTGGATAAGAGCGCCGAAAAGCTGAATACCGCAAGTCATGCGACGGGGCTTGCGTGGCTTTGGTACAGCCTTGCTCCTGTTGCGGTCATCGTGCAGACGGTCATTATGGTGTGGCAGCATTTTCATTGAGAGCGAGGTAATTCGGGATAGACTTTACTCCGGCACGTTCAAAATATCTTACGGCAAGCGCGGCTTTTTCGCGCAGATCATCATCGGGCAATATATCGCGGTATATCTTGAAAGCACGAACAAAATACGGCTCGGCGGCTTGGATGCCGCTTAACTGAGAGGTGATCCCGGCTATGTCGAAAAGGAGGTCAGCGTAGTCGGAGGTCGTCTCGGAATTGGTCGCCTTTACGAAATCTGCGCACTTTTGCAGAGCTGTGATTGCCCGGCGGGCTTCGCCTGTTTCCGCAAGAAGTCGGGCGTAGTTGCGCGACATGATAATCATATCGTGGGTCGAAGTGTTCACCTCCGCGATAATCTGCATAGCTTTCTCCATACTCGGCTTCGCAAGGTCGGTCTTGCCGTTCGCCTGGTAAAGATAGCCGAGGTTCATGTGGAGGTTTGCGGCAAGCAAGGGATTGTCTGTCGGTTCGCACATATTTATTGCGCGCTTTTCAAGGTTGATGGCTTTTTTGTAATTGCCGTTCAGCAGACCCTCGCAGGATGCTTGGTTGTTCAGCAGCAGGGCGCGGTCGTTCTGAGTGCCTACGGTTTCATCTGAGAGTAAGTCGGTCATCACAGAAACAAGTTTTTTCATGCCGCTTGCGTAACGGTATTTCTCCATATAGGCGAAAGCGTCCTCTACGAAAAGCAGATAATCGGATTTGTCGCAAACCGTGATCTTGTACGCGATATTTTCCGTAATTGCGTACAACGCGGGATAGTAAGGAATATCAACGCCATGCTGCAAGCAGGTGCGGTGAATATTATCAAGCAGCGGTCTGCAATTCTCGGTATCGGGGCAAAGGTCAGATAATATAATTTCCTGCACAAGCGGGTAAAGAACGATCTTATCCATTTCGGGGTTTTGGATAAAGCCCACCTCGGTCAAGTCGTTGATCGTGTCCATGCTTTCAAGGCTTATGAGCTTTGCGAAAAGTCTCCTGCGAATACCATTTGCGGGAATAAAAGTTGCATAGCGCATGACCGCCTGCATTTCATCGGACAACGCAAAAAGTGAGAACAGCGTCTTGATGTGGTTGTGATAAGTCGCCTTTTTGGTATGACCGTCTTTCGTTATGCTGATCTTGTCGTTCGCTTCGGGGGCGGCAGTGCTTTCGGATAACTTGGAGAGGACTTCGTTCGGTTCAAGGATTCCCGTCTGCAATAGCCTTGCTGATAGTTCAACCAACAGAGTGTGTCGGTGTACGGTTTCGATAATGCTTTCGACTATCTGCCGCTGATCGGGAGTGTCGGTATAGAAATACGCGGCAAGTGATAACAGACTTTCGAGGTCGCTGATCTCGTTCAGTTCGTATGTATATCCGACCTCAAAGCGGCTGCGCGTGGTGAAAATTATCTTACAGCCGTATTTCATCAGCAGGTCAAGATGCGGTTCGTTCGCGGCGGTGGTATTGAAATTGTCGATTATCAGCAGCGTGTCGGGCTTCATGCTCCGCAAAAAGCGGTTGTGCTTTTTGAAGCGGGTGGTGTTATCGTCAGACGGGAGATCGTCGGCAAAATCCATGTCCTCAATGAGCGTTTGCAGGCTGCCGGGGTAGGTGAAATATAGGATATTGGTGTAGCTTGATTTGTAGGTCTTGGCGTAGGCTTTGGCAAACTCGCTTTTACCTATGCCGGCGAGACTTGTTATGAAAATCTTGCTGTGAGTTTCGAGCAGAGCGTGAAGTTCTTCAAGCTCGGTATCTCTGCCGCAGAAGTGTTTACAAGGATTCGGAACAGAGCCCGACATAATAATGTCAGCGGCGGGCGCTGACAAAGTGCCGCTTGTGAGCATTTTGGTATCTCGCTTCTGAAATTTGCGGTTCATGCCGAAAAGCAGAACAGCGGAAATGAAGTCGGCGGTATCGGTCGAGTTCTGCGGTGGATATAGTTCTGACAATTCGTTTTTCTTAGTATCTGAAATTGAAATATCGTTCATCAGCAGATCGTAAATATCCTTCGCCGCCATATCGTAGTCGGTCATCAGCGGAAACACTTTTTCTTCAAGGTCGGAGGCGAGATATTCGGCGTAACCGTCCTGAGAGTAAAAGCGCGTGATAGTCGGACTGACCGCGTCCTTACCCTTGAACCAGCGGTTGACTCTGCCCTGATCAAAATCGAAATCGTCATTCTCGTTGGCGAACTCGGTGAAAAGTTGAAATACAAGCTCGGTCTGGCTCAGGGCTTTTGCTTCGCTGATATATTCGGTTATGATGTTGATTATCGAGCAGAAATCGCAGCGGGTCATGGGGTGCCTCCTACAAAGAATTATACAACTATTATATCACAAATTGGGGTGATTTGCAATGTATTATTGTGCGTTTATTTGGACTTAAATAATTATTTTGGAAGGGATGATAGATTGAACAGAAAGACAACGGAGCAAACAGATAAAATAAAACCGATAGAGCGTAAGATCACTATCGGAAATATGACATATATTGTGGTATCGCATTTCAGCGAAACTTCGACTGATACCGCTGAGGATAAAATCGAGAGATTGATAAAAAGAGATATTAATGGATAGCAAATTCCTGAAATTAATAAAATGTGTGTAGACAGCCGAACTGATTTATGGTATAATATACATGATCGATTTGGCTGTCGGAAAGGAGTAGAAATGATACAGCCAAACAAAATAACTGCACTTTATTGCAGACTATCACAGGACGATGCTAATCTCGGCGAGTCCAACAGTATAACAAATCAGAAAAAGCTGCTTGAAAAGTATGCTGCGGATAACGGCTTTGAAAACTGTAAATTCTATGTTGACGACGGTTACAGCGGTGTCAGCTTTGATAATCGTCCTGCCTTCAAGGAAATGTATTCCGAGATAGAAAAGGGAAATGTCGGAACGGTCATAACAAAAGACCTTTCACGTTTCGGCAGGAATTTTCTGTTGGTGGGACAGTATCTTCAGATCATATTTCCCGAATATGGCGTGAGATATATCGCAGTAAATGACAACGTCGATACCATTCAGGGCGATGATGAATTTACGGAGCTGAGGTCATTATTTAATGAGTGGTATGTTCGTGACACCAGTAAGAAGATCAAAGCTGTAAAGCTGGCGCAGGCTATGCGTGGGGAAAGGGTGAACGGTGCTGTTCCTTACGGATATATGCCTTCGCCCGAAGACAAGAATCATCTTATCATTGATGAAAGATATGCACCTGCTATCCGTGAAGCATTTAAGCTGTATGCTGACGGCAAGGGTATAATGGAGATAGTCCGTTATTTAAAGGAAAAGAAATATCTTAATCCTACTGCGGTCAGAAAGCTGCGTGAAAATTCTGAATTTGACATTAACACTCTTGACGAGCCATATGTCTGGAACAGACATGCAGTAAGTGAGATACTTGACAATCCCGCATATCTCGGGCATACATATACGCATCAGTCAAGCAGGGTGTCATACAAATCAAAGCGTTTCGTGAAATTTCCGAAGGAGCAGCAGTTCGAGTTTCTTAATACTCATGAACCTCTGGTTGATATTGATACATGGAACATCGTGCAGAGAAGAAAGGCTGACAGACCCAAAGTTAACCGTCATAATGAAGTGGACAGCTTTTCGGGATTATTGTTTTGCGGAGACTGCGGAACAAGAATGTCTGTACACAGAGACAAGAGTCATCCGAGAATATTTTATACTTGTGAAGGTTATCGGAAAAGGGCTGAAAAAGCCAATCAATGTTCAACGCACTGCATTACAAAAAAGTTGCTGTCTGAAATAGTTCTTGATGACCTTTTACGAGTAACTTCGGAGGCAAGGAAGAACCGTGACAGGTTCATTGTGATATGTAAGGAAAATTCTGCATCGGCAACAAAGAAAGAACAAGCTGCTAAGAAACGAGAGCTTACAAAATCTGAAAAACGTTTATCGGAGATCAAGAGAATGTTTGTGAAGATCTATGAAGATAATGCTCTCGGCAAGCTGACGGACGACACTTTCAAAATGCTGTCTGAAACATATAAATCGGAGCAGGTTCAGCTTGAGCAGACTATCAAAGAGCTTTCGGAGACTCTTGAACAAATCAAGAACGATGAAGAGAATACCGAGCGTTTCTTGAAGATTGTTGATAAATACACCGATATTAAAGAACTGACCTACGACCTGCTAAGAGATTTCATCGACAAAATTTATATCTATGAAAAAGACAAGGTAAACAAAACACGCAAAATCGAGATATTCTATAACTTTGTGGGGAATATTTCGTAAGTAAAAATTTTGGTGTACGCTGTGGGCTGCCGACTAATTAAAGCAAACCCTATTGGCGTAAAATGAGCCTTGCACTCTGTTTTTGAGTGCAAGGCTTGAATTGATTTAAGCTAAGACATTCAGCAACTCATGAATATCCCCATTGATAAGAATACTCTGCTCTTTGATCTCGTCTGGTGCATACGCTTCCCCGAAATTCAGGCAGGCATAGACAGCCTTCGGGTTTGCATAGGTCATCTTCCAGAACGGATACTTTATGATGACAGGCGTGTTCATGCCTACGCCAAGCTCTAAGAACAGGATATGCAGTCCATCATGGCGGCGCAGGAATTCATCATAACGCTCCGCTGCTCTGTGCCAGCCATCGTCCTCGACAAAGGTGTCATCTGCTCTGAGGTTCATGCTCATAGGCTTTCCGCAGACAGGACAGTGGGGTACAAGCTCTGACGGAACACGCATATCCTTCTGCCGCTCAAACATCGCCCTGACGGTTTCCTCGTTGTCATAGGTCTTTTGGTGGCACGGCTCACTGCACTGCCAAAGCCCGTAATCGCCCTGCGTGTAGAACAGGCGGTGCTTGTCAAATCCTGCCTTTTGAAATTGGTGGTCAACATTGGTGGTGAGAACAAAATAGTCCTTGTCCTTCACAAGCTCAAACAAGCGCTTGTATGTGCCGTTGTCCACGTCCATGTAGCGGTTGATGTAGATGTAGCGTGACCAGTACGCCCACATTTCTTCGGACGTTTCAAAGGGATAAAAACCGCCGGAATACATATCCCGAAAGCCGTATTTCTCCACGAAATCGGCAAAATACTTCTGCAAACGCTCTCCCGAATAGGTAAAGCCTGCGGCGGTGGAAAGACCTGCACCTGCACCGATGACGATCGCATCAGCGGTCTGTATTTCTTTTTTCAGACGGTCAATTTCCGCCGAGTAATCTCTTGTAAATTTCATGATCGTCCTCCTTGAATACATTGAAGATCACCTGTATATCGTGGCTCTTGCGAAACTCCCTGACGGTGCGGACTGCTATCTCTGCCGCCTTATCCTGCGGAAATCCGAATACACCCGTTGAGATACAGCAGAAAGCGATACTACCGATACCGTTCTGTACTGCTATCTCAAGACAGCTTTTGTAGGAGCTTTCAAGCAGACGGCAATGTTCATCTGTAAGAATACTGTCTACGATCGGTCCGACGGTGTGTATCACATAGTCGCAGGGTAAATTATAGGCTTTTGTTATCTTCGCCTTGCCTGTGGGTTCTTCATGACCTTGTGCCTGCATGATCTGACCGCACTTGTAACGAAGCCGTACCCCTGCAAAGGTGTGGATACAGTTGTCGATACAAGAGTGACACGGCTGCCAGCACCCCGTCATTCCCGAATTGGCAGCGTTGACGATCGCTCCGCATCGGAGAGTGGTAATATCACCTTTCCAGAGATAAATGCCGTCCTCTATGGGTGTTAGGTCTGCAATATCCGTGATGCCCTTGCTCTCGGTCAAGGCTGTGAGATATTCGTCCTCGGCTTGCAGATAATCCTCGTCTGCCTTGACAGCAGGGCGGATATTCACAAGGCTGCGGTAAAGGCGGAATTTATCTGTATCATTATTTGGTATCTCTATCCTGCCTAAATCATCTCTCTCGGACAGCAGATAGTTTATCAGAAAGTCGAGCTTCTCCATACGATCATCTCCTTATGACTGCTCCCACAGGACAGACTTCCGCACAGTTACCGCAGTGCAGACAGTTTTCCTGACGGATAACAGCTTTGCCGTTCAGCTCGATACAGCTCTGCGGACAGGCGCTTAGGCACGAACCGCAACCGATACAATCATCGTTCACGAAATACCCACTCGCCTTGCTTTCGACACCGCCGAATGTGAAGCTGTCACGCTCGATAGGCTTCTTCGACAGGTCGAACCACTCTCCGCTGCCCTCATGGATCTGAAATACTGTGAGTGCCTTGCGGCTTTCCTCGGTGGGATATATTTCACACATATAGGGATTCTTCTCAAACAGCAGTGGGAGCATATCAGAGCCTAACTCCCTGACCTTGCCGCGGACAGAGATCGCCGTACAGCTCATGGTATCATCGCCCTTTTTTCCCGAAAGTGCAAGATAGCCCTTGTCCTTTAACCGTTGATAGAAGTTCTTTCCCTTTGCGGTGAGAAAGTACAGTCCGTTCTCGTCTGCATACATCATGTCGATAACACAGGTCACGGGCAGACCATCGCTATCCACCGTTGCAACAACGGTAGAGTGTATCACGTCCACGATAAATCTCAGATAATCATTCGCTGTCATATTGTCCTCCTATGGAAAGAGTGTGCCGATGTTTTCAGCACACTCTCATTTTATTCCTCGTCAATTAACTTTCGTGTGTCAGAGACAACTTGTGCAAGAGTCGTGCTTTTCAGCTCGTTTTCAAGAGCCGCCTGCGCCGCTTCAAGCCTTTCGTCCATAGCCTTGTGGATATTCCGTCCCACAGGACAATCCGCATTGGGATTTTCGTGGAAGTGGAACAGACCCTCATCGTCTACGCAGTCAACCGCCTTGTAAATATCGTACAGCGTTATTTCGTCAAGTGCTTTTGCAAGGTGTGCGCCGCCGCTGCCCTGACGTGTTTCGACTATACCTGCCGTGCGAAGCTGTCCGAGAACATTACGGACGATCACCGCATTTACCCCCGTACTGCCCGACAGGAAATCGCTGGTCACTCTCATCTGTCCGTCAAAAACGTCGATACAGGTAAGGATATGCACCGCTGCTGTGAATTTACTTGTTATCTGCATAGATGTTCATCTCTTTCTTACTCTCTTACCACGCTGATACGCTGCCCGATGTGACCGCCTTTTTCGATCTCGTCCACCATAGCAACAGCATAATCCGCATAGCTGATAATGCTCTCGCCCTTAGAGTTGAGCGTCAGCTCCTCGCCTGCGAGAATGTACTTGCCGCTGCGCTCGCCGTCAGCCTGAAAATCTCCTGCGGGGCTCAGGTATGTCCACTTTACGTCATTTCTCTGACGGAGTTCACCAAGCGCCTTTGCCATAGCAGAAGCCAGCGGCTTGAACACTTCGGGAAAATCAGCACCGTCAGAAACACAGGCGGTATGCTCAGCGTTCACATACAGGCTTCCTGCGCCGCCGACAACGAGAAGTCTTGTGTCAGTTCCTGAAAGAATATCGCACAGGTGAGCAAGTGAAGTGGAGTGCTGAGGAAGTGTCTCGGGTGTCCATGCGCCGAAAGCGTCTACAACAGCATCAAAGTCCGTGAGGTCTGCTGCGGTCAGGTCGAACAGGTCTTTCATGATAACGTTCTGAGCAGCGGACTTGTTCTCGCCCTTGACAACTGCGGTAACGTCAAACCCTCTGTTTACAGCCTCTTTTACGATAAGCTGACCTGCCTTGCCGTTTGCACAAACTACTGCAATTTTCATAATAAGTACCTCCTGATTATATCATGATTATGGTGTTTTGTAAAGTTGTAAACACTTTTGTTTCAACTTTCTGACATTAGTATATCATGCAATTGCAAAGTTGTCAATGGATATATTACAACTTTGGAGGGTTGCATAAAAAGACTGTGAGAAATATGTGCATACTCAGCAAACTATATTGCTATATATCAAGCAGAGGTCGGCTCTGCGATCCCGTGTTCCGCTTCATACTCCCTGACACGGCGGTAAAAGGAGTTATGCCGACCGCATGAACAAGTTCATGCTGCCCATTCTCCGCATAAAGTCACGTCCTGTGATGCTCTTGGACTTCCATTCCCCATAGAGCTTCACGAACCTCGTCCAGTCGATCGGGGTGGGCTTTCTGACTGTGTACTTGCCCCCGGAAACGTCCCCCGGAAGTTTCCGCTTAGCGATTTCGATGCCCTCACGTTGTCGCTGTTTGAGTTGTTCACGCTCCAACTGTGAGAGTGCTGCGAACACAGTCAACGTGGTAGCCGCACATGATCTCCTGCTGTCTCGCTGTCTCCTGATGTTCCGTTGAAACACGGATATAACCTATTTTGCTCATAGATGTTGTTTCCTTTCTTTTTGGTGATTTATGATTGACTAATTGGCGGTGATGATGTATAATTACTGATGTAGGCAGTCAGTTTTCTCTGACGAAAATCCGAAATTTATGTGAGGTTAACATGAATAGATATATCAAAAAGCTACTAAAGAAATTACATCTTTACAAGAGTAGAGGAAGCGGCACTATTTCACTAATTGGAACTAATCATGCTCCTGTGAAAGTCTGTGATATAGTGAACGGAAAACCGCAGGTTATTCGGGAAGATAGCGAAGATACAATAACACTTACGCTTCGATATTCTGCATTTCACAAAGTTGTGAAACGATATGACAAAGAGACATTCAAGGAATTATGATACCACCACAGCAAGGAAATCAGCTATCCTTGCTGTTTTTTATTCCAGAGTGTCTTTATTTCTCTGCTGAGTGAGCTTATTCTGTCTGTACTTCTCATGCTCACGCCTGTTATGTTCTTCGTTGATATAGTTTCTGACCTGTCGGACATAACCTTGCGTTTGGGCGGTCTGCCCCTCTTGCGTTTTGTATTTTCCATAGTAGTGTCTCCTTTATTTCTATTTCGGCGTAAGCCGATATTTTTTGATCGCTGTGCGGTCATTTCGGGGCTTGGGGTGTCCCCAACAAGCAGATGTATTTTCGTCCGTGTGCGGTGCAAAATACAATGCTTGCTATTTTTTCCTGTGGGATTTGCATATCACGCAGGCTTTCGATGCTCCGTCAGCGAATTTGGAGCTATGCGACTTAATCTCTCCGCCGCTTAGGTCGGTGGTCATACTCGTTCACGCTCCTGCGTGATGCTCTCAATCATCATCGGTGTCAATATTCTAAACTGGTACGGCGCAGTTATTGCGCAGTCTGGGCGGCTATTTGATGAAAGTGGGAATTGCTTTTTCATGATCGGTATGGTATAATGTAGAGAGTAAGGGCAAGCAATCGGCTTGCTCGTGTAGATCGGAATTCAGAGGTAGATATAATGTCAGTAACATTAGGAATATATAAAGGAAAAGACTATAACAGTGGCGAATTTGTTGATGATGTACCAGTATCATTTCAAAAAGTTTGGAATAAGGTATGGAATCAGGCACTCAAAGAATGCAAAATACAAATATTCGTAGATTGTCACTATTTTTCTATCAAACAAATACCGAAAGTCCTTGAAGAACTTGACAGGATTTATGAATGGGTACAGATTAACGGTAGCGAAGATACAGAGTATGTTTTGTGGCGTATTCATGAACAGTTGAAACCATTTCTCATACAATTTTATAAAGAACACAAATATGAGGATTATTGGTTTGACTTGGGTTAGCTAAATTATGATTTTTCTAAGTAACTACACATATCACCACGGCAAGGAGTGCCAAACGCTCCCTGCCGTTGTTTTTATTCAAGCTGATTTTTCTTTCTTTTGGCAGCTTGTTCGTTCTGTAAGTACCGTTTTACAGTCCTCTGACTGTCACGCTTCTGCTGTGATATACATGAACAAAGTTCATGTACGAGCTATGCGACTTTCTCTCTGTTCCGCAAGGCTCTGAGAGTATTTTACCGGGCTTCGGCGCACAGTTATGATGCTGGGTGGGCGGCAATTTGATGAAAGTGGGAATTGCTTTTTCATGATCGGTATGGTATAATGTAGAGAGTAAGGGCAAGCAATCGGCTTGCTCGTGTAGATCGGAATTCGTGGGAGGATTAATTATTGGAAATTCAGATGATGCAAAAAGGACATATCCTATGGGATAAGACGATTTTGTTTGCTCAGTCATGTTCATGGAAAGCAGGATCATATCTTGCAGAGCGTATGAAGGTGAATGCATTTAAAGATTGGGAGCGGGTAGTCGCTGCCATTGAAAATGAAAACATAATCGGCTATTGTACACTTTCTGAAAAAGATGAATTGTCGGAAGAATATGAGTATTCACCGTTTATTGGTTTTGTTTTTGTTGACGAACAGCATCGTGGCAAGCGAATATCGGAAAAGATGATTCAGCATATCTTATCCTATGCAAAATCCATTGGATTTCGGACTGTTTACATCATGAGTGGAGAACAAGGCTTATATGAAAAATATGGGTTTGAAAAGATCGGTGATTTTCATACGATATATGGAACAAAAGATCAACTGTTTCATATTAGTCTGTAGACAGACGAATTCTGATCCATCTTAGCAACTATACACATCACTGCGGTAGGGATACTCCCTGCCGTATTTTTTTATTCAAGCTGTCCTTTCTTTTTCTTGGCAGCCTGTTCGTTCTGCATATATCGGGCAAGCGTTCTCTGACTGTCACGCTACTGCTGTGATATACATGAACAAAGTTCATGTACGAGCTATGCGACTTTTCTCTTTATCCGCACGGCTCTGAGAGTTTTTTACCGGTGTTCGGCGCAGTTATTGCGCAGTCTGAGCGGCAGTTTGATGAAAGTGGGGGTTGCTTTTTCAGTTGCTGTGTAGTATAATGTAGAAGTGAGAGTAAGCACACGGCTTGCCAATATTTATCATTTCAAAAAATCGGGGTGTACTATGACTAAAAAGAAGAAGGTTACAATTATCTTGTCAATAATAATACTGGTCATAATAGGTGTTATATTAGGTCTGCGAATAAGAGATAGTAATCTAAGACGAGCAGAGTATACTGGCAATAAACTTAGCTTTGACGGTAAGGTATATGAGGAAACCAGCTATACCGAAATACAACCATATAAAGAAACATGGAAAGTGGTCTGTAAAACAACAGATGGGGTCTGGACTGTATATGAGATAGAACAGTATCCTAATCATGAATATCTTGTTGCTCGTACTTCTTGGGAGGCAAGAGTATTAAAACTTACAAACTAAAAACTGAATATCCCCATAGGCTGTGTGAGCAAACTCCGCTCCACAGCTTTTTGATTTTCCCAATAACAATCTGTCGAACGGAAAACCTATCCGGCACACAAAACTTCGTGCGCAATACCAGTAGACAAAGCCCATTGTTGCGCGCTATAATTGGAGTATGGAAATTGATTTCCGAAGTCCATACGATTGGTGGTGATGATATGGCTGACATCGCAAAGAAGATCACGAAGCTCGATGAGAAGATCGGCAAGCTGAAAGAGCGTATCAAGACCGATACGGCTGAGTGTGAAAAGCTGAGTGAGCAGAAGTCGGAGCTTGATAAAAAAATGCAGACTATGTGCCGCAAGCGTAAAGCTATCGACATAAAGCCTTTGGAAGAACCTATGAAGCAGTGGGATAAGCTGACGGTGCGGGAGAAGTACGATGTAGCGGCAGCGATGATAGATGTCGTGCTTATATACGATGAAACAGGTATTGAGGTGAAATTCAGCATTTGAAAAAGTGCGGGATTTCGGTATTTTTTAGTGTTGATAGTTATCAGGAAAATTACTGAAGGTGGGTATTGCTTTTTCGGATGTGGTGTGATATAATGGTGAAGTGAGAGTAAGCACTTGGCTTGCTTGTGTGTATCCAAAGTAGGAGATGTTTCAATTGCAATATATCGAGTTATATTCAGAAAGACTTCTTTTCAGAAAATTCAGACAAAGTGATTTCCCAATTGTATATGATTGGCTGAGCAGTCTTGAAAATATGAAATATCGCTCAAGTGAGCCTAAAAATGAAAAAGAAGCTCACGATTATCTTGATTGGGCTATAAAATGTGCCGAAGATAATCCGTGTGTCAATTTCAGATATGCTGTTGAACTGAAAGACACCAGCGAACTGATCGGGTCATGCGAACTGTATTTTACAGACAAAGATCCTGCTGGATTAGCTTGGGAATTGCATCGTAACTATTGGAAGCAGGGATATGGAACTGAAATAGGAAATACTTTATTGAGACTTGCTTTTGATGTTCTCAAACTTAGAAGAGTGATAGCTGATTGCAACACGCTGAATATAGGATCATATAGAATTATGGAAAAGATAGGAATGCGCAGAGAGGCACATTTTGTAAAGATGTATCAAGGAAATAGTGCATTAGATCATAGGTGGTGTGATAAATACCAGTATGCAATTCTAAGGGAAGAATGGCTAAATAGGGACATATAACAACCTACAAATATTTAATTTCAAAAGAGAATGAAAATTTACAAGCTGTGTGAGCAAACTCCGCTACACAGCTTTTTGATTTTCCCCATAACAATCTGTCGAACGGAAAACCTATCCGGCACACAAATCTTCGTGCGCAATACCAGTAGACAAAGCCCCTTGTTGCGCGCTATAATTGGAGTATGGAAATTGATTTCCGAAGTACAGACGATTGGGGGTGATGATATGGCTGACATCGCAAAGAAGATCACGAAGCTCGATGAGAAGATCGGAAAGCTGAAAGAACGTATCAAGTCCGATACGGCTGAATGTGAAAAGCTGAGTGAGCAGAAGTCGGAGCTTGATAAAAAAAATGCAGACTATGTGCCGCAAGCGTAAGGCAATCGACACAAAGCCTTTGGAAGAACCTATGAAGCAGTGGGATAAGCTGACGGTGCGGGAGAAGTACGATGTAGCGGCAGCGATGATAGATGTCGTGCTTATATCCGATGAAACAGGTATTGAGGTAAAATTCAGCATTTGAAAATGTGCGGAATTTCGGTGTTTTTTAGTGTTGATAAGGTGATGCGTAGGGCGTACCGTAAACCAAAACAAGAGGTCAAAAAACAAGAGGTCAAAAAAGATGATGCTGTGCTCTGAGATTTTTGATTTGCGGTGGATTCTGTGATACGTGACCTTCTCTTCAAAGATTCAAAAATTATTTATCAGTACCCGTCTTCACCATTGTGGCATTTCTTTCTGTATTCTCCCATCTTAAAATAGAAATAACCTGTCCTTGAACTGTTGACAATTTCGTCACAGTGTACTATAATATATAATAGCTTATTATATACGATAGGAGAAAATACCGTGAAAAACAGGGTATACGATAACCGTGAGCTTTCATGGCTCAAATTCAATGAACGTGTGCTTGAAGAAGCCCGTGACGAGCGCAATCCTCTGCTTGAAAGACTGCTGTTCCAGTCCATATACGGCAGCAATCTTGATGAGTTCTTTATGGTGAGAGTAGGTTCTCTTTATGATGCCTCCCTTGTGGATGATTCTCAGAAGGACAACAAATCAAAGATGAAGCCGTCCGAGCAGCTGAGTGCCATATATTCAGGGGTGCGCGAGCTTATACCGACTAAGGATGAAAGCTTCAAGGCTATACACAAAGCACTTGAACCTAATAATATACTTCATAAGAGTATCAAGAGCCTTACGGGGCAGGAGCTTGAATTTCTTGAGGCTTACTATGCCTATGAGATAAAGCCTTTCCTGAATGCGCTGGTCATCGACAAGCGGCACCCATTCCCGTTTCTGCCTAACAAGAGCATATACGTGGCTGCCAAGCTTACTTCAAAAAGCGGTGTGACGCTGGGTATAATCGGCTGCAGCGAGAAGTTTGAACGTGTGATATTCCTGCCTGCTCAGGATGATACCATAGCTTACGTGCTGGTGGAGGAGCTTATACTCCACTTTACAGATAAGATATTCCACGGTTATAAGGTGGAGGAAAAGACCCTCATGCGAATAACCCGCAACGCCGATATCGACGTGGATGAAAGCTTTGACCGTGAACTGGATTTCAGGCAGAATATGTCTGTGCTGATAAACAAGAGAAAGCGTCTGTGTCCTGTAAGACTGCAGCTTTCAAAGCAGATATCCGAGCCGCTGCAGAAGGAACTGTGCACCAGGCTTGAACTGTCCAAAAAACAGGTCTTTATTGAAAAAACACCCCTTGATCTATCCTATGTATTCACGATATTCAGTAAGGCTGAGGCTAAAAAGGAACTGTTCTTTGAACCGCGTACCTCTCAGCTGTCACGTATGATAGACGAGAGCCGTCCGATGATAGATCAGATCGACGAAAGGGATCTGTTCCTGTCCTATCCTTATGAATCCATACAGTCTTTTATAAGACTTCTCAATGAAGCCGCAAAGGATGAAAGCGTTGTATCCATAAAGATGACCCTTTACCGCGTGGCAAAGCATTCCAAGGTAATAAAGGCACTGTGCACCGCTGCCGAAAACGGCAAGGAGGTATGCGTGCTGGTAGAGCTCCGCGCAAGGTTCGATGAGGAGAACAATATCGGCTGGTCAAAGCAGCTTGAAGAAGCAGGCTGCAGAGTCATGTACGGTCCCAAGGGTCTGAAAGTGCATTCAAAGCTCTGTCTTATCACCCGAAAGACCGCTGAGGGTGTAAAGTATACCACCCAGATAGGCACAGGCAACTATAACGAGAAGACAGCCGAGCTTTATACCGACCTCTGTCTTATGACATCAAACAGGGATATAGCTAAGGATGCAGAGGAAGTATTCCGCACACTGTCCATAGGCGAGCTTGTTGAGAAAAGCAGCCTTCTGCTGGTAGCGCCCCATTGTCTGCAGAACCGTGTCCTTGAAATGATGGATAACGAGATAGCAATAGCTAAGGCAGGCGGTGACGGTTATGTTGGCGCTAAGCTTAATTCCCTTACTGATAAGGTGATAATGGATAAGATCATCGAATGCTCTCAGGCAGGCGTAAAGGTGGAGATGGTGATACGCGGAATTTCCTGCCTTGTTGCAGGGGTTGAGGGTGTTACCGGAAACGTTCGCATACGTTCCATAGTGGGACGCTACCTCGAACATTCGCGTATATACATATTCGGCAGCGGTGTCAGGAAGAACGTATATATATCCTCCGCTGACTATATGACCAGAAATACCACACGCCGCGTCGAAGTAGCCGCACCTGTGCTTGACCCCGACATCCGTCAGCGCATACTGGATATGTTCGATACCCAGATGAATGATAATGTTAAAGCAAGGGATATGCAGCCCGACGGCAGATATGTGCGCAAGCCATCTGACGGTGTACGTGTGGATGCCCAGAGCAGGGCTTACGCTGAGGCTTATGCCAATGTACCAAAGCCCAAGCCTGTACCCGAACCGAAGCCGGAGCCTGTGGATCCTCCTGCTGAGGTACCTGTTGAAATACCCGAAAAGACGGAGAATGCTCCTGCTGCGGAAAATGCTGAAAAGCCCGCAGAACCTGCGCCCGAAAAAAAAAAGCTTTTGGTCGTGGTTCATCGGGTTATTCCGTCGTAAAGGTAAAGGTCAGAAAGATCAGATAACGTAAATATCGGACGGACAGCGTTAAACTGTCCGTCTGTCTGTGTATTGGAGAAAAATATGTTCAAACTGTTTCGCTATCTTAAAAACTATAAAAAGGAGAGTTTTATAGGACCTCTCTTCAAGCTTATCGAAGCTTGCTTCGAGCTTGCCGTACCTGTGGTCATGAAGCGTATAATAGATATCGGTATAAAGAATGAGGATGTGCCGTATATACTCCGTATGGGCGCTATCATGGTGCTGCTGGGATTCCTGGGGCTTGCCTGTTCCCTTACGGCACAGTATTTTGCGGCAAAGGCTTCCGTCGGATTCGGCACCGCACTGCGCACCGATCTGCTGCGCCATATCAACAGGCTTTCCTATTCCGAGATAGACAAGGTCGGCAGCAGTACACTTGTTACACGTATGACTGCGGATATCAATACCGCCCAATCCGGTGTGAATATACTGCTCAGACTTCTCCTGCGTTCGCCCTTCATCGTGGTGGGTGCGGTGATAATGGCATTCGCCATATCGGTGAAGCTCACGCTTATATTCCTTGTAATAGCCCCATGTCTTGCTTTTGTTATCTATAAGATAATGAGCATCACCATACCGCGCTACAAGAATATCCAGAAGACCCTTGACCGCACTAATCTGCTGACAGGAGAAGCACTTTCGGGTGCAAGGGTGATACGTGCTTTTTCTGCACAGAAGTCAGAAGAAAATGAGTTTGAAAAGCTCACCGATGAACTTGCCGACCTGCAGATAAAGGCTGGCAGGATAAATGCCCTTATGAACCCCATGACTTACGTCATCGTGAACCTGGGCATAGCCGTACTTTTAAAGGCGAGTGCGCATCAGGTGTATAACGACGTTATTACTCAGGGCGATGTCATAGCCCTTGTGAACTATATGAACCAGATACTTCTGGCACTTCTCGCTATGGCGATACTCGTCACGAATATCACCAAGATGCAGGCTTCAGCCATACGTATAAATGATATTTTTGATATCGGACCTACTGTCAGCGATGAGGGAAATACCGATGTAACAGCAGATACCTCAGCACCTGCGGTGGAATTCCGCGGAGTGAGCTTCTCTTACCATGACAGCGAGGAGTACGCCCTTGAGGATATCAGCTTTACCGTGAACAGGGGAGAGACTGTTGGCATAATCGGTGGTACAGGTTCGGGCAAATCCTCGGTGGTAAACCTTATCCCGAGATTCTATGATGCTTCAAAGGGTCAGGTGCTTATCGACGGAGTTGACGTTAAAGAGTACCCATTCGCACAGCTAAGGGGCAAGATAGGTATAGTACCACAGCGTGCAGTGCTTTTCAAGGGTACTGTCCGAGATAATATGAAATGGCGTGACAGCTCCGCAGATGATGAGGAGATAATATCCGCCCTGAAACTTGCACAGGCTTATGATTTCGTTATGGAAAAGCCCGATAAGCTGGACGAGATGATAATGCAGGAGGGCAAGAACCTTTCGGGCGGACAGCGTCAGCGCCTTACCATAGCAAGGGCATTCGTCGGTTCACCCGAGATAGTAATGCTCGATGACTCAGCGTCCGCACTTGACCTTGCCACCGAAGCAAGGCTGAGAAAAGCACTTTCCGATAAGACAGGGGATATGACGGTATTCATTGTATCACAGAGGATATCCTCCATAAAGAACGTTGATAAGATAATAGTACTTGATGACGGAAAGATAGCAGGCATAGGCACCCACAAAGAGCTTTGTAACTCATGTGATGTATACCGTGAGATATGCCTGTCACAGCTTTCCGAGGAGGAGGTGAAGGAGATTGGCTAAAGCTGATAAAGTACAAAAATCTGTACTGAAACCGCTCCTTGCCTATGCAAGACCGTATAGGGGACTATTCGGCATATCAATGCTGCTAGCCCTTATAACTGTGGCGACTACTCTTTATGCTCCGATACTTATAGGACAGTGTGTTGACCTTATAATAGGCAAGGGAAATGTTGATATCAAAGCACTGACTCCTGTGCTTGTGAAGCTTTGTGTGACAGTATCCATAACAGCAGTATCACAGTGGCTCATGTCACTGTGCACCAACAAGATAACCTTCAATGTGGTGAGAGATATACGCCGCAAGGCATTCTCTAAGCTGTCACGTCTGCCTCTCTCCTATATAGATGCACACCCTCACGGTGATATAATCAGCCGTATCATCACTGATATAGACCAGATATCCGACGGTCTGCTCATGGGGTTTGCACAGCTCTTCACGGGTATATGTACAATTATTGGTACTATAATATTCATGCTTTCCATAAACGTGAAGATATCTCTTGTGGTAATACTGCTGACACCGCTTTCGCTGTTTGTGGCAAGGTTCATAGCGAAGAACACCTTTGACCTTTTTCACAAGCAGTCAGTAGCCCGCGGTGAGATGACCGCGCTTGTTGAGGAGATAACAGGAAATCTTAAAACTGTACAGGCTTTCAGCTACGAGGATGAAGCCGAAGAACAGTTCGATGTGTACAACAAAAAACTGCAGGCGGTCAGTGTCAAGGCGATATTCTTCTCCTCACTGACAAATCCCTGTACAAGATTTGTAAACGGTCTTGTGTACACATCTGTCGGTATACTCGGTGCACTTACGGTATTCAGCGGCGGAAGCTTCACTGTGGGAGCGCTGTCGGCTTTTCTGTCGTATGCTAATCAGTATACCAAGCCATTCAATGAGATATCAGGCGTTATCACCGAACTCCAGAGTGCACTTGCATCAGCAGGAAGGGTATTCGAGCTTATCGACGAAAGGGAAGAGATACCCGATGACCCCGATGCCGAAGTACTCACCAAAGTTGACGGGAGTGTGGATGCCGAGCACGTATATTTCAGCTATGACCCCGAAGTCAAGCTTATCGAGGATTTCAACCTGCACGTCAGGGCAGGTGAACGCACTGCCATAGTAGGCCCTACGGGCTGCGGAAAGACAACCATGATAAATCTGCTGATGCGCTTTTACGATGCAGACAGCGGCAGCATAAACATAAGCGGCAAGCCCATAAAGAACTGTACACGCGATTCCATGCGTTCAATGTACGGTATGGTGCTGCAGGAAACATGGCTGAAAACTGCTTCCATACGTGATAATATCCGTTACGGCAAGCCGGATGCCACCGAGGAAGAAGTCATAGCCGCTGCAAAGTCAGCCCACTGCCACGGATTCATAAAGCGTCTGCCAAAGGGCTATGATACTGTTGTATCCGATGCTTTCAGCACGCTCTCACAGGGGCAGAAGCAGCTTCTGTGTATCGCAAGGGTCATGCTGTCCCTGCCTCCTATGCTTATACTTGATGAGGCTACATCTTCAATCGATACCCGTACCGAGATAATGATACAGCGTGCCTTCGCTGAGATGATGAAGGGCAGGACAAGCTTCATCATCGCCCACCGACTTTCTACAATCAAGGAAGCCGAGAATATCATTGTTATGCGCTCGGGTCATATCGTCGAACAGGGCACTCACGAAAGCCTTATCGCAAAAGGCGGCTTTTACAGCGAGCTTTATAATTCGCAGTTTGCGGCGGAATAACACCCTCCACTGTTAAGGCTGGTACCCATACAGAATATTTATGCTATCTATTGGGGAAAACCCTTTTGAAAAAGGGTTATTCCTAAGCGTCAGCTTCGCTGATGCTGACCCCTTTCCGAAAACTTCTATTTCTTTTGGGCAGGGGGTAGCTATGTTTGCAAACATAGCTACCCCCTGCCCAAAAGAGATAAAAGTCTGTTTGAATCTACAAAGGCAAAGCCTTTGCAGACGGGTTCGGGGGATAACTTTTCTTCAGAAAAGTTTCCCCCGATAAATAATATAAACTTCTGTATGGGTACCCGCCTTAACGGGAGTACTGGTTATTATTCGGTCACGTTGTCGATATTGTATACGTAGGGCAGGTAGCTTTCGAGCCAGATGTTTACGATGCCGTTCTTTCTGTCAACGGAGTATTCGATGACCTCGCCGTTATCGTACAGCTTCTTTGTAAGCGTTTCTGCTTCATCAAGGACTGCATCCTTTTTGTCATCGGGGATCTTGCCTGATGCATCTCTGTACTTCTTATCTATCTCGGTGAACTGAGCGGTTACTTCTTTCAGCTTGTTGAAATCTTCATCGTCAAATTCGTCATAAACGCGAACTCTGACAGGTGCAGTTTGAATAGCGCCGATCCTTGCGGTCAGCTCATAAGTAGCAGCCTTGTCACTTTCGGGCTTGTAGTAGCAGCTGTAGATATGGTCTCCGGCTTCCTTATCGGGCTTTTTGCTGCCGTCATCCACCATATCAGCTACCTTTTCGCCCTGCTCATTATAAAGACCTACATTTATACCTGATGCAGCCTCGCTCTCAGAGAGTGTTACTTCAAAGGTAAAACCGTTCTTATCATCGGGAGCGGCAAATCTAACGTTGCATTTCAGCTCATGTGTACCTTCAGTCTGTTCTGCCTGAGGATCAATGAACGGTACATCGGCAGCTTCTTCCTCTTCCGATGTGGTTTCGTCCGGAGTGGTTTCTTCATCGGTAACTGTGCCGTCAATGGCGGTGCTTCTTTTACCGGCATCAGCGGCGGTATCCTTATCGGAAGTCTTTTTGGATTCACTGCATCCACAGATGCAGGCGCTCATTGTCAGCGCAAGAGCGGCAGCAAGAATTCTGTTTTTCATCAGTTATATCTCCTTTAGTTCAAGTATTGATATTCCGTTTTTCAACGGTTTATATTATATCAGCCTTTGTGGGATATGTCAATAAATCATCGTATCATTTGACATTTTGACTAAATATTTTTTTGTCCCGGGATACTTAATTTTGTATTTTTGGATCATACTTTATTTCACCCATACGATAACCAACGGCTGAAGAATACTATTATATTAATCTATAAACGTTATATCAATATGATCTTATGTGAAAGGCGTCTGAAACATAGATCAAATCAGAATGAAAAATACCTCAGCAGCAAGTGTCTGTATTTGGAAATCAAGCGATTTCCGGCAAAGCAGAAAACCGGAGGGGACCTTTAGCAAGAAAGGTCATCCTCCGGCAGTTATCAAAATTATTCAATATAAGTACTTGCCATAAGTCTGTGGAGTACGATCAGTCGTCTTCATTGTTCCTGTTGCAGATAGCCCTGATTACCCTCAGATAGTCGTCGGTCTTTCTTACAGAATAAGTAAGGTGACCCTCACCCCTCAGTGTCTTGAAATTGGCAGAGGGATAAGCTTCGATCAGGTGCTTGAAACATGATTTGAAATTCTTTTCATCTGTGGCATAAACAAAGAAGATGTTCTCCTGCATCTCATCGGGGAGATAGGGAAAATTGAAGGTATACCTGGCTTCGGTCTCGTTCTTGATACTTCCGTCGGTTATAACGGGAGCGGTCTTTACCATGGACTCTATAACAGGACGCATAGTCTTGGTATCTTCCTTGGTGAACTGGTCTACGGATTTCCAGCTTACGACTTCGTCAACGCTCTGATTCTTCATCTTGTTCATCATCGACTTATGCTTGAAGTTCATTATCGCCTTATAAAGCTTGGGCTGCTTCAGGAATGTGCCGCCGTCAAAGAAAGCTGATTCGATAGTTATATGCTGTTTAAGACATTGAGATATAAGTTCCATACCGATCTCAGCGCCCATAGCCTGACCGTATATCAGACAGATATCACTGATACTGTTTTCTTTCAGGAAATGTACTACCTGCTTAGCTTCATCATGGCTTGTGGTGAAGTCAACACTGCCCTCATAGTGTCCGTTATATTCGGGTACGATTATATAGTAGTCATTTGTAAGCTCTTCATAAAGATAAGATAAGGATTCTGCAGAACAGAAAGAACTAGTGAGCATTATAATTATAGGATTTCTGCTGTTGCCATAAGTATTAAAACGCATATTCATTCTCCTCCGTCAATAGTATAATTATTTAGCCTATTTATATGTTATAAAAAAGCAGGAGATATCTAACTATATCTTGTGTATATTATACCATATAAACACAGATTAGTCAATCGTTGTACTGAAATTTAATAATATTTTGGGCAAATTTTTATTTATCTTAATTTTTTTATATCCTGCATTGAAAAATGGCGAATATTCCCTGAAATGGGCGCTTTTGTACAATCAAAGTTTGTTGTGAACAACTTGTTATTAGTAATACATCTAATCAATTACGATAAAATTTTCAAAAGAACCTTTACCAATTTGTTATAATATGATATAATGTAGAAAGCAGTAATAACATTATTTATCATGGTTATCCCATTAACACACCATTACAAAGTGCTATATAACAATGAATCATCATGTTGATGTTTATCATTTCTAGTTCTGATATTACACCAAATTAATTGGTGTGTAAACGGGATGATCAGATTTTTTATTAATTTCTGTCCGTAAAGGAGAATACCATATGAAACTGCTTGAAAAGAGGTATATAGGTCTATATCTCTTTATAATAACGGTAGTGGTGCTGATACTTGCTTTTAAGTTAAATGACAGTGTTCCTGTGGGTTCTGGGAAGGTTGATCATTATGATACGGACTGGACTTATGAGCATTATGAGTATGAAGGTGAGGATGGAAGAACGATCCTTCGTCTTATTATGAGCCATGAGATAACTGATGATGTCAGGGGTAAATCCCTTTCTTTTCGTACGTATGATTCATTTGTTGATGCAGATATAAGTGATACAGCAGGCGACCTTAGCGGGGAAGCCATTTATCATTTTGGTGAAAAACCTGTCTTTGGCTGTTCACCGGGTACCTATACTCACTTTATCTATATTCCGGAAAACGGAGGCAAATACATCAACATCACTGTTGATACAGTATTCCGCAGCGAATATATGCCGAGTTACAGGATACGTATCGGTGCTGAGAATGAGCTGATATACAGCTATCTCAAAGACGAGTTCGAGCTGTACACGATCAATGTCATCATGGGTATATTCGGTGTATTGCTGTTGGTCATACACGTGATATGTACTTTCAAGAAGATAGAAGCTCCCGAGGCTTTTTCGCTGGGTTCGCTTTCGATACTGTTTGCGTTATACGTTAATTGTCCGCTGTTTTTCAATCAGTACATTTTCGGCAATCCAATCATGCAATACTACATGAACTATTTCATGATCTTCATGGTGCCGCTTGCAGCCATGCTGTATTTTGAGGACATAGTGCCTACGCTGAAGCTGGGCTGGCTGTTCTTTACATTTGCAGGGCTGGAGGTCATACTATCTGTGCTGCACTTTACAGGTGTAGCCACATATACTGAAACTGTCAAGGTGTTCATCACCTCGCTGGGCGTGATGTCATTCATAACCTTTGCTGTAAATGTGAAGCGTCTGAAACTGATAGACCCCATAAACAGGCTGGGTATACTGATACTGCTGGGCTTCTCTTTTGCCAATGCGATATTCTTTATATTCGTGACTACACTGGGTGATCAGACGTTCATAGTAAGGATAGGCTTCATAATGTATCTTGCTTTCGAGCTGGTGAACGGCATACGCAAGCTGATGAACGAGATGAGCCGTAAGCGTGAGGATCAGCTGCTGGAGATACTGGCGTACACAGATCAGCTGACGGGTCTTGGAAACAGGTATGCACTTGAAAGAGATGCAGGCATAATACCACTTGAAGAGATGAGCGTGGTTTCAATGGATCTTAATCTGCTGAAGCCTACCAATGACTGCTTCGGTCATCTTGGCGGTGATACGCTGCTGCGTTCGGCAGCCAAGTGTATGAGCACTGTTTTCGCCAATGTTTACAGAGTGGGCGGTGATGAATTCATAGCACTGCTGAAGGATAAGACTGAGGAGGATCTTGAAAAGCTTAACGATGAGCTCCAGAGTCTTATGGACAGGATGAATTCCGAACGTGATGAGTACGGAGCTTTCGCCTATGAAGAAAGCTTCTCACTGAGTATCGCCATAGGTCATTCCTCGTATACCGAGGGTGATGAGAGCTACGAGCAGATACTTTCACGCGCTGATCAAGCCATGTACGAAGAAAAACAACGTATGCACCGAATATCAGGTGCAGAGATCAGATAAAACAACACCGCAGCCCCTGATCGGGACTGCGGTTATTTCTTTTTTTACAGCGAATTCAGTTTTTTCTGCAATTCTATCATGTGATTTCTGCAGGCTGTGATCTCGCCTGTGTACTTGTTGAACCACTCGACATCGTTCTCGTCGGGTTCTTCCTGCAGAAGCACTGCCTGTACCAGCGCTGACTGTGATCTTGAACGCTTTCGTTCTATCTCCTCGATAGTCTGACGGCAGATCTTGATCTCTCGTTTCAGCTTTCTTTTTTCATTCATTGTTGACCACTCCCTAGTTACCTTTTTTGTTTACAGAATCCACAACAGCCTGCGCTTCTTCGTAGCCCTTGTCAAGGTCTGCGCCGATATCATCGAAAGCCTGTTTCAGCTCCTCCAGCCTGGTGCTCATCTGCTCGGGATATTTTATCATGCAGGTGTTCACTTCGTTGATGACCTTCTGCTGCTTGTCAAAACTGTTTTCTATCAGGAAAGCGTAAGAGCTTGCACAGGTGACGTAGCTGGTTATGCGCTTGTAACGCAGTGCTGTGTCGCCTTTATTTTCAAGATAGGAGTCTATCTCCTTTACTGCGTGGGTAAGCTCGGTCTTGTACTGTTTTCTGTAGGTTTCCTGAACTCGTCTTGTTTCATCGATATATAATCCTATAAACACCAGAAGTGCTATCAGCGTGATGATCCAGAGTATCAGTGCTGTGATCATTCTACGTTTCAGTATCTTCTCTTGGTTCATCCGCTGTCACCTCTTCTTTGCGCTGCTGATCTTCTTCAGCCAGCCTTTGTTTTTCTTTTTCTATAGCTTCTCTGATAAGTGCCTGTCTGCGCTCCTCATACGAGATCTTATTTGCCTCGTTGACTTTCTTGCCAAGCTTAGCAAGGCTTCTGAGTTCAAGCATGAATATGATCGCCGTAGGTACTATAACAAGTATCATCAGAAGCTTTTTCGGGCTTGCAAAGGAATTGACCCATATAAAGAACCTTGCTCTGCCTGTATATCTGCCAACTATCTTGTCGGGTTTTACAGCAACACTGTCCTCGGTTTTGTTCGCATCGCCCTTTGTTATGAATGTGCCGTCAGCCTCCACACTGACTATCCTGTGTGTTACAAGCATACCGTAGATGTCAGGATCCTCGGAATAGAAGGATATTATATCATCCTTTTTCAGCGTATCGGTATTGACCTTTTCAACCACGATGTAATCACCTACGCTTATGGAAGGCTCCATACTGCCGGTGACCACTTTCAGCACGCTCTTGCCGAATACATCAACAGCCTTGTTCCTTGCTGCGCATATCATAACATACGCTGTGAAGATAACTGCTGCTATCAGTATTATCGTAGTGATGATGTTGGCAATTTTCTGTATGCCGCTGTCTTCACGGTCTGAAACATCGTTTTCGCCGTTCTGTATACGTCCTATCAGTTCGTTTGCCTGAGTCATTCGCTTTTTCTTATGGCTCTCATCGAAGGAACGCTTTGCGGCATCTATGCGTCTGCGGATCTTTTCAAATACACTTACGTGGTATTCCTTATACAGACGCTTCATCTCGGTGTCGATAGCCTGCTGTTCTTCAGGTGTACGCTTGGGCGGTACATAGACGGGCTTTGGCTTGCCCTTCATTTCAAGACGCTTACGCTTTTTGAACTTGCGGTCTGCAAGCATTCTCATAAAGCGGTACTTGAAGGTCTGAGCATACTTCTTGTAGTATGCTTCCATCTCGCTGCGCTTTTCCTGCTCTTCCTTTTTAAGACGCTTCTGTTCTTCTATCTCGGCACGTCTGCGCTTATAATCAGGGTTATCGGTATCCTTGGGTATTATACCGAACCATATTACCAGCAGGTAGGTGATGAATCTCGGTATAACATACACGGGATTTTTGGAGTACTCTTTGTAGATCGTCCAGAACGGCTTGCTCTCGAAGTATTCTCTCTCAGCCTTGAGCCTTGCGGCACGTTCAGCTTCACGCCGTTCCTTTTCTTTCTTCTGCTGCTCCAGCTTGAGCCTTGCGGCTACCGCACGAGGATCCTCGAACTCGGGAGCTTCATCAGCCTGCTCCTCCATAACAGCCATAGCCTGTTCGATATCGTCCTCGGTGACTTCTTCATAAGCCTGTTTTTCAAGCTCTGATTCGTCGGGAACTTTGTTTATCTCTTCGCTGTCAAGACCCTCAGCCTCGCCAAGCTCGTTTCTCATCTTGGATCTGTTCAGGCTGATACGCTCACGCTCGGCAGCTGCACGTTCCTCTTCCTCGCGGCGCTTGCGTTCTTCTTCCTCGCGCCTGCGCATATCCTCGAGTCTTGCCTGACGTTCAGCTTCCTCAGCCTGCCTGCGGCGTTCTTCCTCTTCCTGTTCAAGCCGCTTCTGTTCCAGCATCTGCTGGAGTCGGAGTTCTTCCTCCTCCTTGCGCTTGCGGATCTTTTCCAGCTCTTCCTGTCTTGCAGCTTCGATGCGACGCTGTTCTTCCAGCCTTGCTTCTTCTTCAAGACGCTCCTGCTCAGCCTTCAGTCTTGCGGCTTCAAGCTGTGCTATGAATGCGCGTTCGATATCTATGACGTTATTTACTTCATCGAATATCTTTCGCACATCCTGGGGAAGATTCTTTTTAAGTTTGAATTCTCCCTCTTTTGCCACATAGCCCGCAACGCCCTCAGCGTAGATATTGTAATCGCCTGAGATCTCGTTGCTGAACCGCTTGATGACCCTCGGTGCGGCTCGTTTCAGCTTATCGGTCTTCAGCTCCTCAAGAGCCTTTGACTTTTTATCCGTATATGACCTGAACAGGAGAAGGTTGAGTATGACCAGCTTGTAAAAATCCTCGATGTAATTATCCTGGGGCTTTACCGCTGTATCCTCAACATTTATCTCGTATCCTACCTTTTCATAGCCTACTATGTACTGCCACAGGGTCAGGCAGGCTTTTAGGTCTACGTTTTTCATTATCGCGTTGGTACGCATTATGGGCGGTCTTACGAAGGTATTGCCGAGTGCCTGACAAAGCTCTGAGCCCTTATAGCCCTCGATTATCTTTTTGAGCTTTTCGACTCGCTGCCATACGGTATATCCGCTTTTGTTGTAGCTGTCAAGGCTGTTGGTGGTCTCCAGCTTGACTTCGATCTTCATTTTTCCGCCGGCACCGTCATCTATGGAGGTATCATACCCAAGGGTGAATACTTCCTCATCCCTTGCCACCTGTGCCAGTTTTTCGTATCTTGTGGTGATGAATATATAAAGCCTGTCAACAAGCGTATTAACGAACTTGTTCTCATAGGTCATAAGGCTTTCTTCCTTATGTACATTCAGCACCTTTGATGGTGTTACCTTGTTTGTCTTAGCGTCATAGCTTTGTATAAGATCTGTGTGCTGGGCCAGATGCTTTACCGACTCAACAGTTATCTTTCTTGAAAGTGCGATAGGCACTATCTCCTCAACGTCTTCTATGGTACGTCTGGGATTTCTCAGTACGTTATCCAGATGAACAAGACCGTTCTCTATCGCTTCTACCCAGCTTACATCTATAGCCTTTGCCATGAGCTTTTTGTTCATAGCGAAGGTGTTCCTGCTTGAATGGAGCAGAGCGTCCAGCGATCCGAACAGCTCATCATCATCAAAAAGCTCTGTAGACTCTTTAAAATCCTCATACCATTTGCCGTACAAGCTATCCAATCGCCTCACCTGCCTTTTCGATATAGATTAGGACACATACAAAGTACAATGTCCTTTTATCAAGCAAGCTGTCAGAACAGCTTCTGAAGTCTTTCAAGATACTCTATGGATTCCTTCATCTTGTTTTTGCCGAAGGATTTGTTCATATAGTTTACAAGCTCTCTGAGCTCATCTCTCAGCATAGCAAGGTTCAGGGATTCAAATTTTCTGAATATCTTAGTAGCAAGTACGTAGTCAACGCCTTCCAGTTCCTCACCGCCGCAGGCTACATATACGGGTACGAACAGACCCATCTGCTTGAGTATACGGTTACCGAAAGCTACACGCAGCTTCTCTATTACCCACAGGTCAAGCTGCTGTATCTTCTTGAGTGTTTCCTGGGAAATGGGGTACTTGTCGAATGCCTCCCTGAAAAGCTGATCGAGATGATCGAAACCCAGATTAATGGGTGCTGTATCGGGTGCATCGAAGGCTACGCCCTTGGCATCGAGGTTTATGGGCTGTGCACGGTCGTATACCTTATCGGATATAGCATAGGTCGAATCGTCGTTGTTCGCTGTACCGAT
The DNA here is from genome assembly GCF_000179635.2 of Ruminococcus albus 7 = DSM 20455. Taxonomy (NCBI): domain Bacteria; kingdom Bacillati; phylum Bacillota; class Clostridia; order Eubacteriales; family Oscillospiraceae; genus Hominimerdicola; species Hominimerdicola alba. Next base: position 2,563,821 of record NC_014833.1, on the reverse strand, counting down.
GTACCATACATTCTGCGGTATCTTCAGTTTGCCTCTGTTGAGGTTGACAGGGTCGGTGCTCCATACATTTGGCACCAGGTCAAGCTCCCATTCGTCGGCGTTTGGCATTTCGAGTATGGAGAGCATCTCCGCGAAGTAGTACTCGACACGGGCGATGTTCATCTCATCGAGAAGCACCAGGTTGATGTCGTTGTTATAGCTGGAGGAGTATATCCTTTTCAGTACTTCGGTCTCGTTGAAATTCTTGGTGAATTCATTGAAGTATCCGAAAAGCTCGGTCCTGTCACGCCATGAGGGCTGTACCGATGCTATGGTGGTATCATGCTGCAAGAACTTACCGAAGGAGTAGGGGAGCGATGTTTTACCTGTACCTGAGATACCCTGCAGGATTATCAGCTTGGTGGAAGCCATGCCGGCTATGAAAAGTCTGATAGTCTTGGGTTCATAGAACAGATGCATACGCGAGCACGCAAAGTTCCTGTAGGTATCGCAAAGTGATGCAAGGGTGATGGTATTGTCGTACTCGGGAGGAGTGTAGGTGCGGTAGAAGCTGTCGACTTCCATAAGTCTGGAGAATCTTCTGTCCGCTGTCTGTACAATACCGTCATCGGAAGTCTCACCCGCAGCAGCACCTTCGGCACCCTCTGCATTGAATGCGGACATATCTCCGCCAACACCGGCAAGAGAGAGGGCACCTGAGGTAGGTATGCCCATCTGGGCGACCTTCATCGCCATGATCTCGTCCTTTTCCTTGGTCATTTTAAGTACCTGCCTCTGAAGATCTGCGATCTCTTCCAGCAAGTCCTCATTACTGACTATCGAGTGCCTGAACCTGATGTACTTTCTTACCGCGATGATTATTATCACGCCTATCAGTACAAATACTGCGGCTACAAGGATTATCGCAAGGATAGACAATACCCAGCCCAGGGCACCGAAATCGGTGGAATAGCTTTTGAATACCTTTATGTAATTTTTGATGTTGAATATCTGCTTGATGCCGTTCCAAAGCCCTGAGAATATCATCGCAAAGCCTTTCAGCATCTCGGAGATAAATACAAAAAACCATTTGAGAAATCCTGCCATAGTCTTCTCCTTATCTCACGGGGATATCAGCCTTATTTGTTGACCTGTACCTCGGCTGATGCTCCGTTGTCTTCTGCGGTCGCTTCTTTTTTCTGTGCAGCAAGGTACTCCTCGATAGCACGTTTTTTGATCTCTTCTTCGTCTTCATCCGTAAGCTGAGGCTTTTTGAGTTCAATGAGAGTAACTACGAACTTGTAAAGCTCTATCAGGAAGAATACTGCCATAGGTATAACTATACATACGAAGAAGCCTGTCTTAGTTCTAAGGAAGTTCATGACCTTGCCGAAGCCGTCAAGCTTTACATCTGTCCACTTGCCGATAACATCACCTGCGTATGCAGGCATTGTATCATCCTGGTTGTTGTTATCGCCTCGTGTAACGAAGCTTCTGGTGTTTTCAAATTCGTTGACTTCAACGATACGGTGGGTATTTTTTACCTTCTTGCCGTCGATAATAGTCCAGAAGGTGATGACATCGCCCTTTTTAAGGGAGTATACATCATCGACTTCTTTACATATTATAAGGTCATTTTTCTTGAATGTGGGCTTCATGGAGTCTGATTCGACTGTCATCGGGATGTAGCCCAGCAGATTGGAAATACCGTTGTTCCTGCCTGATGAGAATACCATTATAGTTATCAGCAGTGCCAATATCAGTATTATCCACACCAGTACATTCGCTGTGATCTTCAGAACTTTTTTCATACTCTTCTCTCCTAACTTTTATGTGGTCTCAATTATTTTGAAGTCCATACCAAGCTTCATTGTACCGCCGATAAGATCATCGGTGCAGTCGGGATCGTTTCCTTCCAGCCATATGACTACTGTGAACTTATCCTTTGCCTTCGGTTCAAACTTTGTATGTTTTGTATCCATAACGATGGTCGATGATTTGAATTCACTGTCGCAGTCGCTCTCTTTACCGGTACCATCGGATTTGGTCTTGCCGTATACGGTTTTCTCACCGTTTACGTATACTGCAACGCGGACAGCTTCATCAACGTTGCTGGTAACATTTTCAATGGACATCTCGCCTTCGTAGCTGATAGTATCATCGCCGCCGTTTATAAGGTAGAATGTGTAGGCGATATAGCTCTCGCCATTGTGGCAGCCGTTTATCATGTCAAGATTGTCCGGAAGATCTTCACCGCTTATATTAGTCATATCATAAACTATATCCGCGTTGAGTACTGAGGTCGTTTTATCGAACTCGGGAGTTTCGGAAAGCGTCAGACCTTGACGCATCATGTCGTATTTGTTGATCTTTACTGTAAAGCTGCCGTACTTGTCGTAAAAGTAGGATATTGCGTATGCAATAGCTATAACTGCGATGAGCAGTATTACCAGCAGACCAAGTATCCTCATTACAACAACGTACCGCTTGGCTTCTTTTGCGGAACGCCGCAGGGTCAGTACGTCAACAACCTTCTTTTCTTCTGCCAAATCAGATTCCCCATTTCTTTATATATGTAAAGTAATATATCTTGTCATATACAAGTCAATCTTCTTTGCCTTTGCGTCTTATATATCGTTCAGCCATGTATTTTCCTGCAAGCTCTCCGGCACAGTACTGACAGTCAAGTTCGTAAAGTATCTCTGCTTGACCTACGTTGGATATGCCGTCTGCTATAGGTTCGGCACCAAGCCCCGACACAAAGTCGATAAGCGACTTAACTGCGCTGTCAGATCTTTCACCTTTGCCGATATACTGAGTGAGCTCGGGGCTGAGCATAACATAATCTACCTCATACTCCGAAAGCTTCATTATAGGCGAGCTTATGCTGCCGAAATCCATAAGCATAAAGTGGAAACCTCTGTTGCGCAGTTTTTTTATATTGTCTGCTACCACGGTATCGGTCTCCTCAAAAAGCTTCTCGGACAGGGCGAAACACAGCTGGGAAGAATTTATGCCTTGTTTTTCACTGGTATCGACTATCTTATTTTCAGCTTCAACATCCCTCAGGAACTTTGCGGGCATATATACGGATATCCAGTTGAAGATCAGTTCTCGTTCACTGAAGGTGGATACAGCCTGCATCGCCTGATAGAGTTCCAGATCAAAGAGGTTTAAGCACTGCTGGGTTATCTCGGATACATCCCTGAAATTCTCGGGCATCAGTACACCGAGCCCGGGGGAGTTGAGTCTGGTCTGTGACTGATAGAAGGCGGTGTTGCCTGCTGCGATATTGCGTATCGTTCTGAAATAGAGTTCTACAGCTCTCATACCGCCGACAGTGGTCTGAATATCGTTCTTCATTTTTACCGCCTCCCTAACGTACTATTTATTCTATTTTATTATACAACATATTGTAAATAATGTCAATCGAAATTGGGTATTTTTTATAGATTTAATTAATTATTATTTAACGGCTGCATTAATCTTTTATTTAAATAATGTACGATTAGCCGTATAAATGATAAAATGTTAAAAAATATTAAATGCCAATATATTGCACTTAACAAAATACCGATCATTGAAATGTGCTGTTTGGACACATATAAATTTGTTAAATCATATCACTTTGTAACTAATCGACGTTAAATTAAGCAATAAACTGGAAAATCTGCACAACAAAGTCTACCGCCTTTGTGCATTTAACTGATTTTGGTAGTTAAAAATATGAATAAAATAGAAAACGCTTGACACGGATAACAAAATCATGTATAATATAGTCAAGTTAAAAAACACAAAACAATTTGTTTCGTGGAAGTTTTGGACCATCGGCGGTCGTGGCGTCGAAATCTATTATGAAAGGAAAATGACTATGAAAGCTAATACTAAAAACAAGAAGAACAATACTATTAAGAAGATAGTTCCCGCGGCAGGTATGCTTGCGATTTCCGCATCGATGCTTGCAACATCGACCTAACTCGTTGATACCAAATAGTTGACGGATTAAGCTCTTTTCTCATTCGATTTTTAACGTAGAGTTATGATAGGTGATTAGCTTACCGCAAGCTAAAATTCTTATAAGAAAGGATAATGATTATGAAAGCTAATATAAACACTAAGAAGAAGTCTTCCACAAGGAAGAAGCTCATACCCGCTGCCGGATCGTTACTTATTTCGGCTGCCATGCTCTCGACAAGTACGTAACAGGCTCTAACGGTTTAGATGACCATTTTTACTGGTTATAGAGCCGTTTCACGAAAAATGACAACCCCAACAAGGAATATAAGGAAAGGTCATTAGCCACCACTCAAAGGCTAAAATCCTCTTATGAAAGGAACATTACTATGAAAGCTAATACTAAGAATACAAAGGGCAGCTCTCCTATGAAGAAGCTCATTCCCGCTGCCGGAATGCTCATGATCTCCGCTACAATGCTGGCGACAAGTACGTTCGCATGGTTCACAATGAACAAAGAAGTTCAGGTGACAGGTATGGAAGTCAAGGCAAAGGCTGAGAAAGGCTTGCTTATCAATGAAGTAGCAACTTCGGGCGATACCAATTGGGATGAAGAGGCTAAGAGTACAGCTAATGCTGGTGCAACACTTATTCCTATGTCCAGTGCAGATATGTCAACATGGGCTCATGCTAACAGCGTTGCCGCTAACGCATCGGCAAAAGGAACCGCAGCTAATACTAAAAGTGATAAACTTAGCAGTGCTGGTTATGAAATTTTCACTTTAGCAACTACTGCTGGTGGAAATAATCTTTCGAGTGGAAAACTTGATTTTATACAGGCGACTGCTGCGGCAGCTGGAACGGATGCAGAAGCAAATATCTACTACAAGGAAAAAGATGGTACGGCGGCTGCAATAGGCGATAATGATGATGGAGCATTTATCAAGTATACTTACTATGTTAAGTCGTCTTCTTCTAACGCAATAACACTCAATGCAGATTTGACTAACGATGGTGATGATACCCTTTATGTAAAGGAAATAAAGGTAAGCGGACTGGATAAGAATACAGACGGAGATGCTCTTGCACACGACTTAGATAAAACTCTCCGTGTTGCTGTGTTGCCTACTGGCGGTAGTGCATTGACGTTTGCTCCAGTTGCTGGTGCTGATAGTAGTTATTTTATAGCGTCTGCATATGATACTTCTACAAAGGCAGTAACAAGTGCAGCGGCATCGTTGGCAACTGGAACAGCAGGACTTGATTTGACAGGAACATCAGCTGTATCCACTTGGACTGCAACTACTGCATCGAATACTACTGATGGTTTAAGCCTTGCGACTCTTCCGGCTACAACATCTGATGGTGCAAAAATTGATGTATACATTTGGTTTGAGGGCGAAGACTCTAACTGTAATACTGATAATATTTATTCTGATCTTGATGAATTGACTGTTGAGATCGTATTCGGTCTTAAGTAAAGCTGTCAAGGCTAAATACAAAACTGATCTACTCTGATAGAATACTTAACCCGCCGGACAGCTAATGCTCGGCGGGTTTACTTCATAACAGGAATAAGTGAAAATCGGGTAAAATCTACGCCTATACTATTGAAACACAAGGCGTTTTGTGATATAATATATAGTGAAGTAGTATAATAATTATATCGCAATTTGACCTGAGAAAATATCGTGAAAGGTTCGATTGCGTATGAAAAGAAAATCTCATTTTCGGCATACCAAATCAAGGAAAATATCAGATGATGATTATGAGTTTTCGGAGGAATATAAAGCCGAGGATAGTCGGCTGATCGAGGTGGAGGGTTCGCTGTCACCTCTAATGTCATTTATCAGCATAGTCCTTTTGATATTATTCACAATGTACCTAATCGCAGTCAAACATTCGGGCGGTAAGATAACTTCTCCGAAAGAAGCTATATCTGATTTCTTTATGCCTATGAGATCGGACTACTATGAAATGCGTGTTGATGAAGATTTTGAAGCGAACACCAATGAAGAAGTCTCAAAGTTTATGCAGGATAACGGTTATTCCGATAGCCTGAAAACATCTGCTTTCAACCGCAACACAGCTATGTATCTGAAACAGGAGGACGGCAGATCGGTCACGCTCCCCGGCTCCTATGGCTCTACCACATTTTATATCAAGCCTAAGAAAGCAGATGCCGACCTCTCTATTCATATTACATATGATGTGTTTGCTGTTACGGAGCTTGCAGACGGCAGCTTGGTGAAGATGTCAGAGGTGGATTGTTCTGACACTACCGAACGTAAATGTCTTGACAATATTGACGAGCTGTTGAACGGTCATATCCTTTTCTTTAGGGAAAATTGCAACGGAAAGTACAGCGGTCTGATTGAAAACGGCGAAATGATATACCGCACAAGCGAACACATGGACGATCTGAACGCCAGCGGAGAATACAAGATAAAGGTCTATTGGATATGGGCAGAATATTATGAGCAATTAGTCAATACTCAGGCTGACGGAGCGTTGTTTGATAACAGCGACCAACAGGCTGAAATGCTTGAATATATCAAGAACAATCCTGACGAGTTCCTGTGTACCGCAGAAATCGGAGCAATTCCCGACGGAACGGAAATGACCGACTATGACATTCTAAGCGATTATTACGATAACGGCGATAAGCTGATTATTGAAAATACAAAATACTTCGGATTTAACGTTCGCACTTATGCCGAGTAATGATAAGCGAGGTGGGGCAGATGAATGAAAAGAATAATATAAATCTTGCGGATTCTGCCTCTGAGGAATTGTTGGAGCGTAAGAAAATGCAAAAGGCAGCTCTTATAAAAATGGGAGCTATGCTTGTTTTAAGCACTATTATGCTGATTTTTTCCTCGATAGCTTGGTTTACAAATAATTCTGAAAACTCGGCAAGCGGTATGAAAGTATCTATAAAGGGTCCGGAATATGAGATCTCAGTACTTACCAATGGAAATAATGGTGTATATGATGATTATCTTGATTTAGTACACGATGATACAGCAATCATATGGAAGATGAACGGCACTGACTCCAACGGTCTGGAACAGAATATAGGCAACTATCACTCAATTACAGGCGTTGAAGATGACGGTATTCACCCTGATTGCAGAGGTTATGTAACTTTCTATGTTACGCCGAGAGTAAGTTCGGTTGATTTAGACTTTTCATTTGAATTGATAGGTTATAATCCCGTAACGGAGAATAATATAACATCAATGGTACAGCTTGATTCAACCAATGATGCTGATGTCATCAATTATCTGAATGGTCATATTCTTTTATTTGAAGATTATGATCTGGCTACGGATACATACTCAGGACTAATAAAGAATACTACTTCATTAAGCCGACTTCTTTCAGATAAGACGTACACGGGTAAAGATACAACAATCCCCGTAAATATCTATTGGGTTTGGGTAAACAACTTTAGCGATCTGCTGAATACGCACACCGTCACAGAACACGATGATGTTCTTAATGAAGATGTTGAAGTTACATACCCATTTTGTGATGATAGCGATTTTCTTGATTATATCGAAGATAATCCACAATACTTTATGAAAGGCATTACAACTGCTGACAATGTGTCTATATCAGATATTAACAGTAACTACCTATATTACGGAGGAAGATACAATCAAGCTGATAACATCATAGGTGCGAGAGTACGTTATCTATTATTGTCGATGACAGTCTCCGTATCATAAGGAGGTGGCTTTGATGAACCAAATGAAGGAATTTATCAATAAACTTACAACTGCACAGAAGATTCAAGCCGCCATTGCCGCTGTTGCTACCCTTTTTCTTATGGTAGCAGTACCTGTCTATGCGTGGCTTTCATATACAAGTAAAATCGAAACAATGACGAAAGTTCAAGAGCCACCCAGCCTTGACTTATGTGCCGGTGATGGTGATACTGTTGAATATTTTGAGCTTAGTAACATCGACCTGGAGAATATTCAGAAGACGGGGAAACCACAATGTTATGTATTTGGTGTAATAACAGGAAATTCAAAAACATATTACGATATTCAGCTTGCTCATACTACAAATATTCCTTTCACATATACTCTATACAGAGCAGAAGAAGCATTGGCATCTGATACGGATATTGTTACTTATGAATCACCTGTTGGAGATAAAACCGTAAACTATAAAAGAACCATTGAATCTGGAAAAACGGTAGCCGAACCTTTAGATTTAGTTGATTTGAATCCTGATGAGGATAACGAGGATTACTATGGAAGAATACTTGGGCTAAAAGGTGATGATTTTTATGACCTTGTTTATGACGGAAATGATAAGCCTGAGATATATGCAGTTCCAATATATTCACAGGTTCAGGAATTAGAAACACGGGACGTTAATCACGACTTTTATATTTTGGAAATAGGTTGGGCTTCTGAAAGCTCCTCTACGAACTTTACCAAATGGAATGCAGCATCAAATAATAAAGAAACAGACATCATTTACATTACAGCCAGCCGAACCACCGAATAAAAGTGAAATCAAGTTATAGAAAGGGATGAGATCATGAAAGTAAACTTTGAAAGCATTAAGAAACGGCTGAAAAAGCATTGGGCACTGGTATGGCTTGTTAGTACGTTGTTTGCTGTAAGTGTTTTCGTGGTCTTTGCATCATATACCGGTGTTAATTCTGTAAAACGTGTAGTTTCCACAAGACCGGCAGACAGTGTGATGTTTTCATCTAATTCTTTGAAATCATCAGCAACTTCTCAGCGACTATCCTCAACGGCATATACTATTACAGTTTGTAATTTTGCTCAGGAAAATGCCTTAGAAGTAAATCCTGATAATATCACCTATACTTTGAATGCATCTTTAGCAATAAAAAACGGTAATGATTTTGTAAAACTTTCAGAGTACACAGGGGCTGATAAAGCAGACTACATTTCTAAGTTGAAATTAGGGACTAACGAGCAGAGAACCTATTCCATCCAATTCATAAAAGACGATGAGAATGCAACTGGTCTCGGTGATGCCATCAACCTTGTTACAGAGTCAGATTATAGTACAACGTTTACCACCAATTGCGCTCTTAAAGGGACGGTAAGCTCTACTGATTCATTCAAGATAATTCTTGATGATGCTGAACAAGAAAAGACCGAACCTGAGTTCTATATTTATGTTGAGGCAGTTCCTTCGTCCCCTGCATCTTTACATACAACTCTTAGTAACTATTTCGGAACTGCTGAAAGTACAGCGGAAGCTGCTTCATGGACAGGAGAACTGGTTGAGTCAGATGATTGTTCAAGTGTGTCTTATGATTTTTATAATTATGTTTTAACCGGAAGCGGTGTCGGAACGGTAGACATAATGTGGGATTCAACCAAATTTGAGATAAACGAGTTCTTCTTTAGTGAGCTGTCAGGAAACGAATTTGTTCTTTATGACAGCAATGGTGAAGCTGCTGAAACGGGTTCTATAATCAAGAACGCTACTCGTGCAAACTGGAAAATGGTAACATTAATGGTTGACTCCACTGATATAAACAGATACCAAATACAGTTATATAAAGTTGATGGCGAAACACAGTACATTGGAACAAATAGTGCATCTAACTTTATTGATTGCGAATTTCATAGTGAGAATTCTTCATCATGATTGTGAGGTGAACAGATAATGAAAAAACTTCATAAAAGGTTTGTCAGTTTTCTGACTGCAACGGTTATGATGAGCAATCTTATGCCGCTTGATGAGATGATGAATCTACCTATTCACTTTCCAAAACTTCCGTCTATTTTTACAGCTTCCACCATCAAGGCGAATGCGGTTGCGGCTGACAGCTTTAATATAGGCGAAGTGTCTTTTTCAACACCATATGATTTTATCGACTATTGTTCTTACTATGCCGATGATACTTGTATGATCACTGTTGAGGAAATGATACAAGACCCCGAAGGTGAAGAAGGTACTCTTATATCTCAGCAGGTCACCAAACAGTTTGCAGATGCTCATCAAAACGATAATTTGACGTTGACATTTGGCTCTGATACGGGTTCACGTGGAGAGATACCGGAGGGATTTGTAGGTCTTGGCAATGATGATTATCCTTTTAACGGAACAATAACTCTCCCTGATAATGGTTCGGGCGCTTTCCCTTTAAGCACATATGGGATACCTCTGTTTTCTCATGTCAATAATTCTGTAAAAATTCTGAGCAATTCCCGTGTTCATGACGTGGATACAGATACATATTACTATCCTGAAATAAAAATACAATTTGCAAGACTTTCAAACGTAGGTGCGGATACGAGCGCTCCATTATTCGCTCAACACGTTTACAACAATAGTTCGTCAACTCCTGCACATTGGAATGTTGAAACGGTAAGCACAAACGCATTAACGTATTCAGGTGTTATTGGAGATATTACTGCTGATACAGAGGTCAACTTGACATATACGAATAGTTCTGCTGCTGATGTAGTATCAAATGCCTCAATAAGCGATTCTTACTATGTCGCAGATGTTGGCGCTATATGCGGTGAAATGCAGACCGGTTCGATACTTAACCTCTCATATACTGATAACTCATCATCATACAGCATTACATCTGCCTACGGTAATGCGGGCGGGCTTGTAGGCTCTATGAATGGTAATGCAAGAATAAACCTTCTTGCTATGTCTTCTGCATCTGCTTCCAAAAGTGTTGTCTCGACCTCGGCTTATTCCGGAGGTCTTGTCGGAAATATCACATCAGAAGCAATAATTAATATGGATAGCGGATTTACGGTTGGAGGTTCTTCAGCAACATCTATCCCTGTCGGCGGCAGCGTGACAGGTGCGGCTGGTGCCGGCGGTTTGTTCGGTTACTATGAAAACGTAACGGCGAGCAATACATTTGATATTAAAGATTACAGTAACGAGGCTTCTGTTTATGGGCGATATTGCGGAGGTCTTTTCGGTGTTCTTGAAAATAAAATGGTATCATCTGCACCAAATACCCTTACAATTACAGATACCACTTCTTCAGGACACGCTACATTGACTGCAACATCTGGTTCAGGTAACACATATGACGAAACCGGTTATTTTGGCGGTCTTGTTGGCAGATATACAACTGATAGCCTTACAAACAGCCTTGAACTTAGCGAATTAGAGTATTCTGTAGCTTCTGACGACTCATTCAATGCATTTGGTGGAGCGATAGGATATATTGATGTAGCTGCGTATGTTAAGGCTGACAATGTAGCTATAACCGCAAGTGGAACGGAGAGCAGGGATTCCATAGGCACTTCCTGCAACAATTATGCATTTTTCGGTGGGCTTGTAGGCGCAACTTCTGCAAGTTACGGTGATTTTATTGACCTTGGCGACTTTACGCTGACGGTAACAGATACCTCTGGTTTTAACGGTGGCGGAGTTGTAGGACAGTTCTATAACGGAGTTCTTCGTTTCAGTGGTATTACGGACATGACAAGTGCAAAGCCTAACGGTGCATACGCTACCACAGATGCTGACGGCTTGCGTTATGCAAGCTATGGACAGCTTGTAGGCTATAATGATAATGTTCTTGTATATGCACTTGGTAATGGTTCTGACGGCAACTCATATGGTAGCGGCTGGTCTTTCAAGCGGTCAAGTGGAGCAATTTCAGATGATCTCGGCACATGGGGCGAGGTTGTACGCAGTATTGATGATAGCACTTCAACCAATGCTATTTATTTTGACAGTACAAGTACAAATCATACTGCAACAATTGCTGCTGCCAAACCATCTATGGGTAATGCCGATGATTTTGTAAGAACAGCTCTCAATATTCAGCTCAATCAAGGCTCCGGATACAACTGCCTATTATTTACATCAGGCAATAATACCCGTTCGTATCTTCTTGGTACAACTCTGACCATTTCAAGTGGATTCAGTCTTTCCGGAACGGGCATCAATGGTTTTATGCGTGACGGTACAGGTATAACTGTCAGTGAGGGCGTTGCGGCTTCAAGTGCAACCAGCTCCGATATTGGCGGTGTAGGAACGTTCATTGGAACACTCAGTGGCGGAAACAATACCATAACCTTAGCAACAGGAGAAAAATATGGTTTCGGTATTAGTTCATCTTCAACTGATGAAGGTATAGGTCAAATTTATCGTCATCAGTATAACGGTCTCTTTTCTGTAATTGGAAACGATACAACAGGAACAGGTACGGTCAATAGCCTAAATATTGCCGGAACCATCAATATTCGCAATGCGGGTGCTGACGGCATGAGCTTTGGTGCTGTCGCTGCTCGCTCACACGGAAACACTGCACTTAATGCAATTACAGTTTCAGCAAGCGGGACTAACGCTTTGACAGTTAATTACCATGAAGGAGCTATTTCACCTGGCACCGAGGATTTAGGTAAGAACATTGGCGGCTTTATTGGGTATGTTGATGAAAACACCGATAATGGAATAATTACTATTACAGGAACATCTACTGCTTCTCCTAAATTTGTGTTTACAGGTTCTCATAAAACCTGGCTGGTTTACGGAGGTGTTATAGGCAAAATCGCATCTGAAAGCATCATAGTAAACATAGAACAAAGCGGCAGTAATATCTTAACTGTTGGAATGAATACTGATGTAGATAATGTGACTGTTATTGGTGATAATTCTGATTGCGGCGGACTTATTGGTTATATCATTTCAAATGGCAGCTATGATGACCGTAAAATAAACGTTAGAAATGTAGAATTCAATGGCTGTGTGATTAATAACTGTGCTGAGAAAACAGCTGGTGGATTTCTTGGTTATGCCTGGATGAATACAACTACGACCATTGATGGAGTTACTGTAAAGGGAACAAGTTCAATCAATAATACCGTTTTATCCAAAACTGCTGCTAACGTTGGTGTTATTTGCTATGTAGCCACCGGCAAGTGGACAGTAAATTCACTTTCCATAAAAAAGATGTCTATGACTAATGGCGGCGGAACATCACTCGGCATAATTGTCAACAAGGCTTATAACAGCACTGATGGCTTGTATCTTGACGTTCTGAATTCCGGATATAAATTAACGAATGCTGATATAACACTACCAAATAGTATAGGCGATTTTGACGAACTTGCTGCTTATTCAGCCAGTGATGTGATTGCAGGCGGCGGGGGCGTTGTATCAGTAAATACGAACAGTAGTCGAAGCGGAACGGAAGCAAAAATAACTGTCAAGGGTACATATCAGAACCAGATTTCAAGGGCAGCCAGCACAAATATCACTGCTATAAATGCTGCCAAGTATGCGAATGGAAAATCAAGATACTACTACAATCTTGATGTAATGTCAAACGCAGATTATGGACAGAATCTGGTATTGTGGAGTGTAAGCAAGTATGCTGCTTCCAATATTGCAGATGAATTCATTCAAGGCGAGGGAGAAAGCTTTGGTACAACGATTGCTGCGGATTCTAAAACAGGTATATTAACCTTTAGCGGAACTGCCAATCTTACAGGTCTTTCTTTCTATCCGCTAAAAAATGCTGACACCTATACCATAGGTGATCTTTCACTTACATTTGATTATAGCGGAATCTACTCTACTGCTGAGAATGTAATCAATGGTGACAGCTATATCCGTGACCCTGGTGCTGTAAATCAGCATTTCCTGATGCATTCGGGATTATTTATGAATTTAGAAACAGGCAAGGCAATAACGGTAACAGGTGATTTATCGCTTGCCGGAACATTTCTTGGTCTTGACGGTACGGTTGATGAGACAACAAATTCCGCTAATGGATATAGCGGTGTTATTATCAGCAAGGTGATGAATGGTAATTTCATATGCGAAACCGGTTCGATTGCACTTGCCGGAATAACTCCTAAAACAACAGATAACGGTGCATATACAGGCGGTTATTTGCTTATCAATAATATAGTTAGAGAAAGTGATACCGTTGCTGCTCCTCAGCTCATTATAAATAATCTTTATTCGGGAAGCGGTTATACCGGCACTCTCCCTGTTGCAAGCAGTCTTATAGGCAGTGCAACGGGTAATGATCTTACTATAAAGTTTTCTCATGTCAAACTCGATGCAAGAACTACTGCATTATCAGGAAACAGCGGTTTGGATACGGCATATAACACATCAAGGTCTATATTTAATGATGCTGTATTTTTGCATTCTATCAAAACTAATCAGACAGCAACTCTTGAATACTACTATACCTATGCAGAGGATTGGGAGGACGGAGACGATGCTGATTCAGTAGCAGACAGATATGTAACATACGGCAAAGAAGTTAAGGACTCCTTGGAATACAGAGAAAATGATGTTAGCCTTGAAAACTGCTACTCCGGCTCAAATCGTGCCTACACGAACCCCATATCGGGAACAGGAGGAGTATATAATTTCTCAAGTGGTTGGCTGCCTTATGTTGCCGTAGCATTCACAGCAACAAATGCCAATGAAATGTATAACAGAGAGTTGAAGGTCAATGTCGAAAAGACCGGTCCTGAGACCGGATGCGGCACTTATAACCACCCTTATGTTGTATCAGGTGACAATCTTGTAGTTATTGCCAAATTCATCTCCTCCGGTGAGCCGAGTGATATGCAGAGCATACGTCTGCCTAAAACGCAGCTCAATGGAATTACAAATAATGCAAAAGGTGATCGTTGGTGTGCAAGCAAAACTGGGTGCGCTGTATTTGAGCTTGCTACATCCGGTGATAACAACGGAAAATACGTCTATACTGATTCATCAACAAGCCCTGCAACGGTTTACACATGGACTTCTGATAATGTTCGTCTGTACCTTGCAAGTGCATATTATAAGATAAACAGTGATATTACTCTTGGTGCTAACTATGTCGGTTTAGGCTGTACAACAGTAATAAATGGAAATTATGCTTTCCGAGGAGTTATTGTTGGAGAACAGACAAGTGCAAGCAATGCCGTTCCAAAATGGACTATCACGAACAATAGCCCTTATCCGCTCATCAATGTCTCTAACGGAAGCGTTATAAAAGACATTAATATTGATGTTGACACAGATACTATCGTGCGTACTCAGTCCGCTGCTACTAACAGTGCTGCTTATTTTGGTTATAATTCTCAGTGTCAGTATTACGGTGGAATCATTGGCGAAATTATGGGCGGCGACAATATCATTGACAACAGCTATGTGAGATATTCTTATACCGACACCGATGGTGATGAGAACGATGAATCTTTCTCTACAGCGATACAGTTGACAGATAACGGAACAAATACTTATGGTACAATAGTGCCTGTCGGCGGTTATGTGGGTGTTGTTGTTTATGGCGGTCTTATTTTCAAAAATATGACTTCCTCAAAAACAACTGTAGCTAATACGGGACTTAACGTATATTACAAGACTAATACAACACATAATCTTGCACAGGATTCCGCTGAGGAAGCAATTTATGTAAATCCGATTGTCGGACGTGTCATCAACGGTTATGCGGTCAATGAATCAAATCAATTATCAGTGACCGAAAACGGCACTTATCACGATGATGCTAATAGTGACGCAGGTGCTGCAAGAACAGGAACACAACACACTCTGAAAAACGGTAAAAAGCATTATTCTATTGCCGATATTCAGAAGTATACGACTATAACAACAGCTAATTCACTTTCTGTCACACCACCTACAAGTGCAACAGCAGACGGAACGATAACGGTTCCTAATGCACAAGCACTCTTCATTCTGTCGCTTATAACGCAGTCTGGTGCAGGAACAGCTACAACGTCTAACAGCAATGCTTATGTAAATTCGTTTTCGTATGGAATTAATAATACTAATGTTTACGGTATGAGCCATATAGCGGATTATAGTGACGTGGGTACTGCGGTCACGGATAAATACACAGTAACGGACTATGATAATTTTGCAAGCAAAGATACGGCTGCTAATACCGCTTTACCATATATAATCAAGTGGTATACATACGGAACTTCCACAAACACTCATCATGCTTCGGGAGTAAAACTGTTTTCAGGCGATGATCCCAATGGAAAAGAACTATACATCGCATTTGGAAATATGTTTTTAAGCAGTACAACAGGTACTTACTCTAATGCGAAAGGATTTCAAGCTGTTAATTCTGATAATACAACAAAATTACCGTTAACATTTACTAAAATAAGTGGCAATGATTATACAATATCTTTTAATAATGGTTCTAATTATATTGCATTTGAAAATGGTACAAGTAGAAATATTATTTCATCTAATAATTCATACAACTTCGAAATAACACAAATAACCTCAGGAGAAGCGGCAGGAAAATGGGAAATAAAGGGTTCTACTTCAGATAATAGGAAATACTTAGGTTTAAGAAATGGCAATCATTTCACTGGTCAGGCACAAGGTGGTGGAGGTAATGGAGCGCAGCTGGATTTCTATGAGAAGACAGGCGAAGAATATGACGAAATCACATACAGCTATCCTGCTCGCTTTGTAACATCATCAACAGGATATTACGACATAAGTCTTACAGGTTCTTCCTATGTCATGCCTGATAGTTTCCGTGGATTAGGTTGTGTTGGAAACTATGTAGCAGGAAGTAAAATGAAGGTTGACTCTTTTACCTCTACTGCGTCTAAGTGCACAATAGATGTTGATATATACTTGAATAAGTTTGAGTATGACAACTACTTCAATAACCTTCATTCAACTACAACCCAAATTTTGAGTGCAGACAGCGGTACTAATAATGTCAGCAAGTCGGATTCAAACCACGGAATAGGCTTGTTTGACAGCATAGTAACCAAAAATGCAAGCAGCAGTATTTCCAATTTCACTCTCTCTGGTTCTGTAAATACTGAAATTTTCAGTAACGATTACAGCGCTTCAACACACGAAATGGATATTGTTGCATCGGCAACTGCAAGATTTCTGAGCGTGGGTGGTGTCTGCGGTGCAAGTTTGACTGATGTGAATATTACTTTTGATCAAATCTCATTGAATGACCTGACAGTATGCGGTTCAAGTGCCGTAGGCGGTCTTCTCGGCTATTCCGGCAATGTTGGTAAAGCTGTTAATGGTGTAGAGACAAACATTATCACAGCGACACAGTGCAGTGCAACAAATCTTTCAATGAAGATGAATTCAAGTTCCGATCAGGAAAGCTCCGAAAAAGCCCGAAATGGTTTAGGCGGATTTGTAGGTGTATGTTTCCAAGGAAAGGTAATCGTTCAGGGTAATTCAGCAAGCTATTCAACAGTAGGTTTGAAATCTATCGGCTTTGAATCAGCTAATGCAGAATACCTTTCATCAGCAGGAGGACTTGTTGGTTTCGCAGGTGACGGCTGTCAGGCTTACAATATGAAGATACAATCAAGTGATAGCAGCAGCCCTGTTACGATTGGCGGCGGAGGAATACGTTTTGCCGGCGGAATTTGCGGAGCTATGCAGTCGAGAACTTCCGGTGCTTATGAAAAAACAGAAAATGGTCACACGGCAGGCGATCCTATACCCGATTATGTGCCGACCTGTTATGCTGTTTTTGAGAATTGCACAATAGAAAATATCAATTTCAAAGGTCAATTTGTCGGCGGTATCTATGGCGGCAAATGGGGAACAACAGGCTATACACCTTATTCAATCGCCATAAACAATTGTAAAGTGACGGGTAATTCTGCTTCACCAAACACAATAGAGGCAGTGACCGTCTATACAACTGATGCAAACTATGCAGGCGGATTTATCGGTAGAGCATTGGTATTGGATAACGGCGATCCTAACATTCTCATTCAGGATAGTACCGTTTCAAATTACAGCATTAAGGGTACTTATTGTGGAGGATTCATTGGTTACTCTGGTTCATTTGCTAATAATAGTTCTGTAACCTGCTATATTCACGATAGTTCTGTTATTAATTGTACTATGGGTGATTCCGGTAATTATGCCGGCGGTGCTATCGGACGAATTGACAGAAAAAGTGCATCAAGCACAAACAAAATCCTCGGCTATAATATCAAACTTGATGATGTAGAAGCTGTAACAGGCACTAATATGGGTGCTTGGGTAGGCTATGTTGACGGAAGTGATGATACAACCTCTATTCAGTTCTCGGGTATGGCTGTTTATGAAAACGGTTTTACTAAAACGTAGGCAATAGGGAGAACTTCGATAATGCAAGCTTCGTATTCGCAGATTATGACGGACGGAGTAAGACATCAGCCAATAACACAGTATCTAATTTCAATGATACTAACAATGTTGGAATGCCTAAAGCTCCATATGTTAATATCAATCCACACTCTGCTGTTGGCACTAATGAAATCATTTCAGGTGACGGTGCTGTGCTTTTCGGCTCATCAATCACAGGATACAGCGGTAAGACTGCCGACCAAACTATGGCAGCTAAAATCTATTCGGAACTTAGCGACACAACAAATACAAGACGTTATACTTCATTTGTTGATGATCCTATTCCGACAAGAGATGATAATACGGGCGTATCTATTGATAATTACATGAAGCACATAGCAGGCGAAGACGGAGATCGTATCTCGACTTATCAAACCGAGGCAGGCTCATTGCCAACAGGAGTAAACAATTTTGCTGTGGTTGTTATATCAAACACAGACAACACAGAGACAACTAATCTTATCAATCGCTATATTCAGTTAGTAACAAATACTTCCAACGACTATACAACTTCAAGCAATTATTATAATATTGCAATAAACACTTGCAAGTACAGCGGCGGAAAGTTTAGTGTTATAACTGATACAGATGATCCTGATTATGCTCCTGGTCTGACGTTTAATAATGGAGTATTCGCTTTAAGTGGTGCAAATGCTGATTCGGGAGCAAGAAAAGAAAACACATTTACGCTGATTGACGTTCAATTCACCGATCCTTTTGACTCAGATCATACTGATGTAGCTTATCATCTGTATGTTCCTGTATATACAGTCAAGCAGATGACATTCAGTTTCTCGGCTGCAGCACTGACCGATACAAACTCTGTTACATATCAGACACCATCAGTTGTTTCTGACTATGAAGCTGCAATGGCAAGCAATAATCGTCTTCACGTTGACAGCCTTAACACCTGGGTTACACAATACATCAGATTTTCCTATACAGCAGAAGACTTGAATATCCTGCTTTCTGCTGGAAATCTTAAATGGAATCATAACAAGTATGTGACATTCAACACGCAGATAGCTTCGTATAAGCTGCCGGATGATACTTACATGGTACTTGTTGACCCGAACGGAGATTCAGATAAGGTATACTATGCATCAGCAGATGACTTTGAAGCTCTGCCTGATTCCGGCGAAACCGGTTATATTTTAGGTGAAGCAGGCTGGAAGATTGATTTAACTAACTTCACAAGTGATAGCGGTGGTACTTCATTTTCCGTAAGCAGCTTTAATAAAATGATTGCAAAGGAAATCGAGGTTGAAACATTAGAATCAGATACAGGAGGAATGTATAATGAGCTGACATTCGCAGAAGGTCATACGGTCACAGATAATGAGTATAGTGTATATCGTATAGACAACAACGGAATAAAGCACTATTATGAATATGTTGGCGGCAGCGGTAATATCAACTTGTCCGTTTCAAATAGTTATGTTCTGAACGAAGATTACTATATCAGTATGTATGTTCCAAAGGTTGACGGCTATGATAGTGAACTATATTTTTATAGAATTGACTCACCATCACGGTTGACCGGAACAAAATCTGCTGCAAGAACTTCAAATTCACCTTACAATGTTCTTATTGCTGATTTGTATGAACAGACAACCTCTTACACATTAGGAAATACTCAGGTTCAAATCACCGATTCCAATAGGCATATTGAAGTTAATGCAGAAACCACTATCAGATTAACAAATGATACAGCGAGATCATATTTACTTGATAGCGGCAAACCACTATATCATGCATTCGATATTTCATTGAACTGCTATGGCGAGGACGGAAGTGTAGTAAATGAGATCGCCGGCTATGATGCTACAAACAGCACAGCTGCCTATAAAATAGGAAATAGCTCAGCTACTGCTTGTGTGGTGGATAAGCAATCAAACTATATACTCGTAAACACAACTAACGTGATGTCTAATCTGCTAAATGCAAGCAACTACACCTTAACAGTATCTGCTGATATAGACATGGTATTTTCAGATATTCAAGCTGAATTTCCTGAAAAACTCACTTCAAATCCTCGTGTTGGTGTAAAGGTCTCTGCCACATCAAATCTTGCTTATGACAGTACACAGCTTACGCATACAAGTATGACAAAACCGTTTGCACCAAATAATTACTACTATTACAGAGAATCAGCAAACGCTTCGATTTTAACCTACAAAGCCAAAAGAGAATTAGACATCTATGATACCATAGGCGAGGAGAGTAAGAACTATTCAAGGCTGGGTGTAAATGGTCGAACCTCTAACGGCACAAACAACGATAGAACTGCTATGTTGATAGACTCGGAAGCGGTATTAAATGCAACGGCAATTGAGGACGAAACACACGCAACAACAAGAAAAATACGATTTACTTTAACATTAAATAAGAAAACGGATACTCCTCAAATTGCCAATGCAGCTATTACTAAAGTTGAGTATGTCAAAGTAAGTGATATTTCAAATTATCTTTCTGGTATTGATTTAAAAATTGGCAATACTTCATTAACAAAGATTGGCGAAAGCACAAACGATACATATATCTATGAAATGTCAATAGATCCTGCAACTGATAAGATTTATAGTGCAACAATTCAATACTATGTGATTACCGGAAGCGGCTTCACTGAATATGCAAACTATCAAGTATTTCTTGAAGCCGAGTTGATTGATGGCAGTGGCGAAACAATTGGTAATAAGCCTACTGATTATTTGGTATACACCAATGCAAAGGTA
The DNA here is from genome assembly GCF_000179635.2 of Ruminococcus albus 7 = DSM 20455. NCBI lineage: Bacteria > Bacillati > Bacillota > Clostridia > Eubacteriales > Oscillospiraceae > Hominimerdicola > Hominimerdicola alba. The sequence continues at coordinate 2,543,005 of NC_014833.1, read as the reverse complement.
TATCCTACTGTTATTGAGCAATCTAAAAGCAACCCATAATTAACCCGAAAACGGCTCTGGATGAAATATTCCGGAGCCGTTTTTATGTCAACTTTGATTCCGGTGGGATCAAAGTTACCCTGCCCTGCTACCACACATTAAATAGCCCTCGTAAGCGTATAACCGTAAGCGTATAACCCCCAGCACCTACCCCACCGAAGTCTAATAAAGTATAATAAACTCCAAGGAACACCATGAAGTAAATTGAATAATCCAAATTGATCCATGGAGTTCATTGGAGACGATTAGACAAGGAGGTAACAGGTATGGACAAAACAACATCCATCACAACAATCAAAAAAGAAATGCAGCTTCAGGAATGGTCTGCGCAGATCAAAGCACAGCAGGCAAGCGGTCTGACGATCCGGGAATGGTGCAAAGAAAAAGGGATCAAGCCAAACACGTATTACAACCGCCTAAGAAAAGTTCGTGAAAAGTATATCGAAAATTCTCCGACCATCGTTCCTGTATCAGTTCCTTGCTCAAACGAAAATATCCGCATTGAGAAAAACGGACTTCAAATATCTCTTCCGGCAGATATATCTGCGGACACTCTGACCGCTTTGGTGCATGAGCTATGCTGAATGATCTGGCAGCGGACGCACAGGTCTATCTTGTTACGGGATACACCGACCTTCGACGCGGGATAGACGGACTTGCGACTATCGTTCAGGCTCAGCTTCGACTTGACCCGTTCTCGAAAGCATTGTTTTTGTTCTGCGGCAGACGTTGTGACCGCATCAAAGGTCTGCTGTGGGAGGGCGATGGTTTTCTGCTGTTGTACAAGCGCCTTGACAACGGAAGATTCCAGTGGCCGCGCAGTGAGACCGAAGCAGTAATGCTCACATCTCAGCAAATTCGCTGGCTTCTGGAAGGCTTGAAAATAGAGCAGCCGAAGGCTATCCGTGAGGGAAAGCCGGGGGCGCTGTATTAAGGCAATACTTACCGAATATTCAGAATATGTGCTTGAAAAGCCCCTCTTTTCGTGGTATCATTAAAGTATCATCACGAACGGAGGGGTGCTTTATGTCCGAACCAAATATGACATCGGAAATTGTATCGCTCCGTAATGAAAACGCTGTTCTCAAGGAAGAACTAGCACTTGCCAATCAGCAGTTAGCGTGGTTCAGAAAGCAGATATTCGGAAGAAAAACAGAGCAGACATCTGTTGTTATGGAAAAGGAGTTCGGTGTTCAGCTTTCCATGTTCGGAAACAATGAAGAAAAATCCGCAGCTAAATCTGCCGAAACAATTACTGTTCCCGAACACAAGCGCAAGAAAAAACGCACTCACGATGAATGGATGAACAATCTGCCTGTAAAAGAAGAACATCACAAAATTGACAACCCGGTATGCGAAATATGCGGCGCCGAAATGGAAGAACTGACTCCCGAAAAGGCTTACGATGAACTTATATTTACGCCGCCAAAATATCATATCCGCAGGCATATAGTACATAAGTACAAGTGTCCCGAGTGCGGAGAAAAGCCCGAAGAAAGGGACGAACCTTGTCATATCATCCGTGCGCCATATCCTCACGCTATGATCCCGGGAAGCTATTGCTCTCCCGAACTTCTGGCTCATATCATCTACGAAAAATATGCAAAGTCAGTACCTCTGCACCGTCAGGAAAAGGACTTTAATTCCAAAAACATACCTCTGCTCAAAGCGACTATGTCTAATTGGGTAGGCACTGCTGCCGAAAAATGGTGTTTGCCGATTGTGGAGAAAATGCATGAGACGCTTATCGCAGGGCAGATGATCCATGCCGATGAAACGACCGTTCAGGTGCTTCACGAGGAAGGCCGAAAGCCTACCACGACATCAAGAATGTGGGTCTACTGCAACGGCAAAATGAATGACAGGAGCATCATCATTTTCGATTATCAGCCGACACGAAAGGGTGAGCACGCCTCGAATTTCCTGAAAGGATTTATCGGCTATCTTATCTGTGACGGATACGATGCCTACAATGCAGTCGAGGGTGCTAAGCGATGCGGCTGTATGACTCATGCAAGGCGTGGTTTTATTCAGGCTCTTCCGAACGACCAAAAGCTGCACAGCACTTCTGTTGCGGCAAAGGCAGTAGAATATTTCAACAAGATATATCACGAAGAAAATCTGCTTGCCGACAGCTCCACAGAATACAGATATAAACAGCGCCTTGTGAAGGTAAAGCCTTTGCTTGACGAGTTTTTTGCGTGGCTTGAAAATGTTCAGGTCAGTGGTAAGGGCAAGCTGACAGATGCAGTAAGATATGCGTTGAATGAACGGAAATATCTTTACACGTTTCTTGAAAACGGAGACGTGCCTATCGACAACAACAGAGCCGAAAACGCAATAAGACCGTTTGCGTTAGGCCGAAAAAATTGGCTGTTTTCAAATACAGCAAACGGAGCCAGATCAAGTGCAACGCTGTATTCGATCATTTCAACTGCACAGGCGAACGGTGTTGATGCTGAGAAATACCTGACCGAGCTGTTTTCACAGCCTGCGGGGACGATATTATTACCATGGAGGGAAGAAAATGAAACTTAGTAATGAAGATGCAAAGCTGTTTTATGAACTGTTTTTTCCACTGCTTGACTATGTGAACAGAGAATATCATATACTTCCTGAGGAAGATTATTTCGGGCAAGGAATGATCGACCCACAGGACGCTGCGGAGGTTGCCCACTTTTTATGGGAACGGACATGGATCATTGATGATTATCTTGAGCGATCGGATCTGCCCGAAGAACACATGGAGATACTTAAAAGCTGGAAAGGGTGCATCACCGGCAGATTTATCATTGAGCGACATTGGAAAAAGGGATCGGTATTTATATCGATCGATGACAATTCTGTTTTTCTTGTAAACGGCATTGTCAGCAGTTGGGAGGAAATGCTGAGAAATGCACCGATGCCAACTTTGCTTGATGCAGCGCTTCTGCCATTTAAAAATGCGATCATTTCCGATGGCCTGGTATCTGTTATGCCGATCATATTCGGTCCGAACAGCAAAGCTGATTTCAAAGAAATATACATGGACGCAAAGAGAAATGGAGAAATCAAAGCCAGAATATGATGTTACGGCCGGGTGTTATCTGCCCGGCTGTTTGCTTTTATGATGCGGGGGGTTATACGCTTACTAGCCCTCAGAGTATAACGCTCCGAGGGCTTGTTCATTTATAGCACATATTTCTGCCCTCTCCGTTGCAACTCAGAACATGACCTGACAAAGTTGACAGAATTGACAAACCTGTTTTGTCAGGTTCTTGTCAGGTTGTTGTCAACCCACTGAGAGCCGATCTGTGCTATACTAAAATTACAGCCAAAGGACAGCGCACAGCTATCCGAATGACTGAATAAAAAGATTGGAGGAATACCAATGAAACACTATAACGACTTCCTGATCGTGGGCATCGACCACGGTTACGGCAACATCAAGACCGCCAACACGGTCACGCCCACAGGCATCACCAAGCTCGATGCCGCACCGACCTTTACGAAAAATACTCTTTTCTTTGAAGGGAACTACTATCAGATCGGTGAGGGACACAAGGAGTATCTTGCCGACAAGTGGCAGGACGATGACAACTACATCTTCACGCTTATGGGTATCGCCCGTGAGCTGAACCAAGAGGGCATCACCTCGGCTAAGATTTACCTCGCTGTAGGACTGCCGATCACCTGGGTAGGCAGACAGCGTGAGGATTTCCGCAAGTATATGTTGCAGAGGGAGAGCGTGGACTTCAAATACGAGGACAAGCTCTACTCCGTCCGCATCATCGGTTGCTATGTGTATCCGCAGGGCTACGCTGCCGTGGTGGACAAGCTGAACGATATGACAGGTCTCAGCATGATTGCAGACATCGGCAACGGAACGGTCAACATCATTTTCGTCAGCAACAAGCGTGTCATCAACACCAAAACCTACACCGAGAAAATGGGCGTGAACCAGTGCGTAAAGGCTGCGTCCAATGCTATGATGAACAAGCTGGGCGTGACCGTTGACGAGACCATTATCCAGTCGATGATCCGTTACGGAACTGCCGACATTGACAGCGAGTATGCCGAGGTTCTCAGACAGGCAATTTCCGAATACGCCGAGAGCATTTTTGCTCTGCTCCGCAAGTATGAATATGACCCGAAAATGATGCGCCTTTACATCACGGGCGGCGGAGGAAAGCTCATCAAAAATTTCGGAAACTATGATAAGGATAGAGTAACTATCATCGAGGACATTAAGGCTTCTGCAAAGGGCTATGAATATTTCGCCGTTGCACAGCTTAAAAAGGAGGAGAAGAAATGAGCAAGGTTCTGACTACTTGTTTCCGCTTCAATATGGATAACCCCGAACACGCCAAAGCCTGGGACTATCTTCATAACTATGATAAGGACAAGATCAAGTCCACCAATGTTGCAGCCATTACGGCGGTCAATGACTACTTTGACCGTATGGGAAAACTGGCTGATGACCCGTATTTCGAGACCCGTCAGCGTGAGGAGCGTTTCATTCAGCAGATCGTCAGCGAGGTAGGCAAGGCGTTTATCGCCGAAATGCCGAAGTTTCTCGCAAGTCTGATGCTGAGTCTGAACAGCAGTTACCCTGTACAGTTCAATGAGATTCGAGCTGTTCCCATGGGAACAATGGACAGCAGAGGATATGCCGTGAGCGGCAATCCGAGCGCCGCGGAGGGCTTTGGCAACGCTGATAACAGCGAAAATGATGATTATTCCGGTATTGATTTCGATTTTATCGGCGGCTGATACTGCTTGAAACAGCTTTACCGCCGTACATATATCGGAGTGTTACAACAACAGCAACAAACCAATAGACGGTGGAAAAATCGGGGATATAACGCAAAAATGCCCGATAGCATTTTATGCGAAAAGAGAAAGCCTGCAAATATCACAGAGGAATTTGCAGACTCGAACGCAATCGGCGGAGCGAATTGCTTATGAAAAAACGGCTTATCGCCGTGATGTCTTGTAATAACAGGACCGTGACCCGTCGGATTGCGCCGGGCAGGTAGCACCGATGTAGTGACACATCGGTCTCCCTGCTCAGAGACGTTCCCCCTCCGAGACCTTCCCCTAAGACCGCCGCAGGCGGAGAAAGGATAAAAATGATAAACAGAAAGCGCTATCACTCGATCAGTCTGAAACTGACCGACGAGGAGCTTCAGCTCTGGAATACCAAGCATGAAACAAGCGGACTGAGCAAGACCGACTATCTGATGCAAGCAATCAGGGACAGCGAAGTCAGGATCTACAGCGTGGCAGATGACATCGCACCGCTTATCCACGAGATTCGCAAGATCGGCACGAACCTCAATCAGCTTGCTTACTATTCCAACATCGGGCAGGACGATAAGGTCAGAGCCGAGATCGGGGCTATCCGAATTACCAATGAAGCCGTCATGAAGCGGATTCTTGCATTTCTGGATAATCCGAAGTTCAGCATTAAAGGCGTTAAGTGATGTACGGAAATGTCAATGTGGACTATAAACCCTGCAAATCGCAGATACAGCTTGACCGGGCTTCACGGTATATGCTGGGTGAGCTGCCCGAACAGCAGCAGGCAGGTGTCATAAAAACTGCGCCGCATTTGTGCTGGGAGATGAACTGCGACCGCAACATTTATTCTTGTGACATTCTCACCACACGAAAGCTGTTCGGCAAGCGTGATAACAAGCGGACGAACCTTGCGTTCAAGATGTCGCTGTCGTTCTCTCCCGATGATAATGACAAGCTGACCTATGAAGAAGTGTTTAACATTGCAAAGGAGTTCGCCGAGAAGTTTTTTGACGGCTATCAGGTCATGTTTGCCGTTCACACCGACAAACCGCACAAGCACGTCCATTTTCTTCTGGGCAACTGCCACACCGTCACAGGCAAGGCATACCGCCGCAGTCAGAAAGATTTGCAGACCATGTGCGAATTTTTCGGGGAGCAGTGCATGAAGCGAGGGCTTGTACACTCTGTCCGTAAGGATTATTATAACGATGATCCCGACCGTGACAAGGAAACCTTTGCCGAGAAGCAGATGAAAGCTAAGGGTAAGGAAACATTCAAAGATGAACTTCGGGAAGTCATTCGTATCGAGTGCGCCGACTCGAACAACAAAACTTTAGAAGATGTGGTCAATGCCCTGATGAAGCATTATCATGTGGAATGCCGTGTCAAGGGCAACACTATATCCTACCGTCACCCGAATTATACCGATAAGAACGGTAAACTTGTCTCGGTCAGGGGCAGTAAGCTGGGTGACAAATATACAGTGAAAGGAATCAAATATGAGCTTACCAAGATTTGGCGAGGGCAAGAAGCCGACAGAGCCGAAGCCCTCACCGCCGACAGTACAAGAACCGCAGACAGAACACAAACAGCAAACGGCGGTCTTTACACGGGAACAGATGATAAAAGAAGCGGAGCGTATCCACAGGGAGTACGAACAATCACACAAGGCACAGAGACAGGGGGTAAGACCAATGGAAACCAAGAAACAGGCAGCACCTTTGCCGGAACTGGACGCAATCGAAACGAGAGTTCGGGAAATGGCGGAGGAGATCGGAGTATCGTCAGTGGACGCACAGAGGGACGAGAGAGTCCTTCTTCTGGTAACGGCAACGCTAAAGATGTGCCAACTTTTGAAGAACTATTCGACAGCTATAAACGCCGAAATACAAAGGTTGTCCGAACATCAGATGCAGAACCTGAGCCTGCAAGAGCAGTACGCAAAAAGCGTCAGGACAGAGGTCTCTGACAGTGTTTACAACATCTATCATCAGGTCAAAGCGCAGGAGAAAGAAGCCATCAACGAGCTGATGCAGTATGTGCAGGCAAACAGCGATCAGATGGAGAAGGATATAACTTCCTGCACCAACAGCGTGAGATCGGCAACAGCGGCGGCGGAAAATGCTTCCGAGCAAATCAGCAAGTCAGTAAAACGTTTCTGCACCGTCAGAACGATTGGCGATGTTTTGTACTATGCCGCACCTGTTGCTGTGGTGATTGATGTGCTGCTGAGGTTATTCGATTTCATCTGATGAGTCGGATTTATCGGTGTCCTCATCTTCTGTAAAGGCATCGGGATCAAGGAAGAACTCTTCATCGTCATCGATCAGATCGTCATCATCAAGGTCATCATCGTAATCATCTTCAACCTCAAACAGATATTTCAAAGGCTTCGTTTCCATAATATCAGAGTCCACATCTAAGGCAAAATTGAATACCCATTCGAGCTTGTCTTCGATGAAATCGGATTCTCTTTTGTGATCCATTAAGTATATGCGGAAAGCCCTGTCCAGTTCAAATTTTGCGATTTTATCATCATTTTTAAGCAAATGGCACAGCCCTCCGACATATAGCGCATCGGCAAAAGACTCATATCTGGGTACAGTTCTTGGTCTGAGATTTGCAAGTGTATTAACGGCTCTATCAGCCCACGCAAGTGCTTCATCTGTTTTACAGGTCATGAGGAGCAAGTAGGCATAACGGGTGATGATACGGCATTGTTCCACTTTGCCGCCGTTATCAAGTTCAAGACCTTCAAACAGTTCTATACCTCTTTGGTAGGCTTCATATAATTCTTCGGTGGAATCAGCCGTTTCCGAATATTCAAGGTAATAGGCATAGCTGCTTACAGCTTCTGCTTTCAGATATTCATCATCAAGTGCCATGATTTTTTCAATGGCGTTTTTCTGAAATTCCAATGCCTTGACATAATTTCTCTTTTCGGCTTCGATAGCGGCTTCTTCCAGTTCTTGTATCGCAAGCTGTTTCGGCTCTGTCAATCCACGAAGGGTAAAGGTTCTCTCATTCAGTTCTTCCATACGTTCAATATCATGGATACGCCAAAAGAATTTGAAACAGTCGAAGGCGACCTCCACGGCTTCAGTGTCAGGCTTTACTATGGGGAAAAATGCAAACTCAGCTATGATATTTCTTATATCGCCGAAATCGCACTGAATACTTTCATCTTTTCCGATAAGCCTGATTCGGTCTATCAGCTCACGGCAGATATTCTTGTCGGGTTTCAGGGCGCTGAAAACAATCTCCGATATGAAATGGCTCATCTGTATCATGCCGTTTGAAGTTTCCGATACAAAACCTGCGTCGATCAGATCGTCTATCGGCTGAACGCTGTTAATCCCAAACATGGCTATTGCTGCATCTTTTCGTATGGGGGCTTCTACTGCAACGTGCATCATACACAGAACCTTGCGATGAACCTCCGAGAGTTCAGAAAATCCGAACATATTTCTCAGAACACCGATAAGAGACTCTTTCATGAGTTTTCCATCTTTTGTGAAGGTTACTTTTTGATCAAATTTGGAATAGTCTCCGGCGAGAAGCTCAAAATCTAATCTTTCGGTTGTACAGCCGCCCTTTATCAGCATTTTGCCGACTATTTCTATGAAAAGAGGATTTCTTCCGAGCATACTGACAATGCCCTTAAGCCTATGTTCAGCTAAAGGCGTGGGGTTGTCAAAAAACTTTTCTACAAGCTCCATTCCGTCATTCTTGGAAATACCATTTAGCTTGAATGTAGTCACTCCCTCATATCGCCTGCGTGAAGTAAAGATGACCCTGCATTTCAGTTTGAGAATATCGTCCGCACATTCATCATCTTCAATGCCGACGTTGAAATTGTCAATAACGATAAGGGTGCTTTCATCAAGTGTGTGGAGAATATTAAGGTTGCTTATGTAGAGAGCGTTATTTGTATCACTCAGCGATACAGGCATATCCGAGTTCATATTTGCAATGATCGAACGCAGGCTGCCGCTGTAAAAATAATAACCGATTTTCTTATATTGGGAACGGTATTTCTCAATATAAGCACGAACAAACTCACTTTTGCCAACACAGGGATAGCCTGTCACAAACAGCTTGTTGTCCTTTGCAAACATTGTGTTCAGGTCATCAATATCAGACGCATAACCGCAGAAATGCGGACACGGCGGTACATATTCGCTGTTGGCGAACAATGTGTCAGGCGATTCCGGAGATTTTATGTTTACAGTGGGCAGTACATCGGCTTTCTGATCTGTAAACGGAACTTCATTCTCGGAAACATCAAAGGGTATAACTACAAAACATTCCTTTGTTTTTTCTTCATAAGGACGGACGATAGAAATGAACAGAACATCATAAATGAGTTCCGCAAGTGCGTTATCATCGGAATATTCAGGTTTATGGCTTGATAAAAATATCTGCATATAATCATCGGGGATAAATCTGTCGTTGGTGTAAAGCTCAAACAGTGCTTTCTGCATTGATGTTTTATCTACGATATTTGGAATAATGCTCATAATATCTGCGATCATGACAGACTTATCATTCCGCTGATAGAAGTCTACCCACGTTTTTGACGGCACACGCTTACCGTTGCCCAGACGTGAAAGCTCACTGCTTGTAAACGCCTGTTTTCTTTCAGCGGCGTTATATGCACCAAAAAGGTCGCTCATCATTACGTTATATGATTTGATCGTAGATTTTATCAGCCCACTGTACAGCAATTTGGTAACAGACTGAAAGTCGCAGAACTTGTACATAGATAGCCGCCTTTCAATAATTATCCAATATACATTATAGCACAAAGCGATATGTATTTCAAGTATCGGGAAATGTGCTGTGCTGTTATCACAAAATGCAGGCTCTCATTTTGTGATAACATATGATTTTTAATTTAATAAAAACATATTTTATTTAAAGTTGTACGTTTTCGTACAACTTTTGGGGTGAAAAAGGCTGTATGTGAAGGAGGTCTTTTAATGACAATATTTGATGAAGTAAAAGAGCTTGTGGACGTACCCACCGCCGCCCGCAGTTACGGCGTGGAAGTCCACCGAGGAAACATGGCGCTCTGTCCATTCCACAGGGAGCGTCACCCGTCCTGCAAGCTGTATGATGACCACTATTACTGTTTCGGTTGTCAGGCACACGGCGATGTTATCAAGCTGGTGCAGGAGCTTTTCGGCTTGTCATCTATCGAAGCGGTGAAACAGCTCAACAGCGATTTTGCACTTGGTCTGGACGTGGACAAGCCACCGGATATGGAGAAAGTCAACAGACGGCGCAGGGAGATCGCCGAGCGTAAGGCAGAGAAAGCAAGGGCGGAGCATATGTATGATGTTCTGCTCAGGTATTTTACTTTGCTGGACAAGTACAAAATGCTTTATGTTCCGACTTCTCCCGATGATGAAACGGACAGGCGTTTCGTATACGCTTTGCAGAATATCGGCTATGCGGAGTATATGCTTGAAACGTTCAATCGTTTCGACAAAGAGCAACAGGAAGAAATAAAAACGGAGGTAGACAGGATTGAACGAGAATACAAACGATGTATCGAAGAATGGGGAGAATGCCTCGGCAACCGTTTCACCTGAAAAGAAGAAAGAGCGTGAGCTTCCCGATTGGATGCTGGACAAGACCACCGTTAATGAGCTGAAATTCTGCAAGCTGTTCACGCAGAAGCACCCTATGAAATGCATCGGCGGACGGTTCTTCGATTATGACGGACTTGTGGACGAGAACGCACTCGGCAACGAGGTCTATCGTATGCTCCGTCTGGGTGTGTGGATAGGGCTGTCAAAGAAAGTCGTGCAGATAATGGACGCGCTCAGGCTCTATACATACAGCGAGCCTATACCGCCCGACATGAACTTTATCCATGTTCAGAACGGAAAGCTGGACCTCCAAGGGAACTTCTATCCCAACAGGGAGTTCTGCACCAACCGCCTGAACATCTGCTATGACCCGAATATCCGAAACGGTGCTTATTATCCCGAACAGTTCATGACGTTTCTGTTGGAACTGCTCACACCGGAAGATGTGGTCACTTTGCAGGAATATCTCGGCTATCTGTTGATACCCTCCACGAAAGGGCAAAAGATGATGTTTCTCATAGGTCAGGGCGGCGAGGGAAAGTCTCGCATCGGCATCGTACTCCGTGAGATTTTCAGGGATAATATGCTTACGGGCAATATCCACCGAATCGAGACAGACCGCTTTTTTCGCTACAATCTGAAAGACCGTCTGCTTATGATAGATGACGATATGCAAATGCAGGCGCTGTCCTCAACGGGTTACATCAAGAACCTCGTCACCGCCGAAACGCCCATAGATGTTGAAGCAAAGGGCAAGCAGTCGGAACAGGCGCTCTTGTATACACGGCTTTTGTGCTTCGGCAACGGCAGTCCCAAAACGCTCTATGACAAGAGCAAGGGCTTCTCACGCCGAATGATAATCCTTACCACCCTGCCGCCGCCCGAAAGGCGAATTATTGACCCCTATATCGCCGAGAAATTCATCGCTGAGAAAGAGAAGATTTTCTGCTGGATGTATGACGGACTGCTCCGCCTGCTTGCCAACAATTACCGCTTCACGATATCCGACAGGGCAAGGCAGAACGTCATGGAGACTATGCAGGATAACTGCAATATCACGGAGTTTCTGGAAGATACGGACAGGGTGATGTATGGGGAAAAGCTGTGCGTTTCATCGGCGGCACTATATGACAGTTATTACCGATGGTGTGATGATAATGCTCTGACGGCATTGAAGCGAGACACTTTCACAAGCTGGGTAAAGCAGAACAGCGACCAGTTCAGCATCAAGTACACCAATAACATCTCAGTAGGTGGAAAGACCGTCAGAGGATTCAGAGGTATCGCTATAAAATATATATCGACCTGAGTTTAAGGTGTCTTGGTGTCTTATCGGCGATATTACGTTGTTTCAGATGTCTGAAATGGTGTATGAAAGACAGGCAGGGTGTATGGAGCAGACACCTTTCTGTCTGATAAGACGGCAAACCAGACACCCAAAACGGCGATATTACGCCATTCAGACACCAAGACACCATTTTTGTAAGTCGCACCTATATTATAGCAATCCAAGAAAATACCAACACAAATCTTTCGGATAAAATTCCACATTGCTGCGTCAAACTCCCTTGCAGGGCGACAGCCCAACTGCGGTCGTTTTCCTTGCACTGTGAAATTTTCTCTCGAAATCTTTATGCTGCTATTTTCTTGTATTGCTATATGTATGTGCAAAATCAACCGGGGAATATCCCTTTTCAGTGTCACTCTTGCGGCGCATCTCCAAACTTGCTGCGAAACAGTTGACTTTCACCGCTTTAAAGTGTAACATTGAAGATGAGGGTATTCCATGTCTCCCCGACAAGGGGAAGGAGGAACAATGCTTAACGGAATATCCTACGAAAGTACATCGGCTCTCTGTACAAAGAGCGACAGTGTAACGGAGCGGACACGCTACGGTCAGGCAGAGTATTATTACGCTGTCAGCCGTGAAATTCTTGCCGACCTCGTCAGCAAGAACCTTATCACCGAGGAACAGCGCAGAAAAATTGACGAGCTTGACCGTGATATGATCTTCTCCAGTTATCCGTCTATCGAAGATTATGGTTTAGGAGGTATCACAGATGCTTAAAATCCCCGAATTGGCAATGAACCGCAGTCGCAAGATTACAACCGTCTGCAACGGAGTAAAACGTGTATGGTCTGACCGTGAAGACGCACAGCATTTCTTTCTTGAAGCGATGATGGCATCGGACGGCGAGGAGCATGAAAGAAACGAGTGCATTTTTATCCAGTTGCAGAATGGGCTGACATACTGCACTGACGAAGATTAAACGGAATTGGTACGGAACAGGCGAATTGCTTGTTCCGTATTCAAAAAGCAACAGGTCATCTAAACCGTAAATATGTATCAAAATCTGAACAGTAAAAACAGGAGCTGATGTTTATGAAGAAAATGACAGTGATCCCTGCCGTGTCGCAGATCAGGCAGGGACGTATCAGAGTGGCTGCGTATTGCAGAGTATCGAGCAACAAGGACGATCAGGAGCATTCCTACGAAACACAGGTGCGGTACTTCACGAGCCTGTACAGAGGTTCGGAGACATCGGAGCTTGTCGGTGTGTACGCAGATGAGGGCATTTCGGGGACGAGCATGGATAAGCGTGTGGAGTTTCAAAGGCTCATGGAGGATTGCAGGGCTGGCAAAATCGACCGTATCGTCACGAAGTCTATCAGCCGTTTCGCCCGAAATACTAAGGACTGCCTGAAATCTATCCGAGAGCTGAAAGAGCTGGGCATCACCATAGCATTTGAGAAAGAAAATATCGACACGGCAAGGCTATCGGACGAAATGATGATAACCGTCATGGGCGGTCTGGCGCAGGAGGAATCACAGTCCATATCCAACAACGTCCGCTGGGGCATTCAAAAGAAAATGGCATCGGGTACGTTCGGGCATTGCCGTGTCCCCTACGGTTACACCAAAGAGAAGAAAACAGGCAAGCTCATCATCGAACCCGATAAAGCCGAGGTCGTCCGCAGGATATTCGATATGTATATCAGCGGAATGGGTGCAAGGAAGATCGCTCTTACTCTGACCGATGAGGGCATACCCTCACCCACAGGTAAAGCGTGGAATCAAAAGACGGTGCTGAACATTCTGGAACAGGAGAAGTATATCGGCGATACACTCTGGCAGAAAACCTACTCCAAATTCATGGGTGAGAAGTTCATTCCCAATTCGGGACAGGTGCCGCAGTATTACATCGAGGGCAGCCACCCTGCCATCATTAGCAAGGAGAAATTCGCCCTTGTCAGGGATATGCGGAAAGCGTCCACACCTCAGAAAAGCACTAAGGTCGAATCGCCATTCAGAAAGAAGCTGATTTGCGGAAAATGCGGTCACACATATGCCCTGATACGCTCCAAAAAGCGTGATTATTGGCAATGCGGTTATCGCTACGATGTCGGCAATCCCTGCAATAACACTGTTTTATATGCTGATGAATTGCAGACTGCTTTCACAGCACTGTGCGACAAGCTCCATACCCATAATGCGGAGATCATCGGCAAGTGCTATGCACAGCTCACGGAGCTTCAAAGACTTATGGAATACGGTACGGCAGAGGGAGCAAATCAGCTAAAAACCATTGCCGACCTGAAAGAGCAGAAGCTCAGGCTCGCCACGCTGTACAGAAAACGCTTTATCACCACCGAGAAGTATGACCGTGAGGTCACGGAAATTGATATGCAGATCAGCAGCCTGTCACGCAGTATGGACAGGGCAAGTGAGAACAAGGACAAGACCATTGATGATATGGAAACTCTTGCAGAGCTTTTCAAAGGCTATGACGGCACTCCCGAAGCCCGTAAGGAGATACTTGAAACAGCAGTCGAGAGCATCACCATTTCGGGCGATACGCTGACTTTCAGGCTGCCCAGCGGACTTGAATTTACAGAAAGGTTGGATAGGAATGGCAATTAAAAAGACCCCCTACGGCTACATTTGGGCAGAGGGCAGGATCGCTGTTGATATTGGTGAAGCCGAGATAATCCGCCGTATCTTTGACGAAAAGGCAAACGGCTTATCTGGCAGTAAGATCGGTGCAGCACTCTATGATGAACAGATACCCTATTTCTCGGAGGATAAGAAAAAAGCTATCGACAAGGTGTACGGCATTCTCCGTGACGGGCGGTACTGCGGTGCGGACGGCTATCCTGCAATCATTTCGGAGGACATTTTCGGCGCTTCAAATATCGGAAACTCAGCCAAAAAAGTGAAAGTCCCCGATACCTACACGGTGCTGAAAAAGCTGTCCTATTGTACCGTGTGCGGTACGAATATGGTGCATTTCTCCGACAGGACAGGCTACAAACGGTGGCGGTGTACTCGTAAGGGCTGTGCGAACTTTAAGCCGAGGATTCCCGATGATTATTTCGTGTCGGTGGTGCAGAGCATTATGAACGATGTTGTCGGTAATTCCGATATGCTTGAAACAGGTACGCCTCTGACTGTGTATGAGCCTACCGAAGAAATACGGCAGGCAGAAAAGGAAATATCTCAGCTCTGTGCTGTTCAGCCCATTGAATATGAGCTGATAAAGTCGAAAACGCTTGCGCTGGCAGTCATGAAATACAACGCCTGCACATACAGCAGAGAGCCGTATATCACGCAGGAGCTTCAAGACCTGATTGCAGGACATGAGCCTTCCGAAACGATTGATACGGAGCTTTTATTGCAGATCGTAAGCAGAATAACCGTTGATGAAAACAAGGTTATAGCGATAGAGTTCAGAAACGGAAAGCGCATCGCATACAAGGAGGTTAACAATGCCGAAGAATAACGATATGGCTTCCAATGTTACGATGATACCTGCCCTCTCGCCTGCCGAGCTGAAACAGTCCAAATACAGGCAAATTCGTGTGGCTGCCTACTGCCGTGTATCCACCGACAGCGAGGAACAGGCGAACAGCTATCAGGTGCAGATAGAATACTACACGAACCTCATCAACTCCAACCCCGAATGGACGCTTGCAGGCATATTCGCAGACGAGGGCATCAGCGGTACGCAGACCAAGAACCGCAAGCAGTTCAACAAGATGATACGCAAGTGTCAGCAAAAGAAAATCGACCTTGTGCTGTGCAAGTCAATCAGCCGTTTCGCCCGAAATACTGTGGATTGTCTTGAATATATCCGTGAACTGAGACTGCTCGGCATTGGCGTTATTTTTGAGAAAGAGAACATTAACACCATGATGATGAACAGCGAATTTATCATATCGCTGTATGGTTCATTCGCTCAGGCAGAGAGCGAGAGTATCAGCAAAAATGTATCGTGGGGTATCGAGAAATCTTTCCGTGAGGGCAAGGTCAAGTATGTTCTCGACAAGACACTCGGCTACCGCATGGGCGAGGACGGTGTGCCGTATATAGTGGAGGAAGAAGCGGAGATTGTCCGCCGTATCTATGTCATGTTTCTTGACGGTATGAGTATGCAGGGCATCGCAGATCAATTGCAGTCGGAGGGTATCAAACGCCGAAGCGGTTCGTCAACATGGAACAGGGCGAATGTGAATTTCATCCTCAAAAATGAGAAATACGCAGGCGATGCAATCCTCCAAAAAAGCTACACCATCGACTGCATCACCCACAAGCGTGTCAAGAACAACGGCGAGAAAAATAAGTACATCGTTCATGACTGCCACCCTGCCATTATCGACCGTGATACATATAATCGTGTTCAGCAGGAACTTGCGAAGCGTGGAGCGATCAAGAAACGCTCTGCAAAGGCAAGGACGGAATTGGGGCAGTATTCAAGCAAATACGCCCTGACCGATATTCTAATATGCGGAGAGTGCGGAACGGCATACCGAAGGGTAACATGGACTTCACACGGTCACAAGCGTATCGTGTGGCGGTGTATCAGCAGGCTCGATCACGGCAGTAAATACTGCAAACATTCTCCCTCAATCAGCGAAGAAAGCCTGCAAAATGCTATCGTCAAGGCTCTGAACGCTGTCTATTCCCGAAACGGCGATATGCTTGCCCGAATGGAGCAGAATATCCTTGCTGTCATCGGCGACAATGGCGATATGCAGAAACAGACTGCCAAAATACAGAAACGCCTTGAAGAAATAGAGGACGAGAGGGATTCACTTGTCCGTCAGATCACAAGCGGTGCAGTCGATGAAGATGCCCTCGACAAAAACTTTGAGAGCCTGAACGACGAGGAAGCCTACCTGAAAACCCAGCTTGACGATATGCAGACCAAAGCCAAGCTGAGTGATGAGAAGAAATACGCTCTCATGGCTGTCGGTGAGGAGCTGCGCCGTCATGACTGCCACCTTGCCGAATATGACGATGTGACCGTCCGCAAGGTCATTGAGGTTATCAGGGTACTGTCCAAGAACGAGGTGCAGATCATCTTCAAGGATGGGCATGAAATGAATGTGGCGGTAGAGAAGTAATGTTACATATGCAGGAGGTCACAGCCTACGATTTTTCGGAAGAAATTAGTTGTGACCTCTTGCAATTTTGTTTGATATAGGGTATAATAGAATAGATAAAGTGTATCGTGTTACGATCACGGAGGTGATTTTTATGGGAACATATCTCAATCCCGGCAACAGCGGATTTGAGGAAGTGCTGAATGGTGACTACATTGATAAGACAGGTCTTATCGCCTTGATAAATCAGCGTATCAATACTCCGAGCAAATTGGTGTGTATCAGCCGTCCGCGCCGTTTCGGCAAGTCTTATGCTGCTAAAATGCTTTGTGCCTACTATGACTACACTTGCGATTCTCACAGCCTTTTTGAAAAGTATGAGATCAGCAGCGATAGAACCTATGAGAGTAATATCAATAAATATCATGTTATTTATCTTGATATGACAAATTTGCTTGAAAAAGTTGAACCTGAGAAGCTGATTCAATTCATTAAGGACAACGTTGAAAATGAAATCCTTGCTACTGATACAAACATCATAAAAGGTTCATCATTCGATCAAACGCTTATTAACGCAGTAGAAAAAACAGGCAGAAAAATTGTGATGATAATAGACGAGTGGGACGCACCCATTCGTGAGTCTATGGTCAATTCCAAAGAATACCTACTGTTCTTGCGTATGCTTTTTAAAAGCAGTTCAACAACGCCCAAGATATTTGCCGCAGCATATATGACAGGTATCCTGCCTATAAAGAAAGATGGTTCACAGTCTGCTATATCTGATTTTGAGGAACATTCAATCATAGAGCCTGATGAATTTGCAAAATATACTGGTTTTTTGGAAGAAGATGTTCATAAGATATGCGACAAATATCACGCTGACTTCCGCAAGATGAAGAAATGGTATGACGGCTATACTGTTGGTGATGTTCAGTCTGTTTACAACCCGTATTCGGTTATCTGTGCTGCCAAAAAGAAAAAATACACATCGTATTGGAGACAGACCTCGGCGGCGGATAATCTGCTTGACTATATTGAAATGGACGAAGAAGGTCTGCAAGGGGATATTGCACAGCTTATTGCTGGCGAGACCATTGAGATCAACACAAGCAGTTTTAAGAATGACGTAACAGGATTCAAGCTGAAAGACGATGTTCTGACCTTACTTGTTCACCTCGGCTATCTGGCATACGAACAGAAAGTTGAGATACTCGGAGAGGGCGATGACGAGGACGAGATCATCAGGGAGTTTGTTCATATCCCGAACGACGAAATCAGGCTTGAATTTTCCAATATCCTTAAAATGACCAAGCATGAAGTGCTGGTCGATCTTCTCAGTAATTCCAAAAAGCTCCTGCAAGATACAATAAGCGGAAATGAAGAAGCTGTTGCGAAAGCCATTGACGAAATTCGTATGATGAACTATGCTCCCACCTATTACAATGACGAGCAGGCACTCAGGTATGTTATCAAGTTTGCCTATATCGTTTGTGTTGATAACTACATGAAGATCGAGGAGCTTCCAAGCGGTAAGGGTATCGCTGATGTTGTTTTCATTCCTCGTAAGGCTACCGATCCGACACTTGTTATCGAGCTGAAATGGAACAAGTCTGACACGGCAGCCATTCAGCAGATCAAAGACCGTGAATATCCGACTATCCTAAAGAACCGTAAAGGTAAGATCATACTTGTCGGCATCAACTATGATGAAAAGACTAAGGTTCATACTTGCACGATAGAAACGGTCACAAAGTAAACTTTCAAAATTTCACAGAGATAATTTCTCCCCTTGTATTATTTCTCAATGATACAAGGGGAGATTGCTTTGTGCTTTTATCGAAACAAATTACAAGTTCACTATGGATAAATAATGCACCGATATTTTGTCACGATGAATAAGAAATGCGAGGTTAAAATTATTATATTATTATTTTTTGCGTTCAATATCACAGCTATGAATGATTGATATACGAAATATCAATTTTAGATATTGAAAATGAAAGTCGGTACAAAATAGGCTCGGTCATCTACGAAAACACACTTTTTTGAACGTTCAAATAAAGTGTGAAAAATGACGATATTAGGCGGTTTTAAGGCTATGTATCTATACCGTTAAAGCGATATATGTTTTCTTCCCATACAACACCATGCTTGAAGCTAAGGGTCTTTCTCCGAAAGAGACCATACTCCACAGTGCACAGATAGGCTGGACCAGCAGCTGTGATTCCGAGACTGCAAAGAAGTACATCAACGATTACTTCGAGCCTATATACCGCAACAACGAGGTATGGCGTATGAATATATATGACGAGCAGGAAGAAATGGGCATGATAACCACGGTGCTGAACGTAATAACCATAGCGATATCAATTATAGCGGCGATATCCCTGATAGTTGGCGGCGTGGGAGTTATGAACATAATGCTTGTGAGCATCCTTGAACGTACACGCGAGATAGGTGTAAGAAAAGCCCTTGGCGCACTGAACGGAGATATACGTTCGCAGTTTGTGGTAGAGGCTGTAATAATATGTCTTACGGGCGGTACCATCGGTGTTCTTATAGGCGTGCTGAACGGTGTGCTTCTCAGCAAGGTAGCTGCGCTGCTGCTTAACAATATGGCGGCTGAATATGCTGAATACATCACACTGAGTGTACAGCCATCGATTCCTGCGATCATTATATCTCTGGCATTCTCGATGCTGACTGGACTGATATTCGGTTACTATCCTGCGAAGAGAGCGGGCAATATGAATCCTATCGACGCACTGAGGTATGAATAATTCATAATTGTTGTCAGGAAGATAACGCAGCTGTACTGAGGATAGAATGCCAAGGAATCAAAGCGCGCGGTCAAGCCTCGCGCTAGCAGGCTTGCGGGAGTTTGAGGGCAGAGCCCTCAACTCAAGGCGCAAAACCAAAATACAAAGCGAACTATTAAAGCACAGCAAACTCCCGCCCCCTGTCAAAAAAGCGCGGCAATAACGAAATTGTACGAGCGTGTACCAAACCATACGACACGCACAAACTATCCGCGTAAAATTATTGCCGCGCACGAAATCTGACAGCGAAGCGAATCAGATTTCTCGACCCGCAAGGGGCGACAGGTCAACCGCAGTACGAAAGTCTGCCAACGGATACCAAAGCATACCACCGTATAAACTCCTTACGCGGCATGACCGACAGGAAGTACCAAACACACAGACCATAGCAAATGAAATACAGTCCGCAAAATGGACTAACGAACCGTAACCATAAAAGCTGCCGTCCTACGCTGATGAGGACGGCAGTATGTGCTTAAAAAGGAGGAAGAATAATGGCACAGGAAAATATCAATATCACTGAACAGGAACTGGATGCTTCTGTTTGTGAACTGCAGGATATCATACCTGATGATGTAAACGATTACGATATCGTCGTTGTAGGTGCAGGCGCAGCAGGGGTCCCTGCCGCTTGTAAAGCAGCGGAGCTTGGCGCTAAAGTCGCACTGCTGCAAAAAGAATCAGGAGCTGTATCTCAGGGCAACTGCGGATCGGCTATAATAAAATCGCGTTCAACCGAGGCAGGTATCGCCAAGTGGATACACCATACCAACAGCCTTTGCAGCTGGCGTGCAGATACTAAACTTCTCCGTGCCTATGCCGAACACTCCGAGGAAGCTATGATGTGGTTCCTCAACAGGGCAGGACTTACAAGGGAAACCGAGTACGGTGACGGAAGCAAAGTGGACGATAATAAGCGTTCGGCAGAATTACTCAACGACGGCAACGGACTTTGTGCATTTATCAGCACCAGCGGCGATTTCACAGGTCACTGGCAGGACAGGGAGAATTCCTATGAATACGGCGATGACCACTGCTACTTCTGGGCACCCTGGGTGGGTCCCAAGCCAAAGAACGTGGGTCATGCACTGAGGAATATCATAGACAACGTTCAGAAGGCAGGTGCACCCCTGGAGGTGTTCTATAATACCCCGGCTGTTCAGCTGGTGCGTGAGAATGGCAGGGTATGTGCTGTCATCGCAAAGAACAAAGAAGGCAGGTATATCCGCTACAATGCGAAGAAAGCAGTCATACTGGCAACAGGTGACTATACCAACAACCCTGCTATGGTTAAAAGATGGTGTCCCGATATAGCCGACTTCGATAAAAAACAGTTCGGCAAAACAGGTGACGGTCATATCCTTGCAATATCCGCAGGTGCAGTTATGGAACCTCTCGGTCATACAAAGATGATGCACGATTTCGATTCCGCACTCATGTTTGAAGAACCTTTCCTCTACCTGAATATGGAGGGCGAACGCTTCACCAATGAGTATACGGGATTTGTATACATGGGTAATATCCTGAGAACCCAGCCTGCATACAAAGGCTCGATGCTGGATGCCGAACACAGGGAAACAGGCTCAAAGGGCTGGTACTGCACTGTCTATGACAGCACCTATATGGACTGGTCTGACGATGAGTTCGTAAGCGGTAAAGTTCCGCCTGCTGTTATGGAGAAGTTCATACCGGGTGCGGTGGAAAATCCTCAGGGCGTATTCAAGAACCTTATAGACCTCCACAGATGCGCTACACTGGAAGAACTTGCCAAGGAACTTGATATACCCTATGACAAGCTGAAGGCTTCCGTTGACCGCTATAACGAGCTTTGCGATAAGGGCGTGGATACGGACTTCGGCAAGCCTGCAAAGTATATGCACAAGATAGAGAAAGCACCATTCTGGGGAGCGAGAAAGCATATACGTGTATCTGCCGAGGTATCGGGAGTCATCACCGACGAGAATGCAAGAGCCCTGGATGCTGACGGCAGACCCATAGAGGGACTTTACTGCGTGGGCAATCTGGGAGGACAGTTCTACGGCGGTGCGGATTATCCCTTCCACCAGACGGGACTTTCACTGGGCAAGTGCTATACCTTTGGCATAATAGCGGCTAAGCACAGTGTTACCGGCATGGTGTAGGTACTTAACATTTTACGAGCGTGAGCGATCATATGCCCACGCTCGTTTTTGTATGCGGATAAATGCCGTTGCATCATGAAGGCTGAAAGTGCTTCGGGGTTGACGTATCTGCATAAATAGTTTATAATTATATTGTATAAATTTATGATACAGGAGTTTTACATATATGAAAAGAATACTCGTTATCGAGGACGATAATGCCCTCCGCGATGAAGTTGCTACTCTGCTGCGCAATTCAGGCTATGAAGCTTCCGCTGTCACAGATTTCAGCAATACCCTTGAACAGATGAAAGCATCCGATGCAGACCTTATCCTGCTGGATATAAACCTGCCTTTCGTGGGCGGTGAAGCCCTGCTGCAGGAGTACCGCAAGTTCACCGATACCCCTGTGATAATGCTCACCAGCCGCAGCACCGAGATAGATGAGGTGCTCTCCATGAGCTTCGGGGCTGATGACTACGTGACCAAGCCCTATAATCCCACTATTCTTCTGCTGAGGATATCCGCGGTGCTCAAACGATTTAACAGGACAAGCACCTTACAGATGTTCCACGATGCTGAGGTGAGTACTGTCAAGGGCAGCATCTCCAGGAACGGCAGGGAACAGGTGCTCACCAAAAATGAGATGATAATATTCCAGCTGCTGTTTGACAGACAGGGAGAGATAGTCACCCGCGATGACCTTATGACTGCCCTGTGGGATAATGATGAGTTCGTTAACGATAACGCACTGTCGGTAAATATCAGCCGTCTGCGCGGCAAGCTTGCTGACCTTGGCTTTGAGGATGCTATCGAAACACGCAAGAAACAGGGGTACGTGCTGAAATGAGTTTTGCAGACTATATTAAGGACAGGGCAGCAGCCTATTGGATATTTGCTGCCGCACTTGTTATCGCTTTTATTTTCATGAACGCTTTCCATATGGAAGCGGAGCAGATGATCATGCTTGATGCAATATTTCTTATTGGGGGCATAATTTCCGAGGTATTGACTTTTGTAAGAAAAAAGCTGTACTACGATAAAATGGTGAACTGCCTTGATGAACTGGATAAAAAATATCTGCTGGCGGAAGTGCTGGAAGATCCCGATTTCTTCGAGGGCAGGCTTTTGCATGATGTGTTAAGGCGAACGGATAAATCCATGTGCGAACGCATCGCGGAATACCGCCGTGAGAATGCTGAGTTCCGTGAGTATATAGAACTATGGGTGCATGAGATAAAGCTGCCTGTGGCATCACTGCAGCTTATGTGTCACAACGACGGCAGTACAAGGTATGCCGAACAGCTCAAACGCATAGATGACTATATCGAGAACGTGCTGTTCTATGCCAGGAGCCGCAACGCAGAAAAGGACTATATAATAAAGAATGCATCCCTGAAACGTATCTTCGGTGAAACAGCCATGAAGAACCGCACCGAGATACAGGAGCGCAATATATCCCTTTCTGCTCGGGGGCTTGATGTTGAGGTAATGACGGATGCAAAGTGGCTGGCTTTCATACTGGGTCAGCTTATGAACAACAGCATAAAGTATGAAGCCGATGAGATAAGGGTATACGCTGAGGATCTCGATGACAGGACAGTACTGCATCTGTGGGATAACGGCATAGGCATACCCGAAAGCGATCTGCCGAATATTTTTGAAAAATCCTTTACCGGCGAAAACGGCAGGACGCACACAAAGTCTACCGGAATGGGACTATATATAGTAAAAATGCTCTGCACGAAGCTTGGACATACCGTTAAGGCTGATTCGGTGCAGGGGGAGTATACAGAGATCACCATAGTATTCGGTAAGGACAGACTGCATAATATGTAATAACTATCACACCCCGTACCCCGACTGCATTTTTCTGCAGAAGGGATAGGGGTGATATCATGTTACCGCGAATATTACAAAACTGTAATGTTAAGTAATGTAGAAATTGCGACAGACAGCTTTTCTTCTGTTATAATATAGACACAGCAAGGGGAAAGACCCCTGAAAGATGTGAACGGAAGAAAGGATGATAACTATGGAGAACACAAGAAAAATAATGGTAATAAGCGCACTGGCAACTATAATATTTTTCGTGATCGCAGTGATAAACTACTCGCATACAGAGGTCTTTGATCCTGCAATGGCGACAATGATCGTCTTAGGTACCTTCATCTACGGATGTTCTTCCATGAAATACAAAGAGGAGATAGAGGAAGAAGAAGCAACATTACAAAATTGTAATGTAAAGTAATATAGAAAAAACGACAGACAGCAAGATACGTGATATAATAAAGATACACCAAGGGGAAAGAACCCCTGACGAAAAAAGCTGAAGCGGAAAGGCAGATAGTTATGAAAAAGACAAGAATATCAGTTATCATTTGTGCAGTAACAGTTATAGCAGTCCTTATGGGAATGGTAATAAATACTATACAGACGGGTGCGATCGAATCACAGGGCATGACTACCCTTGCAGTATGCACAGTAATGTATGTTTTGGCAAAGAAAAAGTACACAGATCTTTTAAAGCAGGAGCAGACATTATAATAAGGCATAAAGAAAGAGCGACAGCAAAACGGATATAAAGATCAATAAAGAAGGGGAGAGCCCCCCGCAAATATAGAACAAAAGAGAGAAGACAACTGTAAAGATCAGTTATATAAAAGCAATAGCAAAGGAGAAAAAGAGAATGGAAAAATTACTGGAGATCAGAAACATCGAGAAGTACTACGGCAGCCGATCCAGCCTTACTAAGGCGATAGATGATATATCCTTCGGGGTGGATAAAGGCGAGTTCGTTGCAATAATGGGTGCATCGGGCAGCGGAAAGACAACGCTGTTAAACTGCATTTCCACCATCGACCGTGTTACCGCAGGTCATATCTATCTTGATGACAGCGATATCACCGAGATAAAGGGCAAGGCGCTCAATAAGTTCAGGCGCGAGAAACTGGGTTTCATCTTTCAGGACTTCAACCTGCTGGATACACTGACAGCTTACGAAAATATCGCACTTGCACTGTCAATACAGAAAAAGCCTGCAGGTGAGATCGAGAAAGCCGTAAATGCCGTAGCTGAACAGCTGGGCATAACAGACGTTCTCAAAAAGTACCCATACCAGATGTCGGGCGGACAGAAACAGCGTGTGGCTTCGGCACGTGCAATAGTCACATCACCTAAGCTGGTGCTTGCTGACGAACCTACAGGTGCACTGGATTCAAAGAGTGCAAGGATGCTGCTTGAACGCTTCCGCTACCTGAATACAGAATGCGGCGCTACCATTATGATGGTCACACACGACAGCTTCACTGCAAGTTATGCGAGCCGTGTGATATTCATAAAGGACGGAAAGATATTCAATGAGATAAACCGCGGTCAGGATACCCGCAAGCAGTTCTTTGATAAGATAATAGATGTAGTGACACTGCTGGGAGGTGACATTAGCGATGCTCTTTAAGCTTTCTGTAAGCAACATCCGCAGAAGTCTGCGGGACTATGCGATATATTTTTTCACGCTGATGATAGGCGTATCGGTATTCTATGTATTCAATGCGATCGGCGGACAGGCAGCCATGATGAAGCTGGACGAAAGCAGCTATGAGATAATTGATATGCTTTCCACCGTTCTCTCGGGCATAAGCATTTTCGTGGCAGGTGTGCTGGGTCTGCTGATAGTGTATGCCAGCCGTTTCTTAATGAAGCGCAGGCATAAGGAGTTCGCTCTGTATATGACCCTCGGCATGGGCAAGGGCAGCATATCAAGGCTGCTGCTTGTAGAGACAGGTATCATCGGTCTGGGTTCACTGGCAGCGGGTCTGCTGGTGGGCATAGGACTTTCTCAGCTGATGAGCGCTTTGGTTGCAAACCTTTTTGAAGCTGATATGACCGCATACAAGTTCACGGTATCGGCCGAGGCGATAACAAAGACGATCCTCTACTTTGGTGTGATGTACTTTGTTGTTATGGTATTCAACAGCATAGTCATCACAAAGATGAAGCTCATCGATCTTATGCAGTCGGGCAAACGCTCCGAGCAGATAAAGCTGAAAAATCCCATTGTATGCGTGGTTATATTCATCATATCCGCCATAGCTCTGGGTGCAGCTTATTACACAGTAACTGCAGGCTATCAGGATCTCAGCAGAGCAAAAATCATCGGAAGCATCATAACAGGTGCTGTTTCAACTTTCTTTATATTCTGGTCGGTATCGGGTATGCTGCTGCGTACAGTGATGTCCATGAAGGGTATGTACTTCCGCAGCCTTAACAGTTTCACCTTCCGTCAGATCAGCAGCAAGGTTAACACTATGGTAATGTCCATGACGATGATATGCCTTATGCTTTTCGTAACTATCTGTATGCTTGCGGCAGCCTTTTGCATACGCAATTCGCTGAACAAAAATATCAAGGAACTCTGCCCTGCGGATTACGACCTTCAGTTCTATTTAAACGGTCATTATCCGGAACATGACGTTATGAAGATCGTTGAGGAGGAGGGTATTGATATTACTGAAGATTTCAGTGAATACGCTCACTTTTACACCTATATGGATGAAAGTCTGACATTTGAAAAAATGCTGGGTGAAGATGCTGAGGAGATCAAGAAAAATAATAGTATGATAATGTTCGATCAACCCGAGAAAATAGTAAAAGTCAGTGATTACAACGCTCTCATGAGACTTTACGGCAGAGATGAACTTGAACTTGAAAAAGACAGCTTTATAGTTACCTGCAATTTCAAGTCTACTAAAGAACTGCGTGACCGCACCCTTGACAAGGGTGATGAGATAAGTGTATTCGGAAGAACACTGAGATCGCAGTACGATGATACAGTTGATGGATTCATCACTTTAGACGTTGCAAGGACAAACACGGGTATTGTAATAGTACCCGACGATGTTATAACGGGATCGAGTCCGCTGGAAATGGAATACTTTATAGGCAACTATCTTTCCGATGACAAAGACACAGCTGAAAAGACCGTAAATAACAAAATCAACGAACTGATGAAAAACCAAAATTTCGGCGCCTGCATGTTCACATCGCGCCAGGAAGTTAACAGAAATTCGGCAGGCTTAGGTGCTATAGCTACATTCGTAGGACTTTATGTAGGACTTGTATTCCTGATAGCAAGCGGAGCGATACTTGCGCTGAAAGAGCTTTCTGAGAGTGCTGACAGTGTAGGCAGATATGAGATGCTCAGAAAGATAGGCGCAGACGAAAAGGATCTCAACAGATCACTGTTCAGACAGACAGGCATATTCTTCCTTATACCCCTGATACTTGCAGTGCTGCACTCGGTATTCGGCATGAACTTTGCAGTAAAGACTCTGGAGGTATTCGGCACTGAGGATATGGGACGTTCCATAACTGTGACCTCACTTATACTTGCAGCGATATACGGCGGATACTTCCTCGTGACTTATTTCAGCAGCAAAAATATTATAAAAGATCGTAAATGATCTGACGATAATGATAAAAAGGGCGTGAGCGCGTATGCTACACGCCCTTTTTGCTGTATCTGTGGTAGTAATACAAAAATTCTAAATAATTATCATAAAAAATGGTTAAAAGTGGTTGATTTTTTATTGAAAGTGTGTTATAATCAATTAATAAAATATGTCAGTGTCTGGAGGTGTGCACTGTGAATGAACGTAAAACTATCTGCCTGCTGACTTGTATGCTCGAAACTGCTCATCCGAAAAGAGTAAGTATCGGTGCAGCGGCTCAGTGTGAAAAATATGGCTATGATCTTGTGGTCGTCTCATCAATGGTGGCGTTTGATTTCTATCTGAAAGAATATCTCGACGGTGAGAATAACATTTATAATCTTCCAAATTACAGTAAGTTCGACGGCATCATTGTTGATGTCATAGGTATGACTTATAATAATAATACGGATATTATCAATAAGATCTATAATGATTTAATCAAAAAAACATCGGTACCCTGTATCAGCATAGGAAAGCCTTTTAAAGATCTTATAGTGTCCGAGAATTCCAATGACCAGCTTATGCGTGAACTTTGCCGTCATGCTATCGAAGTTCACGGCTGCAAGGATATTTGTCTGCTAACAGGTTTCAAGGACAATTATGAGGCTGAAGACCGTCTTGCCTCAATGCTGGACGAGATACACAAGCATGGTCTTGAGGTGTCTGAGGATCATATAATCTATGGTGATTTCTGGTACAACAGCGGTGTACAGCTTGCACAGGATATAGTATCCGGAAAGGTATCAAAACCGGATGCTCTCATAGCCTCCAGCGACCACATGGCTCTTGGTTTTATAGAAGAATACACACATCTTGGCGGACATATTCCCGAGGATATGATAGTCCTCGGATTTGAGGCTACAATTGATGCTTTTCTTTCAGATATAACACTCACCTCCATAGAGTCAAACTATGCCAAATGTGCAGCAGATGCAGTGGATATCTTACGCCGCCGTATCGAACCCGGAGCAGAGATCAGTCCATACGAGGTCGATGTAGCTTCGGCACTGCATACAGGTATGAGCTGTGGATGTACTTTTGATGCAAGGAATACTCTTGATGCAGTAAGAACATCTATCTATTTTTTGATGAGGAACTATACTAAGAATGTATATGAGGATAATATCGACATAGGACTGCTTATGGAGAACCATATACCCGAACAGCTTACAGCTTCACGTGATCCTGAGGAATGCATACAGAATATCTATAATTCGGCTTATATTGTATCTCCGATGAGAAATTTCTTTCTTTGTCTGAGACAGGACTGGCTCGATGATTCACGGGATATAAAAGAGGGTTATCCCGAAAAGATGGATCTTGTTATGTTCAGATCCAAGGATAGACTTGACGATCTGCAGGAGCTAAAAAAGAGGATAACTTTCGATACCTCGGAGATGCTGCCGCAGCAGTTTATAAAAAATGAGCCACCTTCCATATACTATTTTTCTGCTGTGCATTTTGCGAATAATACACTTGGATATGGTGTATTGCAGCGTAAGTTGAGCGATGCCCCAAAATACAATATGGTATACCGCAACTGGCTGAGATTTGTCAACAACGCCCTTGAAATGGTACGTACCAGGAACCGATTCCTTGAGCTTTCCATAAATGACAAGATGACCGGACTGCTTAACAGGCGCGGTATGTTCCAGAAGATAGAAAAGCTGTTTAAGAGGGCAAAACCGCATGATCGTTTGTTTGCAGCCGTTGTAGATATGGACGGTCTGAAATACATAAATGATACATTTGGTCATTCAGAGGGTGACCACGGTATAATCCGAGTTGCAGATGCCGTAAGGTCGATTGCAAACGACGGAGATATCTGCTGTCGTGCAGGCGGCGATGAATTCTACATCCTTGGTCTGAGAGAGAAGGATAAATTTGACAATGATAAGTATGTCAATGATTTCTGTGACAATCTCAGCAAGCTGACAGCAGGGGATGATAAGCCTTACACAGTTACCGCCAGCATTGGCTGTGCACTAAGTGACGAGGATGATACCGATGTTGAAAAACTGCTGACTATCGCGGATGAGAATATGTACCGCTACAAGGTCAGCCGAAGACGCCACAGAATATGATGCACATAACAAAGCACCCTGTTCACACGTTGAACGGGGTGCTTTTATACTTTATCTCTCGGGATCTGATCCATCCTCTATGGGCGGTACATCACCCTCATTGGGGGTACCGTCAGCGTTGATGCTGCCCATATCCTCATCCATACCGAATATGCGCCAGTATCCGCCTGATCTTCCAACGTAGATATACAGCCTTGATGTATGGCTGCCTTTAGCACCGCGGAATTCCACGGTGGTCACTACCTCGCAGACCTCACTGAGTTTTGGTGCAGAACCATGCTGATCCTTGTAGGCAGACATATCGTAGTCCTCAGCCGAAAGCTCGGTCGTATTGCCGAACTTTACTATTATACTGTATCCCTCGCCGTAGGTATCGGTAAATTCCTGATACAGGGCTTTCATGTACTCTTCCTTGCCAAGACCCGAAGCCTGTCTGTCATCTTCGTATTCACGCTTGATCTCTTTCGGGAAGCACTTTACGAACTTGTCAAAATCTCCTTGGGATATGGAAGAAAAATACTGTTCGATAACTTCCTCACGGGTATTTGAGAATAAAGCACCGCTTTTGTAAAGCGCGTACCCTATCACTATTGCAGCGGCGATGATGACTACCAGCAGAAAATGCATCTTCGCTTTCGGGTCGTTCCTTTTTTCGGTATGTTCCTGCTTTTCCTCCTTAGCCCACTTTGCATACAGCTTTTTGTCCTCCTCGGTCTGCATACGCAAAGGCTTGTTCCTTGCGGCTTTTCTGTACTTCTTTACCGATTCCGATACTCCTGTCGGCTTACCGTAGCCGCAATTGTCGCAATATTCTCCGCTGTAATAATTTCCGCATGACTTACAGATCTTTCCCATTGTCTAACCTCGATATCATTCCTTGATTTGCTTTGCTCTCTCCGATTTCAATACAGAGAGCTTGTTTTTCTTCTGCGAATACAGCAGTGCATCCGCATGGCTCAGCAGTTCGCCTATCTCGGCATTTGCTGAGCATTTGAAAGGGAATACGCCAACGCTGGCGTGAACATAGAATTCCTTGTCCTTTCCCTCATTATCATTAAAGTGTGCAGAGTTCTCATCTATACGTTTTCTTATGGCAGAGGCTGTCAAGTTGTCGTCTGAAAGTACACATACTACAAATTCATCTCCGCCTATCCTGCCTATAACCTCTCCGCCCCTGAAAGCTCTTGACAGAATCCCTGCGATGCCTCGTATCGCGAAGTCACCTTCCTCATGGCCGAAACGGTCGTTTATGGTCTTCAGGCTGTCAAGGTCGGCAAATATCATCATGGCGCTGCGTCCGTCATTCTCATCTGCTCGTATCAGCTTTCTTGCAGCCTCGAAGAAACCGCGTCTGTTGAGTGTGCCTGTAAGTGAGTCCTGCTTTGAAAGTTCATCCAGCAGCTGATTGTTCTCGCGTATCTCGATAAGGCTCTGGTTCAGCTGCTTTTCGATTATCTTCTGGTTTTTCATGACAATCAGCATTTTAAGCGCCGCACAAAGCTGTACTGTTATCGACGGCAGAAAGCTGAAATATTCATGCTCCATTTCACATATCAGCATACCGAAATGTTCTTCATTGGTAAACAGCGGCAGGCATATCATGGTGCAGCGTCTGTCATGTACAAAGAACTTGTTTGTCAGCAGTTCATTTGGTGCTATGCTCTGTTCTTCGGGGGAGGGGAGCATGGTCTTGCCCATGTTGTGCCATGCCTTCAGCTTTATGCCCTCGGGCAGCTTCCAGTTCTGATCCTTGCGGTGCTCAACTATCTTATCGTATACATATAGATAGCTTGAAGTCACATGGAGCTTTCTCAGCTTATCCACCACCGAGCGGTACGCTTCATCGTCATAAGCATCAAATACCAGCATATCACGGGTTATTGAATTGGTCAGCCAGGTCATATAGATATTGTCCCTGATCTTAGCTTCGCTGACCCTTACATCCCTTTCGGATATAAGCTTGTATATCCTGACTATGATACTGTTGAGTCTCAGCTGTTCGTTTTTGGTGCTGAGGTCGCAGGCAAGTGAAACGTGCAGATACTCCACTACCGAGTAAAGCGTTTCCAGATCGGTGAATTCAAAGAACTCATCGGTTATCATAGCCTCCAGCCTGTCGAATATTTCGTAAGGGTCATAGTCACTGTCTGTCTTTATCTTTTCGCCGCACAAACAGAGATCCCTTACTATCAGAGCGAATTCTTCGCGGTACGCCTTTGATTTGTCGCTGAGCCTGTACCTGTTGAATACCGTCTTGCATATATCTTCTGCATGGGCTGAGATCTTCTTCGCATCGTTCTGAAGTCCGTTCAGCTCGGCAGAAATAGCATCGGTACAGCCGCAGGAATTTCTTATTATCATCTTGGATGAAAGTATCTCCTGCTGGATAGTACCGTCGTTTATATAGTTTACAGCTTCTATCAGCGCATTGAAACCAAGCTCGGTCGAATCCATCGCCACGGTAGTCAGGTGCGGTGAAAGATCTGTAGCCGCAGGGTCATCGTCAAAGCCCGTTACAAGTATATCCCTGCCGGGTCTTATGCCCCTTTTCTCCATAGCTTCGTAGCCGCCTATTGCCATGTGATCGTTTGAGAATACTATGGCTTCAAGGTCGGGGCATCTGTCAAGGAGTTCCCCTACCTCATCGGTCACGTACTTGGAAAAGTTTCCGTATGCAACTCTGTTTTCGTCGTACTCAATGTTGTATTCAGCCAGTACGCTCTTGTATACCTCGAACCTTTCCACAGCATCATCGCTGGTCATGGGCCCGCTGACAAAGCCTATCCTGAAACAGCTGTGGCATTCTATCAGATGCTTTATCACCTGTTTCAGCCCTGTGCGGTTATCTACCGTGATACACGGATAACCCTCGATCTGAGAGGTCAGTGTGATTATGGGTATACCCTTGAACCCTCTCAGGAATTCATCCCTGCGCTTTTTGTCCAGGTGACTTCCAATGGTGCCTATAAGTACCAGCAGCGCATCGAACCTTTCCTCGTTAGCCAGCTCGAATACCGTGTTGTACTGGTACTCGTATGCAGTTCTGATCCTGTCGGCATACTGTGCATCTATATATCGCCCGGGAAGTATGAAAAGATCAACGTCATACTGCTTTGCAGCGATCATGGCACCCTCGCATACCGCACTGTCAAAATCGTCTTCGGGATTGCTGATGAGCAGACCCACCCTGAGCCTGCGTCTTCCTCCTGTAGCCCCATCCATTAATATATACACTCCGTTCCCAATAATTCGCAGTCCGTTATACACTACTTTATTCCACAGACTGCCTTCGCATTCCTACACTTATTTTCCTTTTACTTATTGATATTTACATTCCTCGTACAATCCTCTATATCAAGGATCCCGTCCCTGCATCCGATATCAAAGCTGTCAGCAGAAAGAAATCCTATATTTATCTCCGCCTTTCTTATGGTTACAGAACCCGAACCCTCGCTGTCACCTATGCCCGATACACGGCTGCCCTCGCAGTTCAGGTTTATGGAAGACCTTTGTATACTGCAATCGCATTCGCTTTTATGCGAACCTATATTTACTATCTCTCTGCCCTTGATATTTGAGAACAGTTCGCAGTCACTTATGTCGATATGAGCCTTGCCGCCGTCCTTAGAGCCTACAGCGCACATTGAATTTCCGCTTGCAGCTATCACAAGCTTAACGTTCTTTATCATAACAGAGGTATCGCCCTGCAAAGCACCTACACCTGTGAAATTTGCAGTAGCTGCCCCGATTGATATGAAACATTCCCGTATGGTTATGTTGCTGCTTTCAAGTGAACTTCCTATGCCTATACTGTTAGCACCCGAACAGCTTATCTCAACGGCACCTGCCTTTATGGATATACCATCGGGACTGCTGCATTTTCCGCCGCCTATACCCACGCAGTTGTCACCGCAGGCGGTTATGGTCAGCTCGTCCGATAGCAGGGAAGTTATCTTGCCGTAGGTAAGGTCATATTCATTTCCTATGCCGAAGCAGCTGATGCTTTCGGGTATGATAGTCAGTCTGCCGGTACCCTCCAGTGTCAGCTCGGCTTTTTCGGGCACAAGTATACCGCCCTTGGTCAGCCTGTTTGTACCGCTTACTTTAAGCGTAACTTTGCTGCCGCTGCCGAGAGTTACTGCGGCACGTCCGCCGGCAGCTTCAATTGAAACATCACGAAGGTGCACGCTGCAAACTGCACCCTCTTTTATCATTAATGGCATTACAGCCGCAGGCATATCCGCTGCACCGATGATCTCAACATCTCTGCCGCTTATGTATATGCCCGTATACTTATCTCTTATCAGATCAGCGAGCCTGATGACCTCAGGTTCATCCTGAGCCGCATGGTATATCTTGTCTGCGCTGCCCTGAACTTCAAGGTGATACCTGATTATCTCGCTGCGTATCCGTTCACTTATCTCATTTATGAAGAATGGTTTGGGACGTGATATGTAAAAGCCCTGAAAAAGGTCAGCGTGTATAGCCGAAAGCGTGCGCATTTCAGCAGAAGTTTCAACGCCCTCCGCCAGTACGAGAAAGCCGTTTGAATGCATCATATCTATCAGCTGGGAAACTATGTTCTTCAGCTTCGGGTTGGTATCGATCCCCGAGATCAGCGAATGATCAAGCTTTATATACTGCGGAGCATAGCGTATCAGCCGCGAGGTATTTGAATACCCTGTGCCGTAGTCATCTATAGCCATTTCCACTTTATGCTGTTTGAGCCTGTTCATAAGGTATTCAAGCTTATCATCAGATGTATCTGTCTGCTCTGTAAGCTCGATGACTACCTTTTCCATAAGTTCACCGTATACCGTCATAAGCGCAGACCAGTCCTCATCCGTCAGATAGCTGGAGGGGATGGCGTTTATAAAAAGCTTCCTTTTCTTAAAGAAGTTCTGGTTTCTGCTCAGCTGATAAAGCACATTGAACATAGTTGCGTGCTCTATATCGTACAGTCTGTCATACTTCGCTGCCATGTCGATTATCTGCAAAGGGCTGAGCCCGAATTTCCTGTCGGTACGCATAAGTGCTTCGTATGCGATGATGCTGCCGTCCTTTGCACTTACAATGGGCTGAAAGTGGTACATGAAAGAATTTTCATCCAGTACACGGAAGAAATACTGCACCCTGCGGTAATCATTTTTCTGCAGTTCGTATACAGCACTTGAAAAGCTGCTTATGGTGCCGGTACCTTCGCTGACAGCTTCGTACAGTGCAAATGAGGCATAGTGGAATTCCTTTACAGCAGCTGTTTTTCTGCTGCTGAATGTAACATAGCCTCCGGTAAAGGTCATGGAATGTCCCTTGCTTATGACAACTCCGAATTCGTCAGTTACCGCAGTATTCTTTACTACTTTCTGTAGATCCTCAGCGAATTCCTGCGGGGCGGTTATGCCGCTTTTGACAAATACCCAGAATTTCAGTCCTGAATGATAGGCAAGCACAGTACCCTCGGGTGATGTCATACCTATCTTTTCCAGTGCGCTCCTTATGAATGATCTTTCATCGCGCCCTGATTCTATATGTTCGAGCTGTATCAGCATAAGGAAAGCATCACTGCCTGCCTCGGACATTTTTTCTGCCAGCTGGTTCTGGTTGAGCAGTGGATATATCTCGCCCATATCAATAGGGACAGTGGTATCGCGCTTTATCACAAAGCCTGCCATACAGCATTCTTCTTCGTCCACATCCACAGTGATGACCTTTGCGGGACTTGATGATGCTTCTGCTTCAAGGGCGCAAAGGAGCACGTTCCTTAGTCCCTCACAGGTCAGATCTTCTCTGTCCATACCCAGCAGACCAAGGGCATTGTCATCAATATAATATTCACGGCTGTTGTTCCACAGCACAAAAGCTCCCACACTGTCTGTACAGTGCATAAGCTCGCTCCACAGACTGCCCAGCATACGGTGCAGCTGTACGCTTCTTTTCTCATTCATCAGTATAACCCTCTTAGCAGGCAAAAAAGCCCTTTTGATTTAGACTTATTCATTATAAATTATAACAGATAATCATATGAAAGTCAACTATATTATCTTTTTATACTATATTAATATATGATAATATATATATAATATCTGCTTTATGTAATAACCTGTGGGCATAAAAAACGGAGAGGCATAAAACCTCTCCGTAAAGATGTTATAAATCAGAGATAGAATATCATCAGGAATACCAGCAGTCCCACAAGTGCTATGAAACCAAATACCTTTATCATAGTAGCAGAAAGTGCCTTTTCACTCTTCTTGTACTTGATGTATTCCTTGATAGGATCTTCGTGATACTCTCTCTTCAGTGAGTTGCCGACTGTAGGATTGAGCATATCACCGATGTTGATGTTCTTGTATTTCTCCTTGATAGCCTCTGCAGCATGAGCTTCGTCATACTTGTGATAGCCGTAAGCGGAATCGAGATTGGAATTGTCCTTCTTCTTCAGGTCGATATCCTCCATGGTGATATCGGGACCCTTCTTCTCGGTCGTGCCGCCGCCGTTCAGGTATACGTGTTCGGTATCAACTTCCTTCATCATTTTGCTGGAACGGTTGGAACGCAGCAGTTTGATAAGGGTGTCGGTATACAGCTCATCTTCGATCTCCTGCTCGGTCAGCAGCTGATCTGTAGTTTCATCGGTACGTGAATCAACTTCGTTTATGAGGTAGGTGAGAGAACGGTTGCTTATCTCGCGTTCTTCAACGACATCTTCCTCTTCTTCAACACGTCTTGCGCCCTCGGGTGCAGTGAACTGCATTTCGATCCTTTCATCAGCGAAGTCATCGCCGGTGCCGTCAAGACCTGTAAGGTTCACGCTCTTGCGCTTGGTGCCGGTAGCTATGCTGCCTTCGTCGTACACTCTTGCAGAGGAGCTGCCCACATTAGCAAAGGGATCCACTGCCTCCAGAGTCCTTTCACCGACATTTGCAGAGGGCAGGTCATCGCCCTCGGGACGATAGGATACAGGTCCCATATTTTCTCTGGGCTTCTTGTATTCATCGGGAGTAGCGTTTACAGTGAAGCTGCTTGCAAGATCCTTGTCTGAGGGTATCTCAAAAGGATTGGAAGCCTTGGGCTCTTCCTTCTTTATAACAGGCTTACGTCTTGTTGCGAGACCGTCTATAGCTTCAACGTGCTTAACAGGTATCTCTTCCTCGACAAGTGAAGTCTTGCCGGAAGAACTGCTGCTGCCTGATGTGCCGGCAGGCTGTGAAGCTGCTGCCTGAGCAGCGATCGCGTCATCAACAAGGCTGACCTTGTGCTCTTCCTGAGGCTTCTGCTGCTGAACAGGTGCGGGCGCAGGTGCAGGCTTAGCTGTCTGTACGACTGGTCTTGCTACAGGCTTGGGCGCTTCCTCGCTGATGATAGCATCAGCCGATATAGCGGAAGGAGCTGCTGCGAAGGAGTGTACCTCCTCCTGCTTGGGAGCTGCGGATACGCCTGAGATATCTCTTGCAGCTATCCTCAGCTTTGAACCTGTGCCGTTTGCCTGGCTTATGTTAGGTATGGTGTATACCTTATCTACATCTATCTTGGCAGCCTTGAGTATCTGTACAGCTGATGTACATCTCATGGAACCTCTTACCATTTCCTTAAGAGGAAGAAGTATGATGTCCTTGAATGTTTCGTGCAGCTCGGAAAGCATCTGATCTGCACCTGATGACATTACCGACTGAGGGAAACGGTTATCAAAAAGACGCTTCCATTCGTTCTGCTTGGAGTCGATGAGCTTGTCTATGTACTTTGCAAGAAGTACCCACAGCTGGGGATGCTCAAATCCTCTGTCATTGGTTATGAGCCACATATAGCATCTGATGAACGCATCATAGCAGGTAACGTCCTTCAGGTTCAGCAGCACATCGTCCTCGTTCAGCGACTGTGAGAATACTCCGTCTGAAAATGCGAAGCAGCGATAGCCGTTGCTGGCAAGCTTGGCGTATGCAGTTCTCAGCGTGATGTCATCCCTCTTGAAAGGCGGCAGGGCTGTCGGAAAATCATAGTCAGTAGTATAACTCTCCGAATCTGCCATGGACAGCAGCTTCTTGTAGGTCGCGGTCAGTTCTTCGTCCTCCGCAGTAACAGGCAGACCTAATATCCTGAAAGGATTGCAGGCGAAAAGCTCGTTAGCGGTTACTCCAAGTTTCTGGTTTGCCAAAGTGATTCCCCCTTAAAGGTAAAAGTGTAAATGTAAAAATTATCATAAAAAAGTTTTAAACGGTTAAAAGATTATACATTCTCTCCACAATATGCATTCCCATTAATATGTCAAACCAATTATAACAAATATCATACAACAATATATCACTATTTATCAAACGTTTCGTGAACCAAATATGAACATACGTAATATTGCCTAAATTAATCTCTGAAATTTATCTCAATTAGCATATAAAAAATATTTGCATTTTTGTGCAAAATATTGTATAATTAGAATGTATAGATATCAGTCCGCGTAAACAGGCTTTTTGGTGCGGGTGATCATATCTGACATTCTAACTATAGGGGGAATATGTAATGGCTCTATTTAATAAAAAGAAACCGGCTGCACCTGTGGCAGTACCTGCGGCTAAGCCCGTTGATCCTGATGATATCTGGAACACTCCTTCACCCAGACGCAAGCAGACAGTTACGCTGAAGGAATCCAAGTACGATACTGCTGTTCCCGAAACTCTTGAGGTCGAGAGCGTTGACCCCGAGATGATAAAGACTAAGATGGCTCAGCTTGAAGCGGAGCTTGAGGAGAAAAAGAATCAGCCTGTAAAGACCCATGCGGATTATGGTACCAGCACTGTCGGACGTGAGGAGATAGTTGATGCGCAGACAGAGTATGAGAAGCTTTACGAGGTCGAGCATGAGAAATATCTGAGATCACATCAGGAGGAGATCACCGAGGCTAAGGAGCAGGATGTTGCTGAAAAGATGCAGGCTATGTATGCCGAGCATGAAGCCAAGGTGGCTGAGGTGGAGAACACTAAGTTTGAATTCAGTGAGGTAGGTCAGGCAGAAGTGGATAAGAAGCTTGCCGATCTGCCCTATGCAAAGAAGCCTGAAGATTATGCTGAGTATAAGGATATAGCAGCCGTAGCGTCCGAGCCTGACGAGGCTGAGATAGAGAAACTGGGAGTGATCGATCACAGCGAGGATCCCGACAATATAGGTTTTGTTGATGAGGAATTCCTGGCGAAGAAGGTCGAGGAATTTGAGGCAAAGTACGGTGACCGCAGGTAGGTCACGGAGAATGGTTTAGGAGCGATAGGTTTTGAACATCAACACAGAAAATCCGATAATAAAGTATTCCGATGCAGGGAAGGTATTTCCGTATGACAAGCTTTTCTATGCAACGGTCAATGATTATATATTGGAGTATAAAAATGCACGTCTTGATAAGCTGACCGACCATGATGCATCAGTAGCGCTTGCAAGGATAATTAGGCGCATGGAGGTCAACGGTGTGCCTGTTCAGCAGTATTTCAAGGAGGAGCTTGATGACTGGAAGGATGCATCCAATTACACCAGGGTGCTGAGATTATGTGATCTTATGGCAAGAGATATTTTCTGCTGCTTCGATAAGAACAGGTATGACGAGAACGGCAATTTTGCTAAGGTGAACAGATTTTACTGTGTAAATACCGACGGTAAGCGTGATTTCTTCACACTGGACGAGGTAAGAAAATCCCTTTTCAAGAAGACAAGAACTCCCGAGAGCGAGTATTTTATGGATCTTCAGAGAAGGTATGACGCGGGTCTTCTGCCCAAGTCAAAGGAAGAAGAAAAGAAATTCTACGGCGATGCCGAATAATATAAGGAAAGAGGAAAGTGGAAATGGTAAGAATAGAAATGGAAAACGGTAAGGAGATACTTATCGAACTTTATCCCGAAACAGCACCTATCACGGTGGCGAATTTTGAAAAACTGGTAAAGCAGGGCTTTTATGACGGTCTGATATTCCACAGAGTCATCAAGGGCTTTATGATACAGGGCGGTGACCCCGAAGGTACCGGCATGGGCGGTTCTGATGAAAAGATCAAGGGTGAATTTGCAAGAAACGGTGTCAAGAACGATCTCAGACATACCAGAGGTGTTATATCTATGGCGAGATCCATGATGCCCAACTCCGCAAGCTCCCAGTTCTTTATTATGCATCAGGATGCACCTCATCTTGACGGTGACTATGCAGCATTCGGCAAGGTAGTAAAGGGTATCGAAGTAGTTGATGAGATCGCTGACGCAAAGGTAGATTTCAATGATAAGCCCCTGGAGCCACAGGTAATGAAGAAAGTCACCATCGTTGACTGATGGATAAAATTGTAAAAGCAGATGCCTCTGTATTATAAAATATAGAGGCTTTTGCGGTGTACAGACAAAATAGTTCGGGAGTGTTATAAATGAATTTAAAAAGGTTTGCTGCGGTCATTGCCGCAGCTCTGACAGTAGCGGCATCAGCACCTTCTGTATATGCGGAATACGGCTATGATTATAATTATGATTACAACAATTACGATTATAATGACTATAACTATAATTATGATTATAACAATGATTACAGCTACGATTACGGTTATGATAACGGCTATGATAACGGTTATGGTGAAGTTACCACAACTGCAGCCCCAACGCCTGAGTATGATCC
Organism: Ruminococcus albus 7 = DSM 20455; assembly: GCF_000179635.2. Lineage (NCBI taxonomy): Bacteria > Bacillati > Bacillota > Clostridia > Eubacteriales > Oscillospiraceae > Hominimerdicola > Hominimerdicola alba. Next base: position 2,503,061 of record NC_014833.1, on the reverse strand, counting down.
TGCCCAGACAGCGGGTAATGAAGTCACAAGCATGGAGAACAAGCCTACAGCACCTGTTACGGATAAGCCCACATCGGCTCCGTCAAGGGTGTATCTGAAGCCCGGTGAGATGAAGGACGGCAAGGTTTCTGTAGAACTGAGGATAGAAGCTGATGCTTCGGTATCCGGCGCACTTATGTCCGTTGCCTTTGATACAGCGACCTTACAGCTGACAAGCACACAGATAAATCCCGAAGCAGGCGGAGTTGCTGCCGAGAACAGCTTCAACGGAAAGTACGTATTCAATTATACCAACGATGCAGGCAGCAAATACAAGGGCAATTACGTTACCCTGAATTTTGATGTGCTTGACAAGAATATGGTGTCTTCGACACTTTTCCTGACAGTTACCACGCTTGATAATAAAACAGGTGTGCCCATATCTTACTCTGTCGATAACGGTATAGTAACAAATCCTGATGTATCGGGCGAACAGGGTGATCAGGATACACCAAAATATAATAAGCTGGTAAGAGTTCAGAAGAGCAAAGTTCAGGCTGAACCTTCCGAAATGAACATAGAGAACTACAGAAACATCGTTGTTGCCGATGACAGTATTGTAAGCTTTGAGAACGGTATTTTCAAATTCCTGGCTGCCGGTGAAACATCCTTTGATGTAGTATTCAATGATGATACACTTGAGACCTATGATATCATCATCATCGATGATACTATCACTACCGACGGGCAGGACAGGACTGTAGCTGCAGCAGATAACAGTAATAATTCCGGGGCTCCCGATAAGACAGTTCGCAATCTTCTGATAGTTATCGCTGTTGCACTGACTATGGTAATTATCGCTGTGGAATACCTTATTATTATGAAGCCCACCAGCAAGCGCCGCAAAAAGCTTGCTGCTGCCGAAGCTTTCTTCGAGAGGGAGGACCAGCTGGCAGAAGTTGAGGCAGAAGTTGAGAATGATGAGGAGATGCGTGCAGATCTTCAGAAGGCGTTTGCCGCACGCGATGCCCGCCGCAAGGCTGCACACGGCGAAGAGCCTGAACAGGAGATCAACGGGGATCAGAATGAAGATACTGATGCTGAGATCTCTGAGGAGAATGATGATAACAGCGAGGAATAATATCTGAAACGTACAGCCGTCACATAAGGGCAGTGTCCATATAGAAGCTTATATTATTTATCGGGGGAAACTTTTCTGAAGAAAAGTTATCCCCCGAACCCCCTTCAAAAGACTTTTAACTCTTTTGGGCAGGGGGTAGTTTTTTATAAAGACAGAAAAAGACAGTGGGTAGCTATGTTTGCAAACATAGCTACCCACTGCCCAAAAGAAATAGAAGTTTTCGGAAAGGGGTCAGCATCAGCGAAGCTGACGCTTAGGAATAACCCTTTTTCAAAAGGGTTTTCCCCAATAGATAACATAAAACTTCCGTATGAGTACTGCCCTTACCTGACGGCTGTTTTTGTGTAAAAGAGGCTTTTACTCGTTGACAGCACAGGAAGAATGTGGTATTATAGTAAAAGCGCTCATGCGCAGTATTCTTATGATCCCGGGAGGGCAGATCATGCCTAAAAAGATAGTTAAAGATTCGGTCAGCGGCGAGAGAAAATGCCGCTGTTTCAAAAGATGCGGAGGCTGTCAGCTGAGTGAGAGCTACAGCGAACAGCTTACACGCAAGCAGGAGAAAGCCGCGAGGATGCTTTCAGGATTCGGCAGGGTGGAAGATATAGTGCCGATGGAAGAACCGTATAATTACAGGTGCAAGGTCCAGACCGTTTACGCAACAGACAGCTCGAAGCGTATAATTTCGGGTGTGTACCAATCAAACAGCAAGCGTATGGTCGCGGTGGATGATTGTATGCTTGAAGCACAGCAAGCAGCGCCCATTGTCTGTACGATAAAAAAACTTATGAAGGATATGCGTATAAGACCATACGATATGCGTACAGGGGTGGGCATAGTAAGACATACCCTGATACGTACATCGTTCAGCACAGGTCAGGTCATGGTGGTGATCGTTACTGCCTCGGCTATGCTGCCTTCAAAGAACAATTTCGTCAAGGCTCTGGTAAAGGCGCACCCTGAGATAACCACTGTTGTGCATAATATATGTCCGGATGGTATGCCCCTCACCCTCGGTGAAAGGAGCATAGTGCTTTACGGCGACGGTTATATCGAGGATGAACTGTGCGGCTGCAGATTCAGGATATCACCTGCATCATTCTATCAGGTCAATCCAATACAGACCGAAAAATTGTACAGCTATGCTGTCGAGGCAGCCGGGATCACCAAGGGCACAAAGGTAATAGATGCTTACTGCGGCACAGGTACGATAGGTATTATATGTGCTGTGAACGGTGCTGATGTGACAGGCGTTGAATCGAACAAGCACGCCTGCAGGGATGCTAAGGTCAATGCAGGATTGAACGGTCTTGATAATATCAGTTTTTACAATGAGGATGCAGGAAAATTCATGCAGGCTATGGCTTCGCGCGGGGAGAGCTGTGATGTTCTGATAATGGATCCTCCGAGGGCAGGCGCCAGCAGCGAATTTATCGGATGTGCGCTGAAGCTGGCGCCGAAGAGGATAGTATACGTATCCTGCAAGATAGAAACTCTCGAACGTGATCTCAGGATCCTGACCAAAGGCGGTTATAAGGCGGTGAATATTCAGCCTGTGGATATGTTTCCGCATACAATGGGTATCGAAACTGTAGTGTGTCTTGAAAGGAAGGAAAAGAAACAGGTTGAGGAAGAACAGGTCTTTCTGACACCTCGCAGAAAAACTGTCAGGAAAGTGACGAAAAACCGCAGATAAAACAGTTTACAGCTTTTTAAAAGAAGTCTGTCATTATTTGCCGGAGCTTCGTGTAACGGGGCTCCGGATATGTATGGATAACGTATTTCATGGGTTCGGCTGTGTTGACATACGTTTGTAAATGTGGTATAATAAATTAATAATGTATGTGATTTTTTGGATCTCATACTATCTCTGAAACGGAGGATATTTGATGAATAATAAGATCGAAGCTTTGGTGGCTAATATAGAAAAGGTCATCGTCGGAAAGCAGGAAACAATACTCAAGATCGTAACTGCTATGCTCTGCGGAGGCCATGTACTTATAGAGGACGTGCCCGGTGTCGGAAAGACACAGCTGGTATCCGCACTGGCACGGTCGGTTGCGGGTAAATTCAATCGTATACAGCTGACTCCCGACGTTATGCCGTCGGATATAGTCGGATTCTCAATGATAAATCAGGTAACAAGGGAACTGGAGTACAAGGAGGGCGCAGCGATGTGCAACTTCCTGCTGGCGGATGAGATAAACCGTGCTTCACCGAAATCCCAGTCCAGCCTGCTGGAGATCATGGAGGAGCATCAGATCTCTATCGACGGTGTGACCCATGTGCTCCCCGTACCTTTTATGACACTGGCAACACAGAACCCCGTTGAAACATACGGTACCTATCATCTGCCCGAGGCGCAGATGGACAGATTCATAATGAAGATATCAATGGGCTATCCCTCCTATGAGGACGAGCTGAGGATAATGACCAACGGTGAGAATGCAGTATCGGCAAAGGATCTTAGAGCCGTAATGTCTACCGATGATATCGCTGTGCTTATGGATGAAGCACAGAAGGTAGCTACTGCTCCGAGCATAAGAAAATATATCCTTGATATCGTTACAGCAACAAGAAATTCAGAGTATATCAGGCTCGGAGTTTCTCCCAGAGGCTCTATCGCACTGCTGAGGGCTGTTAAGGCATACGCCTATGTGCTGGGCAGAAATTATGTTGTGCCCGATGATGTAAAGGCTGTAATGGAGGAAGTACTTGCTCACAGGCTGATGCTGTCACCCAAGGGCAAGTCCAATTTTGATACCAACGGTGCCGCACTGAGAGCTGTGGCGATGACCGTGGAAAGTCCTACGACTGCGGAGTGATAAGATTTGGAAACTGCAAGAAATATAGTCGGCTTTTTGGTGTGTCTTGGCATAGCTTTCATACTGGCATACCTGATTAGCGGCAGCGGAGGAATATTCATAGGTCTGCTGCTCATCATGGCGAGTTTAATATCACTGATATTGCTTTTTGTATCGTATGCCACCACAGAAGTATCCCTGTCGCTTCCGGGTGATATAGTAAACAAGGGCGATGATTTCACCGCAAGGCTTGACTTCAATAAAAAGACCATACTGCCCAGCACCTTCATAGATGTTTCATTGAAGGTAACGCCCAATATACAGGGTGAGGATAGTTCGCTGTATTACAGGGTAATGTGCTCGGGTATGCATGGCGAGTGTATAGAGATACCGATGAAAGCTGTTCTTTGCGGCGGCGGTGAGATATCTGTAGAGAAGATAACCTTTACAGATCATATGGGTATGTTCAGGAGGACTAAAAAGGATCTGCCTGCAAAGTGCCTGATAAAGATAATACCGCATATCCCCGATACAGGTTCACAGACCGATGTGCTGAGGTCTGTATCACAGAATATATCCTTTGATGACAGTGATGAGGAATCGGATGAAACTTCATCTGCACTGACAGGTGTTCCGGGATATGAGCACAGGGCTTATCTTCCCGGCGATCCTCTTAAAAGGGTGAACTGGAAGCTTTCCTCCAAAAAGGATCAGCTTATGGTAAGGCTGGATGAGAAGGTAACATCTTCAAGTCAGATATTCAGGCTTGATCTGCCAATGAACCTATCACCTGATCTTATCAGTTACCAGATGATGGATATATCTATTGAAGGTTCGCTGGCAATGCTCTCAATGCTTATAAGATCGGGATATGAGAGTGAGTATAATTATTTTATAGAAGGCAAGTGGGAGATGGCGGATGTATCCGATGAGGCAACGCTTGTACAGCTTCAGGAGAGGCTTGCAGGCATCGTACCTTATCCTAAGGAGAACCGTTCACCTGACCATGATATAAATGAGAAGGGCAAGTCAATGATATGCTTTACTGCCTGCACAGGCACTATGACCAATGAGCTTGCCGAACTTACGGATAGTTTTGACGGTCTGCTCGTGATCGTCAAGGAGAGCGGCATAGGTGCACTGCGTAATGATATGTGGACTGTCAGCCGTGAATTTGAATTTGAAAAAATGGTATAAGGGGGACGGGCCATGACTGAAAAGAAAGAACCGTTAAAATGGCTCTATGCTTCCATAGCTAAATATTTTCTTCCGCTGCTGCTGGGTGCAGTAGTCATGAATGTTATATTCAGCACATATTATGATTTCTTCGTAAGACCTGTTACTGCGGGTTTTATAGCATACGAATGTGCACTCTTCTGGTTTTTCGAGAAGATAAAAAAGCGGAAGATACTCCGATTTTTTGTATATACGGGACTGGGTCTGGTCGTGCTGACTATCTCGGGCTGGCTTATAAGCAGCGGCTGGCGTGATTCGGGTGTAAGCTTCATCGACTGGTTCTATGTCAACTCACAGGAAGTGGGTTCGGTATTTTATTACAACATATTTTTGTTTGTCGGACTTGGATTTTTCCTGATATCCATACTGTATTATTTTACTGTGTACAGATTCAGGATATTCGGCGTGATGCTTGTGACCATGTTCCCGTTTGTTATATACGGCAAACGTGCTCAGAATATAAGTACTCTCAGCCTGACATTCATGATGACGGTATTTCTTGCTATGATGCTCCACCAGAAGGTGATGGCAGACGATTACACCAACAAGAAAGGCCGCAGGCTTCTGATGAACCGTTCGTATGTTATAGGAATATCACTGTTTGTTACCTTCGTGGGTGCTGTTACCATGATGCTGCCGAAACAGCAATATCAGTCACAGCTGGAGGCTAACCGAGGTATATTCAAGTATTATCTCAATTCCAATACCACCGACTACGATGACCTGAACGATGTTTCATCTCCAAGATTCGGAGCAAACTCAACAGGTGAGATACTTTTCAAAGCAAGGTCGCAACATAGCATTTCATCGGTATATCTACGCAGACAATCCTTTGATGTGTTCAGGGCTGATCAGTGGGTGCTGAGGGACGAATACAATACCTGGTACGGTGCCCGTGACAATGTTGACAATGCTGTCAATTCACCGGCTTATATACATGAGCTTATGTACAATATGGCAAAGACAGGGCGCTATAAGGATCTTGGACTTACCGAGGATCTTTTCGGCAGTGAATACAAGAACTTAACGCCCATAACTCTTACGGGTCCCAGCTACAGCCCAAGCTATATACCTGCGCCTCTCATGACGGATGTTGATTCTATTACAGATAACAATTACAATAAAGGCTATAGGACCGTACATGGCGAGGTCTATTTTGAGAGAGGAAATAGTACCCGTTACGGCGGACTGAGTGTCAACTTTGATTATCTACAGGAAGGTAATGCAGAGTACAGCTATGTGAACAGGCTGGGCTTCACACGCGAAAGCTTTGAAAAGATACTGACAAGGGGTGTTTATTACGGCGATATCACTCCCGAAGATTATTCACAAGTGATCAGGGTATATGACCGCTATACCGATAAGGGCGGTATAACCAAGCCTATCGCTGACCTTGCTGAGGATATAGCACGCGGCTGTAAAACGGATTTCGATAAATGCGAAGCTATAGTAGATTATTTTATCGATAACGACTATATCTACGATCTGGATTACATCCCCGATGATGAGTCGATAGACTATTTCCTGTTTGAAAGCAAGACGGGCGTATGTACCAGCTATGCTACTTCAATGGTACTCATGGCAAGATCACTTGGCATACCTGCCAGGTATGTTGAGGGCTTTGCTGCTTATGAGAGGAATGACGATGACGAGATCGTAGTGCGTGACAGTCACGCTCATGCCTTTGTTGAAGCTTATATAGCGGGTGCAGGCTGGGTAACGTTTGATCCTACCGTGCCCGATTACAAGGACAGAGCATCTGAAGGCAACGGAAACAATGCAGCGAATGCCATAAGAACATTTATGGATTATTTCAGCAAGATAGCGCTGTTCCTTGGCGTAGTCTTCGTATTGGTGTTCGTTATATTCCTTGACAGGATAATAGAGTTCTTCTTCCGTATCAGGATGAAGTTCCGCAGGACTACTCAGGATAAGACTTTAGCGCTTTATAAGCGTATAGTACGACTGCTTGAGATATCCTCAGATAAGGATAAGCATATACGCGGAATGACACCGCAGGAGATACTTCAGCTGAGTATATCGAGAGAAGCTGAGGTTAGCCGTGCAGTCAGCCTGTTTGAGCAGGTGTGCTTCGGCGGATATAAGCCTGCAGAGGTTGAATTCGAGGCTGCATACAGCTGCTACAAGCAGAGCTGGAAAGCTCTTGCAGGCAAGAACAAAAAGCGTTCTGCCAAGGCTGCAGTATAAAGGAGAAGAACATGGGTATTATAAGAGATATCGTTCACGATGATGGCGGACTGGGCTGGCTGAATGGCAGGTTCGATTCGGTCTCGCTGTTTCAGGGCAGTATGGATATAACGATATATGGCGATACCGATGAGTATATCGGGTATGCTGAAAAATGTATAGCCCACTACAACCGCCTTGATAAGGATCCCGGACTTATGGCTGATATCCGTGAGAAGCTTGCAAAGTTCATGTACTATATGCGCGATGAGTGGGAAGCTATGGGCATATATGATGATATAGCCGAGGATACAGAGAAGGCTGTGAAGGAGTATGAATCCGGCGGAGATATACTGAAGCACCTGAAAGCACCATGTCTGAATATCGAGATATCCGATGAGGACAGCGATGAGATAGGATATGAAATTGTTGCTGATTGTCCATGGGAGCCCGAGCATCAGTGCTCTGTCATAATCAGAGGGGACAAGCTGAAATATGTCGGTCCATGTGAGGGCAATACTCCGTGGGATGACGACGATGAGTATTACTGTATATGGAACGATGAACAGTGATAATGCTATTAAAATGATCAGAGCGTATGCATTTCGTGCATACGCTCTTTTGATTACTTATTGTTTGCTCCCGGGGCGATAAACATGGAATCACCGAACGAGAAGAACCTGTACTTTTCTTCAACGGCGATCTTATAGGCGTTCATGGTGTTTTCGTAGCCTGCGAAAGCTGATACCAGCATGATAAGGGTGCTTTCGGGCAGGTGGAAATTAGTTATAAGCCCGTCGAGAACTTTGAACTCAAATCCTGGGTAGATGAAGATCTCGGTGAAGCCGTCACAGGGACGTATATCACCATAGAGCGCGGCTACACTTTCAAGGGTGCGGCATGAAGTAGTGCCTACAGCGATAACGCGTCCGCCCTCAGCCTTTGTCTTGTTGATGAGGTCAGCAGTGCGCTTTGGAAGCTCATAGTGCTCACGGTGCATCTTGTGGTCGAGGACTTTGTCCTCCTTGACGGGGCGGAATGTGCCCAGACCCACATGGAGGGTGACGTATGCGATATTAACACCCATAGCCTCAATATCGGCAAGCTGTTCCTTAGTGAAGTGCAGACCTGCCGTAGGTGCGGCAGATGAACCTATCTCATTGGAATATACTGTCTGGTAGCGTTCCTTGTCTTTGAGCTTTTCAGTTATGTAAGGGGGGAGGGGCATCTGTCCTATCTCGTCAAGGGCAGCAAAAAGATTCGTACTGTCATCACATTCAAATCTTGCGATGCGGTTGCCGTCTTCGAGAACTTCCGTTATCTCGGCTCTGAGCAGACCATCCCCGAATACGAAGCGTCTTCCCACACGGGCTTTTTTGCCCGGGCGGCAGAGTATCTCCCATTCCATATTGGCGCGCTGTTCCACCAGCAGAAATTCTATAAAGGAATGTGTATCCTCTGTCTCACCGTAGATACGTGCGGGCAGTACCCTTGAATCGTTAAGTACCAGCAGGTCACCTTTTTTCAGGTGGTCGCATAGATTATAGAAGTGGTCATGACCTACCTCTCCGGTAAAGCGGTCAAGGCAAAGCATCCTTGATGCGTTTCTCGGCTCGACAGGTGTCTGTGCTATGAGTTCCTGGGGAAGCTCATAAAAGAAATCCGATCTCTTCATGTTGTTCAGGTCTAGCATATAAAAACTCTCCTTGCTTATATCGTATACCGCGTTATGTACAAAAACACGGGTGGTTTGTCGACAATTTACAGAAAATTCATAGAAATGTATTCGGAACATGGGCGCTTTCTATTGACAAGCGGCTGAATATATGTTATTCTTTATTTCAGAACAGATAGAGGTGCAGTTGAAAAGAGTAGCACAGTCTGTCCTGCGGGTTATCCTGCGGACTAAGCTCCCTAAGCCGAATGACCGATGTGAAAGGTAAAACTGCCGAAGCTGCGATGTGGGATATCGTTTGCTGACTGATGGTTTAACAGGTCATCGGTTGTCATCATGACTTTATGATGGAGTGCTATCGGCGGATAAATTATTTTGCCAACATTCTTATTATATTGTATGATGCGCCGGTTTTCAACCGGTTTTTTTGTTATTTGTCAATTTTTTATGTTTTGCGCAAAATGTTGTCGGTATATGCTGGTGCATTTAGTATTATTGACGGCGCTGTGCAAGAGGAAAAGGAGTTTTAGTTATGGAAAAGAAGTTCAAGGTAGGTATCATCGGTGCGACCGGTATGGTAGGTCAGAGATTTTCTCTGCTTCTCGACAAGCATCCCTGGTTCGATGTAGTTTGTCTGGCTGCTTCCCCCAGAAGCGCAGGCAAGACTTATAAAGAGGCTGCAGGCAGCAAGTGGAAACTGGCTGATCCTATGCCCAAGGCACTGGAGGATATGGTTATCCTCAACGCTGAGGAAGATGTTGAGAAAATCGCTTCAATGGTTGACTTCGTATTCTGCGCAGTAGATATGAAGAAGGAAGAGATCAGAGCACTGGAGGAGAAGTACGCTAAGGCTGAGTGCCCTGTAGTATCCAACAACTCTGCTCACAGACACACTGATGACGTTCCTATGGTCATCCCCGAGATCAACCCCGATCACATCGAGATCATCGCTGCTCAGAGAAAGAGACTGGGCACAAAGAGAGGCTTCATCGCAGTTAAGTCCAACTGCTCACTGCAGAGCTACGTTCCCGCACTGGCTCCTCTGCACACAAAGTATAAGGTAACTAAGGCTCTTGCCTGCACATATCAGGCGATCAGCGGCGCAGGCAGAACTTTCGAGACATGGCCTGAGATCCTTGACAACGTTATCCCTTATATCGGCGGCGAGGAAGAGAAGAGCGAGCAGGAACCCATGAAGATCTGGGGTCACATCGAAGGTGACAAGATCGTTGACGCTACTGAGCCTGCTATCACTGCACAGTGTCTGAGAGTTCCCGTTTCTGACGGTCACACCGCTGCTGTATTCGTAAGCTTCGAGAAGAAGCCTTCTAAGGAGGAGATCCTTCAGGCTTGGAAGGAATTCGCAGGTGTTCCCCAGGAGATGCAGCTGCCTTCTGCTCCCAAGCAGTTCCTGAACTACTTCGAGGAGAATGACAGACCTCAGGCTAAGCTGGACAGAAACCTCGAAGGCGGCATGGCTGTATCCATCGGCAGACTGAGAGAAGATACTCAGTATGATTACAAGTTCGTTTGCCTGTCTCACAACACACTGAGAGGCGCTGCAGGCGGTGCTGTACTGCTGGCAGAGCTGCTGGCAGCAAAGGGTTATTTTGACTAATAGAGTTTCCTAAAAGAGGTCCGTACAGTGAACTACTTTATTTCGGATCTGCACTTTGGTCATGAGGACAGAATAATATGGGATGAGAGACCTTTCAAAAACGCTGATGAGATGTTTGCGGTCATGCGTGAAGGGTGGAACGCTAAGGTCAGGGACGATGACGATGTTTATATCGTAGGTGACTTTACCTACTACGGTGAGGAAAGCGACGAGAACATCATACGTTATGCTAGTTCTCTTAACGGCAGAAAGCATCTTATATACGGCAACCATGATGTGCGTATAAAAAACGATCCCGAGCTTCAAGATCTGTTCTGTGAATGTGTATACGAAAAATATATCGAGAGTGATGGAAAGATGTTTTTCCTTTACCATTACCCGTTGGTGGAATGGTATCGCAGACCTAAGGGATGCTATCTCATATACGGTCATATCCACGGCAGTCTTGACGACGGCTTCGAGTTTATGTCAAAACACCGCAAAGATGAAGCTTTCAATGCAGGTGTGATGATAAATAATTATGTTCCCGTGACCTTTGAAGAACTTCGGGAGAACAATCATAAATTTCAAAGACAGTATTTTTCCGGCAAAGGAGAATGAATCATGAAGAAGACTATTTTCACCGGCGCAGGCGTGGCTATCGTCACACCTATGAACGCCGATGGTTCTATCAACTTCGATAAGCTGGGCGAGCTGATAGACTTCCAGATAGATAACGGTACCGACGCCATTATTATCTGCGGAACTACCGGCGAAAGCTCAACAATGGGCGATGATGAGCACGTTGAGGCTATCAAGTACGCTATAGATAAGGTAAATCACAGGATACCTGTTATTGCAGGTACAGGCTCAAACCACACTGAGTATGCGGTTGGTCTTTCCAAGAAGGCTGAGGAGCTTGGCGCTGATGCAGTACTCCTGGTAACACCTTACTACAACAAGACCTCTCAGAAGGGTCTGATAGTACACTATACAACAATAGCAAACGCTATAAATATCCCGATAATCCTTTACAATGTTCCTTCCAGAACAGGTGTGAACATCACTCCCGAAACTCTGAAGGAGCTCTCAAAGGTAAAGAACATCGTGGCTGTTAAGGAAGCAAGCGGCAATATTTCGCAGATAGCAAGAGTTGCAGCGCTTTGCGGCGATGAGCTGGATATCTATTCGGGCAACGATGATCAGATCGTTCCTATCATGGCACTGGGCGGCAAGGGCGTTATCTCCGTACTGTCCAACGTTATGCCTAAGGAAACTCACGAGATCACTCAGCTTTGCCTGGAGAACAAGTATCCTGAGGCTAACGCTAAGATGAACAAGCTGCTTGATTTTGCAAATTCAAACGGTCTGTTCTGTGATGTCAATCCTATCCCTGTAAAGGAAGCACTTAATCTCATGGGCTGGGATGTTGGCGAATGCCGTCTGCCCCTTATCAAGATGGAAGAGGCTAAGATCGAGAAGCTCAGAGCTAAGATGGCTGAGCTGGGACTTGTAAAGTAATAACATTTCAGGGGGCGGAGCGGTGAACGCTCTGCCCTTTGTTATATAAAATGGATTTTTATGCTGACAATACGTTTTCCGATAAAAAGCAGAAAAGGTGATGGTCCGACTGTGTATTACCTGCGCATTCGGAATAGAGTCGCATTTTATATGGTATTTATCTTTTTGGGTATACCGCTCTTTTTCACCTTAACGGAATTGCATAAACGAAAGGACTGATAAAAAAATGACAAACATAGTTATATGCGGCGCTAACGGTCACATGGGCAGAGTCATCGCTGATGTTATAAGCAACCGCGATGACTGCAAAACTATTGCAGGTATCGACAAGGTAACAGCACAGTATGCAGATTTTCCCATATTTGAGAACGTTGCAGAGCTGCCCGAAAAGCCTGATGTTATAATAGACTTTTCTCACCCCTCAACTCTTGACGGACTGCTGGATTACTGCCGTTCAAACGGAACTGCACTCGTAGTTGCTACCACAGGCTACAACGAGGAACAGACTGCCAAGATCAAGAAGGCTGCTGAGCAGATACCTCTGTTCTTCACCTTTAATATGTCACTGGGCGTTAACCTGCTGGCAGACCTCGCCCGCAGGGCTACAAAGATACTGGGTGACCAGTTTGATATCGAGATAATCGAGAAGCACCACAACCAGAAACTTGATGCACCCTCAGGTACTGCTATTATGCTGGCTGATGCTATCAATGGTGAGCTTGACAACAGATGTTCTTACACCTATGACAGACACTCCGTTCGTGCCAAGAGAGGCAGAAACGAGATCGGTATGCACTCTGTACGCGGCGGAACTATCGTAGGTGAGCACGAGATAATCTTTGCTGGCAGAGATGAGGTAGTAAGCCTGAAGCACGAAGCTCACTCTAAGTCTGTATTTGCAGTTGGTTCTGTAAACGCGGCTGTATTCCTGAAGGACAAGCCTGCGGGGCTTTATGCTATGGATGACCTGCTGAAAGAGGACTAAGTAATATTTTATATTCTTTTGCATGAGACCTTCCTGAAAACGGGGAGGTCTTTTTAGCGGGAATATATGACAGCAGGCGGGAAGAGTTTTATGATGCTAAGATATAGTGGACAGACGGACCCTATGAAAAAGGTGTGGGTGCACTGTTAGACAAAGACAGCGGTTATGCAGTGATACTGACATAGTTAAAATCATGCGATCAAAAGGTATATCTCTTTGTGTATGCAGGGAGATATACTTTTTTGCTATACCTTAGAAGTAATATTTTATACTTGCATTTTACAGCACTGTGTGATATAATGTGTATGTACTATTTTTGTTGGAAAGGAACTGATCGCTATGCTGTCAGATATCGAGATAGCCAAGCAGGCTAAAATGCTGAAAATTTCCGAGATCGCAAAGAAACTCGGTATAACCGAGGAGGAGTATGAACCCTATGGACACTATAAGGCTAAGCTTTCTGAATCTCTGTATGTAAAGACCAAGGATAAGCCCGATGGTAAGCTTATTCTTGTTACAGCTATCAATCCTACCCCTGCAGGTGAGGGTAAGACCACTATTTCTGTTGGTCTTAATGAGGCTATGCACGTTATAGGAAAGAATTCTATACTCGCACTGAGAGAACCATCCCTCGGACCTGTGTTCGGCATAAAGGGCGGCGCTGCCGGCGGCGGATATGCTCAGGTAGTTCCCATGGAGGATATCAATCTCCATTTTACGGGAGATATGCACGCTATCACAGCGGCTAACAATCTGCTTTGTGCACTTATCGACAACTCCATGCAGCAGGGCAATCCTCTGCATATCGACCAGAGAAGGATAATGTTCAAGAGATGTCTTGATATGAATGACAGAGCGCTAAGAGATATCATCATCGGTCTGGGTTCAAAGGTAAATGGTATACCGAGAGAGGATTCTTTCCAGATAACCGTTGCTTCTGAGATAATGGCTATACTCTGTCTGGCAGCTGACCTTGAAGATCTTAAAAAGCGTATTGAGCGTATACTCGTTGCATACACTACCGACGGCAAGCCTGTTTTCGCTAAGGATATCGGGGGCTGCGGTGCTATGGTGGCACTGCTTAAAGATGCGCTGAAGCCTAATCTGGTGCAGACGCTGGAGAACAATCCTGCACTGATACACGGTGGTCCTTTCGCAAATATCGCTCACGGCTGCAACTCTGTAAGAGCAACTAAACTCGCACTGAAGCTGGCAGATTATACTATCACCGAGGCAGGCTTTGGTTCCGATCTGGGTGCTGAGAAGTTCTTTGATATCAAGTGCCGCTTTGCAGGATTCAAGCCCAGCTGTGTAGTACTGGTTGCGACTATCCGTGCACTGAAATACAACGGCGGTGTTGCGCGTGCTGATCTTACAGCTGAAAATGTTCCTGCACTTGAAAAGGGTATAGTAAATCTGAAGACACATATCGAGAATATGAAGAAGTTCGGTGTGCCTGTGGTTGTTGCTATCAACAGATTCGCTACCGACACCGAAGCTGAGATCGAAGTCATCAAAAAGACCTGCGCTGATATGGGCGTTGAGGTATCTCTTGCCGAGATATTCGCAAATGGCGGCAAGGGCGGTACAGATCTGGCTGAAAAGGTTGTTTCCACCATTGAAAACAACGAGAGCAATTTCAAGCCCCTTTATGATGAAAAGCTGCCTATCAAGGAAAAGCTTGGCATAATTGCTAAGGAGATATACCGTGCTGACGGTGTTATCTTTACTGCACAGGCTGAGAAGGCACTGAAAGAGATCAACGAACTGGGCTATGATAAGATACCTGTTTGTGTTGCAAAGACACAGTATTCGCTTTCGGACGATCCCACCAAGCTTGGCAAGCCTGAGGGCTTTGAGATAACAGTACGTGACCTGAGAGTGTCGGCAGGTGCAGGATTTGTTGTAGCTTATACCGGCGATATCATGACCATGCCCGGTCTGCCTAAGGTACCCGCAGCAAACAATATCGACTGTGATAATCAGGGCAATATCTACGGCTTGTTCTGATATAACGGGGTACATAAATGAAAACCGAAGTCATGACCGAACAGGTTTCGGTAAATGGCGTTGATGTAAAAGTGTCCAAAACTACGGACAAAAAATGCAAGCATACCAAGCTTAAATGGCTTATCGGCAGCGCAGTGTTTTTCGCGCTGCTGAACGGTCTTGCCTGGATATGCACACCTTTCTGTGACTTTTATCAGAAATGGGTATACCCGTTCTGGGTGAATACCTACGGACGCGTTACATCACTCCTGCCTTTCTCTTTCGGGGAATTACTTATCGCGATCGCTGTTTTCGGTATTCCGCTTTCGCTTATAGTAATGATAGTTTTGCTCATAATTAAAAAGGGCAGACGCGGGAAAGTTGCTAAGGTGTTCGGGTTCATATACGGCTGGATAATTGTGTTTATACTTGGTACAGAAACATTGAACTGTTTTATATTGTACCACACTTCAACTTTTGAAGAACTGAACGGAATAAGTTCAGAAAAACATTCCACCGAAGAACTGGAGAAACTTGCGTTCCGTTTAGTAGCGCAGGTAAATGAGCTTTCTACGCAGGTGGAACGTGATGAAAACGGCAGGTTCGTCCTTACGGCTGATACCGATGCCGCACGCAAAGCTGTTGAGGGTCTTGAAGATGAGTTTGTCTGCTTCGGCGGATATGAGGTACATCCCAAGCCTATATACTGTTCATTCTTTATGAGCCAGATGGATCTTATGGGTATATACTTCCCGTTTTCCATGGAAGCAAATTATAATACCGATATGTATAAGGCGAAGCTGCCTGATACTATCTGTCATGAACTGGCACATACAAAAGGCTTCATGAGGGAGGAAGAGGCGAATTTTATTGCCTTTGTTGCCTGTGACCGCAGTGATAGTGTTGAGTATCGTTATTCAGGCTATCTTTCGGCTCTGACATATGTAAGAAATAATGTATTTGAGTACTGTGATGATTACACTCAGTTTGCCCTTGACGATGCTATCTCCGATGAGGTATGGGTGGATATCAACGAGAACCGCGAGTACTGGGAGTCGGTAGAAGAAGCCGAAGATACAGTGTTTGACAGTCAGACTGTTAGTGAGGTCAGTGATAAAGCTATGGAGGCTTCACTGCAGGCTAACGGCGTGGAGGACGGAATAGAGTCCTACGGCAGGATGGTAGACCTTATGCTTAATTATTACGGCGATCACAAATTCGTCGGTGAAGAATAGTGGGTTGTGATAAATTGAACTATACATACAGAACATCTTCTCCCGAACAGACTATAGCTCTCGGCAGGGAGATAGGCAGACGTCTGCACGGCGGTGATGTACTTGCTTACCGCGGAGGGCTCGGCGCGGGCAAAACTACTATAACACGCGGTATCTCCGAGGGTATGGGACTTGGTGACGAAGTTACCTCACCCACTTTTGCTCTTGTTAACGAGTACCGTAAAACGGACAGCAAACTTAGCCTGATACACTTTGATATGTACAGGATAACCTCGGGTGAGGATCTTGAAACTACGGGTTTTTTCGATTATATGGACGAGGATACCGTACTGGCAGTTGAGTGGTCGGAGAATATCGAAGATGAGCTGCCCGAAGAATGTATCAGGATAACGATAAACAGGATATCCGATGATGAGCGCGAACTCACCATTGAGACCTGCGGCGGAGATGACAGATTTGAAAATATTAGCTATTGATACAAGCGGCAAGACGGCTTCTGTGGCAATTAGTGATGCAGAACGTCTGCTGTGGGAAAAAACGGTTTTTACAAAGCTTACACACTCACAGGTGATACTGCCTATGGTTGAGTCGGCACTTGCAGAGACCGGTCTTGATTATACGGATATAGACTGTATAGCTGTTGCGAATGGTCCGGGTTCATATACCGGGCTGAGGATAGGCGTGGGTGCTGTAAAGGGTATATGTCTGGGAGCACCTCATATAAAAGCGGCAGGAGTATCCACTTTGCTGGCTCTTGCTTATAACTGCGTTGGACACGAGGGCAGGATATTCTCTGTAATGAGGGCAAGGCCTAAAATAATCTACGGTGCTGTATTCGAGAGCAGCGGCGGTAAGATAAGGCGAATCACTGATGATAAGGTGTGCAGTGAGGAAGAATTTTTCTCACAGATGGAGTTCTGTGAAAATATCATGCTGGTCGGTGACTGTGCTGCTGAATTAAAGGCGGGTCGCTTTGCGACTGCCGAAAATGTGCGTACTGCACCTGTTAACTGCATCCTGCAGAGAGCGTCTTCACTGTGTATGGCTGTTGAGGATGATGATAGCCTTATTTGTACAGCAGATGAGCTTGCTGTGTCATATCTGCAGGCCACAAAGGCTGAAAAGGATAAAGCTCACCGAGGCTGAGATACAGCGTAACAATGATATACCGTATCCTCATTACGGAGGCGTGCGGCGGTATACGATGATAATAAATTAATATGGAGGAAGCAATTATGAAACTTGCAATAGGCTGCGATCATGCAGGTCCTGAACTTAAAAAAGAGGTACTGGCATATCTGGACGAGATAGGAGTAGAATATACCGATCTCGGTGTACAGGAGGGCGAAAAGTGCGATTACCCCGACAAGGCACAGGAGGTATGTGCTAAGGTGACAAGCGGCGAGTGTGCTCTTGCAGTGCTGATCTGCGGAACGGGTATCGGTATGTCAATGGCGGCAAACAAGGTCAAGGGTATCAGGGCTGCGTGCTGCTCAGACTATTTCTCGGCTAAGTACACAAGAGCTCATAACGATGCTAATGTTCTTTGCATTGGCGCGAGAGTGGTTGGTGCAGGTCTTGCCTGCGAACTTATCAAGGTGTTTATCGATACTCCATTTGAGGGCGGCAGACATCAGCGCAGAGTTGACAAGATACACGATATCGAAAATGCGTGACGTAAAATTTACTGTTTTTTAACTAATTGTTTTTGTTAAAAGTCAACATAGTATACTCCCGAAAATCGGTGATTTTTTACTAAAAATCGGATTTTTGGGAGTTTTTTCTTATATTTGGAAAATTCTCTCTATTGACAAGCTGTGTGAAATCGAGTATAATATACAGCATTGGAATGTAACCTTTATGTAATACAATGTAACTTTTACGGAGGTCTAATTTAGTATGAAATTATTCAAAGCGGCTGCGGGTGCAGCTATCGCGTGTATACTTTGCGCAGGCATGAGCGTCACCGCTCTGGCTGAAAAAGCAGATACTTCTGAAAAGCAGGTCGTAAGCGCGGGAGGAGAATCTTATGAGATAAACTATTCAGATTCAGATCATTCCGAGGATGCAGGTTATCTGAAGTATAGACATAAGCTTGTGACCGACAGGATGAACAGTCTTACACCAAGCGGCAGGATAAAGGCGGATTTTTCGACTATAAGCGGCGTGTTTGGTACAAGGCTTTCCCACGACAGCAGATTCGATGGTATGAAAAAAACATACTTCATCGACGTTTCACAGTGGCAGTATACTATCGACTGGAAAAAAGTCAAGGCTGACGGCATCGATAACGTTATAATCAGACTGGGCTACCGCGGATACGGTTCTGCAGGTACGCTCATGATGGACGATAGGTTCTATGAGAACATAAAGGGTGCTAAGGCTGCTGGTCTTAAAGTAGGTATATATTTCTATACCCAGGCAATAACCTACGCCGAGGCTCGTCAGGAAGCTGACTTCTGTGCGGCTGTACTGAAGGATTATACTATTGATCTTCCCGTGTACTATGATATTGAGAGCGTTGATTACGATTACGGCAGACTTGATCACGCCGGCCTTTCAAAGGCTCAGAAGACCAAGCTGTGCAGGTCGTTCTGCGACAGGATAGAATCCTACGGCTATGAGTCGGGTGTATATGCTAACCTCAACTGGCTGACCCATATGATAAACGGTCCCGAGCTTGGTAATGATTACAGGACCTGGGTAGCCTGCTATGATACTTACGTTGACTATCCCGGTATATATGATGCATGGCAGTACTCAAGCTCCGCATCTATCGATGGAATCACAGGCGGCGTTGATATCAGCGTAAAGTATGATGTCAGCTATGCTCCTGTCACCAAGATAAATGCGCAGATCAATAACGGCATTCTTTCATGGAACAAGGCTGCCGGTGCTGACGGCTATACCGTATACGGTTCGGATAATGGTTCAGATAAATACGTTGTTGCCGATGTTGAAGGTACAAGCTTCGATATATCCAATCAGAAAAGTGCAAGCTACTGTGTAGCGGCTTACAATTATTTCGGCGGAAAGAAGCACTATGGCAGTGTATCTGCAAAGGTAGACAGCTTCCGTGAAGCACCTGCTTCGGTACAAGTTAAGAGGAGCGGTATCGACAAGGCTACTCTCAGCTGGGATGCAGTTGACGGTGCAGTGGGCTATGAGGTATATACCTCCGTTTACGGTGTGATCTCCCGTGCAGGTGTTACCAAGGCTACAAGCTTTGAGATAAGCGGATCTCAGCTTGAAAAGAGAACAGCTGTTGTAAGGGCTTATAACAAGAATGGTATTTACGGTGATTATTCCGAGGTGGTATCCCTTCCTTCAAATGCTCCCTCGCGTGAGCCTCATGCAGAGCTGAGAGCCAATAAGCTGTTATGGACTTCGGTTCCCGATGCTGATGGTTATGTAGTTACCAGAGATAGGAATGGAACCAAGAGCGTAAAATATGTCAGCGGCACTTCATTGGTCGTTGATGAGAGTGTAACAGCTGATTATTATGTTCAGGCATATACCGAACTTGATGGTGAAAAGTTCACATCAGCTGCTTCAAATATCTGTTCTTTCAAAGGAATAAGCTATCCTCCAAGAGGAAATGTAGATCTTGATTCCAGCGAAGACGGTCTTTCATGGAACAAGATAGATGATGCTATGGGATATGTGGTATACGAAGTTGATATCAACGGTAATGAAACTGAGATCGGCAGAACAGATGTCTGCTCGTACCACATAGATGATCCTCATGGTGCAGTATATTTCGTCAAGGCTTATAACTCCAAGGAAGGCAAGGAATTCTTCACCGAAGCTTCAAACCGTGTGAAGACCACACTTCCCGAAGTAACCGAAGCAGCACTGGTAAGCAAGACAGATGACTACGCAGTCATCTCATGGAACGCTATTGAAGGCTGCAGCGAATATATGGTCTATGTGGATATGGGTCATGGCTACAAGCAGTATTCATCAGTAAAGGGTGAAATGGCGATCATTGTAGGACTTAAAGATGCTGATTTTGCAAGCGTAAGGATAAAGGGCTATGTTGGCAACGCAGAAGTTGTTAACTTCGGTCTGTTCTCCAATCAGCTTTACATTATCGGTGATGAAAAATCAAGACCCGCAGATGAGGTATTCTATTTCGATGACCTCCTGGGTCAATAAGAAGTTGCGCGGCTCCGCTTATGCGGGGCTGCTTTTTTATTACTGCATCAAGTGATATCATAGTCATCATGTCGGTCATATTTTTTCTTTCACCGAGGGGTGAAAAATCAGTGAAATGACTTGCAATAGACAGGGTAATGTGGTATAATATCAATGTATGAAATGAAATTGATATGATCGGAAGTGATGTGGTGAGCTGTTTGCGTTTGTGCCTTGCTTCGGCTGTAACGGCGCTCAGTGTCGGACTCAGCGGATGTACGGGATTCAGCTTTACTGTTGACAGTCTGCTGAATGCTCCCAAGCTCACTGAGGAGCAGGGTGAGATACATGAGGCTCTGACTGCTGCTGTAGGTGGGAGCATAACACTTAAATATCCAAGAAAAGGTGACAATCGTTCGGCTTTTGTTATAGGCAATCTCGATGGTGAACCGGGTGAAGAAGCTCTTGTCTTTTACGAATATAATACAGGTACAGGCTCTGATAACGGTATAAGGGTCAATCTGCTCGATAAGGACAGTGAAGGCAAGTGGTTCTCAGTCAAGGAGCTGGCAGGTGCAGGAACTGAGGTTGACAGAGTTATAGTATCACAGATGGGTGAAAAGAACCGCTATAATGTACTTGTTGGATATCAGTCTGTGGCGGGAAGTGATTGTACACTGGAGATATACAGCTGCTACGACGGTGATTTCAAGAGGGTGGGCACCGATACCTATTCTATACTTGATACACTGGATATCAACTATGACGGCTACCGTGAGATAGTTACCATACAAAGGCAGACAAATCCCGAAACAAATGTGACCACTGCCAAGGCCTCACTTCTTGATATGTCAGCCGATAATGAGCTGGTAAAAACAGAGGGCATAGATATGTGCAGTAATGTTGTGAATTATGTCAACACCCGCTCGGGTCTGCTTAATAAGCAGCATGAGGCTATATTCATCGACGGCACAAATGCTGACGGTAACCTCCAGACGGAGATAGTTTATTATAGGTATTCGACCCTCCAGAATCCCATGCAGCTCAGCCAGCAGAAGCTGCTGCCCCTTTGTACAAGACCTGACAGGTATTACAGCACCGATGTTGACGGTGACGGCATAGTGGAGATACCGTCCGTTAAACCTATGACAGGCTATGAGAATGCCATTACCGATGAAATGGTTTATATGACCACGTGGAACGTGTATAAGGATTTCTTTGACCTGACAGGTAAGTATCACGGGTATTATTCAATATCCAACGGCTATTTCTTCTCATTCCCAAACAGGTGGAACGATCAGGTCACTGTCAAGCGCGATGCTGATATGACGGAACTTGTATTCTATAAATACAACGGAGACATCAACAGCTCCAATACCGAGATAATGAGGATAGCAGCTGTAAGCCGGAAAGAAAGCAGCTCCTATTCCGATGACGGCTATAAGCTCATAGCCAGCAAGGGTCAGCTGGATTATTATGTCAAGCTGCCCGAAGATAAACGTGAACAGCTTATACTTACGATAGATGAGGTCAGGAACAATTTCTTTATTGTTGACTGACAAGCAGACGTATAAATTTATTACAGATCATTACAATGAGAGGAGAGCATGGAACATGAAAAGAGTTCTTGTTTGTGAAGATGAAGACTCCATCCGCGAGTTTGTTGTTATAAATCTTGTTAGAAGCGGTTACGAGGTAGTCGATGTAAACTGCGGTGAGGATGCACTGAAAGCTTATGAGGAAAACGAAGGCGGCTTTGATGTTGCGCTGCTTGATATAATGATGCCCGGTATCGATGGTATGCAGGTATGCAAAAAGATACGCGAGAAAAATAATTCTGTTGGTATAATCATGCTTTCAGCCAAGAGCCAGGAGATGGATAAGATATCCTGCCTTATGAGCGGCGCTGATGATTATATAACAAAGCCATTCTCTATATCCGAGCTTATCGCCAGGGTAGATGCTGTGTGCAGGAGAGTGAACCGCTCTGCTGTAAAGCCCGAGGAGGCTTCCACAATAACATCCGGTCCTTTTGTGCTCAACCTCAAGAGCAGGACAGTTACCAAAAACAACAAGCAGATAGACCTTACTCAGGTCGAGTATCAGATAATGGAGTACTTCTTCAAGAATCAGAATGCTGCACTTGACAGATCAAGTATACTTAACCACATCTGGGGTGAGAGTTATTACGGTGATGATAAGATAGTCGATGTAAATATCAGACGTATACGTATGAAGATAGAGGATGAACCTTCAAACCCCAAGTATATACTGACTATATGGGGCTTCGGCTATAAGTGGTCGGGCGGAAACGGCTAAAGGTGCAGAAATTGAGCGTTCATATAAAACGGAAATACCGCGGCGGTGAAAGCATAACACGTCACTGGCTCGTTAACAGCATGGGCATAGTCACACTGATACTTCTCGCCGTTGAGATAGTACTTATAGTTATCGTTAAAAGCTATTATTACACCTCAGCCAAGCAGTACGTCACATCCAAAATGAATATCATCACTACTTCGGTTATGAATTCTGCGGGAGATACCACGAACTACAATGCCGAGATCAGAAATATTGTTGAAAGCTATGAGGATAAGGACAGGATAGAGCTTATGGCGATAACCGCTGACGGTGATGTTGATGTTACCTCATCCGGATTCTCACTTCAGGGCGGAGACAGCATGACTGACTACAATGAGGCGAAGTCTTCGGCGGCGGGCACTGCTGCACAGATAATCAGGCTGGCTACAGGTGAAAAGGTGGTTGCAGTCACATCGGTCATATCTCCGAAGGGCTGTGATTACGAAGCGCTGAGAATGCTCAGCTCCATGAAGAACGTAGATCATCAGATAGGTCTGATCGCTGCAGTGATAACAGCTATCGTGCTTGGGATAATACTGCTCATGTTCTTTACTGGTATGTATTTTATAAGGCAGATAGTAATACCTATCCGCGGTATAGCTGATATTACACATAAGTACGCGAAGGGAGATTTCTCAAAGCGTATCGAGAAAAAAAGCGAGGATGAGCTTGGCGAGCTCTGCGATTCAATAAACAATATGGCTGAGGAGCTTTCAAATACCGAGCAGATGAAGAACGAGTTCATATCATCCGTATCCCACGAACTGAGAACACCCCTTACAGCAATAAAGGGATGGACGGAAACTGTTGCTACTATGTACGGTGATGTTGAGACCTTCAAAAAGGGTATGCGTGTCATCAACAGTGAGACAGAAAGACTTTCGCAGATGGTTGAGGAACTTCTGGATTTCTCACGTATACAGGATAACAGACTGATGCTCCAGATGGACACTATAGACATACTTGCCGAACTGGGTGAAACAGTGCTCATTTATCAGGAGCGTGCAAGGGTGCTGGGTATAACCCTGAACTACTTTGAACCTGATATGCTGCCGTTTGTTTACGGTGATAAAAACAGGCTCAGACAGGTATTCATAAACGTGGTGGATAATGCAATAAAGTATTCTGACAAGGGCGATACAGTATCGGTAGAAGCCTATGAGGAAGAAGGGGAGATATGTATCTCCGTTTCAGATACCGGTATTGGTATCTCAAAGGAAGACCTGCCGCGTATCAAGCAGAAGTTCTTTAAGGCTAACCAGACCCGACGCGGTTCGGGCATAGGTCTGGCTGTGGCTGATGAGATAATAGCAAGACACGGCGGCACCCTGACTATCGACAGTGAGCAGGGTGTTGGTACGACCGTTATGATAACCCTGCCATTCATTGAGCAGGAAGAAAGATCGGAGGAGAGCGACACTGTGGATGTAGAGCTCATATCTTCTGATGACAAGCCCGAAGGGGCTGTAGAAAGGAAAGATACCGATGAGCAGTAATTCGGGTAAGGAAAAATTCAAATCCAAGATAGGCGGTCAGGCTGTTATAGAAGGCGTTATGATGCGCGGCATCGATAAGGGCGCTATGGCAAACCGTATGCCTGACGGGACTATTGATATTGACGAGTGGGAGATAAAAGGCGGCAAAAATCCACCCTGGTACAGAAAGACACCGTTCCTGAGAGGCATATTCAACTTTGTTACTTCTATGATCGACGGCTATAAGTGCATATCGCGCTCTGTTGATAAGCAGATGACAGATGATGATAAAGAGGAAGAACCTACTAAGTTCGAGAAATGGCTGGATGAAAAACTTGGCGATAAACTGATGCCTGTGATATCCACTATCTCAATGATCTTAGGTCTGGTGATCGCCATGTTCCTGTTCATGTGGGTGCCCTCTGCAATTATAAAGCTTATAGAAAAACTGGTATCTGCCGAGATCAATACTGTCCTGAAAAATATTATCGAAGGCTTCCTGAAGATAGGTATATTTATAGGCTATACCTCCCTTACTGCTCTTATGCCGGATATGAAGCGCCTTTACGAATACCACGGTGCTGAGCATAAGACCATAGCCTGCTATGAGGCTGAAACCGAGCTAACACCGGAGAATGTTAAGCAGTTCACCAGATTTCATCCGAGATGCGGTACAAGCTTTATATTCCTGGTACTGTTTATAAGCATATTTGTGAATACTATATTCCGTAT
Source organism: Ruminococcus albus 7 = DSM 20455 (assembly GCF_000179635.2). Taxonomy (NCBI): domain Bacteria; kingdom Bacillati; phylum Bacillota; class Clostridia; order Eubacteriales; family Oscillospiraceae; genus Hominimerdicola; species Hominimerdicola alba. The sequence goes on along the minus strand of NC_014833.1, from coordinate 2,478,007 downwards.
ATCCTGGGCGAGTCTGCCGCTGAGAGTACTCTGCAAGCTGGCGCTTCTTCCCGTTGTTACAGGTATCGCATATGAGCTTATACGTCTGGCAGGAAAGTATACCAACGCCTGCACTCGCATATTCTCCGCTCCGGGACTCTGGATACAGCGTATAACTACCCGTGAACCTGATGAAAAGGAGATAGAGTGTGCTATCGCAGCACTTAAAGCAGTTATCCCCGAAAATAAAGAGGATGATCAGTGGTGACATACAGACAGCTTCTGAAAACGCAGGCTGACCTCCTTGAAAAGGAAGGCAACGACAACGCGTATTTCGACTGCAGTGAGCTGCTGGGTATGTCTATGGGTAAAGACTGTCGCAGCGGAGCGTTTTCATCAGCACTTGATGATGAGGCTGACGGAATCCTCAGCAAAGACTTTGAGAAACTCTGTGAAAGACGCAGGAACGGAGAACCGCTACAGTATCTGCTGGGTGAGTGGGAGTTCTGTGGTATTCCTCTGAAGGTCGGAAAAGGTGTGCTTATACCAAGACAGGACACAGAGACTCTTGTTGAGCTTGCTGTGAATAAGTACAAAAATACGGACGGCATAGTTGCTGTCGATCTTTGTTCGGGCAGCGGCTGCATAGCCCTTGCTGTTGAAAGATTTCTGAAGTGCAGTAAAGTTTACGCAGTTGAGAAAAGTGAAGCTGCTGCTGTTCATCTCAGGGAAAACCTTAAAATGAACGGTTCGGCTGTACAGCTAATTATGGGCGATGTACTTGAATATGGATGTGCCGAGAGTATACCCGAATGTGATCTGATCGTATGCAATCCGCCTTATCTCACAGGGGAAGATATGGAACGTCTTCAAAAGGAAGTTACCTATGAACCCGTTGAAGCACTTTTCGGCGGTGAAGACGGTCTTGACTTTTATCGTGCTGTTACACGCATCTGGAAAAACAGGCTTAAAACAGGCGGTACCCTGATATACGAGATCGGCATGGGTCAGGAGGATGACGTTATGCAGATAATGGTTCAGCACGGCTTTGAGAACGTCCGCTGCAAACCCGACCCCTGCGGTATAATGAGATGTGTTATGGGTACAAAAAAATGAACACAAAGCATATCGCAACAGATGAAAACTTTTATATATGCGATGGCTGCAAGATCTATTATAGTACCGAGGAAGAAGATGACGGCAGCATCTGGCTTATAGGTACGCGTGAAAGTATCAGTGATATCAGAGATTTTTATATCCCGAATACGATAAATGGTGCACCTGTTGTTTATATTGAGGGTGACATTTTCGATTACAACACAGTGCTTGAACGATTTATAGCAGAGGAAGATAATGAGTATTTCCGTGTGTACGAGGGCGGTTTGTATTCCAAGGACATGAAAAAATTATATTTCATGCCGCCGAAGTTTGATGGGAAGGTTTTCTTTGTTCCCGAAGGAGTTCGGTGGATAGGGGACACAGCGCTGAATGCGAAGTCACTTGAAACTATCGTTATACCCGAGGGCTGTAAACGTATGATAGAGTACAGCTGTGCCGGGATGAGATCGCTGAAACGTATTTATATCCCGAAAAGTATGGAATTCATAGGCTTCAAAGCCTTCAGCTTCACTGCACCGGAGGAAGTTTTCTACGAGGGCAGCGAAGAAGATAAGGCAAGGATAGATTTCTGTGATGAGGGATTCAATGCAGGACTGATAAATGCTGTGTGGCATTACAACTGCCCTATGCCAAAGTCCGAAGACGAAATAAAATAATGCCGGTATATCGGCGGTGATGCTTTTTGAAAAACAGGAAGAACTATCTGAAACGCAGATCAAAACTCCGCAGGCTTGTAAATGAGGGCTTTGCTTTTGAAACAGGTTTTGTATGTGATAACTGCGGTGGTATTCTGTACGATTTCCCGATGTATGATGCTAAAGCCTGTTTAGCCTGTGATACATGGGTAGAAGATGTCTGCGGAGATCCTGGTTGTCCCATGTGTGCCAAACGGCCCGCAAGGCCATGGGGTATTCTGTTTGATGCAGGATCCGAACTCAGTGGACATATGGCTATATATCATGCACTTATGAGAAAAAGAAGTCTTCAGGATAACTTTTTTCATAAGAAAAACGGTGCAGAACGTCGTAAAAAACGTTTGGAGTACATCAGAAAGTACACTTAACGCTAAGCGTACAAAATTCGGTACTCAAATCATAAATATGGCAAAAAATCACTTGCAGTCCGTACAAAGGGACAGTTAATGTGTTATAATATATGCAGGAAAGAAAGATTTCCGATAAAATTCAATTTTGAAAGGAAATAAAAAATATGGCTATCGATAAGAAGAAAAAGGAAAAGGACGTCAAGGTCCACAACATCACAGACGCTGAGGAAAAGAAGAAGGCTCTTGAAACTGCTATCGCATTCATCGAGAAGCAGTTCGGAAAGGGCGCTATAATGAAGCTTGGCGATGCAAGAGCCATGGACGTTGAGGCTATACCCACAGGTTCCATGATGCTGGATATGGCACTCGGTATCGGTGGAGTTCCCCGTGGACGTATCATTGAGATATACGGACCCGAGTCCTCAGGTAAGACAACAGTTGCACTGCATATTATCGCTGAAACTCAGAAAATGGGCGGCGAGGTCGCTTTCATAGACGTTGAGCACGCACTTGACCCTGTATATGCCAAGAACCTGGGTGTTGATATAGACAGTATGCTTGTATCACAGCCCGACAGCGGTGAACAGGCACTGGAGATCGCTGAAGCGCTGGCAAGATCGGGTGCTATCGACTGTATAGTTATCGACTCCGTTGCAGCTATGGTAACAAAGGCTGAGATCGACGGTGAAATGGGCGATACTCACGTAGGTCAGCTGGCAAGACTTATGTCACAGGCTATGAGAAAGCTGACTGGCGTTGTTTCAAAATCAAACACCACCTGCGTATTCATTAATCAGGTGCGTGAGAAGATAGGTGTAATGTACGGCAACCCAGAAACTACTCCGGGCGGACGTGCACTGAAGTTCTACGCTTCGGTGCGTATCGAAGTAAGACGCGGCGAGCAGATAAAGGACGGTGGAGAAGTCCTCGGTAACAGGACTAAATGTAAGGTCGTAAAGAACAAGGTGGCTCCTCCTTTCAAGGAGTGTGAGTTCGATATCATGTACGGCAAGGGTATCTCCCGTGTGGGTGAGGTGCTTGATACCGCTGTAGATCTTGGCATCGTCAAGAAGGGCGGCGCATGGTTCAGCTATGAGGATTATAAGCTGGGACAGGGCAGGGACAATTCCAAGCAGTTCCTTCTCGATCATCCAGATATTATGGCTGAGATCGAAAACAAGATCAAGGCTTCGTCTGCAGAAATGATCGCTGCAGCAGGTCAGAAGAACGATAAGAAGTCAAAGCTTGAAGAAAAGGCTAATGCAGGTGCAGGTATCTCAGAGGCATCTGAACCAGATAGTTCTGCGGAAGAGGATTTTGAAGAATTTGCTCCTATAGATATAGGATCTCTCGGTGAATAAAATGCTCAGTATCACCAACGTTTCTGTATACAAAGGCGCTACTTACATCATTGAGTTCGAGGACAGGGACGCTGAGTTTCTCAACCGCGATATCGTCAGCAGATATAATTTAAAGGCAGGCATCAGTCTGCCTTTGTCTGCGTGGGAAGAGATCAAAGCTGAGGAGGAATACCGCAAGGCGCGTGAAAGGGCACTGTATCTGCTGGATTATAAGGATTATTCGTATATTGAGCTTTTCCGTAAGCTGGAAAAGAACTATTCGGAAGATACCTGTTACCGCGTGCTTGATAAAATGGTAGAGCTGGGTGCCGTAAATGACAGGCGCTATGCAGAGGGTCTTGCAAGGCACTATGTTGAGGTCAAAAAATTCGGCAGAACAAGGGCTTTCCGTGAGATGCGCACAAAAGGTCTTACTGCAGAGGTCATAAATGATGTGCTTGATAAATATGATGAAGATGAGGAGAATACCTGGTATGACCGCCTTTATGAACTGGTGGAGAAAAAGTTTCTTCGTTATCTTGATGATGAAAAAGGGGTCAACCGCGTTAAGAATTCTCTTGTAAGATATGGTTACAGCTATGATCTTATCAGAGACGTACTGCGGGATATAGAGGAAGAATATGGCGAGGAGGAGTAGACTATGGATAAGATAAGATATAATGAGGAACAGGAAGCCTTTGAGATATCCTATGAGATATGGGGAAAGCCGGTCAAGGTGCTTTTTTATATGGAAGATCAGCAGGATATAATGGATAATATTTCTGATATCGCTGATAAACTGGGCAGGGTAGAGCGTAATAAATCAAAGCTGGCTGAGATAATCAAGCGCGACGGAAAGTATGACAAGAAAAAATATCCGCTGCTTACCTCCGCTCAGATCGAAGAGATCATGGAGATCGAAAGCGCCTTTGTGGATGAGGATGATGACGGACTTGTGCTGAGCATTTCTGTATCTGCAAAAAACGGTGCGCTTGGTGAAGGTGTTATGATCGAACTTCTTGGTGATGGTTCTATAGAAGTATCCTGCGAGGGTAAGATCTGTTGAGCTAGATATGACCGGTCTTTTCAGCCATGCAGGATAACGCAGAGCTGAAAGGACTGTTGTTTTTTCTGATATCTAGTATGATATGCCACATAATGTAAAAATATTTTTTCAACCCTTTACAAATCAGAAAAAAGGTGTTATAATATAATAATGTAATTGAACGGAAAGATAAATCGATAGGAGTTCTTATTTTATGTCTACAAGAGTGGGAATGGTTTCTCTTGGTTGCCCCAAAAATCAGGTCGATGCTGAGCATATGTTATTTGACCTGAAAAAAGAGGGCTATGAGCTTGTAAGTGATGCCGCACTGGCAGATGTTGTCATCGTTAATACCTGCGGGTTTATTGAATCTGCAAAGCAGGAAGCGATCGATACTATACTGGAATTCTGCACCCTGAAGCAGGAAGGCAGGATCAAGCACGTAATAGCAACGGGCTGTCTGGCAGAGCGTTACCGTGATGAGATGAAAAAGGAGATACCGGAGCTTGATGCAGTAGTAGGTCTTGGCTCAAACGGTAATATAGCCGATATAATAAGGGATATCTACCGTACTGAGGAAAGTATATGTGCATACGGCAGTAAGACCGATCTTCCTATGGAGGGCGGCAGACTGATATCGACTGAGCCGTTCTTTGCATATATTAAAATAGCAGAGGGATGTTCAAACTGCTGTACTTACTGCGCTATCCCGGCGATAAGAGGAAAGTTCCGCAGCAGAAAGATGGAAGATATCCTTGAAGAAGCAAAATGGCTGGCTGAACACGGTGTTACCGAGCTTGTTGTTATAGCACAGGATACTACACGCTATGGTGAGGATCTTTACGGTAAGTCAATGCTTCCCGAACTCCTGAAAAAGCTTTGTGAAATAGATGGATTTAAATGGATAAGAACTCTTTACAGCTATCCCGAACGTATAAGCGATGAATTCATTGATGTCCTCGCAAGTGAAGAAAAGCTTGTAAAATATATAGATATGCCGATTCAGCATTGTAACGCGGAGATACTTAAAAGGATGAACCGTGTGGGCAGTGAAGCGTATCTTCTGGAGCTGATACAGAAGCTTCGTGCAAGGATACCTGACATAGTTCTCAGAACAACGCTTATCGCAGGATTTCCCGGTGAGACAGAAGCTCAGTTTGAGGAACTGTGTGAGTTCGTTAAGAACGTGGGCTTTGAAAGACTCGGCTGTTTTGCATATTCTCCCGAGGAAGGTACCAAGGCTTATTCCATGCCCGATCAGGTCGATGAACAGACCAGAAACAGGCGTGCTGATATAATAATGCAGGAGCAGATGCTGGTAGCAGACAGATACAATCAGGCTCAGCTGGGCAAAACAGTTGAGATAGTCTGTGAAGGTTTTGACCGTTATGCCGAATGCTATTTCGGCAGAGGGGCAGCTGATGCTCCCGATATAGACGGAAAGGTATTCTTTACATCCGAGAAAAAAGTCGCTGTGGGTCAGTATGTCAAGGTCGAGCTTTTTGATACCCTTGACTATGATCTGCTGGGAACTGTAACGGAATAAGGAGGGCTTTCCATGAAGAAAATGAATCTGCCAAATAAGCTGACGGTACTCAGGGTCATACTTATACCGTTCTTTATGTTATTCATGCTTTGGTTTGAGATAGGACCCAGGCTGCACACAGCGCTTGCGATGGCTGTTTTCATCATCGCTTCACTTACGGATATGCTGGACGGCAAGATAGCAAGATCACAGAATCTTGTGACAACATTCGGCAAGTTCCTTGACCCCCTGGCGGATAAGCTGCTTGTTATGGTGGCACTGATATGCTTTACTTTTGAAAGATGGATAGATCCCGTAGCGGTAGTTATCATACTTGCCCGTGAGTTCATGGTTACAGGACTCAGGCTTGTGGTCGCAGGAGAAGGAGTTGTGGTTGCCGCAGGTATCTGGGGCAAGCTGAAGACAGCTTTCACTATGGTGGCTATGATCGCCATAATGTTCCTGCAGATCGTCTATCCCGAGCTGAAGGGTGCACCCGATCTCAACTGGACACACCCTGTATTCCTTATAAACGAATTGCTTATTTGGATAGCAGTTGTGCTTACTGTTATATCAGGCGGTATTTATCTTAAAGCTTACGGTAAATATATTGACCCCAACGAATAATTGAATACCACGAAAATGCGTATCAGCAAGAGTACCCCGCATCTATGGCGTAAAGAGAAGAGCCGTTTGGTGCAAGGCTAAGCCGTGGCGGAGGGAAGTGCGGCTGACAGCAGGGAGAAGGGAACGGCATTTATAGCTCAGTATCTCTCCACGTTTATCCGCGTTAAGGATCTCAAGGCTGTACAATATTTTGTACAGTGAAACGGAGTGGGACAGCGGTTAAATACGCCTCCGAATGCGCTTGTATGCGTGTTCGGAGGCTTTTGTTGTATATACTGTATATGTTTGATATAGAAAATAAATGTTTCTTTAGCGTCTACGAGGATGTAGAGACGTGTGATATGCTGAAAGGCAGACTTTCGGCGGATACGGAGGATAGGTAATGAGCAATTTTATCGGCAGGATAATAAGCACCTATAAAGAGGAGATACGCTCTATCAAAGAGAGAGACCCTGCGGCTACAAGTACTTTGGAGATACTGACATACTCGGGTCTTCACGCTGTTGCTATGTACCGTGTGGCTCACTGGTTCTATTTAAAAAACTTCAAGTTTATTGCAAGGCTGATATCTCAGACAGCTCGTTTTCTTACCGGTATTGAGATACACCCGGGTGCAAAGATAGGAAAGGGTCTGCTAATAGACCACGGCGCAGGTGTTGTCATTGGTGAAACAGCTGAGATAGGCGATAACTGCCTGCTGTATCAGGGATGTACCCTTGGCGGTACCGGAAAAGATCAGGGCAAGCGACACCCTACACTGGGCAATAACGTCATGGTAGGCTGCGGTGCTAAAGTTCTGGGTCCTTTCAAAGTTGGTGATAATTCAAAGATAGCTGCGAATGCTGTGGTGCTTGAACCTGTTCCTGAAAACTGCACTTGTGTAGGCGTACCCGCAAGGGTAGTAAAGCAGAACGGCAAGCGTACCCTCGATCTTGACCAGGTCCATATCCCTGACCCTGTTTCGCTGGAGCTGTGCAAGGAAAGACTTGAGATCGATCGTCTAAAAAAACGTATCGAAGAACTTGAAAAACGCCTTGATCAAGAGGGTGAATAAATGGACACTATCAAACTGATCGAATATATTCTTGCAAAACCGTATTTGTTTACGGGCGGTGAGAATCTTACAGCGCTGAGATATTTCCAGTTCGGATATGACTTCTGCAAAGCATCTAACGGCATACTGAGCGACAGTCCCGAGAAGTATTCTCTTCTGCCTGCAGACTGGAGATTGTTCACGGATTATATCAGGTGTTCACTGACTTATGATGAACCCAATGCGGATTGGTACGATATACTTATGACATATTTCGGTGATAAGGAAGGCTACCGTATGTTCGTCAATTACTTTGACAGTTTCCGCAGACTTGAGATTAAGTCATACAAGCGTACACCGATTACTGATGAACAGCAGAGAACTTTTGCTGAGCATACGGGAGGGAAGATCAATCCATACTGCTATTATGCTGTTTGTCTTGCTGACAGCGCAGGATGGCTGTCAGCTTATGAAACTGAATCGAAGATCATCCAGCGCAGAAAGTTTTTCAAGGACGAAGCTGCACTAATGGATGATGCATACTCGCTGTTCGGTGGTGAGTTCAGCTGGTTCAGCGTAACGGGTGTAAATGAACTTAATTTCAAAAAGCCCGTAAGAATGGAGATCACAGGTAAAACCAAGTAATATATATGGAGGTAACATATAATGAAGATCTATAACACACTAAGCCATAAGGTAGAGGAATTTGTTCCGAACGAGGCAGGTAAGGTATCTATGTATACCTGCGGTCCTACCGTGTATCACTATGCACATATAGGCAACCTCAGAAGCTATATCATGGAAGATGTTCTCGAAAAGTATATGCGCTGGACAGGTCTTGATGTTAAGCGTGTAATGAATATAACAGATGTGGGACATCTCACCTCTGACGGTGATACAGGCGATGACAAAATGCTCAAGGGAGCAAAGCGTGAGCATAAGACTGTCATGGAGATAGCTAAGTTCTATACCGATGCTTTCTTCGCTGACTGCGCTAAGCTCAATATCAAGACCCCTGATGTTGTCGCACCTGCAACTACATACATCGATGAGTTCATCAAGGTCATCTCTTCACTTATTGAAAAGGGCTATGCCTACGAGGCAGGCGGAAATATCTACTTTGATACTTCAAAGCTGGACGAATATTATGTTTTCCATAATTTCAGCGCTGAAGATCTGGAAGTAGGTGTACGTGAGGGCGTTGAGGAAGATACCAATAAGCGCAACAAGGCAGACTTCGTGCTGTGGTTCACAAAATCCAAATTCGATGATCAGGAGCTTAAATGGGAATCTCCATGGGGCGTTGGATATCCCGGCTGGCATATCGAGTGCAGCTGTATCTCTATGAAGAACCTGGGTGATAAGCTTGATATACACTGCGGCGGCGTTGATAATATCTTCCCACACCATACTAATGAGATAGCACAGTCAGAGGCTTATATCGGACACAAATGGTGCAACTACTGGTTCCATGTGCATCACCTTAATACCGATACAGGTAAGATGTCCAAGTCAAAGGGCGAGTTCCTGACAGTGTCACTGCTTGAAGAAAAGGGCTACGATCCCCTTGTTTACAGATTTTTCTGCCTACAGTCACACTACAGAAAGTCACTGGTGTTCTCCTGGGAGAACCTTGACAATGCAAAGACTGCTTATGATAAGCTGACAGCAAGGATCGCTGCACTGCTGAACGAAAAGGATGCAGCACCTGCAGATGCCGCTAAAAAAGATGAGCTCAAAGCCGCTTTCGCAGCAGCTATGGATGAAGACCTCAATACTTCAAACGGCATGACTGTCATCTATGATATACTCAAATCCGATGCTTCTGCAGCTACAAAGCTGGCAGCTATCGAAGATATCGACAAGGTACTTTGTGTAGGTCTTATTGCTGCTGCTAATAAGCTGAATGAGAAGAACAGCTCTGCTGATATCCCTGCTGAGGTCATGGCTCTTGTTGAGGAAAGACAGGCTGCCAGAAAGGCTAAGGATTTTGCAAAAGCAGATGAGCTCCGCGATAAGATAACCGCACTTGGATATGAGGTCAAGGAAACTCGTCAGGGCACTACCATAACTAAGCTTTAAGCGGAGGATATGATGGAAAAAAAGAATACTAAGAATAATTATTACGATCAGCAGCGCAGACGACGTTTCAGGATCTATTTCAATTTCTCCATGATAGCTCTTGCTTTTGTACTGGCGTTCTCTCTTTTCAGCGCTTGCCAGAGGATGAGATCAGGCGGAAGGCTCGATCCTGAAAATGTTGAACTTATACAGTATCAGGTGCCGAAGGATGATGCGCCGGTTGTAGTATTTGAAACATCTGAAGGTAATTTCACAGCTGTTCTTTATCCCGATCAGGCTCCCAAGTTCGTTCAGTACTTCGAGGATCTTGTCAATGATGGTTACTATGACGGTACTTACGTATTTGCTGTACAGAAGGACGTGTATTTCATGGGCGGCTCGAAGGCCTCTGACGGCACTGAAACCTCAGATACTGATAAAACTTCCATAGATTCCGAACTTCACAAGGATCTGTGGCCTTTCAGGGGTGCTCTTATCTCCTATGGTGATAAAGGCGGAAGTATATTTGATAAAAAGGTAATGTCAGGCAGTAGGATCCTGTTTGTTGATACTGTTGAATTTACGGATGAATTCAAGGCTGAACTTGATGATGCAGGGGGAAACAAGGAACTTGTAGAAGCCTTTAAGCTGAAAGGCGGTGTACCTAATTTCTCTCAGCAGTATACAGTATTCGCTCAGGTCTATGACGGTTTTGAGGCTTATGATGCTATATGCGGTTCTGAAGTAGTTAAGGAAGATGAAGATCTGCGCCCCAAAAAGGATATCATCATTAAAAAGGCTTATATCTCTACTTATGGCGAACATAAGAATGACAGTTTCTTTACTCTTGAAAAAGACAAAAATACAACTGATACCGAATGATATAAAGGCACTCCGAAAGGGGTGCCTTTTTAACCGTTCATTTATAAAAAACACTTTTTTCACGATTAATTGTGCAATTACGACAGCTGGAAACATTTGTTAGCTTAAAAGAATTACACTCAAATTTGTGGGTTCACTATTTATTCACTAACTGTATTAAAATTATTTATTCCATTGTGCTATAATATTCATTGTATTCAATTAGGAGAGTGAATCGCACTAATTATGAAAAGTGAGGTATAAAATGGTTAAACACAGTCTTAAACTTTGGATAGGTATAGTTGTTATTGTTGTAGTAGCATTTTCAGGACTTGTTATAAGACACTCGCTAAGAAAAGATCCGATGTCGATCGAGCGCTCAGAGAAGAGCCTCTCGCATAAGAGTAATGTCACCGGATTCAATGAGGATACAGCGAAGGACAGCGATGTTGAAAATGAGAACGGTAACGAATCTGAGATCGCTTTAGACGGTGATGAGAGTGCGCCTTATGAATATGGCGACATCATAGTGACTCAGTCCACCCAGAGGATCAACAACCGCCGCAATACCGATGCAAATGCTTCCGGAGCTTCAACGGCAGAGTTGATAGCAGAAAGAAAACAGAAAGCACAGGATGAGCTGGATGCTGCTAAAGAAAAGTATGAGCAGGCAGAACAAAAGCTAAATCAGTGTAATACAGCTCTTGATGAAGCCAAGGCTGGAAGAGATCAGCTGCAGAACGAATATGATTCTGCAAAGGCAAAGCTTGATGAAGCTAACCGCAATTATGATGAAAGCCAGAAGGAAAACTACAATAAGGGTATGCTGGGTTTCTTTGAGAGCGTTGGTGATCAGATGGGAGTTGATACACTTGTCGGTTCTGACCTTATCTCTCTTGTTAATTTTGCAGATCCTGCTGATGCTGCTTCACTTGAATGTATGAAGAAAAGCGTGGATTATCTTAAATTTGTAAATCAGGTAAGGGTCGCTGAAGGTATGCCCGAGATCAGAGTAAGCTGCAAGCTTATGGCTCTGGCAGCCCTCAATAACGATCTTTATGCTGCTGACAGCAATAATTCAAACGGTACAGGTCTTGACGAAGATCTTGCTATCGGTTTTGATGATCCTTTCACAATATGGTATTATGATGAAAAGGATTCACAGGGCGGAAATTATCTCAGCCTTATAAATGAAGCTCATAAGGGTGCAGGGTTCGGTTTCAGCCATAAGAAGGGAAATGTTCATAATGTTCTTTTCTGTGATGAAGGCTATGATGCAGGTAATCTTGTGTCTGTAAAGGATTTTGCCAATAAGTTCAACAGCTACTATAGCAGCGCGATCAAGGGTAAGAGCACAGAAGCTGCAGAAGATCAGTTCAACCGTGTTTCATCTGCACTTGAAGCTGCAAAGCAGAATGTCAGTGACAGAGTGGCTTCCGCTCAGGCAGCATCAACTGCTTTCGGTTCTGCTAAGACCATCTATGAGCAGAAACTCAATGCTGTTAAAGCATTTGAAAAGTGATTTCATAATCTATCTGCCTTGTCCCTGCGGGGAATAAGGCAGTTTTTGTAAATGGATGATTTGAAGATCAGATACATAAGGCGCTAGGTTGTTGTGTCCTGAATGATTAAAATGCGTTATGAACGTAAAATTGATGAAATTGCCCGAAAAAGCTTGTCTTTTCGGGCTTTCTTCTGCATTTATGGCAATTGACAGAAATTAGGTATTAGGGTATAATAGTAAAGTAATGTAATCATTTTGTAATATATTGATCGGAGGAACTATGTTAAATAAAAGACTGGCAGCTTGCCTTGCGGCAGCTGTATTCATTATCGGCGGCAGCGGAGTACTGCCCATTACTGAAAAAACAGATAACATAACTGCTTATGCTGATTCTTACGGTGATTTTAACTATGAGGCTGTCAGCGGCGGTGTAGCTATAACAGCTTACACAGGTAACGGGGGCAAGGTCGCTATACCCTCGAAAATTAGCGGTAAAAAAGTTGTTTCCATAGCTGATAATGCATTTTTTCAGTGCGATGCCATAACTTCGGTAACTATACCTTCCACTGTGTTATCTATCGGTAACAGCGCATTTATGGAATGCGAATCAATGACATCAGTGTCGATACCCGATTCTGTCAAGACTATCGGTGTATGTGCCTTCAGCGGATGTTCATCACTTAAAAAGCTAAATCTTCCTGCATCTTTAAAAACAGTGGGAGAAGCTGCTTTTGCTGATTGTACAGCTCTTACATTGGTTACTTTACCTGATGTAGGCGTTACATACAAGTATGAAGCATTTCTTGGTTGTACTTCTCTTAAAACGGTAAATATACCTGCGAATACAGCTGAAATAGAGGATGCAGCCTTCGGTTTTACCATTGGTGACAGTGAGTCGGCAGTTTATACCAAGCTCAGCGGTTTCAAGATCGGATGCTATATGAACTCAAAGGCGTATATCTACGCTGTTCTGAATGATCTGAAATATGAGATTCTTGATCCTGACACTCCGGATATAATCTTTGGTGAGGATGATGACGATACAACAGGTGATGAAACTGCTCCCGGCGATGTTAACGGTGATGATATTGTAAATATAGTTGACCTTGCTATGACGGCTGGTCATGTAAAAGGAGTCAAGTCTCTCAGCGAAAAACGCAAGGCGAGAGCAGATGTTAGCGGTGACGGTAATGTTAACGTTACTGATATTTCGATGATATCTGCTTATATCAAAGGTAAAAAAATACTTAAAAAGCACTGATTCAGGGCTTTTTAGCGGATAATATGTTTACGTGACCGTGTAGATAGATCTGCACGGTCTTTTTTTATTAGTCGAATTTGACAAAAATAAATATTGTTAATGTTAATAATGACGTGAAGTAAATTTTTATATATAAAAATATTGACTTTCAAATATTTTCATTTGATTTCATATGTCCGATTTGTCCATTTTTAAAACGCTATTTGTATTGTAAAATTTGGTGTAATAAGCTAAAATATATAAAAGAAGGTCGTTGTATGCTGCAATTTTGTTTGCAATTTACATAGAATGTAGAACTTTTGGTCAGATCACAGGTAAATTACCGCAAAGTGGATTAAAATTTGTGTAATATGCATCAAGAAAACAGCTTAATTTATTTGATTCTTTGAAACCCGATGTTAAAAAACATAAACTATCTATAAAATAGATAAGAAAAATTATAGAAATGGAACTGTAAATACTGTAATATTATACCATGATCCATAAGTTTATGGATTGTTCGGATCTTGGCAGAACGGACACATATCCGTTTTGACCTGTAAGGAGTTAGCGATGAATGTTGTAAAATTATCATCTGACATGAGCATTTCCAAGGCGATCAGATCGGCTGAAAAGGGTACGCGGTTTATACTTGCACCCGGTACATATCGAGAGAAGATCGAGATAACTGTGCCTGATATCGAAATAGTTGGTGATATTGCCGGAGAAACAAAGATAGTATGGGATGACTATGCAACCAAGCCGGATGAAAAAGGGGTAGAATACAACACGTTCAGGACATATACAGTCGCTGTGCTGGCTCCGCGGGTGACTTTCCGCAATATCACAGTTGAAAATGATGCCCTTTATCCCGAGATAAAGGGTCAGGAGGTCGCACTTACTGTGTGTGCCGACGGCTTCAGGGCTTATAACTGCCGTTTTATCTCAACTCAGGATACTGTGTTCTGCGGACCGCTGCCATCAGATCTGATAATCAGATATTACGGCTTTCTGAAAAGCACGCTTCGTGCAGGCGGTACCATGAGGCAGATATTCAGGGACTGTTTTATCGCAGGTAATGTGGATTTTATATTCGGCTGTGCCACCGCTCTCTTTGACAGATGTGAGATCCATTCTGTTTATGACGTAAGAGGGCATGGGTTCACAGCAGCACCTGCACATGGATATGAACAAAAGGTTGGTTTCGTGTTCAATGAGTGCATATTTACCTGTGAAGATAAAGTTCCGGATGGCTCTGTCTATCTTGCCCGCCCGTGGAGAGATCACGGTAAGTGTACGTTTATTGATTGTACATACGGCAGACATATCGCTGCGGCAGGCTTCGACAGCTGGAACGACTCGGGCAGGGATAAGACTGCCAGATTTGCTGAGTACGGTCGTATCCCGTCGGACCGTGTTCCGTGGAGCACTGTTATCGGTGATGATGAGATGAGGCAGCTTTTGAAAGCTTTTGATCAGGAGGTGTAAGGCTCAGTTGTCAGCACGCCCGTGTTAAGGGCACGGAAAATAAGGTGTAATGTAAAGTGTATTTTTGGAGGAAAGTCATGAACAGTATAGTGTATGCAGGTAAGCACCTGATCACTTTTTCTACCAAGCAGCATAGTCATACTGAGTGGGAGCTTGTATACTGTACAAGCGGTCAGGGGCAATTTGAATTCAAGGAAACAGTTCTAAAATACGGAGAGGGAGATATAGTTCTGATCCCCCCTCAGATGCTTCATACTAATTTCAGCGAGGAAGGTTTTACTAATATCCATATCCATATCGCAGATGCGACTTTTCATTTAAAGGAGCCGCTTATCCTTACTGATGACAGTGATAAACATATCCTTTCTGCTTTCAGGGATGCATTCTATTTCTTCAACAGTGATATCGAAAGCAAGCAGCTTATCATAGGTGCACTCGGAAATCTTATAGTCAATTATGTAAACGCTTTCAAAAATGTAAAACCCATGCATGGGATAGTTGATGAGATAAAGAATAATATCATGCAGAATTTCAGCGATCCTGATTACAGGCTTGACAGATATCTCAGAACAGTTCCTTTCAGCTATGATTATCTGAGAAAGCTTTTCAAAAGTGAGATGGGTATGACACCCCATGATTATCTTACAGGTCTGAGGATACAGATGGCTGAAAAGCTTCTGTGTTCAACGGAGAGTCTTGAGCAGAATATTTCAGAGATAGCATATATCTGCGGATATTCTGATTCGCTCTATTTTTCAAGAGTTTTCAAAAAATACTTCGGATGCTCTCCTAAGAAATATGCTAATCAGATAAGGAAGGAAAGGTGATAATATGGCATTCAATATCATAACCGAAGCTAGACGATGTCTTAACTGTAAAAATCCCGGATGTAAAAAGGGATGCCCTATAAGTACGCCTATACCGGATGTTATTAGAACCTTTCTTGATGGTGATATAGATAAGGCTGGCGGTATGCTTTTTGAGAATAATCCTCTCAGCGTTATATGCTCTCTGATATGCAATCACGATAATCAGTGTGAGGGTAATTGTGTTCTCGGACGCAAGGGCTCTCCTGTGCATTTCAGCGATATTGAGAATTATATCAGTGATACTTATTTTGATAAGCTTCAGTTCGGTGAGATCAAAAAGAACAATATCCATGTAGGTGTCATCGGCGGAGGTCCTGCAGGTATTACCATAGCTATACTTCTTGCTCAGCGCGGATATAACATAACGTTATTTGAATCACGTGAGAAGATAGGCGGAGTACTTCGCTATGGTATACCGGAGTTCAGACTTCCTAAGCAATTGCTGGAGAGGTATAAAAAGCTCATGATTTCCCTGGGTATAAAAATACGTCCGAATACCTCCATCGGTACCACCATAACCATTGATGATCTTTTCCGTGACGGCTACAAGGCTATATTCATAGGTACCGGAGTCTGGAAACCGAATACTCTGCATATCAAAGGTGAAAGCCTTGGAAATGTGCATTTTGCAATAAACTACCTTACCAATCCCGATGTTTATACTTTGGGCGAAACGCTTAATGTTATCGGCGCAGGCAACTCTGCTATGGATGTTGCACGTACTGCACTGAGACACGGATGCAAAAAGGTTACAGTATTCTCAAGATCGGAAAAACTTGCTGCCAGCGTAACAGAAGTCGAGTACGCTAAATTTGACGGTGTGGATTTCGTTATGGGAGTAGAGCCTGTTGAGATAACTGATAACGGAACAATATTTGTAAGTGTTGAAAAGGATGAGGAAGGAAACAGGAAGCGTATCGAGGGCAGTGAAAAACTGTATCCTGCAGATTCGACTATTATCGCTGTATCGCAAGGTCCTCGCGACAGGATAGTTTCTACCACAACAGGTCTTGATGTTACCGACAGGGGACTCCTCGTAACCAATACTTACGGAAAGACTACCAGAGATGGTATTTTTGCTGCAGGTGATGTTGTACGCGGTGCGAGAACTGTAGTTGAAGCCGTAAATTACTCAAAACAAGTGGCAGATACTATGGACGAATATCTGAGAAGTCTGTAGAAAATGGATAATAACGTACATGGGTTTTGTAAACTGTGCTGATTTGTGAATATACGCAGCAACACTCATTAATTGCGACGATGCTGTTTATATGCTCATAAATTGCCTTTTTTAGTCAAAAGCTGCATTATAGACTGTCAAAGTACACAATGATAAACCTCGTTGTGTATTGTATTTGTGGAAATTTTTCAGGGTAAATATCTTAAATAATTATCCATATTATCCGTATCGTCCATAAATATATCTTATTTTGTGATGTACTTTTCAATGATTATAAGTTAAAATAATTAAGCAGAAAGACAACTGCACCATAAAAGGAATGATGATAATGAATTTATCGTTGAAACAATACAGGACCATAGATCTTGTGATCATGCTTATGTTGCTGGTCGTTTCAGAAGCGCTGATAGGTGCTGCAGCAAGGTCGTGGTTTCCCGATGAGCTTTATGTTCTTTCGCCGACTATCGCCATTGTTTGTATCGTTATGATGCGTTGGGGAGGCTACGCTGCACTTCACGCACTCGGAGGAGGACTTACACTGTGTGCTGTGTCCGGTGCGGGATTAAGACAGACGGCTGTCTACTGTATAGGCAACTGTTTTGCACTGGCGGCGATGTTCTTTTTCAAAGCGTTCGGCAAAGAAAAAGTCAGAACAAAGACTTCACTTTCGCTTCTCTTTACCGCATCTGCTTTTTTTGCTGCTCAGGCAGGAAGAACAGCTGCAGGTATCGTGTTTGGCGGCTCGGCGGGAGATATTGTAAGATTTATATTGACAGATTCACTTTCGCTGGTTTTCGCAGTCGTAACTGTACAGCTGACCCGCAGGCTCGATGGCATTTTTGAGGATCAGGTTTCTTATCTGATCCGCACTCAGTCAGAACGCAGGAGAAGTCAGATGCTTGATCAGACAGACAGCGGGTACGGTGATATTTGATATCAGGGAGGTTAAAAATAATGACAAACAAAGCTACCGACTTTTTGATATTTGATGAAGAAAGCGGAACTTATAAGGAAGACCCTGAGCAGGCAGTAAGGGATGATGTTGAAAAACATTACTGGAAAAATGTTATCCGCACTGTTTTGAAGGACTGGCGCTTGTATCTTATGCTCGTGCCGATGATACTGGTTTTCCTTCTGTGGAGATACTTCCCGATGTATGAATTGTTGGGAAGTTTCAAACTGACAGAGGATGCAAAAACTGTTTCGGAGCAGTATTACTCAGGTTTTTCCTATTTCAGGACACTGCTTATCGGCAAGGGTAACGCCGAGCTTTCGACACAGTTCTGGCGGGCTTTCAGGAATACGTTCCTTCTTAGCTTCTACGGTCTGGTATTCGGTTTCCCTATGCCCATACTGATAGCGCTGTTTTTCAACGAGATCCGTTCAAATATAGCAAGAAGTATCTATCAGGTACTTACATATCTGCCGAAGTTCATGTCGACAGTCGTTATGACATCCCTTGTGATGATGCTTGTAAAGCAGGGCTCGGATACATCAGGTATGCAGCCCGGTGTAATTGCACATATGCTTTCCGGTCTGGGACTTATATCAGCGGATACAGCCTATGCAGGTATGTTAAACGATCCCAAATTTTTCAGAGCTATATATCAGATAAGCGGTATATGGGAAAGTGCAGGCTATGACAGTATCGTATTCTTTGCCGCAATAATCGCCATATCACCCACCAGTTATGAGGCTGCGCAGATCGACGGCGCTAACAAGCTGGCTCAGATGAGATATGTTGTACTTCCTTCGATACTTTCGACCATAGTCATCATGCTCATCACAAGGATCGGCTCACTTCTGAATATCGGTTACGAAAAAGTGCTGCTGCTTTATAATCCCAATACCTATGTTACAGCCGATGTTGTATCAACATTCGCTCAGCGTAACGGTATCGCGGGTTCCCTTAAAGGCCTGGCTTCCGCAGCCGAGATGATGAACAATATAATCGGAATGCTGCTTGTTATAGGAGCTAATACCATCTCACGCAAGGCATCCGATGTATCACTTTACTAAAGAGGTTGCTTTATGAGAAGAAAACTTGAGATGTCAGAGCTTATATTCAAGCTGTTGAGTTATCTGCTGCTGACGATGTTTGCAGTCGGATGTCTGTATCCGTTCATTTATACCATATCTTCTGCTATAAGCGGATATGCTGAAGTAAGAGATTCAAAGATAGTGCTTTTCCCTAAGAATACGCAGTTCGATGCGTTCAAGGATGTATTCAGCGACAATGTATTCTGGAATGCTTATACTAATACTCTTTTCCTTACCTTCTACGGTACACTGTGGGAAATGATGCTCTCAATATTCGGAGCGTATGCCCTTTCTAAGAAAAGACTACTTTTCAGAAAGACCTTCAACTTCTTCCTGGTATTCACAATGTGGTTCAGCGCAGGTCTTGTACCTCAGTATCTGAACTACCTTGCAACCAAGCGAGTATTCCAGGGTGTAGGTATAGTCGATGACAAATGGCTCGTCGTTATTGCCATGGGTATGCAGGCTATGAATATCATTCTTCTGCGAAACGCCTTTGAGGGTGTTCCCTCCGAGATAGAAGAGGCAGCCATCGTTGACGGTGCTACCGAGCTTCAGGTGCTTTGGAGAGTTTATCTGCCAATGAGCAAATCCATACTTGCGACAGTCGCTCTGTTCTTCGGTATTTCAAGATGGAACGGTTACTTCTGGGCAAGACAGATGATCTCCAGTCCTAACGAACAGCCGCTGCAGGTATATATGAGACTTCGTCTGGAGGAATACTCAGACCCCGAGCTCACTACTAACTGGCAGCTGAGCCATAACTATGCACCTGATTCGGTAATATATGCACTTATCGTATGCTCGATAATACCCATACTTGTGATATACCCGTTCATTCAGAAATATTTTGCCAAGGGCGTTAACGTCGGCGGCGTGAAGGAATAATTAAGAAGTGCCGTAAATACGGCGAATAATATGACAGTTGCCTATCTCCAAAAAACTCAGATGATACTCGAGCGGGCAGTAAGATATCTGCCATTGTATTTGATATTTACTGCCGCCGGGCTTTGTCTGGTGTTGTGTGAGAAAGGTGATATATAATTAATGATATGATTTAAGGAGGATGACCATTATGAACATCAAGAAGCTTTCAGCGTTAGTTCTCTCACTTACCGTTGCAGCTGCTTCTCTTGCAGCCTGCGGAAGCTCCGCTAAAAACAGCAAAAACGGAGGAAATAAGCCTGACGGTTCTGCTCAGGAGCTTACAATTGCAGAGGGAACTGTACTGCGTATGGCGTGCGGCTACAACAGCGATAAGACCGGTATGAGCTTCACAGCTGAGCTTGCAGGCGAGGGTATAACTCTTGCTGACGGAAAAACCTATAATTCAGGCGATCTGAAGCCTACCTGGCAGACTATTGAACAGCTCCTCGGTATCAAGATCGAGGATAAGTATCAGGGTAACGGTGCTGCTGATGAGTATCAGTACTGGGATGCTCAGATGGATCAGATAGATATGCTCAGCGGAACAGCTACTCTTCTTTCGGAGAACGGTCAGCAGGGCAAACTTGTAAATCTTGCAAATTATCTTGATTCTATGCCGAACTTCAAGGCTTATCTTGAGCAGAATCCTATCGTAAGACTTTCTATCACAGGTGCTGCTGCAGGACCTAACGCAGGTGCTATATATTTTGCGCCTTACTTTGACGGTGTAAATGATATTGAACGTATGCCTCTGATGAGAACGGACTGGGTAGAGAAGCTTCTCAATGGTTCAGGTGAGTTCACTGCTGATAAGAGCAATAAGACTGCAGCTCCTGTATATACACCTTTTATGCCTACTTCCGGCAGTGTTGATGTTGATGTTGTTAAGCCTGACGGTTCTGCTTCTGAGACCATAAGCAAGAATTATGATGCTTATGGCAATATAGTTGATAAGATGAATGCAGCAGGTGCTGTTGATGGCGTTACCGCTGTAAATATGCTGCGTGAGTATATTGATAAGACCTATGATGGTTACTACGGTGAGAACCGTGCAGATCTGTTCATCGGACAGAATGCAGCATGGGATGTTGATGAGCTGGTAGCTCTGCTGCGTTGCGTTAAGGCAAATCCCCAGACTTTAAATGGTACTGACAATGTTCAGGGCCTGTTCTCCCGTGAGGATTCAAACAATCAGCGCCGTGTTGATATGTACCGTTTTGCAGGTTCTCTGTTCGGTGTACGCGGTATGGAATCAAGACTTGATTATCTCTATGTAGGTAATGATAACGAGCTGCACGATTCCAGAGTTGAACCCCAGACTTATGAAGCACTGTCTAAGATGCATGATATGGCTTCCGAGGGTCTGATCTCTCAGGCATTCATAAATCAGGAGGATGTTAATTCCGAGAAGTACCTTACAGACGATAACGGCTTCATGCACTATGACTATAACCAGACACAGACCGCATACAATGCAACTGCTCTTGATAATGCATCAGGTGAGAAGTATATGGCAGTAATGGTGCCTGTTTCCCGCTGGAATGACGGCGAGGAGAAGTATATGAGATTCACTGAGTCATGGCGTTCTGTAAAGGTCGATGGCTGGGGAATTTCTGTTGCAGGTGTAGGCGATGATACAAATAAGCTCAATGCTTGTCTGAAGCTCATTGACTATGCTTACAGCCCCGAGGGTCAGATACTCATGTCCTATGGTCCTGATGATTTCATCAAGCATGATGATTCAGGCAAAATAGAGATGTTCACATTCAACGGTAACGACTGGCCTGTTATTTCTGATGCTTCCTATGATGATCTCTGGAAGCTCCAGAACGGTAATTATACCAACTATGCACGTTACTATATCGGTTCAACTATCAGCTTTGTAAAGAGCTAGGCATTTGAGTATCAGTGTACTCATGATGTAGGCAAGGAAGGTGCAGGACACATTTCCAATGCGATCGCACTTGGTACAGTTAAGCACCCTGAGCTGGCACTTTCTGAAAACCCATGGTACACATCCGTACCTACTGTACTCCCTCAGGAAAATGCTGAGATCGATGCTATAAATGAGCTGACAGCTCTTAGTGCTACCGGACAGTTCGGTATGGCTAAGGATCAGGTCAACCTGTATGTAGATATTATTGCCAAGGGCTTTACCGGTGAATCCGGTAAGGATGCAGCTTCTACTGCTGAAAAGGTATCCAATGCAGTCGCTGACGGCGGCTGGGGCGGTTCTACTTACCTTACCCGCAGAAATGAAGCATGGCACAGACTTCTTGATTTCTACAAAGGCCTCAATGGCTGATATTTGATAACGTCAACTACCTAACACCACCCTTTAAGGTATCGGTCGGTATGTCACAGTTTTATTACAGCTGTGACATTGCCGTTCCGGCCATGATAGGGAATAATAGCAGACGACATAAAGGAAGGTCCTTATGTACAAAAAACAGATGACATTACAAAAGATCGTATGTATGATGGCTATAGTAGCCTCAGCACTTGTATTCGTTAGTTCGCTGGGACTGTCTACCGATCTGTATGATGCCTTGTCCAGAACGATACTCTATCCCGATTATGATCTGGATGCAACGTCCGTTCAGGGCTCAAGAGTATACTATGATATGTTCGGCTTCAATGCTGCTTTCACAAAGGCGAGCATCGTGCTGATCATCATAAATGTATTATTGTTTTTAACTAACACACATACCCGCAGAAAGTACTATATCGGTAATTATACCGCTACAGGACTGTCTGTTGCAGCTTCGGCAGGTATGGCTGCATGGAGTATTCCGAATATTGCAGCATTCAAGTCCCGTTTTCAGAATGAGGTCGATTTTACTGCACTGAAAGAGTTCTCAAAGGACTGGGGCACACTGTATATCGGTCCGGAAGATACATTCTGGTTTGATCTTACATACGGTATTCTGGGATTTTTATTATTTACTGCCTGTCTGCTGATCGTAAATCTGGTATTCAAGATCAAGGTCATGAAAGCAGAACAGATGGCACTTGCCAGCGGAAGGAGTGTATGAGATGCCAGTAAAGAACATTCCATCGGTCGAAAAGGATCGTTTGCGTTTCACAAAAAATAAACTTTCCGCTGATCTTATACTTGGTGCCATAGCTGTAAATGCCCTGTATTTTGTAAGCATATACGGAAGCGATGTCGGCAACTGGTATTACAAGCTTTTTATAGGCGGTTCAATAGTATATAACCTGATCTTTATGCTGTTTGCATTTCTTTCCTCCGAAGGAGTAAAGGGCTACAAGATGAGCTATGCTGTTGTTTCGATCTTTCTCGGAGCACTACAGATAGTACGTATCTTCCTGCTGCCCATGAAAGCACATAATGCACCAAGTCCGGTTGTAGGTGCCGATGGTTCTACTGTTATGTCAGGCGGACAGTTCAGGTATGTTACGATATGTCTGTGTGTATCGGCTGCACTTCTTGTTGCGGCAGGTATCATAGGGATCATAAAAACAAAAACTCTGAGCAGCTATCAGGCGCTGCTTGATGAAGAAGGATAAGAGGTAGCTGCGATGAGCGATCTTAAATTACAACATCTTGAAAAGATCTATGACAACAAGGTACAGGCTGTATATGACTTCGACCTTGATGTAAAAGACGGTGAGCTTATAGTACTGGTAGGACCTTCGGGCTGCGGTAAATCCACTACTCTGCGTATGGTGGCCGGTCTTGAAGATATATCAAAGGGTAAGCTCCTTATCGACGGCAAGGACGTTACACGTATGCCGCCCAAGGACCGTGATATCGCAATGGTCTTTCAGAATTACGCGCTTTACGGACATATGACCATTTATGAGAATATGGCTTTCTCACTTATGCTGCGTAAAGAAAATAAAAATGAGATACATCAGAAAGTGCTTGCTGCTGCGGAGATACTTGATCTTACCAGCCAACTCAACAAAAAGCCCTCACAGCTTTCGGGCGGTCAGCGTCAGAGAGTTGCCATGGGCAGAGCTATAGTACGTAAGCCAAAGGTTTTCCTGTTTGACGAACCATTGTCAAACCTTGATGCAAAACTCAGAAGTGCAACACGTAGAGAGATACTTCTCCTCCACAAAAGGTTGAATGCCACTATGCTATATGTGACCCATGACCAGACCGAAGCCCTGACACTTGCTGACAGGATCGTCTGTATGTCCATGGGTCATGTACAGCAGATAGGTACACCGCTGGAGCTGTATGATACTCCCGCTAATCTCTTCGTAGCAAGCTTTATCGGTCTGCCCCCCATGAACCTGTTCGATGTCGTTATCAAGAACGGTCAGGCAGTCAGCAGTGATATTTGCGTAAAGCTTACTGATGAAGAAACTGAAATGCTTTCAGCTTATGAAGGTATAACCGTTACTATGGGCGTTCGTCCCGAAAATGTAGTTGAGGGCGGCAATATAACAGTGGATGTCATTTCAAATGAGAACCTTGGTTATAATACCCTCGTTAACGGTATGGCTGGCAAACACAAGATAACCTGTAAGTTCCGTGAATGGTGCAATTACAAGTTAGGTGATAAGGTAAATGTTTCATTCAATAAGAAGCATTTCTTTGATAAAGAAACTACAATGGCGATAAGATGAGATCAAGGAGGTAAGGAAGATGTCCGTTAAAAAAATGAGGACAAACAGACGCGGTCCCAAGGAGTTCCTTCGCAAGTCGATGGTATCCCTCAAGCGTTCACCGCAGACCATACCGCTTCTGTCACTTGTTGCAGGGTTTCTTATCTATTCCCTGAATCTGTCGTCAATAGCTGATACAACAGCAAGGATAAACGGTGCCAATATGGGACAGTGCGAATTTATTGCTATGCTGTTTTCTATACTTGCATTCGTTGTATTCCTGAGAACATTCCCGAGAAGAAAAAAAGCTGATAAGGTCATGCTTTGTCTTTTGTTTGCTATGCTTGGTTCGCTGATCTTCGTTGACAGTATTTATATGAAACGTATAGTAAATGCAACTACCAGGGAAAATAATCCCATAGTTATCAATAATTCTTCTATGTATATAAATACTGCCCAGACAGTAGTATCCCTGCATATAATCCTTATATGTGTTACTCTTGGTCTGCTGATCCTTCTTCCGGTTTATTCAAAACTTTTAAGAAAGATCAGGACTTCTGTAGACGTTGAAGATAACGGAAGTATGAAAGCACTTGATATCACAGGCGACTGAGATGTATGATTAAGGAATGATCGTTATGGCAGATAATAAGCATAATAAAGATAATATTTCTTCCTACGGTAATTATAAGCTGAAAAAGAACGCCGTAGACAGACTTCTTGATGCAAAGAAAGCACCTGAGGTTTCATATTCCGAGATACGAAAATATACTTCAGATAAGAAGTTCAGTATCCCTTCATGGCTGAAGATAATATTTATCAAGTTCTGGTTTGCAGGTGCAGTTTGCTATTTTATCCTGTGGGGACTTGGTATATATGTACACGGTCTAGATCTGCTTGCAGTGCTTGCTATAGCATCGGGTCTTGCAAACGATCTGATGGTCAACAAGCTGCTGAGAGGCTTTGAACCGCGTGAACGAGAATACGACAGATGGATGATGGTGACGGTACGAAAATACTGGTCGCTGTTTATCAATGTTCTGTATTCGGGCATTGTAATATACTGTGTATTCAGAACATACTTCGCTTTGAATGTACTACTCGGAGTAGATGCGAATGCAGATGCATCCGCTGCTCAGAGTATGCTGGGTGTTGAACCCTTATTGTTCGGATTATTATATCTGGGCTTTGATATGCTGTTTATAACGATCAAAAATACTTTTATAAAGATATTTCAGGATGCAGGTGCTAAAGCTTCCTGCACAAATACCGGAGGGCAGGGATAAAATGATAAATACTATATTCATAGGCTCTGTAAGTGCCTGCTTCGAGATCGATAACGATCTTGCATATCACAGTAAGGAAAAATATACTGTATGTCTTGACGGCAAGGCTCTTTTTGAATCAGATACGAATGTATTTTCTGTGTTTGATCTTATGCCCGACAGGGAGTATGTTCTTGAAATATCCGGTGAAGATCCGGTAACATTCAGGACAGCTAAGGAATCCTGCGCTGTTAGTGTCAGGGATTTCGGTGCAAAGGGTGACGGTTTCAGCGATGACACTGTTAGCATCCAGACTGCAATAAATTGTCTGCCGAATAACGGAAGGCTGTATTTCCCCGAGGGCGTATATCTTACTGCGCCGATCGTCCTGAAAAGTCATATCACTCTCGATATCTCTGAAAAAGCGAAACTTCTTGGCTTGCCGGATCAGTCAGCATATAATGTGATACCCGGTACAGCCAAGGATATCATTACCGGAGAAGATATACATTTCGGCACATGGGAGGGTAATGCAGTACCCATGCATCAGGCTCTCATTTTTGCTGAATATGCTGAGGATATAAGGATCGTCGGCAGAGGTGTGATAGACGGAAACGCTGAGGCAGGCGGTTGGTGGGAGAACGTCAAGGAAAGAAATATCCCAAGACCAAGACTTCTGTTTTTCAACCGCTGCAAGCTGATCACCGTACACGGTATAACTGTATGTAATGCAGCTTCCTGGCAGATACATCCGTACTTTTCATCCTATCTGCATTTTCTCGATCTTGATATCACTGCTCCTAAGGATAGTCCCAATACCGATGCCCTCGATCCCGAAGCCTGCGATAATGTTTGGATATCAGGCTGCAGATTCAGTGTCGGTGATGACTGCATAGCTATCAAGTCAGGAAAGATTGATATCGGCAGAAAATTCAAACAGCCTGCTGAGAACCATAATATCAGGAATTGTCTTATGCAGTTCGGTCATGGAGCTGTCACCCTTGGCAGCGAAATGGCAGGCGGAGTAAGAAATCTGACGGTTGAACGCTGCATCTTTGATCATACAGA
Organism: Ruminococcus albus 7 = DSM 20455; assembly: GCF_000179635.2. Taxonomy (NCBI): domain Bacteria; kingdom Bacillati; phylum Bacillota; class Clostridia; order Eubacteriales; family Oscillospiraceae; genus Hominimerdicola; species Hominimerdicola alba. Next base: position 2,451,210 of record NC_014833.1, on the reverse strand, counting down.
TCGCGGACTCAGGATCAAGACACGCCGCGGCAGAGGAAAGGACGCTGTCATAGACGGAGTGCTTTTTGAAAAGATGAAAATGAACGGTGTGCTTACACCTATAGTAATAAATATGTGGTATAACTGCTGTGATCCCGACAGGTATTCCGAGTATAATACTACCCGTGAGAAGCTGCCTGTTGATGACAGAACTCCGTATCTCGGTAAATTTACTTTCCGTGATATGGAATGCCTGGATTGCAGTGTTGCTGCCTGCTACTGTGACGGTCTGCCGGAAATGCCTATCAGTGAGATAAATGTTGAGGATATACATTTTACATTTGCTGATGATGCTCGCCCCGGTATACCTGCCATGAAGAACAATGCAGTAGAGATGTGCAAGGCAGGAATGTATTTTGATAATGTAGATAAGCTTTCTATAAAGAATGTAACCATTGATGGCTGCATCGGAGATAAACTTATCGTTGGAAATGTGGGGGAGCTTATAAAGGAATGACAGGTGATAAGATGTATTCCGATATTGAAAAATATATAAAAAGACTCGCCATGGGTTCTACTCCCGAAAAACCTCTGTGGAATATCGAGAGTATCCGTCAGGGAAAGCCCGCATACTGGAATTATATAGACGGCTGCATGATGACTGCTCTCTTAAATGCTTCCGAAATAATGAATGAGCCTTTCTATCTGGATTTCTGTGAACGCTTCATAGATCACTATATCGGTGAAGACGGTACACCTCTCGGTTATTCAAAAGATAAGTATAATCTTGATGATATCAACGAGGGCAGAGTTCTGTTTGATCTGTACAGGCTCACAGGCAAGGAGAAGTATAAAAAAGCTATCATGCTTCTGAGAGATCAGCTTAAAGATCAGCCGCGTACTGATACAGGTAATTTCTGGCACAAAAAGATCTACCCCGATCAGATATGGCTTGACGGAATATATATGGCTCAAGTGTTCTATGTCAGGTACGAGAAGGAGTTCGGCAGCAAGGACTATTCTGATACAATGGAACAGATCAGGAATGTTCGTCGTTATATGTTCGATGAAGATAAGGGACTGCTGTGTCACGGCCTTGATCGTTCCAAAAAAGCTTTCTGGGCAGACAAGGAAACAGGAAAGTCTCAGAATTGCTGGCTTAGGGCAACAGGATGGTTCACTGTAGCGCTTGCTGATATCATAGAATATATCGACAATGATGAATACAAGTCTGAACTCAGTGATATATTCCGCGAAGTCATTGGTGGTATTGCCCGTTATGTTGATGAAAAGACCGGTATGTACTATCAGGTCGTTGATCAGGGTGACAAAAACGGTAATTATCTCGAAACAAGCGGAAGCAGTATGATAGCTTATGCTATGATGAAGGGTGCAAGACTTGGTGTACTTGACAGCTCATATTCAGATATGGGCAGAAAGACCTTTGATGGTATATGCGATAAGTATTTGAAGATAAGTCCCACAGGAGAATTTGATCTCGGAGGTATATGCCTTGTTGCAGGGCTTGGTCCCGAGGATAACCGAAGACGTGACGGAAGCTTTGAATACTATATCTCAGAACCTGTGGTAGAAAATGATGCAAAAGGTGTAGCTCCTTTCATACTGTGCTATACCGAGGTTAGAAGATCAATTTAAGGGAAGTAATAAAATTGAAAACAATAAAAATAGCTTATATCGGCGGCGGTTCTAAAATGTGGGCAAGGGTGTTTATGAATGATCTTGCTCTCACTGAAGGTCTTGGTGGAGAGATAGCTCTTTATGATATTGACTTTGAAGCAGCTGAACTTAACAGGCGTATAGGTGAAAAGATAAATGCCTGCAATGATACAATAACGAAGTGGGATTATAAGGTATATCCTGATATCGGCAGTGCCCTTGACGGCGCTGACTTTGTGATATGCTCCATACTTCCGGGTACATTTGATGAGATGGAGTATGATGTTCATCTCCCTGAAAAATATGGAATATATCAATCGGTCGGTGATACTGTCGGACCGGGCGGTGTTCTTCGTGCTATGCGTACAGTCCCGATATATGAAGGCTTCGCTAAGGCGATCAAGAAATATTGTCCGGATGCATGGGTGATTAATCTGACTAATCCCATGACAGCCTGCACAAAGACACTTTACGATGTTTTCCCGGAGATCAAAGCCTTTGGCTGCTGTCACGAGGTATTCCATGCACAGGAGTTCCTTTGCTGTGTAGTAAGTGATATGCTGGTTATTCCAAGACCTTCCAGACAGGAGATCAATATTGATGCCTGCGGTGTAAATCATTTTACCTGGATCACCGAAGCTAACTATAAAGGCACAGATCTTTTCAGTCTGCTCCCCGCATTCATAGATAAATACTACGAGAGCGGTTACTGCGAGCGTGAGGGAGTAGCACCTGATGGTTTTAAGAATGATCCGTTTTTGTACGGCAACAAAGTCAAGATGGATCTGTTCAGGCGCTTTGGTATACTGGCAGCTGCAGGTGACAGGCACCTTGTTGAATTCATGAACAGTGCCTGGTACATAAAGGATAAGGCTTCTGTGGACAAATGGCTTTATCATCTTACTGAGGTAAGCTATCGTAAAAAGGATATGGCTGAAAAGATAGCTCGTTCACATCGTCTTGCTGATGGTACGGAAAGCATCAGTCTGAACCGCAGTGATGAAGAAGTAGTAGAGCTTATGAAGGCACTGCTTGGTTTGATACCGCCCAAGGTATCAAATGCAAATGTCCCGAATGTTGGACAGATGCCGCAAATGCCTTTGGGTTCAGTCGTTGAGACAAACTGTGTATTCTCGCATAACAGCCTGAAGCCCATAACATCAAGAAAGCTTCCCGAGGATGTAAGCGCGCTTGTCCTTCGCAACGCATTGAATATCGAGAATACTTACTATGGTATAAAGAACCGTGATCTGAACAGATTGTTTGAGGCTTTCATAGCTCAGCCGCTTTGCAGTGCTCTTTCTATAACTGAAGCACGTGAACTGTTCAGCAGCATGGTTGACGGTACAAGGTATTATCTTGAACCATGGTTTTCTGATAAAGAGCTGACACTATGCTAGATGCTTTTGCATTTTCTGCTAACGCTGTATTGCCCATAGTTTTCCTGATCGTACTCGGATATCTGTTCAAACGCTCGGGGCTGCTTACAACAGAGTTCCTGAATGTGGGAAATAAACTGGTTTTCAGAGTTCTCCTCCCGGTAATGCTGTTTCTGAATGTTTACAGTATCGAACGTATAAGAGATGTAAATATCGGTTTCATTATATATGGTGTTGCGGCAGTGTTTGCTGTATTTTTCCTTGGAATAGCAGTCGGCTGTATGATCACAAGGGAAAACGCAAAGCGCGGGGCGCTGATACAGGCTGTATTTCGTTCTAATTATGCTATAATCGGTATACCTCTCGCGGCATCACTTTTTGGTGAAAAGGGTGCAGCAGCGGCAGGTGTCATGTCGGCGTTTTGTGTCCCCTTGTTCAATATCCTTAGTGTGATAACACTTACTGTTTTTGGTAAAAAGGATGACAGGAAAAGACCTGATCTTATGGGGATACTCAGGGATATCATCAGAAATCCCCTTATTATCGGAACATTTTCGGGGCTTGCCGTGCTTGCTGTTCGTGAGGTATTAGTTAAGAACGGAATATCTTTCCGTCTGAATGATATCTCGGTTGTATTCAGGACACTAGAAACACTGAAGTCTATGTGTACCCCTCTGGCACTTATCGTGCTGGGAGGAAAGTTTGAATTCAGGACGGCTGCCAGATTGAAACGTGAGATAATTTTAGGTACATTGATAAGAACACTGGCTGTTCCCATACTTGGTTTAGGAACTGCATATTTCCTGGGTGAAAGACTTCATCTTGGCGGAGAGCATTTTGCTTCATACGTAGGCGTGTTTGCCACACCTGTTGCAGTGGCTTCCGCTGTAATGGCGAAGGAGATGGGTGCAGATGAAGAACTTGCAGGTCAGCTGGTGATATGGACTACACTTGCGGGCACGTTCACTATATTTATATATGTGACCATTCTTCGCAGTGTTGGTATATTCTGATAAATATATATTACGGAGGTAATTGTTATGATACTTGATATGTTCAGCCTTGCCGGAAAGGTTGCTGTCGTTACAGGCAGTGATACCGGTCTTGGTCAAGGTATTTCAAAGGCTTTTGTTGAAGCAGGTGCTAAGGTGCTCGGAGTTTCCAGATCACCCAGCACAAAAACACAGGAGCTTCTCGGTGAGGAGAACTTTAAGTATATCACTGCCGATCTTTCATCTCTTGATGCTGTAAGTGATATAATCGGTACCGCAGTCAAGGAGTTTGGCAAGCTGGATATACTTGTTAATAACGCAGGTATCATCAAGCGCGAGGATAGCATAGATTTCTCAGTCGAGAACTGGGATCTTGTCATGAACGTAAACTGCCGCACACTTTTCTTCCTGTCGCAGGCTGCCGCAAAGCAGTTTATCAGACAGGGAAGCGGCGGTAAGATCATTTCGATCGCTAGTATGCTTTCGTATCAGGGTGGTATAAGAGTACCAAGCTATACAGCAAGTAAATCTGCTGTAAAGGGTATCACCATGACAATGTCAAATGAGTGGGCTAAGTACGGTATAAACGTCAATGCCATCGCCCCCGGTTATATGGCTACAAATAATACTCAGGCTCTGCGTGAGGACGCTGACCGCAGTGCTGCTATACTCGAAAGGATACCAGCCGGAAGATGGGGCACACCTGATGACCTTATGGGAGCAGCAGTGTTCCTTGCATCTTCTGCAAGTGATTATGTCAACGGTTATACCCTTGCGGTAGACGGCGGCTGGCTTGGTAGATAAATTAGGGGAGGTAAATATGATGGATAATAAAGAATTTCTTGAACAGCTTGAATGCACAGGTATCGTACCTGTTATAAAGCTTGAAAACACAGCTGATGCTGTCAATCTTGCAAAGGCTCTGTATGAGGGCGGTATACACTGTGCAGAGGTTACGTTCCGTGCAGAGGGCGCTGATAAGGTCATCGCAGATATGGTCAAGGCTTATCCCGATATGCTGGTCGGTGCTGGTACAGTGCTTACTGTTGAACAGTGTGACAGAGCAATAGATGCAGGTGCTAAATTCTGCGTTGCTCCCGGTCTTAATCCAAAGGTCGTTGAGCATTGTCTGTCAAGAGGCATACCATTTGTACCGGGTGTTGCCAATGGATCCCAGATAGAACAGGCTATTGAGCTCGGACTTGATTTTGTCAAGTTCTTCCCCGCAGAACAGGCAGGCGGTCTGCCCTATATCAAAGCAGTTTCCGCTCCCTATTCTAATATGAAGTTCATGCCTACAGGCGGAGTGAATGAGAATAACCTCAATACATATCTTGCATTTAAAAAGATCGTATGCTGCGGCGGAAGCTGGATAGTTCCCGATAAGCTCGTTAAGGAAGGCAGATGGTCTGAGATAACCGATCTTTGCCGTTCAGCTGTAAATAAGATGCTGGGATTCTCTCTTGCTCACATCGGTATCAACTGCGACAGTGAATCTGATGCACTTAATGTTTCTTCAGCTTTTGAAGATATGTTCGGCTGGGCACAGAAGAACGGAAACAGCAGCGTATTTGCTGGCAGTGCCGTTGAGTGTATGAAGTCGCCTTTCAAGGGCAGCAAGGGACATATCGCAGTATCCGTAAACAGTGTGCGCAGGGCTGTATATCAGCTTTCACATAAGGGCATAGAGGCTGATATGTCTACAGCTAAATACGATGCTGACGGCAGACTTACAGTAGTATATCTCAAAAACGAGTTCGGCGGATTTGCCGTACATCTTGTTGAAAAGAAGTAAGGAGCGATGAGTAATGGCTAAGATAGTAACTATGGGTGAGATAATGCTCAGGCTTTCCACCTCAAATAACGAAAAATTTATTCAGGCTGATGAATTTGATGTAAACTACGGCGGCGGTGAGGCAAACGTTGCTGTATCACTGGCAAATTATGGCCACGATGCAGAGTTTATAACTGCAGTTCCCGATAACCCTATTGGTGCGTGCGCTGTGGCAGCACTTAGAAAGTACGGTGTAAAGACCGATAATATAGCTAAGTGCGGTGAAAGACTGGGTATCTATTTCCTGGAGACAGGTGCATCTATGAGAGCTTCAAATGTTGTATATGACAGAGCTCATTCTTCCATAGCAACAGCTACAGCTTCTAATTTTGATTTTGATAAGATATTTGCTGATGCTGACTGGTTCCATTTCACAGGTATTACTCCTGCTATATCTGATCTTGCAGCAGAAGTTACAGAGGAAGCACTTAAAGCAGCAAAGAAGCATGGTGTTACTGTATCTGTAGACCTCAACTTCCGTAAGAAGCTCTGGACCTCCGAAAAAGCTCAGAAGGTCATGACAAACCTCATGCAGTACGTAGATGTATGTATCGGCAACGAGGAGGACGCTGAAAAGGTCCTTGGCTTCAAACCGGGTGAAACCGATGTTACTAAGGGCGAGCTTGAGCTTGCCGGTTACGTTGATATATTCAATCGTATGATAGACAAGTTTGGTTTCAAGTACGTTATATCTTCTCTCCGCGAGAGCCATTCTGCATCTGATAATGACTGGTCTGCCTGCATAATGGACGGAAGCACCAGAGAATTCTATCATTCCAGAAAGTACCATATCAAGCCCATCGTTGACCGTGTGGGCGGCGGAGATTCCTTCGCAGGCGGACTTATCTGCGGACTGAATGACGGCAGGAATTTCAAGTCTGCACTTGAATTTGCAGTTGCAGCTTCTGCACTGAAGCACACTATCCCCGGTGACTTCAATCTTGTTACCCGTGCTGAGGTAGAGAGCCTCATGGGCGGTGACGCTTCCGGCAGAGTTCAGAGATGATGAAGCTTAATATCCGCGCTCATGACTTAGGTGTAAAAGGTGAGCAGAATATAGTTTCAAGGCTTGATGAGCTTGGTCTTGACGGCGTACAGCTTGTTACGTATAAGTGCCTTGAAGATGTAAGCTATACTCCTGCTTCCATGTCACCTGAGCGTGCACAGCAGCTGAATGATGTCTTCCGTACAGCGGGAAAGAATATCCCGCTTATCGGAGCCTACTTCAATCCTGTTCACCCTGATGTGAGCAAGATACAAAACGGTATGGATGTCTTCAAGGATCATCTCAGGCTTGCTAAAAGCTTAGGCTGTGATATCGTGGGTTCCGAGACCGGCTCATATAATGGTGATAAATGGACATATCATCCTGATAACCGTACCGACAAGGCTTGTCGTAGAGTTATAGAAGCTTTTGGTGAATTATGTTCGTATGCCGGTGAGCTTGGTGTTAATGTGGGCATGGAGGGTGCCTTCGGTCATGTATGCTATGATGTAAGTACCCTTGACAAAGTCATTAAAGCCATAGGCAGCCCAAACATAAGGATAATTTTTGATCTGTACAATTACTTGGATATTTCTAATATTGACAGGATGTATGATATCCTTGATGAAGGCTTACAGACCTTTGGCGACAGGATATGTGTTTTCCACATAAAAGACTGTGTTATTGCTGACGGTACGCTCAGACAGTGCGGAGTCGGCAATGGCATATTTGATTATGACCGTATCATTTCAGAGATAAGAAAAGTAGTTCCTGATGCTGAACTTGTTCTTGAAGGTACAACGGGTGATGATATCCCGTTTGCAGTAAAACATCTGAAAGATAGAATTTAAATTAGGAGAGTGAAGGTTATGAAACTTGATATAAGATACAGCAATCACCCAGATGATTCTAAGCACTATGATACTAATGAGCTGCGCAGTAATTATCTGATCGAGGATATATTCATAGCAGATGAGATATCCCTTACTTATTCGCATCAGGATAGAATGATCGCAGGCGGTGCTATGCCTGTGAACGGAGCGCTCGCACTCGGCAGCACAAAGGAACTTGGAACAGATTATTTCCTCGAAAGACGTGAGATGGGTATCATCAATGTTGGCGGTAAGGGTACAGTTACACTTGACGGTAAGGAATATGTTCTTGACTACAAGGACGGTCTTTATATCGGTATGGGTACTAAGGAAATATCCTTCACTTCTGATGATGCTGAAAAGCCTGCAAAATTCTATATCAATTCAAGTCCTGCACATCAGACTTATCCTACGGTATATATCACCAAGGAAAAGGCTAATCATATACCTCTCGGCTCTCCCGAAAACCTGAATAAGCGAGTAGTAAATCAGTATATCCATCCTGCTGTATGCAAGTCCTGCCAGCTTTCAATGGGTATGACAGAGCTGGATAAGACAAGCTCATGGAATACTATGCCTTCTCATACTCATGAGAGAAGAATGGAAGTATATTTCTATTTTGAGCTTGAAGATGATAACGTGGTATTCCACATGATGGGTCAGCCCCAAGAAACACGTCATATCATCATGCATAATGAGCAGGCAGTCATCAGCCCCAGCTGGTCAATTCACAGCGGTACAGCTACAAGTAATTATACATTCATCTGGGGTATGTGCGGTGAGAACCAGACATATGATGATATGGACAACATCAGCAATCTTGACCTGAAATGACCTGATACCGATCGAAAGGCGTGGGATTAGATATGGCATATTTAACATTGCGAGGGATCAATAAGATCTATCCGAACGGATTTCATGCCGTTCATGATTTTAATCTTGAGATAAATAAAGGCGAGTTCATAGTTTTTGTAGGCTCGTCAGGATGCGGAAAGTCCACTACACTGCGTATGATCGCAGGTCTTGAGAATATCAGTAAGGGCGATTTTCTCATAGACGGTGAGAGGGCTAATGAAATGGGTCCGCGTGATCGCGGAGTTGCTATGGTGTTCCAGAGCTACGCTCTCTACCCTCATATGACAGTATACGATAATCTGGCATTCGGTCTGATGCTACAGGGCGTTGATGATGACGTTATAGATGAAAAGGTCAGATCTACGGCAGATATTCTCGGACTGTCCGATTATCTGGATAGACTTCCTCGTGAGCTCTCAGGCGGTCAGCGACAGAGAGTTGCAGTCGGACGTGCGATAATCCGTAAGGTCGATATTTTCCTTATGGATGAGCCGCTTTCCAATCTTGATGCAAAGCAGCGTGTTACAATGCGTTCCGAGATAACTCAGATACATCGCCAGACAGGTGCTACTACCATATATGTTACCCATGACCAGACTGAAGCCATGACTATGGCTGACAGGATAGTAGTTATGAAAAACGGCTATATCCAGCAGGTAGGCACTCCGTATGAACTGTATTTTTCTCCTGTAAATATGTTCGTTGCAGGCTTCATAGGTGAGCCTCCCATGAACTTTATTGAGAGCAGGGTGGAAAACGGAAAGCTTCCTTTGCAGAATAATACTATCGACCTTGAAAAATGTGTCGATAAGGATATACTTGAAAGTTTAGAGGGCAGGGAAGTTGTATTAGGTTTCCGTCCTGAAGCTGTTAAGCTTGCAGAGAGAAATGTACCGGAAAATTGTTATCATATGACATCAGTAGTTGAACTGGTGGAACTGCTTGGAGATAATACAAATGTGTATGTGGATATCTACAACGGCAACAGCATACTTAAAGTAGATCCACATGTATCTCCTGAAAGCGGAGAGGGATTTGATTTTTATCTGCCCTATGAGAGCGTTTATCTGTTCGACAAGCAGACCGAGAAACGCATAAAACTGAGAAATAAATGAGGCGGTCGCTATTATGAAAGAACTAAACAGAACAAATCACACCGTACCGAAGAAAAAGGTAAGGATACTTCAGTTCGGTGAGGGTAACTTTTTAAGGGCTTTTGTTGACTGGATAATCCAGCAGATGAATAATAAGGGTCTTACCGATGCAGGTGTAGTCATAGTACAGCCTACTCCCACAGGGAGGATAAATGAGATAGCTTCTCAGGATGGACTCTACACACTTTGTCTTGAAGGCATCGATGACGGCAAGAGCGTTCAGAAACGTGAGATCATAGATGTAGTGAGTGATGTTTGTGATCCATATACTCAGTATGCAAAGTTTCTTGAACTGGCTGAGAATGAGGATCTTGAAACAATTATATCAAATACAACAGAAGCTGGTATCGCTCTTGATAAAACGGATACTGATTTCTCAGTATGCCCTAAAAGCTTCCCCGGTAAGATGCTGGCTTTCCTGAAAGCAAGATATGACCATTTTAACGGTGATAAAAACAAGGGTCTTGCAATAGTTCCCTGTGAGCTTATCGACCATAACGGTGATGAACTGAAGCGTATTCTTATTGAGCTTGCTCGCATCAACGGTATGGATGAGGCATTCATTGACTGGATCACATCAGCAAACCATTTTACCAATACTCTTGTTGACAGGATCGTTCCTGGTTATCCGAAGGATAATGCAGAGGCTATCTGTAATGAAACAGGGTTCCATGATGTCAATATCGTCAAGGGCGAAGTTTTTCACCTGTGGGTACTTCAGAAAGAACCTTTTGTACAGGAAAAACTCCCCGCTGACAAGGCAGGGCTCAACGTTATCTATGCAGATGATATAACTCCTTATAAGCAGCGCAAGGTAAAGATACTTAACGGTTCTCATACCGCTATGGTACCCGTTGCATATCTTTGCGGGATCGACACAGTACGTGAGGCTGTTGAAGATGAGGATGTGGGCAGATTCATAAGAGAACTTGTTAACGATGAGATCAAGCCTACTATAGATCTTCCCGCTAATGAGATGGATGCTTTTGCAAACAGCGTATTTGACCGTTTCATGAATCCTTTCATTCGTCATGAGCTTATGTCCATAGCACTTAATTCAACTACCAAGTTCGTTACAAGACTTCTCCCCACTTACAAGTATCATCTCGAACGTTTTGGCAGTGCTCCAAAACATATCCTGTTCGCATTTGCTGCACTTACAGTATTTTACAGAGGCAGGAGAGGTGAAGAAGTTATAGCTCTGAAGGATGATGAAAAGTATCTGCGCTTCTGGAATGAGCTTTGGCAGCTTTCAGACTGTGAGGATATTGCAAGAAAGGCTCTTTCAGCTTCGGATATATGGGGCTGCGATCTGTGTACTGATGACAATGTCCGTCAGGTAGCAGGTCATATCAAAGCTATAACAGAAAATGGTATGAGAACTGCACTTAAAGCTTTTCTTGGTGATGAGATATGAGAAAGACTATCATTATCAATCCCCTGGATAATGTCGGCGTTGCGCTGACAAAACTTGCAAAAGGAGAAACAGCTGAAAATGTTGTCCTTTGCGAGGATATCGAAAAGGGACATAAATTTGCCCTAAGAAACATAGCTGAGGGTGAGCAGGTCATCAAATATGGTGAGGTCATCGGCGCAGCTTCGCAGCAGATAAATGCAGGCAGCCATGTTCATACCCACAATATGCATACCTGTCTTGACGGAACACTGGAGTATACTTTTAACAAAGTTGCAAAGCCGGAACTTCCAAAGGCGGTCAGCCGAAATGTGAATGTATATGTACGTAAGAACGGAGATGCAGGTATACGCAACGAACTTTGGGTAATACCCACAGTCGGATGTGTTAATTCTCAGGCTAGGCGTATAGTCAAGGTGTTCTGTGAAAAGCATCCTGAACTTTCAGGTGTTGACGGTTGTCATGCTTTCACACACCCTTATGGCTGTTCACAGATCGGTGAGGATCATGAAAGGACCAGGCTGCTTCTGCAGAGAATGGTAAAGCACCCTAATTGCGGAGGTGCTCTTGTTCTTGGTCTTGGCTGCGAGAACAACCGCATGGATGTTTTCAAAGATACCCTCGGTGAATATGATGAGAGCCGTACACGTTTCCTGATCGCCCAGGATGTTCCTGACGAGGTAGAAGCAGGTGTACAGCTTCTCGAAGAATTATATGAAGCAGCTAAAAATGATAAGCGCGAGCCAAAGGATATCTCATGCCTTAAAGTAGGTCTTAAATGCGGCGGCTCAGACGGTCTTTCCGGTATAACTGCAAATCCGCTGGTCGGACGATTCTCAGATTATATGGCTGAGGTCGGAGGTACTACAGTACTTACTGAGGTGCCTGAGATGTTCGGTGCTGAACACCTCCTTATGAACCGCGCAAAGGATGCTGAGACCTTTGAGAAGGTCGTTCATCTGGTAAACGGATTCAAGGAGTACTATAAAAGACATGATCAGCCTGTATATGAAAATCCTTCACCGGGCAATAAAGCAGGTGGTATAACCACTCTTGAGGATAAATCTCTCGGCTGTACTCAGAAATCTGGTACCGGTGAAGTGTGTGACGTTCTGATGGAAGGAAACTGTGTTGTTGAACACGGACTCAATCTGCTGAATGGCCCCGGAAATGATATGGTAGCTGTTACTGATCTTGCCTGCGCAGGGTGTCAGCTTGTGCTGTTTACAACAGGCAGGGGTACTCCCTTCGGCGGTTTTGTACCTACTGTGAAAATATCTACCAATACAGAGCTTTCTCAGCGTAAGAAAAACTGGATAGACTTTGATGCGGGAACGATAGCTCAGGGCGAAAGCTTTGAAAGCAAGCTTGATTCACTTGTTGATCTTGTTGCAGCTGTTGCAGGAGGTCAGAAGACCGTAAATGAAATATACGATTCCCGAGATATTGCAATATTCAAAACAGGTGTTACCCTGTAAAAAAGGAGTATAATGATGAAAAGTTTTATGGATAAGGATTTTGTACTGAAGAATCCAACAGCCATTACCCTTTACGAGAATTACGCAAAGGATATGCCGATATTTGATTTCCATTGTCATCTCAGCGTTGAGGAGATATACAATGATAAGAAGTTTTCTTCCATCACTGAATGCTGGCTTGGCGGTGACCATTACAAATGGCGCCTGATGCGAGAGATGGGTGTTGACGAGAGCTACATCACAGGTGATAAAAGCGATCTTGATAAGTTCATGAAATACGCGGAAGTGATGCCTTATGCTATCGGAAATCCTATTTTCCACTGGACTCATATGGAACTCAGACGTTACTTTGATATCGAGGACATCCTTTCGCCTAAAACAGCTAAGGATATATTCGATAAGTGCAACGAAAAGCTCACTACACTCACTGCAAGAAAAATGATATCTATGAGCGGTGTTAAAAAGTTGTTTACCACCGATGATCCCATTGATGATCTTCATTTCCACAAACTGCTGGCTGAGGATGATTCTTTCGATGTTGAAGTATATCCTGCTTTCAGACCCGATAAGGCTATAAATATCGAGCTTCCTACTTTCGTTCCTTATATAGCAAAGCTTGCAGATGCTGCAGATGTAAGGATAGACGATATAGATTCACTTTGCAAGGCTCTTACAAACCGTATCGAATTCTTCGATAAAGCAGGTTGTGTATGCTCCGATCATGCACTTGATGTAGTAATGTACAAGCCTGCTGATAAGGCAAAGGTAGATAAGATACTCAAAAAGGCTTTGAACGGTGATGATCTTACATACGATGAGATCGAGCAGTACAAGGGTTATATACTTGTACATCTTGGAAAGCAGTACTCACGCCTCGGCTGGGTACAGCAGTACCATATAGGAGCACTGAGAAATAATTCCCGCAGGTATATGAGTCTACTCGGCCCCGATACAGGATTCGATGCCATAGAAGATCAGACATTTGCTAAAAAGCTTTCTCTGCTGCTTGATGAACTTGACAGCACAGATGAACTTCCCAAGACTATACTGTACTGTCTGAATCCCCGTGATAATGAAGTGCTTGCTACTATCATGAACTGCTTCCAGCAGGGCGGCGTTGTTGGTAAGATGCAGTTTGGTTCGGCATGGTGGTTCAACGATCAGAAGGACGGTATGGAAAAGCAGCTTACTGCGCTTTCACAGCTTGGACTTGTATCGAAATTCATCGGTATGCTTACAGACAGCAGAAGCTTCCTTTCGTATACCCGTCATGATTATTTCAGACGTATACTCTGTAATATGTTCGGTACTCTTATCGAAGACGGTGAGTATCCTGCTGATATCGATTTTGTAGGAGAGATTGTAAAAGATATCTGCTACAATAATGCGATAGCTTATTTTACCAAATAGTGCAGCCGAAAAATAAGGTCACACATTGATCGGCTGCGTGATAAATTCCTCTGAACTGAAAGACTGTGCGGAAAACTGCACAGTCTTTCTCATATCGTTTTTTATGGCTGATGAAGATTATCAAGGAGATTTGATATGGAGAATAACGCAAACAGATTCATTACGATAGGTGAGATCATGCTGAGGCTGACTCCCCCGAATTATGAGAAGATACGCACTGCAACAAGCTTTGATGTAAGCTACGGCGGAAGTGAGGCAAATATAGCACTGGCACTTGCAAATCTTGGCATCGACAGCACATTCTTCAGTGTTGTACCTAATAACAGCATCGGTAAAAGCGCCGTAAGGATGCTTCGCAGTAATGATGTACACTGCAGCCCGATGATACTTAGTACTTCTGCAGATACACCTACTGACCGTATGGGTACTTACTATCTTGAAGCAGGTTATGGAATCCGTCCCAGTAAGGTTACTTATGACAGAAAGCACAGCGCATTCTCGGAGTATGATTACAGCAGGGTAGATCTGTATTCTCTTTTGAAAGATTATACATGGCTTCACCTCAGCGGTATTACTCCCGCACTTTCCCATAACTGCCGCAGACTTGTTACTGACAGCCTGAAGGCTGCGTCTGAACTCGGACTAACAATAAGCTTTGACGGTAATTTCCGCAGTACTCTCTGGGACTGGGAGGAAGCAAGAGAGTTCTGCACAGAATGCCTGCCCTATGTGGATGTACTTCTTGGTATAGAGCCTTATCATCTATGGCGAGATGTTAATGATCATAGTAAAGGTGATCTCAAAGACGGCATACCTATGCAGCCCGATCTTGAACAGCAGGACAGCATATTCAGGGTATTTGCAGAACGATATCCCAAGCTCAGGTGCATCGCGCGTCATGTGCGTTATGTACACAGCGGCAGTGAGAACAGCTTAAAAGCATATCTGTGGTATAAAGGTCAGACCTTTGAGAGTAAGCTGTTTACCTTCAATATACTTGACCGTGTGGGCGGCGGTGATGCTTTTGCAAGCGGACTTATCTATGCTATGATGAATGATTACGAACCTTTGGAAATGGTGAATTTTGCAGTTGCCAGCAGCGTGATCAAGCATACGATCCACGGTGACGCTAATATCACTGATGATGCAGGGACTATCAGAAGCTTAATGGATATGGATCTTGATATCAAAAGGTGAATCAAAACTTCGGCCTGATAATTGAATTGTATGGTATACCTTTACCACACCGCCTACTATTTCAAATTCAGATGTAACAACAATTAATTCGGTTTGTCAGTGTAATGATCATACTGAATATTTCATGCAGCTTTACTTTTGGTGAATAATGTGTTATAATTTATAAAGATCATTGGAGGGCTGCAATATGAATTTAAGGATAGCTGTTGTTGAGGATGACCGTGAGATAAGCTCTATACTGAAAGAACTGCTTGAAAGCAGTGGATACGAATGTGTTCAGGCCTTTGATGGCGATGAAGCTTCACGCCTTCTCAAAAACGAACGGTTTGATATGGTACTTATGGATCTGATGCTGCCGTATAAAAACGGCGAAAGACTTATAGGTGAACTTAGAAGCAGAAGCGAAACTCCGGTTATAGTAATATCTGCAAAGTCTATGATGGAAACTAAACTTGATGTGCTGCGTCTTGGCGCTGATGATTATATCATCAAGCCCTTTGATATAGATGAGGTACTCGTCAGGATAGAAGTGGTACTAAGGCGAAGCGGTGCTTTTGCTGCAAGACCTGTTCTTGAAGTTGGTGATCTTTCCATGAATACTGAGGAAAATACAGTTTCTGCAAACGGTGGTCAGGTACAGCTAACAGCTAAGGAATTCATGCTGCTGAAACTGTTTATGGAACATCCTCAAAAGGTCTATACTAAAGCTGAACTATATGAAACGGTTTGGAATGAGGTATACTATTACGAAGATAATACCATAAATGTCCATGTTAGCAATCTCCGTTCCAAACTCAAAAAAGTGTCTGGCAAGGATCATATCGAGACTGTCTGGGGTATAGGCTACAGGTTGAAGGGAGCCTGTCAATGATCTGTGCAGTTATCGTTCTCGGTGTTGTATGTTTGTTGCTGCTCATTTACCTGTTTTTGATGAAACATCAGTTAAGGGTCATCAAAAGGGAGTTAAGACGAACTGCTGAGTCAGACTATGACAGATCACTTCTGATATCTCTTTTTGATAAAGACCTTAATGCGCTGACGGTGGAGATCAATAGGAATATAGAGTATCAGAAAAAGCTGAAAATGGAAACTGAACAGGCTGAGCTTACACTCAGACGGTCAGTTTCGGATATAGCCCATGATCTGCGTACACCATTGGCAGTAATGAAGGGGGATCTTCAGCTTATTCTTCGCAGTCAGGATCTTGATGACAGCTGCCGTAATTATGCTGAGATATGTCTTGATAAAACAGAGCATCTTAAAGATATGTGTGATGAGTTTTTTGAACTTGCTGTTCTTGAAAGTGAATCTGTTCCAGCAAAGACTGACAGGATAAATCTTACGAACATAGTTATGAGCTTTATAGCTGAAAATGAAAGTGTTATCAGACTTTCAGGCATGGAACCTGATATTTCGCTCCCGCCTAAAACAGTATTTATACAGGGAGATAAACATCTGGTTGAACGGATCCTCGGTAATCTTCTGGGAAACGTGCTTAAATATTCACAGAATGTCTTCTCGCTTTCTCTCAACGAGGATGGTATCCTGACTATATCTAACCCGATAAGCGGGATCATCCCCGATACAGATCGGCTTTTTGAGCGTACCTATCGCGCCGACAGCGCAAGAGGCGGAAAAGGGGCAGGTCTTGGATTATACATAGTAAAACTTCTTGCCGAGAAACAAGGTGCTGAGGTGAGAGCTGAAGTTGAGGGCGGTAATATTTCTGTTATAATTAAATTTATGAAAAGCTGATGAGCATTATTAAGGGTCTGTTGCACCAAGCAACAGACCCTTTGCTATTATGCTGCCCTGACGGCAGAATATCTTTCCGAAGAAAGTATCTTGTTCATCACGGCTTCGGGCGAACATTCTCCGCCTATGACCATATCGAACACTGCAGGCGAATAACCTGATACCAGTGCCGCACCTGTCTCGGAGCGGGTCACGGGTACTGCGTCACATCTGGATTTTACATTCCAGAATATCACCTCGGGCAGTTCATAGCCATGCTTGCGATAGAGTTTTCTCATCTCGCGGAACATAGGCTTGCTGTTGCCACCAATGATACAGCTGTCGAACTGCATATCCGATATTATATAAAGCTTTGAGGGCATATCAGCCTGCTTTAACTTGTTCTTGACAGCGGTGCGCAGTATCAGCGTGAACACAGCTTCAAGGTTGGTATTTGCGACCTCGTTGAAGGTACTGCAATACTTCACCTTATCCACGATATCCTTACCCTCTATCTTCACAAGACGGGGTTTATGCGAAAAGGTTATGAAGTGGTCTGCGAATGCACCCTTGTTGTGTTCGGCAAAGTATATGCCCAGCGACAGCGCGGCATCGATGGGGCGTATACCACCCATGCCCCATGTCATGGAGCCTGAACCGTCGATGACTGCAAGAGCATTTTCGTCCTTTGCCGCAGTCAGGTCGGGCAGAGATTTCCAGGCGGTATCCAGTGACAGCCTTTCCTCGGCGGAGATATCGCCTTTAAGTACAGCGCGTACTATATCATAAGGATAGAGCCTGCCTGCATTGAGTTTTGCTTCGCCATTATTTACCTTGTTCAGGTACTCGGTATAGCGCTCGCTGTCATTGCGGATGAACGCACTTCTGTACTTGAACATCGCACAGGAGGGCTGTACCTCATAATTGAAAGTATAGTCACGTTCACGCAGACGATTTTCCAGTATATCTGTGTACTTTCTCAGTGCGGACAGAGTTTTTCTGTACATAGGCTCGCTCATACCCAGCAGTGATGCCATGTGTCTGCCCTTATTCCTGGTATCCTTTGAGGACGCATTTACCGAAGGCAGCCACTTTGCCAGCAGTGATGCAGGCTGATTCTCGTGCATAGCTTTGATATCTTTTTGGAGCTGTGTTATGATAACGCCCGCTGCATCTTTTTCCAGTTCTGTACCCAGCAGTATGCACAGGTCGTCATATCTTCCGTACTCTGCGAAGAGAGGAATATTCTTCCTTACCGACTCGGGTGCGAAGTCAACCAGTGCTGAAATTGCACAGTGGAAAAATCGTCTTTCGCCCAGACCTCCCCTTGCATCTCTTGCAAAAAATACGGTCTTCATGGTCTTGTCGGGGTTCTCGGTGTACGCTCTAATGACGGTCTGCGCTATCTCTTCCTCGGAAGAATTGCGCATCGCGCCCGCCTTGAAAAACATATCAAGGCAGAATGACTCGCTTGAACGGAATGCTGTACCGCCGTTTTCGGTAAGTGTCATGTTTGCTTCTTTCTTCAAAAAATTCAACATAGTTATTTCTCCTTTCAAGTCAGCATTTTACCATACGCTTACGCGCAGGGCAGGATTCGAACCTGCGTTAGACCGCTTATAAATGCTGTTGCTGACTTATCACTTTTGAGCTCGGCACATTTTTTTACTCAGCCCTTGTCGTTTTGCGATGGTGTCTGAGCCCCTAAGATAATGCTGTTAATGCCGATACTTTTTTCTTTTATACTCAAGACGCTTTTATGTTTTGGAATAACACATATATCTGCTGTCTGCGTCTTATTCACTCGGCTCGTCTTTTAAGGCGGCGCTGTCGGTGCAGCACCTCCGCCGTGGACAAAATAATGCTGTGAGAGCCGAAAAATTCTACTTTAGTTCTGCAAGGCACTTTCAATCATTGAAATAAGAATGACAACTGCTGTTTGTGCCTTATTTTTTTCACATCGTCAGTTCTGACAATGTTGGAGCACCTGTAAAATATCAGAATTTTTTATGTAGTAAGGGATATTGTTGTTATCACACCATTTAATGATAGCGCTATATCTGTAACTATCTTCAAACCTGTGATAAGCGCGGAAGTTTTCGCCGCCATCATCAAACACTCCCCAGAAAACTTTACCGAAATCTTCTTCCGGGAGATGTTTGAATATATTTGTTATGCGCTTATTATTGATACTGTCAACATATGCGTGCATAGCTTCATGCTGTTTCACTATGGGAAAAGGTATGGTATCCGTAAGATATCCAGCTTCATCACTGTCCTTAACGAATAAAAGGTAAGTATCTGTATCGAAGAGATATGCAGTCGGCATATATATTACTTTCATTCCGAGGGGATATTTTTCATTGACATCAAGCTGTGGGGTATAACCGAAGGTGTACTTTAAAAGCTCTTTTGTGATCTCCAGCTGCATGATATTAACTCCTTATTATCCTTTTATAACACCTACCGTGAACAGCCGCTTAACAGGTTCGGTGAGTTCCTGCTGATTTGTCATGACATCATCGATATCCTTGTATGCAAATCGTGACTCTTCAGGGACATCAGACTTCTTGTTTTTCGCAAGCACTACGTTCTGTTTTTTGAGGTCAACCATGACCGATTCGACCGAGAATTTTTCCATAGCCGCAGTACGTGAATATGCTCTTCCCGCACCGTGTGATGATGACATAAAGCTTTCTTCACAACCCTTTCCGCGGACTATATAGCTGTATGAACCCATTGCTCCGGGAATTATGCCCATTTCTCCTTCGCGTGCACGTATAGCACCCTTGCGGTGTACCCATACGTTCTTTCCGAAATGGCTTTCAAGCGCCGCGTAGTTGTGGTGGCAGTTTATCTCATCAGAGAAAATGGGAGTTATACCTGTGTGCTTTTCGATATGTTTGGTAAAAATCTCCTTGACCTTGCCGAGCATTATTGCACGGTTCTCATATGCGAAATCCATGCAAAGCTGCATCCACGCAAGGTATCTTTTTCCCTCATCTGTGTCGGCAGGCAGGAACGGAAGATTCCACTCGGAGGGCACACAAGAGAACCATCTGTCATTGAGTTCGTGAGCTATTTTATTGAAATACTGACCGACGATATTTCCGAAATGGCGGCTGCCAGAATGGAGCATTATGCCGCACATACCCTCATCGTCCTGCTGAATCTCTATGAAATGGTTCCCTCCGCCGAGGGTGCCTGCCTGAAAATAACCATCATCTATCTGCGGTATGAGCTCTTTATCGGCTTCATATTTACTCATTTCAGCCTTTGCTCGGTCAAGCACGTCAGAATTCTGAGGGGTCTTGTAATGGTTATATCCCGTGGGGATATTTCTGAGGATATCTCCGCATATGGTCTTTACTAGATCACCGCTGCCTGTCATGGTCTCGCGCAGGAGAGATACGGGTATATCTGTCTGTACGTAAGCCATTCCGCAGCCTATATCAACACCGACCGCATTGGGTATCACAACATTCTCGCAGGCGATGACACCGCCTATCGGCATACCTTTTCCCGCATGGGTATCAGGCAACAGAGCTATCCACTTTTCTGCGAAAGGCAATTTAGCCAGATGTTCAGCCTGGGCAATGCATTTTTCTTCGATCGCCTCGATACCACTTTGCCATATTTTTATGGGGAGCATATCTTTGTTTTTAGTAACATGAACAAACATATTCTTCACTTCTTTAATGTTCTTTGTTTTGTTCGTTATCTTTATCTTGATGAAAGTATACCACAGTCTTACAAAATAATCATATAATTTTTTCTGCGACCCCGGCTTTATCTATTTTACTGTGCTTTACATTTATAATGATATATGCTATTATATACTTTAAGAGAGGTGAGTGTACCATGGCAGGTTTTTCAGAACTTATCAAAAATTTCGGCAAGACCAGAGATTATATCCGTGATTTTTTCATATATGGCTGCAAGGTCAGGAGTGACTTTGACCGCAAGAGTATGCGTACCTACAGTGACGAAAAGCGGCGTGTTGAAAGCTGGATGGGTGATTATATGCGATATGATGACTCGGTACACGGCAGGAGCGTATCCATATCCGTTGACAGCGGTCACATACCCGAGAACCCACTTTACAACGCTTTTTATTCTAAGAGTTTCACTGACAATGATATGCTGCTGCATTTTCTGCTGACGGATATACTTTCCGATGGAGAATACAGGGCGCTGAAAGATATAGTCGATGAACTCAACAGCGAGTACTCGATGCTTTTCGATGAACAGACAGTCCGCAACAAGCTGAAAGAGTATACACAGGAGGGGCTTGTTTTATCCGAAAAGCGTGGGAAGACACTTTACTATTCCCTCTGCGGTGACAGGGCTGACGAATACATAAGCCGCTTTGAGGGGCTTGATGATGCACTGAAATATTTCTCAGAGGTACAGCATTTCGGTGTTATCGGAAACAGTATTCTCAAAACAGCAGATATGGATAACGACATGTTTTTCATAAAACACAATTATATAATACATACTCTGGAAGATATACTGATACCCGATATACTTTCTGCAATGGAAGAAAAAAGGTATATCATCCTTCAAACTTTTTCGGCAAAGAAGCGCAGTGACAGTGATGATAACGGGCGTGAAACTCAGGTCGTACCGATGCAGATACTTGTTTCTGTACAGACAGGGCGGCAGTATCTTGCGGCATATATTCCTGCGGTCAAAAGATTTTCATCATTTAGGCTAGACTATATAAAGACCATAAAAAAGAGTACGGTATGTGAAAACTACGATGAACTGAAAGCCAAATATGAAAATAATATATCCCACTGTTTCGGTGTATCCTTTGGTACACGTCGGGAGACAGGTACGGTAACACCTATGAAGATCACATTCTGTGTTGATGAGGATAAAGAGCCCTACATAATAGAACGTCTTAATAGAGAAAAACGCTGTTGCACCCTCGAAAAAATCGAAGAGAACCTTTATACCCTGACAGCTGATGTTTTCGATCCTAACGAGATTATGCACTGGGCAAAGACATTCATCGGCAGGATAGTAAATATCGAAGGCGGCACAAGTGATATAATTCAGCGTTTTTATAATGATATCATACGTATGGAAGAAATGTATGGCGGTGATAAAGATGAACATATTCAGTGAGATATACGGTACATATTTCAGGATAACGGCGAAACTGCTTGAAAAGGAACTGACCGATGAAAAGACAGTCAGAGAAACTGTGATGCGTGAGGGGTTCAAGGATACTCTGCTTTTTCTTCCTCAGAAGCTTATCCCGGGCAGTGAAAGTACGGGACTTTTTAAGCGCACCGAAAACGGTAAACTTCAGCGGATAACCAAAAATCCGCCTGTAAAACTTCTTACAGGCATACAGAAAAGCTGGCTAAAAGCAAAGCTTGCCGACCCGAGGATAAGGCTTTTTATGGACGAAGATGTTATCTCGGCGCTGAACGAAAAACTCGGGAATATTCCTACGCTTTACAGAGAAGAGCAGTTTCGGTATACCGACCGATTTGCCGACAGTGATGATTATCACGACGAGGAATATATAAGTCATTTCCGTACTGCACTGAAAGCGGTAAAACGCAGGAGTATAGTGTATATCGACTTCATTTCGGGACACGGAAATCACATGAGGGGAATATTCGTGCTGCTGAAGCTTGAATACTCTCCCAAAAATGATAAATTCAGAGCCTACTGCTATCTTCTCAGGAACGGCAGGATAAAGAGCAGCGGTATAATCAATATCGGGCGTATAACCGAAATAAACGATACAGGCAGGGTATTCAGGACGCCTGTATCCATTGACGACTACTTTCAAAGCCGAAAATGCAGTGAACCGGCTGTCATTAGAGTTACAACGGAGCGCAACGGTGTGAAACGCTTCATGATGGAATTCGCAGCCTACGAAAAGCATACTGTCAGAGATACACAGACGGGTGAATACACCGTCGAACTGTGGTATGATGAGCAGGACGAAACAGAGGTGCTGATACGTCTGCTGAGTTTCGGTCCCGTTATAGAAATAATGGGTCCCGCTCACCTCAGAGAGCAGGCACGACAGCGCATAAGGAAACAGTATGAGTATATCACAAATAGTGATATGAACAGTACACTTGAAGAGAGTTATTTATCATTTTTCTGATATGTATTTATCTTATAAAAAAAGGGGCTGTTGCAGATAACAGCCCCTTTTTAAATGTTAACAATATGTAAACATTAAGAAAATTTAAGAAATTCTTTAAGGTATTGCTTTAGTATTATTATCAAGGACAAAGATACACCGTTTATGAAAGGAGAATGATGTATGGGTGATATCCTTATCAAGGCAAGTGGTCTGACAAAGCAGTATATGAAAAATACTGTTGTCAGGAATGCTGATATTTCGATCAGAAAAGGTATGATATGCGGTCTTGTTGGTCCTAACGGGGCAGGAAAGACAACTATCATGAAAATGCTTGGAGGACTTGTGTTACCAACTTCGGGTGAGATCGAACTTTTTGGTGAAAAAACAGAAAAGGGTCTTGCACATTCACGAAGCAGGATGAGTTTTATGATCGAAACTCCGTATGCAAAACAAAATATGACAGCTAGGCAGAATATGGAGAAGCTAAGGCTTCAGAAAGGTCTTCCCGATCCCAAAAGGATAGATGAGGTACTTAATCTTGTGGGTCTGGAGAATACCGGGAAAAAATCCGTTAAAGATTTTTCACTTGGTATGAAACAGCGTCTTGGTATAGCAGGGGCTATGCTTACAAAGCCTGAGGTTATGGTGCTTGATGAACCTGTCAACGGTCTTGACCCTGAGGGAATAGTTGAGATACGCGAACTTCTTCTGAAACTTAACCGTGAGGAAAATGTCACGATAGTCATATCCTCACATCTGCTTTCTGAACTTTCACTTTTGTGTACAGATTATATTTTTATCAGAAATGGTGAGATAGTCGAAAAGATATCAGCTGATGATCTTAACCGCAGGTGTCATGAGTACTACCATATTGATACCGATAATAACGCTGCTCTTCCTGCTATGCTTGAAAACAAGCTTGGTATACGCGATTTTTGCGTGAGAAGGGATGGTTCTCTGGAACTTTATGAGCGTATAGACGATATAAGACTTATATCCAGGACAATGTTTGAGAATGGTATTATACCCACAGAGATACATATGCACGATGCTAACCTTGAAGAATTCTATTTGAAACTGGTAGGTGAAGAAAATGATCAACGTGATGAAAGCGCAGAAGTATCAGGTGTTGAGAAGCATTAGCACATATGTGATATTGCTCTGCTCACTGTTATTTATTGCCGCTATCCTGTTTGCGGAGATATCAGGTGAACAAGCAGAAAAGATAACCGGAAGTATGTTTGTCAGCTACATAGGTGAGATAAATATGGAGATCCTGCCTATGCTGATCCTAGTTTATACTGCTGTGATATTTGGCAATGATCTTACCGATAAAACGGTCAACTACGAACTGCTTTGCGGGATCAGACGAAGTGATGTTTTCTTTGGAAGATTCTTTGTAGCACTGGCTGTAAATATTATAGTGTATCTTATCATAACTGTTCCGTCTATGCTTATATTCACTGTATTGAACGGCTGGGGTCATACTATGACGGTCAAAGAAGTTGTCATAAGGTATTCTTTGGGTCTGTTGCCTGTGATTCGATATACATCGTTCTATACTTTTATAACGATGGCCGTCAGAAACAAAGCTGTTGTTATCGGTATAGGCTATGTGTTCTCAATGATAACGATGCTTTTAACTATTCTGATAAATGAACTTTTTGATACTAAGGTAACGATGTATCTGTTTTCAATCGATATCTTTGACAGGCTGCTGAATCCTAAAAATATGGGCTACGGCTTTTTTGACGGAGAAGATGTTATGGTGGTAAAGGATATACTTGAAACAGATACTATGTGTCACGCTGCGGCAGCAAGTATCCTGGGCACAGCTGTATTTTTGCTTATCGGCTACGCTGTGATGCGCAGACGCGACATGAATTGAGGTGAGTACATGAAGAATTTGATAAAAGCGCAGCTGTATCAGATATCCCGCACCAGGGTGTATTATCTTGTGTTTATAACATTGATGATGCTTGCTGTTCTGTTCGGTGCGGTGGAGTACCTTAACGGTGCAGATAATCTGGAGGAATGGCAGAAACTGACAGCGTCTGATTTTGCTACCCGCATGGAAATGGTAGTCAGTATAGCAATGATGGGTATAGCCTTTTTTGCGGCTTTTTTCTGCGCAGATGATTTCAGCGATAAAACGATGAACTATGAGATGATGTCAGGCAAGCTGAGGAAGCAAACTTATTTTTCCAGAGCTTCCATAACGATAGTATTTTGTACGATCTTCGGTCTGGTCATGGTATCCACCTCACTTGGGGTCAGCTATATGCTTACAGGCTGGGGAGATTCAGTTCCGTTCAGTGCGGCGGCAGTAAGGATACTTCTGCTGGTATTTCCTTTCTTTCGGGTATCATGTCTTTTCATAATGATCGCGTATTTTATTAAGCGTGCGGGTTTTGCATTTCTTACAGACTATATGATCTTTGCTGTTTCAAACTTGATAAAGAGTGCTGATGATGAATCTGGAGTGCTGACTGTTTTCTCTACTGTAGGTTCTATTATGAGATATAAGGAATGGCATATCTTTGGCCTGGAGAGTCCTGTAGAGATGGTATACACTCCTATGCCCGAAGCGGGATTGATCATCAGGTGCATATTAGTCTCGCTGGCGGTGGGTGGTTTATATCTTTTGTTAGGTTACAATTTCTTCCACACCGATGATCTTGAATAGGGGGGCGATAAAATGAGTAAACTTGAAACTTTAGATATAGTCACGCTTGTTTTGCTCCCATTGATGAGCGGTGGGCTGTGGTATATGGCAGGTCATGCGGATAGAGTTAAGAATTCAAAGTGGAGACTTTTATGGCTTATCCCAATGGCATCTTGTTTTTTGATAGTATATGTTGCCGGAGTAGAAAAACTTTTGATCCCTGCGTATATTGGCGCTGTGATACTGGGAGCGGGATTTTTCATACCCAAGATAAAGACACGCAGGGCAGCATCGGGATTATCATGGGTGCTGGTGCTGATAAGTCTTCCTCTGTGTCTTTTCAATAAAGCGTACAGAAGTGTGGATTACGTCAGAGATTTCAAAGAGGGCTTTGAGAGCATGAAAGCTCATTATGTTCTCACTGAACATAAACAGGTCAACTGGGACGCTCTTTATGAGAAATATCTGCCCGAATTCAAGGCGGCGAATAAAGCGCATGACAAAGTCGCTAATGAGATAGCCTGGTATAAATTCTGTGCTGAGTTCCATGATGGTCATGTAAATTTCGGTTCTGATGAGAAAACCAGAGATGCAGCATATTCAAGGTTATCAGGTATTGATCACGGACTTGTGATATGTACCCTTTCAGATGGAAGGACAGTTGCGGCTGAGGTTGACAGCAGTCTTAATGCGCTTGGTATCCACAACGGCACTGAGATTATAAGCTGGAACGGTATGACACCCGCCGAGGCTGATGAACTCAACGAGATGAAGCAGCTGTTCAACTTTGCTGATGCAGACAATCAGAAATTCTTTGAAGGAACATTCGCTGCGGGTACGGGCGGAGACAGTGTTGAAGCTGTTATCAAAGATGACAGCGGTAATATAAAAACTGTTGTACTGGATAAAATATCCGATGATTACTATAATAGAGCAAAAGAAGTATATGATAAACTGCTTAAAGGTATGAACGTTGGACATATGACTTTGACAAAGATAAATGATACCACCGTCTGCCTGCGAATCAAAACTATGAACTTTGATTCTATCTCGGAAAAAGATAAACA
Source organism: Ruminococcus albus 7 = DSM 20455 (assembly GCF_000179635.2). Lineage (NCBI taxonomy): Bacteria > Bacillati > Bacillota > Clostridia > Eubacteriales > Oscillospiraceae > Hominimerdicola > Hominimerdicola alba. The sequence goes on along the minus strand of NC_014833.1, from coordinate 2,424,397 downwards.
CAAGAAAATGAAGGATGAACTTCGCGAGCAGATACTGGATGCGAAAAAAGAGGGCGTGCGCGATATCATAATAGATATCCGCGAAAACAATGGCGGTTCCGGAACTATGGTAAAAGCTATAGGAGAGCTGTTTGCACCTGAGGGTGAGTACTATTATGTTTCTGATGCATATTTCGATCATGATAAGAAGTGCTATGTCAAAAATGGTGAAGGCAAGTGGAAAGTTGCCGGAGATGTCTATGTTGACGGAGAAAATATCCTGGGTGATGACGGCAGGATAATACTGTTGGTAGGCAGTCATTCGGTAAGTGCAGCTGACCATTTGACAAAGCTGATGAGCGAATTTGAGAATACAACGGTAATGGGCTTTACAGGACCTCTCGGTTCAGCTCAGGGCGTATCTCCAATAAAGCTTAAAAGCGGGATGTTCAGTTATTCAAGTTCACTTATGCTGAATAAGGACGGCACTGTCTATATAGACTGCGGTACTGATTATAATGCCGATGATGATGCGGAGGTCATAGTACCATTTGATGAAAAAGCATTCCGCGAGATATTTGATGAAGACAATGATTATCTTATGGATACTGCAGTTAAGTATCTTGAAGAAATGGAACGCTGAATAAACATAAAAAAAACAGTTCCCGATATCTTGTGTATCGGGAGCTGTTTGTATCTAATGATAAATTATTTCTCTGTGCAGAACTCTACTGTTTTGCCTTCAAGTATAAGATTGGTTGTACGTACTGCACACATCTTGCCGCACATTGAGCAGGTGTGTCTGTCAGCAGGGGGAGTGCTTTCAAAATACTCACGTGCCTTTTCGGGGTCAAAAGCTATTTTGAACATCTCGTCCCAATCTACCTTGTGTCTTGCTTCTGCCATCGCATTATCCTTGTCACGGGCATGGGGAACACCCTTTGCGATATCTGCTGCATGGGCAGCTATCTTGGAAGCTATGATACCCTCTTTAACATCATTTACATCAGGCAGACGCAGATGCTCAGCAGGTGTGACATAGCAAAGGAAATCTGCACCGCTGGATGCTGCGATAGCACCGCCGATAGCTGTTGTGATGTGGTCATATCCGGGGAAGATATCAGTAACTACAGGGCCAAGCACATAGAAAGGTGCGTTGTGGCATATACGCTTCTGGAGAGTCATGTTAGCAGCGATCTCGTTCATTGCCATGTGACCTGGTCCCTCGACCATTACCTGTACATCCTTTTCCCATGCACGCAGGGTCAGCGCACCAAGCTCGATAAGCTCTGATATCTGACCTGAGTCGGTAGCATCATCTATACAACCGGGACGAAGTGCATCACCGAGGCTTATGGTAACATCAAATTCACGGAGAATATCCAGTACCTCGTCATAATGCTCATAGAATGGGTTCTCATTTCCAGTCATCATCATCCACGCAAACAGAAGTGAGCCTCCGCGGGATACTATATTCATCTTTCTGCCCTCACGGCGGAAAGCTTCAACAGCGCGTTTGTTGATTCCTGCGTGTATTGTCATGAAGTCAACGCCTTCCTCTGCATGGGCACGAACTACCTTGAGAAAGTCTTCGGCAGTTATCTCCAGCAGATCCTTTTCAAGATAGCCGATAGCATCATACATGGGTACGGTACCGATCATAGCAGGTGACTTGGCAACAAGCTCGCGGCGGAAAGTGTTGGTCTTGCCGTAGTTGGAAAGATCCATTATAGCCTCTGCACCAAACTTGTGAGCCAGTTCAACCTTTTTCATCTCGTTATCATAGTTCTTGGCATCTCCTGATATACCAAGGTTAACATTTATCTTGGTGCGCATTCTGCTGCCGACACCCTCGGGAGATATTGCTTTGTGGTTGATGTTGCAGGGGATAGCTACCTCACCCTTAGCAACAAGTGCGCGGAGCTCTTCGGGATCAATATACTCCTTCTCTGCGACTATCTTCATTTCAGGGGTGATTATGCCTTTCTTGGCAGCCTCCATCTGTGTTGCATATTCTCTCATTTCAAATTTTCCTTTCTGCTGTAAATTCATTGTTTATTGCGAATGCATGATCCATAGGTCCGCTTCCTTTGCCAAGATCAAGCATAGCTCCGAGAGCGCCTGAGATATATCTCTTTGCCCTTTCAACTGCTTCATCAAGCTCATATCCTTTTGCCAGATTTGATGCGATCGCACTTGAAAGCGTGCAGCCGGTGCCATGGGTGTTTGGGTTATGGATCCGCTTGCCGTTGAACCATTTATTAACTTCCTTGCCGATGAGCAGGTCGTTTGCATCATTCAGCTGATGTCCGCCTTTGAGAAGTACTGCGCATCCGTATGATGCATAGATCTTCTCGGCGGCTTTCTCCATATCCTCTGCAGAGGTTATGGACATATCTGCCAGTACTTCGGCTTCGGGAATGTTAGGTGTTATCACCTTTGCCAGAGGTATAAGCCGTTCCTTCAGTGCCTGAACAGCGTCCTCGTTTATCAGCCTTGCACCGCTGGTCGCCACCATAACAGGGTCAAGGACTATGTTATTCGCCTTGTATTCTGTCAGCTTATCAGCTATGGTGGTTATAAGTGCTGCTGATGATACCATACCTATTTTAACAGCGTCGGGGAAAATATCTTCAAAAATACGGTCAAGCTGCTGTGCTAGGAACTCCGGTGTAACTTCCATTATTCCTGAAACACCTGACGTATTCTGGGCAGTAAGTGCGGTGATGGCTGTCATGGCATATACCCTGTTTGCCGTCATCGTTTTTATATCTGCCTGTATCCCGGCGCCTCCGCTGGGATCGCTCCCGGCGATACTCAATGCTGTTCTCATAAAATACTCCTTTCGAGATACATTGGTTTTATATAGCGGCAGGCAGGTGGTGCCCCCAAGCTGCCGCTGTTTTGATTATCTGAAAACTTCCTGAGAGAGTTTTTTCAATTCTCTGCATTCAGTTTCAATATTCTCTGCAGCGAATATTGCTGATACAAGGGCAGCACCGTCTGCACCGCAGCCTTTCAGCTCAGTCATATTCGACTTGCTTATTCCGCCTATAGCAGTTACAGGTATATCGACCGAAGCTGCTATCTCGCGCAGCTGTTCATTGGTTATGCGTATAGCGTTTTTCTTTGTGGTGGAGGGAAATACCGCTCCGACCCCCAGATAGTCTGCGCCTGCTGCCTGTGCGGCTTTTGCCTGTTCTACGGTTTTTGCAGTCGCTCCTATGATGAAACCGCTGCCGGCTTTTGATCTTATCTCCGCAACAGGTGCATCCTCAATACCAACATGTACACCGTCCGCGCCTGAAGCTATGGCAGCTTTGTAGTTATCGTTTATTATCAGCGGTACACCGTATCTGCTGCATATATTTTTGACTTTCTTTGCTTCCTCTATGAGGCTGACTTCATCAAGTCCCTTTTCGCGCAGCTGAAGTATTGTCGCGCCGCCTTTTAGGGCTGCCTCTATAGCTTCATAAAAGTCACGCTGACCGATCGCACCGCGGTCTGTTATGGCATACAGCGTAACATCTACATTAACCATTCATTACACCTCTTAATCTATCCATAAATTCGGACACATTTTCCGCCTGCATGAAACTGCTCATAAGGCAGATGCCGTCTGCTCCTGCTTTTATGCATTCAGCAGCATTGTCCGCTGTTATACCACCTATTGCATAAACGGGCAGTTTAACAGTATTGCAGATCTCTTTGAGAAAATCCGTTCCTCGTCCTGCCAGACCCTTTTTGCATTCGGTCTCAAAAATGTGTCCTGCAATGATGTATCCTGCGCCAAGTGCAACAGCTTCTTCTGTATCTTCTTTTGAGTGGACCGATGTGCCTATGATATCGAATACTGCTTTATCTTCAGGTGTAAGTTCACGAAGGATATGCAGCGGAAGATGTATTCTTTTTATTCCTTTTTTCAGAGCCGTATTCCGGAAACTGTTGACAGCAAAAGGTACTTCATATTTTCTGCATATCTCCGCTGACTTTTCTGCGAGAATACTATACTCATCTTCCCGCATATCCTTTTCACGAAGTATCACCATATCAGGTTGCGCAGCTGCGATCTTTTCCAACTGCACTGAAAAATCTACGCGGCACAGTTTCCTGTTTGTTATGCAGATGATCTTACACATACAGATAATCGTTCAGCACAGGCTGCAAGCCCTCAGCGGACATATCCTTGTACATGGTATCAAAGCTTCTCGTATCTGCTATTTCGAATTGCTCATCGCCCTCGTTATCGTTTTCCTTGCCGGTGTACTTGCTTTCATGGTCACCTATACCCGTGGAAACTCCTGCGGATATCTTGGTGGCTGCGATCTTCACTATACCGTCACGGAAACTTTTGGTTTCACGGGAAGATACTGTTATACCTGCAAACGGCAGGAAAAGTCTGTAAGCACACAGTACCTGACAAAGCTGTCTTTCACCAACATCCATGTGGTCTATCTTGTCATTATTTACTATCGGGCGAAGTCTCGGACATGAGAGGGATATCTCAGCGTGAGGATACTTCCTCTGCAGATAGTACATATGCAGTCCCGTAGCCAGTGCGTCCTTTCTGAAATCGGAAAGTCCCAGCAGCGCCGAACCAGCAATACCACGCATACCGCCCATTAGTGCTCTCTCCTGTGCTTCAAAACGGTAAGGCCATACGCGCTTGTGTCCTGCAAGGTGGAGAGTTTCGTACTTGACATTATCATAAGTTTCCTGAAAAACGGTGACATAGTCCACTCCGCATTCATGGAGATATTTGTAATCTTCCACGTTCACGGGATATATCTCAACGCCTACCATACGGAAATACTTCCGCGCCAGTTTGCAGGCTTCACCTATATACTTTACATCGCTCATGCTCTTGCTTTCGCCTGTGAGGATAAGTATCTCCTCCATGCCGCTGTCTGCAATTACTTTCATCTCATGCTCGATCTGTTCCATGTTCAGTTTCATACGGCGGATATGGTTGTAGCAATTGAATCCGCAGTATACGCAGTAATTCTCGCAGTAATTAGCGATGTACAGCGGTGTGAACAGGTAAACCGTATTGCCGAAATGCTTTCTGGTCTCAACACGTGCTCGCTCAGCCATCTGTTCAAGGAAAGGTTCTGCAGCAGGAGAAAGCAGTGCCTTGAATTCCTCAACCCCGATAGTCGTTTTCTGTAATGCGCGTGAAACATCAAGTGCTGTATATGCATTGTAGTCGTAGCTGTCGAACTGTGTCATTACCTTTTCGAGTATATCACTTTTTATCTGCTCCTGACCTTCCATATATTTCATGTGGTCGGTACGGCAGGAGGGATCATTTTCAAGCTTGTGCTTGCGTTTTAATGCTTCTTCGGAAAGTCCCTCGGAATCAAACAGAAAATTATTTTCCATCGTATCCACCCCTTAGTCTCTCAGAAATCCAGTAAGTGTATCGGAAGGCGATGCACCTCTTACAAGCACTCGTCCAAGACCCGAAAGGTAAGCCTGTCTGCCTGCTTCTATGGCTTTGCGGAAAGCGTCAGCCATCATCGGCAGATCGCCGGCGGTTGCCAGCGCAGTGTTTGACATAACTGCAGCAGCACCCATCTCCATAGCCTCGCAAGCCTGTGAAGGTCTGCCAATGCCTGCATCAACGATTATAGGCAGGTCTATTTCATCTATCAGTATCTGTATGAAATCCTTTGTTGCAAGACCCTTGTTTGAACCGATAGGCGAAGCCAGCGGCATTACAGATGCCGCACCTGCGTTAACAAGGTCTCTCGCAGTGTTAAGGTCGGGATACATATAAGGCATTACTACAAAGCCTTCATTTGCCAGAATCTCGGTGGCTTTTATGGTTTCTGCATTGTCGGGCAGAAGATACTTGGTATCGCGCATGATCTCTATTTTAACGAAATTTCCGCAGCCAAGTTCTCTTGCAAGCCTTGCTATTCGGACAGCTTCTTCTGCATTTCTTGCACCAGAAGTGTTAGGCAGAAGAGTAACGCCCTCGGGGATATGGTCAAGTATGCTCTCCTGATCTTTAGTATTTGCACGCCTTACAGCAAGGGTAATGATCTCTGCACCGGCATTCTCAACAGCTGCTTTTATAAGCGAAAGAGAATACTTTCCGGAACCGAGTATGAATCTCGAATTGAATTCGTGTCCGCCTATGACGAGTTTGTCATTGTTTATCATTTATATCGTCCTTTCGTTTTCAGGCTTCGTCCTTGCCTGATATTATCCTTAGTACCATTGTAGCCTGATGTGCCGCGCATACTGCAACTCTGGCTGATATAAGCCCCAGACCTTCGTTCACATCGCTCTTGCCGTCACCGCATAGCCAAAAATTCCGCGCTATCCTTTTGGTGACAATGTTGTTCGCACTTCCAAGTCCTGCCATTCCCGAGGCTGCCACCAGTTTTTTATCGGGGAAGTTTTCAAGCACCGAATTTACCAGCATAGCTTTCTGTTCGGCATTGTCGAAACATTCACAGACTATTGGAAAATCTGCCAGAAGCACAGGGATGTTTTCTTCGTCGAGCTTGACCGACTGAGATGTTATATCACAGTAGGGTGCTATTTTTAAAAGTGTATCTTTCAGTGCGTCTGCCTTGTACTGTCCAAGCTGTTCGGGAAAATACTGCTGACGGTTCAGGTTTGAGATATCTACCCTGTCAAAGTCTATCAGATGTATCCTGCCGAGCCCTGCACGTGCGAGGCTTATTGCAACATTAGAGCCTAGTCCGCCCAGACCGCAGATCACTACTGCCGTTTCCGAAAATAGTTTTTGCAGTTCTTTTCCGTGACGTTCTTCAAGTGCGGCATACATTTCTTCTTTTGATGGGATCATCTAGCCGCCTCCAACAAAGCTGACTACCTCAACGCTGTCGCCATCCTTGAGTACAGTGCTTTCGTACTGTGATTTAGGAAGTATATCCAGATTCAGTTCTACTGCTACGCGCTTTGGATCGTAGCCGTTATCGTTCAGCATTTCGGTAACGGTCTTTCCCGCGAGTTCATGCTGTTCGCCGTTTAACTTTACCATTTACATCCCTCCATACAAAAAAGGGGACTGCACGCAAAAAACAGTCCCCCGAATGATCGGTATCATATTCCCTACGTTGGCATTATCCAAATCAGGTTATGGGTCGATAACTCGGTCGCTATCCTCTCAGCCTGTATACAAGCTCCCCTTATTTTATTTCAACGATAGATATTATACCACTCTTCATGAAAAAAATCAAGTATTTATCGGGATTTTTCGGAAATTTTTTTGATGTTTCATGTAAAAAATCTTTGCTGTCCGTTGAAACGTACACGGAAATCAATTTTCAAAACAACCACTCTCAAAAGTCACAATCCAATTACAAAGTGTACAAAATACTGGACATAGCGGCAACTGGGTGCTATAATATAAGCATGGATAATGGAATAACCGAGTATTTTGAGGATGTTGAACTTTATGAGGAATATGACGGTTATTTTTGCAGCGTTCCCGATATCATCACAATAGCGATCCTTGGCAGTATCTGTGAACTGCGAAATGTTCATCAGATACACCAGTGGGCGGCAAATGACAGAGTAAGCGAATTTTTGAAGGAAAAATTCGGAATCGGTCATGTCCCTTGCTATTACTGGATATTGAGCCTGCTTAAATACGTCAAGCCTGAGTCTCTCAACCGCTGTTTTGCGGATTGGGTCTATTCATTTATGCCCGAAAAATCGAGAGATATGACAATTTCTCTTGACGGAAAAACTGTTTGCTCAACACTCAAAATGGACAAGATCGAAAGCCCTTTGCACATTATCAGCGCCCAGATATGTGAGCTTGGATTGACTCTCGCTCAGCGTTGTACGGACGACAAAAGCAATGAAATAACTGCGGTGCAGGAGCTTCTGAAAGAATTGAAGATCAAGGGAAAAATCGTTGTTGCAGATGCCCTAAACTGCCAGAAAGAGACTGCCGGGATCATCATAAAACAGAAGGCGGATTATTTGCTTTGCGTTAAAGATAATCACCCTAATCTGAAAAAAGATATCATGGTTATCCCTTTAACACACCACAGATAATTTACAATGCTGTCCAAATAAACAGACCTCAAAACTCAGAAAATATAGTATAATAGTGACAGAAACCGAAGGGAGCTGTCGCTATGTCAAAAAGATTTCCGAAACCTGAGATCACACTTGATGGGATATACTCAAAGTTCGCAGATGAAAGCTTTTGCAAGGATTTTCTGCTTGATATCCGCTTTGAAAAGGGTTTTGCCTGCCCGTTTTGCGGTGGCTCTGAGTACCGCAGGATAAGGTCACGCCATCTGCTGCGATGCAAGTTCTGTAAAGCAGATATATCCGCCACAACGGAACTTTTATGCACAGAACACATATTCCGCTCAGACTGTGGATAGTCACCGCATTCCTCATTATGAGCAACAAATGCAGCGTTTCTGCTGTTACGCTGATGAGGTCTTTGGGGGTGACCTACAAGACTGCATGGTACATCCTTCATCGCATCAGAAAAGCTATGAAATGCCGTGAAGAACGCTATTTGCTTGACGGGATCGTTGAACTTGATGACACGTATCTCGGTGCTCCGACTCACGGTAAAAAGCGTGGCAGAGGAACTGAAAAAGTCAAGATGATAGTAGCTTTGTCAAAGAACGCAGCAGGAAATCCCGAGTACGTTAAAATGAGCGATGTGCCGAATTTAAAGGGTATAACTGTTGGTAGATTTGCCAGGGATAATATCCGCGCAGGCTCGAAGATCGAGAGTGATAATGCTCGAAGTTACAAGAAACCGTTGGCACAGAAATACTTCCATGTTTTTGAAACATATGATCCGACAAGCGGTCAGCTGAACTGGATGCATAAAGTTATATCAAACTTCAAAGCAATGATCATGGGAACTTACCACGGAAACGAAAAGATCCACACAGCGTTATATGCTGCCGAATACTGCTACAAATTCAACCGTCGTAAGCTGGGAAACAGTGCGTATTTAAGGCTTTTGGCTGCTTTGGTGCAGTGATCTTACTTGTGGTGTGTTAAAGGGATAACCATAAAAGATATTGAGGATTTTGTGCAGGACGATCACCTTAGGAGTACAATGCAGACGGTCTCAAAGACCGAAAAAAATCATGGCAGGATCGAAACACGGACAGCGTTTGTAACAACAGATATTGGTTGGCTGGAGCAGAAAAAAGAATGGAAAGGCTTGAAGTGCATAGGAGCTATACACAGCGAATCTACGACGAAAAAAGGCAGAACAAGTGAATGGCACTATTATCTGTCGAGCCGGGAATTAACGGCTGAACAGCTTTTGCATCATGCGAGAATGGAATGGTCGGTAGAGTCTATGCACTGGCTGCTTGATGTGCATTTTGAAGAGGACTGGTGCAGAGTCGAGAGCAAGGACGTTCAGCAATGCCTGAATATGTTCAGAAAAGCTGCGATAAATTTAATCAAGAACTTTAAAAATCGGAACAATTCTAAAGCTGCCATATCCAAACTTATGTTTGAATGTCTTATGGAGCCGCAGATGATTTCGAGGGTGATTTTTGAAAATTGATTTCCGTGGAAACGTACAGCCCGCACTTGAATTTGAAAGCGGTTTGTGTTATAATAAAATAATAACTTGATTTTCGGTTGGAGGTGGGCGCGTGAAGAATATCGATGATCTTATCGAATTGATAATGGGTGACCCGAAGATACGTGAGAGCAAAACACTCGGAGAAAAAGTCTACCGTGATGAACCTATACTCAAACGCGCTTCACAGCTTGTACGTGATATTGTACCCCCTAAAGATAATACTCCCGCTCAGCTTATGGAGATGCGCAGAATGGTCTATTCTCCCGAAGCACAGTGGCGCTCAAGAGAATGGCTTTTCGGCAAACAGGGCAGTTTCATGGCATACTTTGAGGACGATTTCGAGAAAGATGTTCCCTTTGAACACTATTTTCCCACCTATAATGATATGACACTTCCTCAGCAGAGAACTTATTTTTCCTGGAGAACTTGTGCAAGGCGTGGTGAATACAAGGAAATAAGCCTTTCCTATATTTTTGTATATGCTTATGAACTTTTAAATCTCATCGGTGTCAAAACTCCGCAGGAGGGTTATGACAGGTTGAAAGCCCTGCTCGATGAGTATGGTGATTCCCAGCCAAAATTGAAAAGATTCCTTTCAATATGGCTTGATGATATGGTAGTTTATTACGGGCTTGATATCACTTTACTGAAAAATGGAGATATTCTTGAATTTGATAATGCACTTGAGGTCATTCGTGATGCAGATGATCATTCTGTGGATGAAGTCTTTACAGCCCTTAACAACGTGTCCTCGTATAATGCTGAAAGGTCCGCTTTTTACAAGGCTTACCCCGAAGACTTTCGTACCGTGGCAGTACGCAGTTTTAAAGCTTTTTCCGAGTATTACGGTTCTCACCGTAAAAAGACACTGTTCGAGAAGTATTTCGGTAACAGTGTCATAACAGTACATCAGATGTTCTCATCAGCCGTGTTCTGTCATTTCCGATCATCACCAAATACCTGTGTGGTCATAGACGATGTGCGCAGATGTTTTTACAGAGGCGGTGAATGGTTCACAGAGGGATATTCGGGCAAGCCACACGGCAACAAGCAGGTGGGCGACTTTTTACGCGCTGTTGACAGCATAATGCGAAACGGATTTGATTTCAAAAGCAAGCTGCAGACTCCCGATATCACAAAGCAGCTTTCAAAGATTATAAACGAACAGATGACCATACTTCAAGATGAGAAAAGACAGGCGGAGAAACTTCGTGTGGATATCGACCTTTCTAAGCTCGGAAGTATCCGCCGCGCCGCTGATATCACGAGGGATAAGCTTATCGTCGATGAAGAAGATCTTGAAGACGATATAATCCCTCAGCCTGATATGCAGGAAGATGTTCCCGAAGAGAATGTTCAGAAAAATACCACTCCACTCGACAGCGGCGAGTATTCATTCATGCAGGTACTGCTTTACGGCGGTGATCATCAGGCGGCTGCTAGAAGTGTAGGTTCTATGCCCTCTGTTATGGCGGACAGTATAAATGAAAAACTTTACGATATTTTTGCTGATACGGTCATTGAGTTTGACGGCGATACCCCTGTGATAATAGAAGATTATGAAGAAGAATTGAAAGGAATGATACTTCCATGAAGATACCCAAGAGGATAGCGCAGGCTGTCATCAATTCCCTTAAAGGCGGAGTTGTGCCAAGAATAGGTCTGCCTTATATCACCGTGGGAAGAGAGGTCGAGATTGACGCTTTGCTTCACGATGTTGATATAATCGAAGACGGAGGTGCTTCATTCAGGTTCATAGTCGGCAAATACGGCAGCGGTAAGAGTTTTCTTTTGCAGACGATACGCAGCCATGTCATGGACAGGAATTTCGTTGTGGTGGATGCCGATCTTTCCCCGGAAAGACGTCTGCAGGGTACTAAGGGTCAGGGTCTTGCAACATATAAGGAACTTATCCGTAATATGTCCACAAAGACGCGCCCTGACGGCGGTGCTCTCACTCTCATACTCGACAGGTGGATAAGTGGTGTACAGGCGCAGGCGGCTTCAGAAAGCGGACTCGATGTATCCACTCCCGAGTTTTCTTCTGCTGTTGAAAAGAAGATATTCGAGGTAATAAATGCCCTTAACGAACTTGTACATGGCTTCGATTTTGCAAAGCTTTTAACGATATACTATCGTGCATCTGTATCGGGTGATGATGAACAGAAAGCGAAAGTTGTAAAATGGTTCAGGGGCGAGTATGTAAACAAGACGGAAGCCAGAAGCGAACTCGGCGTTAATATCGTTATCACCGATGATGACTGGTATGAATATATAAAACTTTTTGCCATGTTCCTGAAAATGGCAGGTTACAGCGGATTACTTGTGCTTGTGGACGAACTGGTTAATATCTACAAGATACCTAATGCAATAACCCGCCAGTACAACTATGAAAAGATACTAACAATGTATAACGATACTTTACAGGGCAAAGCCAAGTATCTGGGTATCATTATGGGCGGCACTCCTCAGTGCATCGAGGATACCCGCCGCGGTGTGTACAGCTATGAAGCACTTCGTTCGCGTCTTGCAGAAGGTCGCTTCGGACGTGAGGGCATACGCGATATGCTTGCGCCTGTCATACATCTTGTTCCGCTGACTTATGAAGAAATGCTTGTGCTGACCGAAAAATTAGCCGATATACACGCTCAGCTTTTCGGGTATGAACAGCGCATCACGCAGGAAGATATGATAGTTTTCATCAAGACGGAATTCGGGCGTATCGGCGCTGACAGCCACATAACTCCGCGAGAGGTGATACGCGATTTCGTTGAACTGCTGGATATAGCATATCAGAATCCTGTACTCGAGATATCAGATTTCATATCATCTGGCGGTATGGAGTATTCAAAACCTGCCGCAGAGGAAGAAACTTCCGAAAGTGATTTTGCGGAGTTTGAGATATAGGTGTGATAAAAGCAGGGTAAAACATGGGAAAAGGTAATATCCACAAACACATGACCGAGGAAAACGGCTTTGACCGCCATTTTGCTTGCTGGTGCAATAACCATAACAAGGTCTGGCACAGGGAGAAGGTCCGTCAGCGCAGAAGATTCCGCAGAAAACTAAAAGTACAGCTTCTAAAGGAAAGGGCATATAATGAACGTTTTTGACCGATATGCACCATTCGTGCAGGATTTTATATACCGCAATAACTGGGAAAGCCTTCGTGCTATCCAGGCTGCAGCTGGTGATGTTATATTCAATAGCGATGATAATCTGCTGCTTACAGCATCTACCGCGTCCGGTAAGACTGAAGCAGCGTTCTTTCCTATACTTACATTGTTTTCGGAGGATATGCCGCGCTCAGTCGGAGCTATATATATCGGTCCGCTGAAAGCTCTTATAAACGATCAGTTTTCACGTCTTAACGATCTTTGTGAGGACGCAGGCATACCTGTATGGCACTGGCACGGAGATGTTTCACAGTCACACAAGGCACGTATGATGAAGAACCCATCGGGTATACTTCAGATAACTCCGGAATCCCTTGAAGCCATGCTGATACGTCGTCATTCGGCGCTTACTAAGCTTTTCGGTGATCTTAGATTCATAGTTATTGACGAACTTCATTCGCTTATGCGCGGTGACAGAGGCGGACAGACTTTGTGTATCATCGAACGTCTTTGCAGACAGGCAGGTGTAAATCCACGCAGGATAGGACTTTCAGCTACTATAGGTGATCCCCGGGCAGCGGGGGAGTTCCTCTCATACGGAACAGGCAGGCGCACAGCTGTCCCGAAGATAGAAGCAAAGGGCACTAAATGGCGGCTTTCTATGGAACATTTCTATATCAGCAATGTTCAGGCTGCGGATGGAAAGCAGGCGCAGAAAGCTCTGCCGGTACTTGAACAGCCAACGGACAAAGCTCCCGAAAATGCCGACCCCGGTATCGGATACGTCTTTGAACACACCCGCGGTAAGAAGTGCCTTGTATTTGTAAATTCCCGTGAGGAATGCGAAGCTGTGACCACTACTTTGCGTTCATATTGTGAAGTCAAGCATGAGCGCGACCGTTTTCTCATCCATCACGGAAATCTGTCTACCAGCTACCGTGAAACTGCCGAGGCTGCCATGAAAGACGATGATGTTTTTATGACGACTGTCACTACAGCCACACTTGAACTTGGCATAGATATCGGCAGACTAGAACGTGCATTCCAGATAGATGCACCCTTTACTGTATCATCATTTCTGCAGAGAATGGGTCGTACAGGCAGACGCGATCTTCCTCCTGAAATGTGGTTCGTTATACGTGAAGATATGCCTGATCCGCGCACCATGTTACCATCTACAGTTCCGTGGAAACTTTTGCAGGGGATAGCGTTGATACAGGTTTATCTTGAAGAAAGGTGGGTCGAGCCCCCAAGACTTGACAGACTGCCATTCAGCCTGCTCTATCACCAGACCATGAGTACCCTCGCATCATGCGGAGAGCTTACTCCTGCGCAGCTTGCTCAGCGGGTGCTAACGCTCAAATACTTTCATCGTATATCGCCTGATGACTATAAAATTCTTCTGCGCCACCTTATTGAGATCGACCATATCCAGCGAACAGATGAGGGTGGACTGATAGTTGGTCTGGCTGGTGAGCGTGTAGTCAATAATTTTCGTTTCTTTGCTGTTTTTCAGGAGAACGAAGAGTATACTGTCAGGTGTGAATCTCAGGAACTTGGAACTCTCGTTATGCCTCCGCCTGTGGGTGAAAAGATCGCTATCGCAGGTCAGGTGTGGATTGTTACTGAGCTTGACCATAAGCGGCATCTTGTATTTTGCGAGCCTGTTAAGGGTAAAGTTCCCGCGTACTTCGGGGATTGTCCGGGTGATATCAATACAAAGATACTCATGCGTATGAAGCAGGTGCTTTGTGAGGATAAGTCCTATCCATACCTTATGAAGAACGCTGCCGCAAGACTTGCCCAGGCAAGATATTCTGCAAGAAATTCAGGTATAGTCTGCGAAAACCTTATAAATTTAGGCGGAGATATGTGGGCTCTTTTCCCATGGCTGGGGACTTACTCTTTCTTTGCACTTGAACGCTTCCTGAACGTAAGATGCAGGGAAAAACTGCGTATGCGCGGTCTGGACAGCTGTAGACCGTATTTTATACAGTTTACCATGGCTGCTGACGAATATACTTTTTTCAGCACGCTTCGTGAAGAAGCATCACGTCCTATCGATCCTATGGAGCTCGTATATCCCAAGGAAGTCCCGATGTTTGAAAAGTACGACGAATATCTTCCTGCTGAACTTGTGCGCAAAGGATTTGCATACGGCGTACTCGATATCGACGGTATGCTTAGTGCAGTGAACAGTTGGTGTGACAGATTTTTCGGTAACAATACCAAGGAGTTGCCATGTCAATAAGTCTGTAACAGATATCTATACATACTGACCCGGTATGGTATGTCTTCGTTTAAGATCCTTTGTGTTATCAGGTATTAATATCTGAAATATAAAAATATTATGAAAAGGAGTATGTTTTATGAAAACTGCGATCGTTTATTTTTCCCTTAACGGCAATACTGAGTATGCTGTAAAAAAGATAGCGGATCAGACTGGGGCGGAGCTTATTCCGATACATCCTGTGAAAGCTTATCCTGATACTCGCTTCAAAAAGCTTATATGGGGAGGAAAAAGTGTTATTATGGGTGAAAAACCCAAACTACAGCCGTATTCATTCAATGCCGAAGATTACGAGCTTATTGTTTTTGCAACTCCCGTATGGGCTAATACTATCGCTCCTCCTCTGCGTACATTTATTGAGGAAAATCTTACATCTCTCAAAGGTAAAAGGTTTGCTGCAGTTACTTGTTTCACTGCAGCCGGCGGCGATAAGACTATCCTCAAATTGAAGGGATATCTCGGCATTGAAGATGTTGAGGCTGAACTTTATCTTGTTGATCCTAAGGATAAGCCCGACCCCGCTAACGAACAAAAGATAGACGAATTCTGCAAAAAGCTGAATGCTTTGTAAAATCTTGCATAATTATAAAAAACGCACACTTTGACGTGTGCGTTTTTTATGTTCTGTTATTTTAGGAAACCGTTGATTATCTGTTCTTCTGCTTCGGTTTCTGTAAGTCCGAGAGTCATCAGCTTGATAAGCTGTTCGCCTGCTATCTTACCTATAGCAGCTTCGTGTACAAGTGCTGCGTCAACACAGTTTGCTTCAAGCGAGGGCACAGCGAGTATCCTGCCGTTGTCCATTATTATAGAATCGCATTCTGTGTGACCTGTGCAGGCTGCATTTCCGTTTATGCAAAGATCAAGCTTCTGATAAGAATCATCCCTGGCTACCGATCTTGATACTACATCGGCAGCAGAGCCTTCGCCGTTCAGGGATACCTGATAGGTACTCAGCGCCTGCTGTTCACCATGTGTCATCAAGCGTTCACGTACATTGAGCTTAGCACCTTCTTTAAGCTCGGCAATGGTCTTTCTGTCAGTGGAGTCAACACCCTTTATCTGAACCATTTCCATATCAACGGTGCTGTTTTCCTCCATGTATACCTCGGTAACGGGATTCAGCACTCTCTTTCCTGTACCGTCGCCCGAACCGTAGTGCTTTTCAACATATCTTACCTTTGAATTCTTTCCTACAAAGAATCTGTGTACGCCGTCATGTTCCGAATCCTGATTTCCGCAGTTGTCGATACCGCAGCCGGCAACTATCAGTACATCACAATCTTCACCGACATAGAAGTCATTGTATACAGTTTCTTTCAGACCGCTTTCACTTAGTACGACAGGGATGTGTACGCTCTCGTTTTTTGTGCCTGATTTGATCTTGATATCTATACCGCTGACATCTGTCTTGCTGACGATCTCTATATTAGCAGTTGAATTTCTTCCTACAGATTCACCGTTGGCGCGGAGATTGTAAGCACCCTCGGGTATATCGTGAAGTTCAGCTACTTCCTGTAAAAGCTGTTTCTGTACAGCGTCCATTTTAAGCATCTGCAGCGCCTCCTTAATCTTCTATCTTAGGACAGATAGTCTGTGCATAATTGCTGTGCATTATCTCGGGGAGTATCTCGTCTGCAGGACCCTTCTTGATAAGCTGACCGTCCGAAAGAACGATTATTTCGTCAGCAATCTTCAGCAGCCTCTCCTGATGAGATATGACCACGACGGTCCTGTTTTTATCAGCTTTGCGCATATTTTCAAAAATACGTATAAGATTATTGAAGCTCCAGAGATCTATACCTGCCTCAGGTTCATCGAAGACAGCTAGTTTTACATTTCTTGCCATTACTGTAGCTATCTCTATCCTTTTGAGCTCACCACCCGAAAGGGATGCATTTACTTCTCTCTTGATGTAATCCTTTGCACAAAGACCAACTTCTGACAGGTAAGAGCAAGCTTCTGATACTGATAGATTCTTGCCCGCAGCTATTCTCAGAAGGTCAAGCACAGTAAGACCCTTAAAGCGTACAGGCTGCTGAAAAGCAAATCCTATACCTGCCTTAGCTCTGTCGGTGATGCTCATATTTGTTATGTCAGTTCCGTTGAATATAAGCTGTCCTCCGGTTGGCTGAACGATACCTGCGATTATCTTGGCAAGTGTCGATTTTCCTCCGCCGTTAGGTCCTGTTATAACAATGAATTTATCGTCAGGGATCTCAAGGTCTATTCCGCGTATGATATCGGAGGATTTTCCGCCGTCATCAGCGCTGAAAGAGATTTTTTTAAGTTCCAGCATTACTTTATGCGTCCTTTCATCAATATTTTTTATTACAGTATATCCTATTTCAAACTGATTTTTATATTATAACATATAATTCTGCAATTTACAATAGATTTTTTATTAAGTCAGCACCTTGATACTATGGAGCGAGTTTTTTATACCGTTTTTGTATATATTTACCCTCCACTCAGAGAAGTTTTTTGCTATCACTTTTAGATCACAATTTATATAACAATTTGATTAGAAGTATTAAGTGATGTGTATTTTCCATAGCTGAAGACGGATGAAGCATGATCGACAAGTAATTCAAGTGCGGATATAGCAAAAATTAATATGTGAAGTCACCAAGAATTTTTACAGGGATTTCATCCGAGTATAAGTTGTTGTATTTACTAGTGAATGTCTGCCTGGCGGAAAAATTTCCCGATCTGTATACCCATATATTGCTTACGTTTAGTTGAAACACCTCTTTCTCCCAGGTCTTGGATGTAAGTTTAATCAGAATAACGTATCTTTTCCTTGTCGTACCGAAACCGTGCGATACGTTCCTTAGATACGTTACCGCACAGGGTAGAAACCTGTGAAAACACGACAATATCGCTGATATTCACTACATAAGTAAAGACCAAAACGTTATCCCTCACGGTTATTTCAACGATGCAGTACTTAGCATGATCTTCAGAGTACTTTTTAGGCCGTTGAGCTCAATGTAGTTTTCTGCATCCGGTGTTGAAAAATCAGCAATTCCATTTTCGCCGTCACTCCATATAATAGAATTGCCAAAGCCCTTGACTACTGTGCGGAACGTAAAATCAGCCGGTAAGTACAGCACTGACGAAGCCGAAATCTGATTCAGCGCAAGTGAGCCGTGCAGATCATTACAGGTAATATCGATATCGTGATTGCAGTCCACCTCGAATTCAGCCTCCAGATCCTCAATGCATATATGTTCTGTTTTGCCTGTAAATTCGATATTATCGCATTTTAAATCCACAATGCGCAGTTCCGAACAGTCCGCCCTCATCTCCAGATGATCAAGGTAGCGGTTCGGAAGCATGACCTCGATCTCCAGCCCGTCCTTGGCTGCAGCTTCTGTCATCTGATTCATATACTTTACCCGAACATCAATTCGCTGCCTTTCATCTTCGATCCGAACCTTGAGATCCTGACGAATAGTCTCAATGCTGCGAGATAGCAGCCGCACAATGAGTTTTTCTTCTGCAGTGCCTTTCAGCAAAATTTGCTTTGCACCGCCGAGCTGCATATCGATCCGCTTATTGCCGGCGATGTCGTATTCCGTTCTGCTTTCATAGAACGGCTCATGTTTCACGGCAATAGTTTCCTCCGCCGCGAGCAGTTCTTCGACAGTGACACCGAACAAAGCGGATAATTCCATGATATTACCGATATCCGGAAGACCCCTTTCCGTTTCCCATTTCGTGACGGCCTGACGGGATACTCCGATCTTTGCAGCTAGTGCCTCCTGTGACAATTTTTCCTGTTTTCTGAGTTCTCTCAGCTTATCAGCAAATTTCATATTAGTTCTCCTTTTGACGGCACACAGCAGTCTTTTGATCTATGATTATTGTAACATAAATCCCACGTAAATGCAAGTCAGCTGTGCACTATCGTGCTGTCTGCAGACTTAACTTTCCGCAAGCAGCAGTTGTATTCTTTCAATCTGATCAGAAACCGTTTTTCTGAAGCCATTTTAACAAATAAGATTCTCGCTCCTGCAGCGTTTCGGATGCATTCCATTTGCCGAGATGATATTCCTGCCGAAGCTGACCGTCCTCCAAATAGATGACTCTATCTGCACGCGCAGCGACTTTTACATCATGCGTGACCATGATGATGGTTGTTCCTGCCGCATTGACCTGATTGAAGATCTCCATGATCTCGCCAGTCGATTTGGAATTTAATGCACCCGTTGGCTCATCGGCAAACAGGACAGGAGGCTGGTTTATGAGTGCCCGACAGATCGCTGCGCGCTGCAGCTGACCGCCCGAAACCTGCGTGATATCGCTGTCTGCAATATGTCCGATCCCGACACGTTCCATACGTGATCGTGCATTAAGTTCTGCCTGTTCCTTTGAAACATTTCCTGCCTTCAGTGCGGGAAGCATAATGTTCTCTTTGATCGTAAAATCTTTCAGCATATAGGACTGCTGAAATACAAAGCCCATATTCAGCAGTCGGATCTTGCTGATCTCATCATCGGACAGAGTATGGATCTCTTTTCCGTTGTATACCACACTGCCGCCTGAAAGCTGATCCATGCCGCTTATACAATAGAGCAGTGTAGACTTTCCGGAACCTGACTGCCCCATTATCGCTACAAACTCGCCCTGCATGATTTCCAGATCGATCCCTTTCAGGATCTCGATTTTCTGTCCGTTAGCCTGCTGATAAGACTTCTGAATTGCTTTTGCTTGAAGTATCGCTGTATCGTTCATATTTATTCATTCTCCTGCTATTGATATGCCGATCAGCTTTTTACCAGCTGCATCAGCTTCACATCTGATTTGATCTTGTTTGTACACAGATAGGCTGTGATCAGTGTAGCCGCCAGCAACAGCAGCGGGTAGAGCAGATAGACCAGCCAAGGCACTGAAATAAAAGTCAGACTGCGCAGACCCATGCCTGTCATGCCGATGACTGCACTTACCGCCTTCTCTCCGACCAGTATCACCAGAACTGTGCCCAGAATCAGACCGAAGAATGTAGCCAGCAGTGTCTGAATGACATATTGCTTACGTATATCCCGTACAGAGAAACCGGTCACGCGCTGGATCGCAGTCTGTTTTCTGTTTTTTAGCAGAATCAGGAGCATCAGCAGCTCTGTGATGAGGATCATCAGACCGACCGTTACCGATACGATCACATTCACCACACTGCCGAACTGATCGGTCAGACCTGAAAGTGTCTGCTGTACAAAAACGTACATACTCTTCACATTTGCATCTGTTCCGAGTGCTTCTGAATATACATCCGCCTTTGCAGAGACATCTGTGCCGTCCTGAAAATTCACAAGAAAATCATAGCGGTAAACCGCTTTCGGATCATACTGCGTCTGCATTTTTGCAGTATAACCGCCGTTTGAAACATCCTGATAGACACCGCAGACCTGCAGCGTCATCTCTTTCCGATCAATGACAACGGTCAGCGGATCGTTTGCACCGACACCGTATTTCTTTGCATTAAGATACGAAAGCGCAATTTCATCTGCCTGTTGCGGCGCATTACCTTCCAGGTACTGCAATCCGCTGCCTGCCGATCCAGAGCAGGCAATATGGATGTTTTCCCATTCGCCGTCCTGATTCTTAGCACTCTGTACAACAAATGCATCCTGCACGATCTTCGTTACAGCGGTATCGTTTTTCAGCATGGAGCTGACCTTATCATATCGCTCCGACAGCCTTTCCGCAGAGGTTACGCTGATCATTATATCGCATTTCTGTTGTCCCATATAAGAGATAAACTCTGGGGAACGGAATGTGGTCAGTACATTCGTTGAAAGCAGCATCATACAGTATGCCGCTGCTACAACGAATGTCAGCAGCATCCATGAGCGCTTATGAAGCAGGAGCTTTTTCCATGCCATCCACCAGTCAACAGGCAGTTTCTTCATTGAGCCTGATGCTGTTTTTCTTACAGCATCTCTCTTTCCTGCCTGCTTGACCTCCGCCTGTCCTTTGATAGTATCGATCACAGACACTTTCTTTACCCGCTTCAGGATCTTTTTGCAGATCGCAATGTCCGCAAGATATATAATTATGGCTGCAATCAGCGGAAATAATATCATCAGTATACTGAATGACGGCTTTCCGAATGCATTTGTGATATGTGAAACAAGTAACTTATTTACGGGTACCGCTATCAGACAGCCCAGTATGCATCCGATTATTATGAGCAGACGGTATCTGTAAAGATACATCTTACGAATATCACGGAAAGAAACTCCGATCGCCTTCAGAATGCCGATATCCTCGATCTCTTCCTCCATTGCTGCGAGGATCGTAAAACGCAGGCACATCGCGGAAATCAACATCAGAATGATGCTCATCAGAATCATGATTACCACTGTCATAAGATCAGGCAGACTGCTGACAAGCTTCAGCAGTGTATATGTAATTGCCTGTCCCTCCTTCGGCATACCTGAATTTTCGTATTTAGTCTGAAATTCCGTCGCGTATGCAGGATCATTAAAATAGTATTCAATGATATACTCGATGGAGCCCATATTTGATCGAACTTCCTGCCAATCCGCTTCATTCATCAGAAAACGCGTCGATGAACAGAGGGTACTGTTCATCTGCGCATCTCGCAAAAATGACGTAATGGTCAGATCGATGGTAAAACTACCGTCAGACAGCGTTACCGTATCTCCGATCTCCATATCATACCGATCCAGCAGGATCAGCGGCACACCAATTTCGCCGCGTGCAGGCGTCACACGCTGATTCTCTGTATCAAGCAGCAGATCGTATTTTTCCGGCTGCCGTATTATGCCAAGATCGATCAGGCAGTCCGAAAAAGGTACTCTGACACCATCAGACTTTGTTACCCAGATCTGCGTATTGTCAATATTCAGCATCTCCATAAGCTGCCAGTCAGTTACGTTCGGATCTGATTCCGCCAGATTTTCCAGTACATTTGTATCAACACCGCCCTTATGCATCTGCAAAAAATGAGGCGGCTGTGCTGTAGCATACAGATTGTTGATCGCACTGAAAAGCTGAACCAGAATCAGCGTTCCCGCAGACAACATACAGACCGACAGCATAATGAAGAACATCAGCACTACGCTGATTCCGATTTTCTTTTTTTTCATAATTTCAAGGTCTATCCTCCACATATTTACTCTGCGATTCTAAGGGATCCTAATTAGTGATTGCTGCAGATTCAACCGGTTCTTCGGATGTAACATCCATCTCACGCAGTGCCTTCGAGCGCATCATGATCACCAGAACCACAAGTACAAGAACACCGCACATACTCACCATCAGACCGATACCTCTTCCGTGACCGGTGCCGAAGATCCTTCCGAAGCTGTTTGCAAGGATGCCATTGTTTTCAAGCATCGGACAGAATATATGGTCTGCCATGATACCTGACAAGCCGTAGGAAAGCAGACATCCGAACTGTGAGAGGATACTGATGACACCCCATGCACGCCCCTGTACTTCATTCGGAATATTAATACGTGCCATAGTATCTGCTGATACATTTATAAACGGAAGTGTTATAAAGATAAGTAAACCGCTGCATATTATAATCCTAAAATTGCAGGTCATACCGATTCCGATCATTCCGAGGCCGTTTAGTGCAAGACCGATAAATAACACACGGCAGAAGTTTTTCTTGATGGACATTACGCCGATCACGATACTTCCGACCAGCATACCGATGGCACTGAGCGATTCCAGATATCCGAGGCTCTTTGAATCCGTAAATGAAAGAACCATCGGAGAAAGCATGGTCTGCAAGAGCCCGAGGGTGAAGCAGGCAAAGGACATCAAAAACACAAGTATACGGATGCCGGGATGCCGGATCACGCTGGCAAAGCCTTCTTTCAGATCCTTCAGCGCATTGAAGTTCTCCTTCTTGTGTGGCTTTTCTTTGATATGTCTGTTGACCAGTAAAATCGTAATGACCGTTACGATAATTGTGCAGATATCTATCATAAGAATCAGTCTGATATCGTAAAAGCTAAGCAAAATACTCGCAATAAACGGCGAGATAAGAAACTGTGCCGAGGATGCGATCTGTACCATTCCACTTGCTTTTGCGTATTGCTCTTCTGTCAGCAGATCTGTAATTGTTGCTTTGTATGCAGGATTCAGCAGGGAAGAAAAGAAGGAACTTATAGTCACACCGACACATATCATCCATAGCTGCAGGGTTCCGAACTGCATATTCAGCAGTATGAAAATCAGACCCAGTGCTGAAAGCGAATCGCCGCAGACCATCAGAATTCTTCGGTTAAAACGGTCTGCAAGTAAACCGGCTATCGGACTCAGCAAAATACTTGGAAGAAAAGCGAGTAATGTCACCAATGATACTGCAGATGCGTTGCCGTATGTCTGATAAACATAGACACTCAGCGCAAATGAGGTCATTCCCGTTCCTATGCTTGAAATCAATTCTCCGATCCAAATGTAGATAAAGTTCTTCATAAGTTTCCTCCATGCTTAATATCCTTGTATATGTTTAGTGCCAGACTGACGGAATTTGCAGCAACAGGATCGTCAGGATGCCCACTACGCCGACCTGATAATTGGTGAAATTCGTACAAGAACTGCGAATCGGGTTTAGTTTTCTACGCTCGGTTCGTTCTCTTTCGATGATATTATATCAAAATAGCAGCTTTTTTCCACCAACTTATGTTTGCAAATCGATTGAAAGTAATGCTACTTTCCGATGCATAAAGCGTGTTGCACAAATTATCGTGGAAGTTCGATCTTTTATACAGCGTATTATACAATGCACGAAAATGACTCAGAAAACATCCTCTGAGTTATAAGCACCGACAAGAATGTTCTGCAAATCGGTCAGAGATTTCTCAGGTTATTGAAACAGGTCAACGCAGCACAAACCGATTGTATATTCTCTGAGAATACAAAGCATCAAGCCTGTCTTAATACCCACCATTCTTCATTCATGAGTGTAGCAGAACCGAACTACTCCCCCACACGATAATACTATAGCGCACTCAGATGTAAAAAGTTTATTTGCAGTGCTCATGAAGCAATATGCGCCATAAAAGTTTTCTTATCGTGAAATTATTATGGGATATTTGTGATTGGGCATAAAAAATGCAGAGCCGGTGTAGCTCTGCAAGATAAATCATATTTTTCTCTTGAATACATAATAGTCCGGTTTCATACCGCCGTAGATGTAATTTCCCATTTTCCATTCCATGAATAAATATTCTGTTCCGTTAATTTCGGTTATCTGATATTTCGCAGCAGTTGTACGGTGAAGATTTAGGATATAACCCTTAGTCCATTTATCATGCCATTCACTATCCATATATGTCTGTATCAGATCTCCGTCAGGTAGTATTTTCATGGATTTAAGAAACAGATCGTCGTACTTGTTTTCGGGCGAGAAATCCTCTGTCTCCGATACGAATGCGACTGAATCCCATGCGCCTATCAGCTTTTTATCGGATACAAAGGGCAGGTCTATGTTATCGTGATTTCCGAGAGTAGCTTTAGTATAATGTTCGCTGTCAGCTTTTACAAATACCTCGGTCTTATCATCAAGTCTGAAAAAAAGATATTGTTTGCCGTCTATATCCCGAAGGTCATATCTGTATGAAAGTATGGGATCGTCACCGCCGTAGTTGATAAGGATAACGCCCTTTGTCCAGCCCTCAAATATCCAGTATGGCTCTCCGTTCGGGAGAAAATACAGAATATTGTATTCACCGCTTTTGTCATTCAGGTCTGTGACCGAAAAACTATTTATACCGCTTATCCAGCCGATATTTTCCCATTTTCCTATTACTCTGTCGTCATTGACAAATTCCATTCCGTTTGCAATTTTCACTGTGTCTCGCTCCTTGTCTGAAAGCAAATAATTATAAGCAAGTCGAGGGCTTACTTCTATCTGTAAATTATAACACAATGTTCCCGAAAAGTCTATCCCATTTCCGAGAAAACTATCCTATAAATTCACCGCTACCATGAACAAATTGTAAAATTTGCGGGAAATCATGATCAAATCTTCAGATTTCACTGTAGATAAATAGAGTGGCATTGGCGGTCAGGAATTGTTCATTCATAGAAACTGTGCAGTTAAAACAATTTTTATAGACCTTTGAAATATAACTTAAAGTTTATATGTGCGGATACTATCTCAAGTATCAATTTTGAACTGAAAAAAACATGTTTGTTCATGTAATCTCATTGTTTAAAACAGCAATATGTAGCAAATCAGTGGTATAACCATAAGTCTTTTTCGATAAAATATAATATTTTGATTACCAAAGTATGTTTTGACGATGTTGATAACAAAAATAATATTTGTGAAATTTTAAGAATCCTCTTGAAATTGTTAAATGACTATGGTATAATATACTAAAATGGTTATAGAATCGGTTAAATTAAAAAACTATATACTGTTTTACGGCAGCAGTGAAGGGACGTGATATTTGTGATAAATGATATAGTTGTAGCTTTTCAGAGCTTTATTATGCAAATGTCTAATCACGAAAATGCTATTGATAAGAAAGTCGTTTCTGCTGCTATATCAGATATATGCAGACTTTCCGATGTTGGAATGATGACTATTGATGTGCATTCTGATTTTTCAATTTTAGACAGTGAAGAAAACCTGAGTGATGCTATATATCAGGATGGTGAAACGGATGATGATGTGATCACTGTCAAAAAGATCACTGACGGTACGAGCGTTCTGCTATATAAGGTCTATCACAAGAAGGGCGCGCCGGCTTGGACAGAAAGGATACGCAACCGTCTTGATCTTATGATCTCCATGCTATATCTTTTCAGCAGCAGATTTGAAGATGAAGCAGGATATCATAATCTGCGTTATTTCAGTACTCAGCTGGTAAAGCTGTGTGAAGATGCAGGGCTTAAAGGCTATGCTGCAGCCAGGTTCAATCTTAAACATTTTCAGGCTGTGAATCATCAGGTCGGCAGAGATTACGGAGATGTAGTCATGCATACTTTTATTGCTGGACTGGATGAGATCAGTGATGCTCCGATACCTGTATGCAGAATAGGCGGAGATAATTTTATCATGCTGATGACTGCCAAAAAAATCAAAGAAGTTGTTGAATATTTGAAAGGCACAGTAGTTTCTTTTGGTGATGAATTCAGTGACCGTGTAAATGTAAGCGCTACTGCAGGCGTGTACATTCTTGATGATGATTTTGAGGTAAATATCTTCGGAGAGATCATGGACAAGCTTTCTCTTGCATTGAGTGCTGCCAAAACGTCAGGGCGCGATGATATCATATTTTTTGAACCAAAGCTGATGGAGGAAAAGAAGCATATAGCCACTGTGCAGCATCAACTGCCAGAAGCTATGGAAAAAGAAGAATTTCACGTATATTATCAGCCAAAGGTATCTATAATTGATGGAAAGATCGTTGGTGCGGAAGCGCTTTACCGCTGGAAGCACGACGGAGAGCTTATATATCCTATAGGATTTGTTCCGATACTGGAACGATCGATGGATATTTGCAAGCTTGATTTTTATATGCTCGAACACGTGTGCCGTGATCTCAGACGCTGGATCGATGAGGGCAGAGATATTGTTCGTATATCTGTAAATCTCTCACGCAAGCATATCCTTGATATTGATCTGGTCAGACATCTGCTGCATATAATTGATCTTTATGGTGTACCACATGAATATATCGAGATAGAGCTTACTGAAACTACCACAGATGTAGAGTTCAAAGATATGAAGTATGTAGTTTCATGTTTGCAGGAGCAGGGGATATCGACATCAGTAGACGATTTTGGTATAGGTTATTCATCACTTAATCTCATTAAAGAGATCACTTGGGATGTTCTCAAAATCGACAAAAGTATAGTTCCTGTTGATGAGGATGATGAGCGCAGCCCGCGAAGTGTCATGTTCAAGTATGTTGTTGCTATGGCTCGTGAAATGGGTCTTGAATGTATCGCAGAGGGTGTAGAAACAGCTAAACAGGTCGAGGTACTGCGTAAGTATGGATGTGATGTGGCACAGGGATTCTATTATGACAAAGCTCTTCCTGTGGAAGTATTTGAAAAGCGCCTTGAAGAAGGTACTATAATAAGATGATATTAATAGCAGCATCTGTTAAAAAGGTGCTGCTTTTTTTGATAGCTCCCGAATAAAGACTTGAACAAGTAATTATTCCGTATGAAGTGCCATATTATAAGACTAAGGAGGACTTTCTATGGCAATTTTCAGAAAATTATTTGTATTCATCTTATGTTTGATCTTATCAGGGTGCATGATGTCAGAATGCTCTTTTGCTGAAAAAGTCTCTGTCGAAGATATGCTCTATGCCATGCCTGCCAGGGAGATAATTGCTGTTGAATGCAATACGGGGCAGGTATTGTTTGAAAAAAATTCCTGTGAAAAAACTGAGATATCTCACCTTGCAAAACTTATGCTCGTACTTCTTGCAGCAGAGAAACTTAAAAGCGGAGAACTGTCACTGACGGATACTGTAACTGTATCAGCAAATGCAAATTCAATGCCTGCACCTCAGATATGGCTTGACAAAAATGAAAAGATAAGCGCTGAGGAACTGTTGAAAGCGATAACGATTGGAAATGCTAATGATGCAGCAGTGGCTCTCGCTGAACATATCTTTGGTTCAACAGATAATGCTGTAACACAGATGAACCGTAAAGCGAAGCTGCTTGACATGAAACTGACTGAATATGCAGATGTTTGCGGACTTGACAGCAGAACTGTCGCTGATGCGGCAGATACAGCAAAACTGGCTTCTGAACTTGTAAAGTATGATATACTTACAGACTATTTTAAAACCTGGATAGACCGTGTGCGCAGCGGCAAAGCGGAACTTGTAAATCTGAACCGTCTGGTGAGAACATACAAAGGTATCTCCGGAATGAAAGCCTGTTCATCATCGGCAGCAGGAGAGTGCTCTGTTGTAACTGCAAGCCGAGGGGACATGGAGGTGGCGGTTGTTGTTCTGGGGTGTACAGACCGGTCTATGTGTGATGATATCGCCCAAAAGCTTCTGGATATGAGCTTTGATATGTATTCACTGTATACTCCCGAAATCTCGGAGGATATGCTGGATGATATACCTGTCGAAGGCGGAGAGAAAAACAGCGTTCCCGTAACATTTGGAGAGCTTTTTCCTGTGGCAGTTCCTAGCGGATCATCCGGCAGTATTGATATCTCTTTTGAAAAAGAAGATATCCTCACCGCGCCCGTTGAGATGGGTCAGATCTGCGGAAAACTTATATGCAGGAACGGAACTGAGACGATCTATACCGCACAACTGGTGACAAACAATGCTGTCAAGCAAAAAAGCTTTAAATTTTGCTTGGAAAAATTATTACTATACCTGATAAAAATTTAAAGCTGAGTTTGTTAGTATTGCACAAAAGTGACAAGTCTACCTGAAATTACTTGCAAAGTCATAAAAAATATTGTATAATAAATTAAAGCAATTTATTTAGAAAGGCTGATCATAATGTCACTTACATTGAGAACAAAATATCTTGAGGGCTTTGTTGCAGATCATGAGTTCGATGCTATCGCTCCTGCTGTAACTGCTGCTCACAACACACTTGCTGCCAAGAATGGCCCCGGCAACGATTTCCTGGGCTGGGTCGAGCTCCCTACCGATTACGATAAGGATGAGTTCGCAAGGATCAAGGCTGCTGCTGCTAAGATAAAGGATATGGCTGATGTGCTTATCGTTATCGGTATCGGTGGTTCCTACCTCGGCGCAAGAGCTGCTATCGAGCTGCTGAAGTCGCCCTTCTATAATAATCTGAAGAAGGATACTCCCGACATCTATTTTGTCGGCAACAATATAAGCGCTACTTACCTCAACGAGGTACTGAGCATCTGCGAGGGCAAGGATGTAGCAGTTAATGTTATTTCCAAGTCCGGCACTACCACCGAGCCTGCTCTTGCTTTCAGAGTATTCAAGAAGCTTCTTGAAGATAAGTATGGCAAGGACGGTGCTAAGGAGCGTATCTTCGCTACTACCGATAAGGCTAAGGGCACTCTGAAGGAGCTTTCCGATGAGATGGGCTATGAGACTTTCGTAGTTCCTGATGATGTAGGAGGAAGATTCTCTGTACTGACAGCAGTTGGTCTTCTGCCTATCGCTGTTGCAGGCTGCGATATAGATGCACTGATGAAGGGCGCACAGAATGCTCAGAAGAAGTATGCTAATGATGACGGCAACGATTGCTATAAGTACGCTGCTGCAAGAAATATCCTTTACAGAAAGGGTAAGAGCGTTGAGATGCTCGTTTCCTATGATCCCGCTTTCACACTTATGGGTGAGTGGTACAAGCAGCTCTTCGGAGAGAGTGAGGGCAAGGATGGCAAGGGTATATTCCCATCTGCTGCTACTTTCTCCACCGATCTTCACTCGCTGGGTCAGTTCATTCAGGACGGTTCAAACCTCATGTTTGAGACTGTTGTGAATATCAAGACTCCCAAGCAGGACTTCTTCATTGAAGAGGATGCTGAGAACAGAGATGGTCTGAACTTCCTTTCTAATCAGAATATGTCTGTTGTTAACCAGAAGGCTTTTGAGGGTACTATCCTCGCTCATACCGAGGGCGGTGTTCCTAATCTGGTGATAGATGTTGACAAGATCGACGAGGAGAACCTCGGTGAACTGATATACTTCTTCGAGAAGGCTTGTGCTATCTCGGGCTATATGCTGGGTGTTAATCCCTTCAACCAGCCCGGTGTTGAAAGTTATAAGAAGAATATGTTCGCACTGCTGGGCAAGCCCGGCTATGAGGATCATAAGGCTGCGCTTGAAGCAAAGCTGGGCTGATATCAAGGAATTATGCGGCGGCGCCGCTATGGTACCGCCGTTTAAAATAAATGCTGATTAAGCAGAATGGAGAGTTATTATGATTAATTTAATTCCGGGAAAAAAGGGTACAGGCAAGACTAAGATACTTGTTGACTCCATTGTTAAGGCTGCCGAAAATGCAACAGGTAATGTTGTATGCATTGAAAGAGGCATGAAGCTCACTTACGATATACCCCACAGTGTAAGACTTGTTGATGCTGAGGATTACGGCATTACAAGCTTCGAGACTTTCTATGGTTTCGTTGCAGGTCTGCTGGCTGGCAATCACGATATACAGGATATATTTGTTGACGGCATCCTGAAGATAGGCGGCAGAAACTATGATGAGCTGGGTGAAATGATCAAGAAGGTCGCTGTACTTGCAAAGGATATCAATATCGTATTTACAGTATCTGCTGATGTTGAAGAACTGCCTGCTCAGGTAAAGGCTTTCATCAAGTAATTTGTTAAATTTTATTTTATCCTAAAAAAATTCAAAAAAACTATTGACAAATCACTGACTTCGGGTTATAATGGAGTTTGTGATGTTTGAGGTGTACTATGAAAATACATCTGAAAGAGCTTTTCGATATCGTTGGAGAGGTCAAAGAGTTTGACTATGAGATCTCACCCGAACAGGTCGGAGAGTATTCGTCTTATGATTTTACAGCACCTATAGCAGTCAAAGGCAGGGTCGAGAATCGTGCGGGCGTGGTAACGCTCGATTTCAGCGTAGTATTTACTTTGTCACAGGTCTGCGACAGATGTCTTAAAGAGTTTGAGCGAGAGTACAGTTACGATCTCAGCCATATACTTGTCAGACAGCTCCACAGCGGACGCGATGACTACGATGAGTATGTTATCTGTGAGGATAATGTTCTTGAGCTCGATGAACTGGTCATTTCTGACCTGCTGCTCCAGCTTCCCACGAAGATCCTCTGCAAAGAGGATTGTAAGGGTCTATGCTTCAAATGCGGCAAGGATCTGAATGAAGGCGATTGTGATTGCCCGAAAGATCTGTTCTGATATGACAACTGGTGTTACTATTACCGAAGAGGAGGTGCCAAAATGGCAGTACCAAAGAGAAAAGTCTCCAAGGCTAGACGTGACAAAAGACGTTCAGCTGTTTGGAAGCTTGAAGCGCCTGCACTGAGCAGATGCTCCAACTGCGGCGAGCTTACTTCGCCTCACAGAGTGTGCAAGAACTGTGGTTTTTACAAGGGCGTTGAGGTCATCAAGAAGGACGCATAAGCCTATTGGTACCTTATGTCTTAATTGACAATGAATGACCGGGGCAGAGGAAATTTATTTTCCTCTGCCTTTTATTTTGGTGTTGATTTTTTTATAAAGATATGCTATAATTTTAAGAGTATGCGTTTTAGAGTAAACGGAAGGAGATGATAGTTATGGTTCTGCCTGTAGTAGCAGTGGTCGGAAGACCAAATGTGGGCAAATCCACGCTTTTCAATAAACTTATAGGTCAGCGGCTTTCTATAGTCGAGGACACACCTGGCGTTACCAGAGATCGTATCTACGGTAAGTGTGAATGGCTGGGCAGGGAATTTATGCTGGTGGATACCGGTGGTATCGAGCCTGAATCCAATGATATCATACTTTCTCAGATGAGAAGGCAGTCTGAACTTGCAATAACTTCGGCAAATGTTATCATACTTGTTACAGATATCAAAAGCGGTGTGACTTCTACTGATATGGAAGTCGCTCAGATGCTTCTCAAATCGGGCAAGCCTGTTGTGCTTTGCGTAAATAAGGTGGATAACGTGGGTGAGCCGCCTATGGAGCTTTATGAGTTCTATAATCTTGGTCTCGGTGAGCCTTTCCCTGTATCATCTGTTCACGGTCACGGTACGGGTGATATGCTTGACGAAGTTCTGAAATATCTGCCTGATGTCGAAGAGGATGAGGACGATGAAGAGGCTGTAAAGGTCGCAGTTATCGGTAAACCTAATGTTGGTAAGTCTTCGCTGATAAACCGTATCTGTGGTGAGGAGAGAGTTATCGTATCTGATATAGCAGGTACTACCCGTGATGCTACCGATACCGATATCGAAAATGAGTTCGGTAAATTCGTATTCATTGATACCGCAGGTATCAGACGTAAATCCAAGGTGCTTGAAAGTGTAGAGAAATATTCGGTGCTAAGGGCTTATATGGCTGTTGACAGAGCAGATGTGGCTGTTATCGTCATTGATGCCACTGTCGGTTTTACCGAGCAGGACAGCAAGGTGGCAGGCTATGCACACGAAAAAGGTAAGGCGTGCGTTGTTGCTGTAAATAAATGGGATGCTCTTGAAAAAGACGGCAAGACCATGAATGAGTTCCGCAAAAAGCTGGAAAATGATTTCAGCTTTATGAGCTATGTACCATTTGTCTTTGTTTCTGCAAAGACAGGTCTTCGTATAGATAAGTTGTTTGAGATGATACGCTATGTCAAGGAACAGAATTCTGTCCGTATTGCGACAGGTAAGCTGAATGAAGTTCTGGCGTATGCTACACAGCGCGTACAGCCGCCCTCCGATAAGGGCAGAAGGCTCAAGATATACTATATGACACAGGTTTCCACAAATCCTCCGTCATTTGTATTCTTTGTTAACAGAGCTGAGCTTTTCCATTTCTCTTATCAGCGTTACCTTGAAAACCAGATCCGTGAGACTTTCTCACTTGATGGAACTCCAATAGTTTTCAAGATCAGAGAGCGCGACAGGGATGATGTTAAATGACCGACAGGAGCTTAATATAATATGAATGCTTTGGCTATAATATTCACAGTTTTATTTTCGTATATTTTGGGCAGCCTTAACTCTGCCATTATTGTATGCAGATTATGGAAAAAACAGGATATCCGTGATTACGGCAGTAAAAACGCAGGTCTTACCAATGTTCTGCGTGTTTATGGCAAAGGTCCTGCGCTGGCTACACTGTTGTGTGATCTGGCAAAGGGCGTTATCGCAGTTGTAGTATGTCGTCTTGTTGTACACAAGCTTATGGGCGTTGAGTTTTTTGATGATCCCCATTTTATTGGATATCTTGCAGGCCTGTTTGTTATGCTGGGACATTGTTTCCCGATATTCTACGGATTTCATGGAGGAAAAGGCGTACTGCTGGCAGCTACTACGCTTCTTGCCATTGATCCTTTGACTTGTTTGTGTGCACTTGTTGTATTCGGAGTATTGCTTGCGGCAACAAGGTATGTGTCTGTAGGTTCGATATTTGCATCCATCGCTTATCCTACATTCACTTTCATTTTGCAGAACTTTGTTTATAAGGATGATTACGCAGTGATCCCTAATACTATAATGGGCGTGCTGATATGCATACTTATAATCTCACTGCATCATGCCAATATCAAACGACTTATGAACGGTACCGAGAATAAGTTCGGACAGAAGAAAAAAGAAGCTTAATCTGGCATCACTTTTCGGCAAAGATCGCTCGCAGATCCTGCGGTCTTTGCCGTTTGCTGTAATTATTCTTTTTACTAACACATGATTTTCACGCACGTGGGATATAATATCGGACATAGACGAAGGGGATGTATTATGTATAAATATTCGCATACTAACGACGATAACAGCATTTCTCTTCACGACAGCCGAGCAGAAAAAATATCCTTCGATTGTGGTGTACTGACCTTTACCTTTGCGGACGGCTTTTATGTTACAGAAAGAAATGCATATAATTTCCATAAAAAGCTGTGTTACACAGGCAGATCAGAGGTCGGTTTCAAAACTTTAAGTAACGATATAGAGCAGGATCTGACAGTCTATATTTTTACCGAGACCGATACCGAAAGAAAAGCTGTCAGAGAGGAGATATCCTTTGCTGAATTCTCTCAGATGCTTGATAGCGGTATGAAACTTGAATTTCTGTACGCATACAAAGGCTATCGGTCTTATGTTTTTGAATGTTGGCTGTGGTTTGATGATGAACCATATCACAAGGAATGTGTGATCATTATATCTGCAGAAGGATCTGTATATAAATGGAACGAGCTTTTTGTTGAAGAATAGATACTTGATATTAAAATAACGGGAGGTATGAAATATGGCAAATATCACAATACTAGGTTCGGGAGGCTTCGGACTTTCTCTTGCAATAATGTGCGACAACGCAGGACATGATGTAACAGTATGGAGTAAATTTCAGGACGAGATCGACACTATAAACAGAACAGGAGAACTCAAAAGTAAGCTTCCCGGAGTTCTGATAAATAAAACCATAAAGCTTACAACCGACATCTCAGCTGTAAAAGGGAAGGATATGGTCATTATCGGTATACCTTCCAACTTTGTCAGAAGTGTCTGCGAGGAAGCTGTACCATATATCGACAAAGACACTATAATCGTTAATACAGCCAAAGGTCTTGAAGCAGGCAGCTTAAAGACCATGACACAGGTAGAAAAGGAATGCTTCCCCGAAAATACTATCGCTGTGCTTACGGGACCTTCCCATGCAGAGGAGGTTGCAAGGGGCATACCCACAACTGTCTGCACCGCTTGCGAGGATAGAGATGCTGCTTATTTTATTCAGCAGACCCTTTCAAACAACACTTTCCGTGTTTATGTCAATGACGATGTTATGGGCTGCGAGATAGGCGGTTCGCTGAAAAATGTCATAGCACTGGCTGCAGGCGTATGCGACGGCTTGGGTATGGGCGATAATACCAAAGCTGCTCTTATGACACGCGGTATACGCGAGATCGAAAGGCTCGGTATAGCTATGGGTGCCAAGAGAGATACCTTTGCAGGACTCAGCGGTATCGGTGATCTTATCGTTACCTGTTGTTCGATGCACAGCCGAAACAGACGTGCAGGCATACTTATCGGTAAGGGAGTTGATCCCACGGAAGCGGTAAGACAGGTAGGCACCGTAGAAGGCTATACCTGCACAAAGAATGCTTATGATCTTGCCAAGAAAATGGGTATAGAGATGCCCATAACCGAAGAACTGGCAAAAGTATTGTTTGAGGGTGCGCCTGTTGGAGAAAGCATAAAGAAGCTTATGGGCAGACCTTCAAAGAATGAAACCGAGAGCCAGTTCCTCAGCTGACGGAGGTGTATCATGCTAAAAAAATACAGTATCAGGACTGATAGAGAAGGTCTGTATAATATTACCAGTTACGTAAGACAGACACTGAATGAATCAGGCGTGGAAAGTGGTATAGCAGTTATCTTCTGCCCGCATACCACTGCTGCAATTACTATCAATGAGAATGCTGATCCCGATGTTCAGACCGATCTGCTTTTTGCACTTGATAAAACATATCCTGACAGACCACAGTTCAAACACATGGAAGGAAATTCTGCCGCACATCTGAGATCAAGCTGTGTAGGTGCTTCAGAAACTGTTATAATCGAGGATGGCACTTTGCTTCTCGGCACATGGCAGGGAATATACTTCGCTGAGTTTGATGGTCCCAGGACAAGAAACTTCTATGTAAAGATCGTCAAGGGATAGATCTTGACAATGTAACTGTTTACCAAGTATTTACAAACTGCGGAGAAACGCGAAATTTCTCCGCAGTTTTTTCTAAGAAATTTGTAAAAACCCTTTACAAGAGGAGAAAAATATAGTATAATTTTATTGTGAGTGATTGCGCACTTTGTGCAAATGAATGATAAGGAGTGTTATTTATGGGAGCTAAATATAAGCGTATCCTACTCAAGCTGAGCGGTGAAGCTCTCGCCGGTGATAAGAAGATGGGTCTTGATTATGATATCATCAATACCTTTGGCAAGAGCATAAAGAGGGTCGTTGATGCAGGCGTTGAGGTCGGTATAGTTGTCGGCGGCGGTAACTTCTGGAGAGGACGTTCCAGCGGTGCTATGGACAGAACAAGAGCTGACCATATCGGTATGCTGGCAACTGCGATGAATGCACTTGCTGTTGCTGACGGTCTTGAAAACTGCGGTATGGAAGTAAGAGTTCAGACTGCTATCTCTATGCCCCAGGTGGCTGAGCCTTATATCAGGAACAAGGCTATGCGTCACTTTGAAAAGGGCAGAGTATGTATATTCGGCTGTGGAACAGGTAACCCCTTCTTCTCTACCGATACAGCTGCTGCACTGAGAGCTGCTGAGATAGAAGCTGATATATTCTTAAAGGCAACTATGGTAGACGGCGTTTACGATAAGGATCCACATAAGTATGATGACGCTGTCAAGTATGATACACTGACATTCAGTGAGGTGCTCGAAAAGGGTCTTCAGGTAATGGATTCTACCGCTGCAGCGCTTTGCAAGGATAATAACATTCCCGTACTGGTCTTTGACCTTGCAAGACCTGACAATATATTCGATGCCTGCATGGGTGAAAATGTGGGCACGCTGGTATCAGCTGAATAAATAACGAAAGGAAGATATGTTATGCAGGAAATAAAGAATAAAGCTAAGGAGAAAATGGAGAAGTCGGTAAACGTTATGCTTTCTGATTTTGCAGCAATAAGAGCAGGCAGAGCTAACCCTGCCGTTCTTGATAAAGTTAAGGTTGACTACTATGGTTCTCCTACTCCCGTCAATCAGATGGCTGCTGTATCTGTTGCAGAAGCAAGGATACTTGTTATCACACCCTGGGATAAGAGCACTCTGAAGTCTATCGAGAAGGCTATACAGGCTTCCGATATCGGTATCAATCCCCAGAATGATGGTCAGACTATCAGACTGATATTCCCTCAGCTGACAGAAGACAGACGTAAGGAGATCGTTAAGGACGTCAAGAAGGGCGGCGAGGATACCAAGGTAGCTGTACGTTCTATCAGACGTGACGCTATCGAAAAGATCAAGGCTAAGAAGAAGAACAACGAGATCACCGAGGATGAGCAGAAGGACGGCGAGGAAGCTATCCAGAAGATCACTGATAAGTTCATCAAGGAGATCGACGGTCACGTTGCTGAGAAGGAAAAAGAGATCCTCTCTATCTAAGGTGACTAATGGCTAGGAAAATAAGCTGTTTAGGTGATAATATCATACCTCCCGTACACGTGGGGGTCATCATGGACGGTAACGGCAGATGGGCAAAAAAACGTGGTCTGCCCAGAAAGTTCGGGCATCGTGAGGGTGCTAAGAATTTCCGTTCAATAACCAAGCACGCCAAAGCGGTGGGTATTGATTATATCACGTTCTATGCGTTCTCTACGGAGAACTGGAAGCGTCCGAAAGATGAAGTGGACGCG
The DNA here is from genome assembly GCF_000179635.2 of Ruminococcus albus 7 = DSM 20455. Lineage (NCBI taxonomy): Bacteria > Bacillati > Bacillota > Clostridia > Eubacteriales > Oscillospiraceae > Hominimerdicola > Hominimerdicola alba. Next base: position 2,387,421 of record NC_014833.1, on the reverse strand, counting down.
ATAATGGATCTTTTTGAAAAATACCTCGATGAGGTTGAAGATTTTATCGAGGAGAATATCCGTATAAGGTTCATAGGCGACAGGTCGCAGCTGAAGCCATCACTTCAGGCAAAAATGCGTCATACCGAGGAGACTTCAAAGGATTTTGACGCTATGACACTCGTGCTTGCCATCAACTACGGCGGCAGGGATGAGATCTGTCACAGTGTTAAAACGCTTGCTGAACAGGTCAAGCGAGGTGAACTTGATCCTCAAGATATAACCGAGGATATGATAGAACGTAACCTTTATACCGAAGAGATCCCACCGCTTGATCTTGTGATAAGACCCAGCGGTGAGCAACGGCTGTCCAACTTTATGATATGGCAGGCGGCTTATGCTGAATTCTATTATACAAATATCCTCTGGCCTGATTTCAAAAATGCTGATTTCGACAGAGCGATACTTGATTTTTGCGAAAGAAACAGAAGATTCGGAGGAATTTAACTAATGTCCACACGAATAATCTCTGCTGCGGTGGCGCTGGTCGCGGCCATCATCCTCGTAGCATTGCATTCAACTTTTTTGATAAATCTTGCTGTGGGAGCGCTGTCTGTGCTGGCAGTTTATGAAGTGTTCAAAGCTGTCGGTTATGATAAATACAAGTATCAGAATATCGCTTGTATGGCTTTTGCGGCAATAGATGCGATAGTACCTTATTTTATTTTCAGGATGCATACACTTTATTTTTTCAGTTACAGGTGCTATCTTGGTATTTTTGTACTGACTATGTGCATACTGTATCTTAAGGATCATAAAACTCTCGGGTTTACAGATTTTTTCGGTATGCTGGGTACTACTGTACTGATAAGCTACGCTTTTGGAACACTTATAAAGCTGGCACAGGACGATGATATTCCTTTCAATGTGGCAGACGGCGCAAAAGGAAGAGCACAGGTCTACCTGATGGTTATATCCCTTGCGGCGGCTTGGCTTGCTGACAGCGGTGCGTATTTCGTCGGAACTTTCTTTAACAAAACCGGCAGGGAAGTACATCATCCGTGGCCTGAGATCAGCCCTAACAAAACCCTTGAAGGTCTTGTGGGCGGTGTTATAACCAATGGTCTTATACTTGTGATCACCAGTCTTGTTTTTGATCTGGTAAATCCCGGGTTCAAGGTAAATTACATCGTGGTCTTTGCTGCAGGTATGGTATCAGCTATTATAGGGTTGGTAGGAGATCTTACAGCATCTATGATAAAGCGTCAGACGGGTATCAAGGACTACGGAAATATAATGCCGGGACACGGCGGTGTTATGGACAGATTTGACAGCGCTTTGCTGGTAGTTCCGTTCATTTGCTACCTTGCTTCACAGGGCGTGCTTATAGTAGGTACAAATATATAACGGTCAAGGGGCAGGTCTGAATGGCTTACCCCTTTTGAACGTTTTTTACAGAGGTCTTATTTATGAAAACTATCAGTATATTAGGTTCAACAGGTTCGATCGGTACTCAGGCGCTGGAAGTATGTGAGGAACACTCTATCAAGGTAAAAGCCTTGGCAGCACATTCAAATGCAAAGCTGCTGGCAGAACAGGTCGTTAAATTCGGTGCGGAGTATGCTTGTATTTTTGATGAAAAAAAGCTTGATCAACTGAAAAGCTGTCTGGCAGGCAGAAACGTCACTTTGCTGACGGGCATGGAAGGTCTGAAGACTATCGCTTCACTTGACGGCGTTGATATAATGCTTAATTCCGTGGTGGGTATGGTTGGTCTTGTGCCTACTCTTACAGCTATAGAACACGGTACGGATATTGCCCTTGCAAATAAGGAGACTCTTGTTGCAGGCGGTAAGCTTGTAATTAATGCCGCTAAGGAAAAAGGTGTAAAGATCTATCCTGTTGACAGTGAACATTCGGCTATATTTCAGGCATTACAGGGTAACAGTATGAATACTGTCAAGGGAATTATCCTTACAGCGTCGGGCGGGCCGTTCTTCGGAAAGACTATCGATGATCTTCATGATGTTACAGTTGAACAGGCGCTTGATCACCCTAACTGGTCTATGGGCAGTAAGATAACTATAGATTCTGCCACACTGATGAACAAGGGCCTGGAATTTATTGAGGCTATGTGGCTTTTTGATCTTCGTCCCGAGCAGATAGAGATAGTTGTTCACCGCGAAAGCGTTATACATTCTGCGGTGGAGTTTGAGGATAATTCCGTTATAGCTCAGCTAGGCGTTCCGGATATGAAAATACCGATACAGTACGCTCTGCTTTATCCGAATAGGGTACATTGTGATGTAAAGCATCTATCCTTGACGGATTATGGTAAGCTGACATTTTCAAAGCCTGATTACGAAACTTTTAAGTGCCTTACTGCCTGCATCAAAGCAGTAACGGCAGGTGGGATTCTTCCTGCAGCAGTCAACGGTGCCAACGAACAGGCAGTTGCTGCTTTTCTTGACGGAAAGATAAGCTTCCTTGGTATAGGAGAACTTGTTGAGGAAGTTCTCGGTAATACAGAAAATAAAGATATACATAGTGTTGATGATATCCTTGAAGCTGACAGAGCTGCAAGGGAATACGTTTCAAAGAGAATAATAGAAAGGCAATTCTGATGAGTATAATCGTAGCAGTTGTAATTTTCAGTTTGATAATAACTATCCATGAATTTGGACATTTTATCGCTGCAAAGGCGAATGGTGTAAAGGTGAACGAGTTTGCTATCGGCATGGGCCCGGCACTGTTCAAAAAGAAAAAGGGAGAAACTCTTTACGCGCTCAGGATTTTTCCTATAGGCGGATACTGCGCCATGGAGGGTGAGGACACCGAAAGTGCTGACGGAAAAGCATTCTGTCAGAAAGCAGTTTGGAGAAGGATGATAATCGTTGTTGCAGGCGTATGCATGAATCTTATACTTGGTCTGATACTCATCATGGTACAGACTTGTATGAGTGATGCTATAGCTACAACGACCATATCAAAATTTGAAGATAAAGCAGTCAGTCAACAGACAGGACTTAAAGTTGATGACAAGATAATCGCTATAAACGGAATGAGGATATTCACCTCGACTGATATGTCCTACAAATTCAGCACCGACGATGACGGTGTTTACGATATGGTCGTAGTAAGAAACGGCAAGCGTGTCAGCCTGAAAGATGTCAAGCTTGCGACATCTGTTAACGAAGAAGGACAGATGAGTATCCACTACGATTTCTGGGTAGAGCCCCAAGAAGTTACCGCAGGTTCTGTGGTTACTCAGGCTTTCAAACAGACAGCTACCGATGCAAGGCTGATCTATATATCTCTTGCTGATATAATAAGAGGAAAATACTCGTTGAAAGATATGAGCGGCCCTGTTGGTATCGTAGATTCTATCGGGGATGTAATAGACAGTGAGCGTGATGAAAAAACCGGAAAGATCAACTGGAAGAGTCTGATGTATTCCATACTTTATTTCTCTTCGTTCATATCGATAAATGTAGGTGTCTTTAATATCCTGCCTCTGCCTGCACTTGACGGCGGCAGATTTATATTCCTGTTACTTGAAGCTATCCGCAGAAAGCCTGTACCTCCCGAGAAAGAAGGTATGGTGCATACCATAGGTATGGCTGCTTTGCTTTTGCTCATGGTAGTTATTACTGTCAGCGATATAACAAAGTTAGTATGATATGAAAGATGCAGACAAATTTAAAGTCGGCATCTTTGGTCTGCCGGTCGGGGATCAAGTGATCGTCTCCCCATGGATTTCATAGGTCATATATCGGAGTACTGCTTTAGGGAGATAGGTCATTCTGAACAGAAAACTTTTCCGATAAGTTTCTTGAAGATATAGTATTCCGCCATAACGGTATCCCTGTAAGTGGCGCGATGCACTCCACGGCAGAACGAAGGTCGATGAACTGCTGGCAAAATGGTTAAATTAAAAAGGAGAGCGTTGAAATGAGAAACGTCAGACCTGTCAAGGTAGGTAACCTTACACTTGACGGCAAGCATATTTATATACAATCAATGCTGAATGTGCCTTCGACTGATATCGAGGGTTCTGTGGCACAGGCAGTAAGCCTTGAAAAAGCCGGCTGCGAGATAGTACGTGCGGCTATCCCGAATATGGATGCTGTGGCGCTTATCCCTGCTATAAAGGAAAAGATAAATATCCCTCTTGTAGCGGATATACACTTTGACTATAAACTGGCACTTGCCGCAGCTGATGCAGGTATCGACAAGATACGTATTAATCCCGGCAATATCGGCGATATGGAAAAAGTTAAGGCAGTAGTAAAAAAATGCACCGAAAAGCATATCCCCATAAGGATCGGAGTTAACGGCGGTTCGCTTGAAAAGGATCTGCTTGCAAAATACGGTTCGCCATGTGCTGATGCACTTGTAGAAAGTGCTATGGGTCACGTTAGTATTCTTGAACAGTGTGATTTCGGTGATATCGTCATTTCGCTTAAATCATCGGATGTTAATATAATGATAGAAGCTTATCGCAAACTTTCCGAGCTTGTAAGTTATCCTCTGCACTTAGGTGTGACGGAAGCGGGCACCGAGCGAATGGGTCTGATAAAATCCTCAATTGGTATCGGTTCTCTGCTGGTCGACGGCATAGGTGAAACCATAAGGGTATCACTGACAGACTCACCCGAAAAGGAGATATATGCCGCTAAGGATATACTCAAAGCAATTGGCAGAGGCAGCGGAGTGCAGATAGTATCATGTCCTACCTGCGGCAGGACGAGGATAGACCTTATCGGTCTTGCCAAGAAGGTAGAGGAACTTACCAAGGATATCCATAAGGATATCAAAGTTGCAGTGATGGGCTGTGTCGTGAATGGTATAGGAGAAGCGGGCGAAGCTGATATCGGCATCGCAGGCGGTGATGGCAAGGCTGTCATATTTGCACACGGCGAAAAGCTCTATACAGTATCTGAGGACAAGGCTCTTCAGGCACTCATGGACGAAATAGAGAAGTTATAAGATAGGACGGTTTTCAAATGGCTACACATACGATAGGTGAATATTTTGAAGAATATACAGATTCGATATCTGCTGAGATATCTGAGGGAAAAATACTCAGGCTGATCTTCTCAGAGGATATGAAAGACCTTGAATGCGTTGCATCATTTGAAAATACAGTTCCTTTTGATTCGGTTTCACAGTTTGAGCAGCGCATGAGAAACGCACTCTGCTGTAATTTTGAGCTTTATCCTCGTTTTACTCCGGATAAGCTTAGTGCCGCTTATTTCAGTGAACTGTGTAAATTCATGAAGAGCCGTTTTCCTTTTGTGAACGGCTTTCTTGATGATGCTGAATCTTCATTTGACGGAAAGACCTTCACTGTTACATTAAAGCACGGCGGTTTTGAGCTTATGAAAAAAGCAGGGATATATACCGTGTTTACAAGGCTCGTCACAGAACTTTTCTCAACACCTGCAGAAATATCTTTTGAAGGCGTTCTTTCAAATGATATGGAGCAGTACGAACAGGCGCAGAAAGAGTTCTTTGAGTCTATGCCTATGCCTGATATAAAAGCTTATGAAGAAAAAGCAGCAGCTGCCAAGAACAATAATGGCGGCGGTTCAGGTGATGCAGTTACTGAGTTCAGAACTGTCGATGTTGATTTTACAAGTCTTCATCTCCTTGGCGAGGGTGCTACCGTGCTCAAAGGCGGCCCCATACAGTCCGAGAGCCGTGTTTACAGCATGGCCAGTCTGCCAAACGATTCTTCGTCACTTGAACACTTTAACGATGTTGTTACTGTATGGGGAGATATTTTCCAGGTTGAAACGAAAGAAACTAAAAACGGCAGTCTTATCGCTACTGTATATTTCACCGACTATGAATCCTCTTGCATGATGAAGATGATAGGTTCGACCAAGAAAGGCAAGTTTATTAAACTTACCAGAGATCATCTTGAATCCATGCTTGGAAAAATGAAAAAAGGTTCAACCATCATCGCACGCGGAAAGATCGAAGAGGATGATTTCGACCATAACATCTATTTCATGGCGGATGATATAATGCTTGTAGGCCGCGAAAAGGAAAAGGATACATCCGAATCAAAGCGAGTAGAGCTTCACTGCCATACCAATATGTCCATGATGGATGCCCTTGCAGCTCCTGAAAAGTTGGTTGCAAAGGCTGCCGGCTGGGGGCATAAGGCTCTGGCTATAACAGATCACGGTGTTGTTCAGGGATTCCCTGCTGCGGGTACTAAATGTTCGGATATACGCAAGTCGGGACAGGAATTTAAAATACTCTACGGTGTCGAAGCTTACGAGGTCAATAACGATGCAAGGATATTTGCAGGTGTTGATAAGCGTGAACTTACCGATGAGATAATATGCTTCGACCTTGAAACAACAGGTACAAACGCTAAGGAAGATAAGATCATCGAGATCGGAGCTGTTAAGCTGAGAAACCTTGAGATAGTTGACAAGTTCGATATGCTTGTTGACCCCGAAGTACCCCTCACCGAGTTCATATCAAACCTGACAAACATCACCGATGATATGCTCAAAGGTCAGGCTGATATAAGGACTGCTATAGATGCGTTTATTGCTTTCTGCGGAGATTCTCCCTGTCTTGTGGCACACAATGCCCCATTTGATACGGGATTTATCAGGAATACCTGCGAAAGGCTCGGTATAGATTTCAACTTTTCAAGCGTAGATACCGTCCCAATGTCACAGCTCATGCTCCCTCAGCTTGAAAGGCACAAGCTCAACTACGTTGCCGAGCATTTCGGTTACGGAGATTTTCAGCATCACCGCGGCTGTGACGATGCCGAGGTTCTTGGACATATATTCATTGAACTTTCCAAAATGCTGATGGCCCAGTATCCACTTGTGCTGATAACCGTTGATATGCTCAACGGTCTTTTGGGTGAACTTGATTCCATTACCGAAACTAAAGACGTTTATCATCAGATAATACTTGTACGGAACAATATCGGTCTGAAAAACCTTTATAAGCTTATATCGGACTCCAACCTCAAATACTTCAAGCGCCGTCCCCGTATACCCAAAAGCGAGCTGACAAAACTTCGTGAGGGTCTTATAGTTGGCAGTGCCTGCGAGAGGGGAGAGGTCATTCAGGCTTACCTTGAAAACAAACCTTACGAATACATAAAGCAGATAGCCGCTTTTTATGACTATCTTGAGATACAGCCCGACGGCAATAATATGTTCATGCTTACTGCTGAAAAACCTCCTTATGACAGGATAAAGACTGTCGAGGACGTTAAGGACATAAACCGTTTCATAGTGAAGCTTGGCGAGGACCTGGGCATACCCGTATGCGCTACCGGCGACGTTCATTTCCTTAATAAAGAGGATGCAAAGTTCAGGGCAATAATACAGGCTTCAATGGGCTTTTCTGACTGCGATAATCAGGCACCGCTGTATCTGAAATCCACTACACAGATGCTGGAAGAACTTTCATATCTCGGTGAAGATAAGGCTTTTGAAGTAGTTGTAACAAACACAAATAACGTGGCAGACATGATAGATGCAGACCTGCAGGCTTTCCCTGTGGGTACATACACACCTTTTATCGAGGGTGCTGTGTATGAACTTCAGATAATCTGCTGGCGTAAAGCCTGTGAGCTTTACGGTGACTGCGACCCCATGTCAATAGAAGTCCCCGAGGGTGAGGACGTTGACGTTTCCGCATATTTCGAGGAACACGTTCATCCGCTGGTCTTCAAGCGCCTTAAACGTGAACTGGACTCCATCATAAAGCACGGATTCTCGGTGCTGTACATGATATCCCAGAAACTGGTTGCTTATTCCAACGAATGCGGCTATCAGGTAGGTTCCCGTGGTTCTGTTGGTTCCTCTTTCGTTGCTTCAATGTCTGGTATATCGGAGGTCAATCCTCTTGAACCACATTACATCTGCCGCAAGTGCCATTATTCCGAGTTCTTTGAAAACGGTGAATATGGCTCGGGCTTCGACCTGCCCCCGAAGGACTGCCCTAACTGCGGCATACCTATGCACCGTGACGGCCATAAGATACCCTTTGAAACGTTCCTTGGTTTCGACGGCGATAAAGCTCCTGATATTGACCTAAACTTTTCGGGTGACTGTCAGGGCAAGGTACATAAGTATACCGAAGAACTCTTCGGTCAGGATCACGTGTTCAAGGCAGGAACTATTGGTACTGTAGCGGATAAGACCGCTTAC